>JBOHYM010000084.1:0-66384 GCA_050737735.1 Rhodanobacter sp. | reverse complement strand
GCTCTTGGCTGGTTCAAGCAAAAAGCGTCGCGGCTGAAGCCGCTCCCACAACACATCAGGCTCTTCGCCTGACCCCGGGCAACGGCCATTCGTGCTTCAATACGCGTTCTTGAAGCGGGGGTGCCCGGTGTTTGCCGGGCTGAGAGAGTCCCTTGGAACCTGATCCGGTTAGCACCGGCGTAGGGAGCTTGCTGATCCAGCACGTCCGTCCGGGCGTCCGGATCGCCGTCGCTTCGTCCGCACCATAGATGACGATTGACGATGGCCTCACCCCGCACTTCCCTCGCCCGCACTCCCCTGATCCTTGCCTTGCTGTCGGTGATGACGCTCGCCCATGCGCAGGGCGACGATGCCACCCAGCCGCAAACCACCTCGCTGGCCCCGGTTCATGTACAGGCAGACAGCGCGAAGGGCTATCACGCCACCAGCGCCGGGATCGGTGGTCTGGGCAACGCACCGCTGCACGACACGCCGGCGGCGATCACGGTGATCACCCGCGATCAGCTCGATGACCTTCAGCCGCGCACGCTGAGCGAACTGGCGCATGCCGATGCCGCGCTCGGCGACAACTACGCGCCAGTCGGCTACTACCAGGACATCGCCATCCGCGGCTTTGCGCTGGACCTGGCCAGCGGCTTCCGCCTCAACGACCTCAGCATCACCGGCGAGCAGTACCTGACGCTGGAAGACAAGCAGCAGGTGGAAATCCTCAAGGGCCTCGCTGGCCTGGAAGCGGGCGTGGTCGCGCCCGGCGGCCTGGTGAATTACGTCAGCAAGCGCCCGGCCGATGTGCGCACCGTCACCGTGGGCACCGATTCGGAGGGCTCGCGTTACGAGGCACTGGACGTCGGCAGCTGGCTGACCCCGGACTTCGGTGTACGCGTGAACGCGGCGCACGAAGACATGAACTCCTACGTCCAGCATGCCGATGGCCGCCGCAGTTTCGTCGCGCTGGCCGCCGACTGGAAGATCAGCGCCAACGCCACGCTGCAGCTGGACACCGATTACCAGACCAGCGGGCAACGCTCGGTCTCTGGTTACCAGCTGCTCGGCGGCACGGTGATTCCACCCGATCCCAGCCGCACCCGCTTGCTCGGCTACGAGCCGTGGCAGCAGCCGGTCGGCATCCACGCCAGCAACAGCACGCTGCGCTTCAACTACCAGTTCGATGACCACTGGCAGGCGCAGGTCTCGGCCGGACACAGCCACGTGGTGATCGACGACAACGTCGCCTTCGCCTACGGCTGCTTCTATTCACCGGACTGCGCCAGCGGCGCCACACCAGGCTACTTCTTCGCGCCGAACGGCGACTACGACGTCTACGACTACCGCAGCCCCGACGACACCCGCCAGAACGACGAGCTGCGCGCCGTGCTCAAGGGCACGTTCGACACCGGCGCACTCAGCCATGAGCTCAGTGTCGGCGCCAGCACGTTCCAGCGCACACTCAACCAGCGCCCCTATGTGTACGACTATGTCGGCACCGCCAACATCGACGAGGTGAACCCGCCGTATTTCGCACCGTCACCGAACCAGCCCGGACCTTCGGCACGCCGGCTGGACAGCTGGCAGCGCTCGCTGTTCGCGCTCGATCGCGTGCATCTCGGTTCGCAGTGGCAGGTACTCGCCGGCGGCCGCTATGTGCGACTGAACGAGAGCGCGTTCGACGACAGCGGTGCCCTGCAACGCCACACCGTGGAGAACAAGCTGCTGCCGCAGGCAGCCGTGCTGTGGCAGCCGACCGCGCCGTTGACGGCGTACGTCAGCTACAGCGAAAGCCTGTCGCTGGGCGGCGAAGCGCCGTACTGGGCATCCAACGGCAACACCGTGCTGGCACCGCTGCTGGCGCGGCAGATAGAAACCGGCATCAAGTACGAGTGGAGCGATGCGTTGAGCCTGCAGGCTGCGCTGTACCGCATCCGCCAGCCGTACCAGTTTGCGCAGCCAGACAACACCGCCGAGGGCTTCACCTTCGTCCAGCAGGGCGAAGAAGTGCACAGCGGACTGGAGCTCAATGCCGCCGGGCAGCTGAGCGACAACCTGCGCCTTACTGCCAGTGCCAACCTGATCCAGGCGCGCGCGCAGGACACCGGCACGCCCAGTTACGAAGGCCACCAGATCGTCAACGTGCCGCGCCTGCGCACCGCGCTGACCCTGGATTACCGCCTGCCGTTCGCGCCGCAGCTCAGCCTGCTCGGCGGCTGGCGCTACAGCAGCTCCAACCCCGCCACGCCGAACGGCCTGGTGAGCGTGCCGGCCTATCATGTGTTCGACGCCGGCCTGCGCTACGTCACTCAATGGAACGGCCACGCACTCACCTGGCGCCTGAACGTCGACAACGTGTTCAACCATTTCTACTGGCGCGACACCGGCACCTCCGGCGGTGACAGTTACCTGTTCCCGGGCGCGCCGCGACTGGCGCGGCTCTCACTGACCTACGCGTTCTGATATGAGCCTGATCCTCACATGAGCACGATCGAACTCATTGCCGCCTTGCTCAGTGCCTGGGGCGTCTGGCTGACCACCCAGCGTCGGCCGTGGTGCTGGCCGGTGGGGCTGGTCTCGGTGCTGGTCTACACGTGGGTATTCGTCGACGCCAGGCTGTATTCCGACGCGCTGCTGCAGCTGGCGTTCGCCGTGCTGATCGTCTACGGCTGGCATCGCTGGCTGCATCATCTCGGTGATGACGGCCGCGTCGAAGTGGCGCCACTGCCGCGTAAACAATTCGTTGCGCATGTCGTACTCGGCGCGATCGGCGCACTGGTCCTGGGCTTCACCATGCACCGCTGGACCGATGCCGCCCTGCCGTGGCTGGATGCGGCGCTGACCGCCTACAGCCTGGTCGCACAGTGGTGGCAGGCCAAGCGACATGTCGCCGCCTGGTGGCTGTGGATCGTGGTCGACGTGATCTACGTGGGCGAATACGTCTACAAGTCGTTGCTGATCACCTCGGTGCTGTATGCCGGTTTCATCGTGCTGGCGGTGATCGGCCTGCGCAGCTGGGAGCGGGCGCGGCACCCGCAAGCGTCAGGGGCCTAACCAGGTAAAGAGAGTTTGAACGGACCCGATCCGTCCGCGTTCCAGCAGCTTTTCTATTGCGCCGTGTCGGCGCAGAATGACCCTCACCATGAAGGCCACGCTCACCCTCAAGCTGTGTGTTGCCGCCCTGCTGCTGGCCGCGGCGCAGGCTGGCGTGGCGCAGAACATCTACAAATGCACGCAGGGTGGCCAGCTGGAGTACACCGACCATCCTTGCCCCGGTGGCAAGGGCGAGTTGATCCATCAGGCTGACGACCGCGAAGTCATCGACCATTATCTCAATCTGGATCAGGTCGACGTCGCCAGGCGCTATGCCGACGCCCATCATCTCGAGGCGCTCTACAAGGATCGCCTCGCCGCCTACCAGCAGAAGATGGACGACAAGGCCCAGCAACAGGCCGACGACGCGGCCGATGCGCAACAGCAGGCGGAAGACGCACGGCAGCAGGCGATTGCCGACCAGACCGCCAACACCAACCAGCTGTTGCAGACCCAGAACGATGCGCTGCGGCAGCAGAATGCCGACTACGCCGACCAGCTGTCCCAGCCGGCCTACAACGCTCCACCCGCCTACTGGGGCGCCGTGGCGCCGCCCTACCAGGATCATGGCCATGATCATGATCACAAACCGCCTGGACCGCCGCCGAAGCCCGTGTTCCACCCGTGCGCGCAGTTGGCCGGTGGTCGGGTACGGTGCTGAAAACGGATTGTGCGTGACTGACCGGTGTGGTGCATGCCGTGCCTGAAAGCCGACCCGCATGCGGCGCGCCTGTTCAGCGGACCCGGCGCAGAAGCACTGACGCGTTTGCGTTACATCACCCAGGCGAAACTTCCATGTCGCCCCGCCAGGATGCCGGCTCTTCATACGCCGGATGAAGTGCCGCGGTCACGCGGTCACGGCCGTCCGTCTTGCTCCGGTAGAGCGCGCGGTCCGCGCGGCCGATCGCGTCATCCAGACTCTCGGATCCAGCCAGCGTGGCCACTCCCAGCGACAGGGAGAATCCGATGGATTCGCCGGCGTGCTCGAACCTGGTTTCGGCAATGGTCGCGCGAACGCGTTCGGCAAATTCCCTCACGGCGTCCTGGCCGGTTGCCGGCAGCAGGAAAAGAAATTCCTCGCCACCCCAGCGGGCCACCGTGTCCTGCGCCCGGCAGATGCCCCGGAACAACTGGCTCGCATGCACCAGCACTTGGTCGCCGGCATCGTGGCCATGTCCGTCATTGATCAGCTTGAAATCGTCGATGTCGGCCAGGACCAGCGAGACTTCCTCCCCGCCGCGCCGGGCGCGGGCGATTTCCTGCTGCGCCAGGTCCAGCAGATGGCGCCGGTTGGACAGACCGGTCAAGGCATCCTTCGTCGCCAGCTCGCGCAGTTTGCGTTCGGACTTCCTGACCAGGTCGTAATAGAAGCGTGCCGTGTAACTGGCCATGGCGAAGAAAATCGACACGTTGAACACGTTCAGCGTCAGCAGGGCCGTGTCGCTCAGTGGCGCCAGCGCGCCCACATAATGCGCGGCCACATGCAGCCCCAGGTAGGCAAGGAACAGGAACAGCAGCGGGGCGATCACATTGCGCCAGCCGCCGCTGACGACCGTGGCCGGGATGAACATCAGCAGGTAGTAATGGAAGCCGCTGTCCCAGCCCACCAGCATGGTTCCGACGACCGCATGCGCGGTGACCTCCACCCAGATCAGGATGATGGCCGGAAGATTCCTGCGCCGGGTCAATAGCAGATAGGCAGTGCCGTACATGCCGATGCTGATCAGATTGATCCAGGCCAGCAGCGGCGAGCCGACCGCAAGGAAAAAGGCCAGAAAGGCCATGTCCACGCACGCCGCCAGCACGGTGACACGCCGCGTCATGACCCAGAAGGCGGAGTGGGCGCTGGTCCGGCGCGGCTGCTTCCCGACCGGCAACGCACTGTCCGCCGGGACGTGATGAGCCGCGGAAGGGGATTCGGCTGGGGGAATATGAGTCACGGACATGTCGAGGATGACCCGGTTGGAATCAGCCAGCCTCACCTGGGAATTGGCTGGCTGCCATGCCTCTGCAGTGTTGCATCCCGGGACCGGATTCGCCACCGCACTTCCGACGGCGACGCCGCTTCATGTATGCATCGTCACGTGACCACGGTGATCCACCACGGCGGCGGGGAAAAGAGCCGAGTCCATTTATGAAGTTTACCTTGGTAGTTTGGCTTTGCACCGGCTAGACTTCGCTGCATGAAAAAGTCCAGGGTCGATCCAGCGACGGCACGCACCATGGCAACGGCCGTGGAGCTGCGTGTGCTGGTGGGCAAGTTGAAGCGCCGGCTGCGCGAGCAGGCCAACCTGGGCGGCCTGGCATGGTCGCAAGTGTCGGTGCTCGGGCATCTGGAGCGCGATGGGCCCGCCACCGTGACGACGCTCGCACGCGCCGAGGGCATGCGTCCGCAATCGATGGGCGCGAATGTTTCCGCGCTGCTGGCCGCCGGCCTGGTAAGCGGCTCCCCGGACCCCGACGATGGACGCCAGACCCTGCTGTCGTTGACCCCCGCCTGCCACGAACTGATCAAGGCCAGTCGCGCGGCGCGGGAGGACTGGTTGTTCCATGCCATCCAGACGCAACTGACATCGCAGGAGCAGGTGCAGCTCGCCAGCGCCGTCGAACTGCTCAAACGCCTCGTCGAGTCGTGAACAACGACCCTTGCCACCCTGCTGCAAACCACCACCAACCACCTTCCCCGAGGAAATCCCCATGACTGTCACCACGCTCGACCCGCAGACCGCTCTCGTCGTCATCGACCTGCAGAATGGCATCGTCGCCTACCCCACGGCACACCCGGTCAGCGAGGTGATAACTCATGCGCGCGCCCTGGCTGATGCGTTTCGCCAGCACGGCTTGCCAGTCGTCCTGGTCAACGTCACCGGTGGCGCACCGGGCCGGGCGGAGCAATCACGCAGCATGGGCGAGCTGCCCGCCGGATGGGCGGACCTCGTGCCCGAACTGAACCGGCAGCCGCAGGACCACGTCGTCACCAAGCGCACATGGGGCGCGTTCTCGAACACCGATCTTGATGAATATCTGAAGAAGCAGGGCGTCACCCAGGTCGTGCTTGCCGGCGTCGCCACCAGCATCGGCGTCGAATCCACCGCCCGCTACGCGCACGAGTTGGGCTACAACGTCACACTGGCCGTCGACGCCATGACCGACATGGGTGCCGAAGCCCACGCCAACAGCGTCACACGGATCTTCCCGCGGTTGGGCGAGACCGGCACGACGCGGGAAATCATCGATCTACTCGACCGCACTCGCGCCTGACGCTGACTGCGATACAGGACGTTCCGCTCTCTGCAGATAACGGCCATTGCCCGAAGCGACGAAAGACTCGATAGCCGGGCTCAACCATTCAACCAAGGCACGAGTGCATGACCATGGCATGGCTTGATTATGTTTCGTACTTCTTCGGCGGCGCGTTCCTCGCCAACGCGCTGCCGCACTTCATCAGCGGCGTGATGGGGCGCCCATTCCAGACCCCGTTCGCCAAGCCACCCGGCCAGGGACTTTCCTCGTCGACCGTCAACGTGCTCTGGGGCTCGTTCAATCTCGTCGTGGCCTACGTGCTGCTGGGTCGCGTCGGGCACTTCGACCTGCTTGCCAGCGATGACGCGATAACCGCGGGAGCGGGCCTGGTTCTGACCAGCGTGATGAGTGCGCGCTTGTTCGGCCGCTTCCACGGGGGGCAGGTGGCGAAGAGTTCCTGAGCACGTCGTGAAAGGCACTTTCCGCTCGCTGAAAAGCTTCAACTACCGCGTGTGGGCCGGCGGCGCGCTGGTATCCAACGTGGGCACATGGATGCAGCGTATCGGTCAGGACTGGCTGGTGCTGACCCAGCTCACCCATCACAACGCGACCGCGGTGGGTACGGTGATGGCGCTGCAGTTCGGCCCGCAGCTATTGATGCTGCCGTGGACCGGATTTGTCGCCGATCACTTCGACCGGCGCAAGCTGTTGATGGCCACCCAGGCCGCGATGGGCGCACTGGCGTTGGTGCTGGGCATCCTCACCATCACCGGGCTGGTGCAGTTGTGGCACGTCTACGTGTTCGCGTTCCTGCTCGGCTGCGTCAGCGCGTTCGACGCACCGGCACGCCAGACCTTCGTCTCCGAGCTGGTCGGCGAAGCGGATCTCGCCAATGCGGTGGGGCTGAATTCCACCTCGTTCAATGCCGCGCGGATGATCGGCCCCGCCGTCGCCGGCGTGCTGATCGCGGCCGTCGGCGAGGGCTGGCTGTTCGTGATCAACGCAGTCTCGTTTGCGGCCGTGCTCGGCTCGCTGCACCTGCTGCGCGTCGACGACCTGCATCGGGAAGAACGCGCCGTGCGCACTCGCGGCAGCTTCGTCGAAGGTTTCCACTATGTCTGGCGGCGCCCCGACCTCAAGGTCGTGCTGCTGATGCTGTTCCTGATCGGCACCTTCGGGCTCAACTTTCCCATTTTCATCTCGACCATGTCGGTCACCGTCTTCCACGGCGATGCGAGCCAGTACGGCTTGCTGACCTCGATCATGGCCATCGGCACCGTCTCCGGCGCGCTGCTTTCCGCTCGCCGCGAGAGGCCTGGCATCCCGTTGCTGTTGATCGCTGCCGGTGTGTTCGGGCTTGGCCTGGCGCTGGCTGCAGTGATGCCCAACTACTGGCTGTTCGGCGTCTGCCTGCTGGTCATCGGCGTGTCCGCACTGACCTTCGTCAACGCAACCAACAGCATGATGCAGCTGTCGACCGAGCGCGCCATGCGCGGCCGCGTGATGGCGATCCGCCTGGCTGTTGCGCTGGGCGGCACGCCGATCGGTGCACCGATCGTCGGCTGGGTCGTCGACCGCTACGGCGCGCGCTGGGCGCTCTGCGTGGGTGCTGCCGCGGGCATCGCCGCCGCGATCGTCGGCATTCACTACCTCGCCAAGTACCGTCACCTGCGTATGCGCATCGAAGCAGGACGCATGCGTTTCAGCATCGACAACGGCGAGCCGGTGGCCCCGTGATCTGCCCCACGGTCTTGACCAGCGATGATGGGCTTCGTTGTTTTAGAGCTCTACCGGCCTTCGCCGGGATGACCGCAAGAAGAAGTTCGTGAAGGTCAACGGGCTTCTTTATCAACCATCGCAGCAATGCTTCAAGCGAAGCCGGCAAAGATGTCATTCAGCTGCCTGCCGGGCGTTCCGCCAGCCAGACCCTCGAAGGAACCGGCCTTGATCTGTTCGGCGGCCGCCAATACTCCGGCCCAGGCGGCCCGCGCCAGCGCACCGCCGATGCTGATGCGTCGCACGCCGAGATCGGCCAGTTCGGCGACGCTCCATCCGGTATCCATCACCAGGACATTGAGCGGCTTGGGTGATACCGCGCGGACCATCGTGGCGATATGGGATTTGTCGCGCACGCCTGGTGCATACAGGCAATCGGCACCCGCCGCAGCGAAGGCGACCAGCTTGTCGATGGCGGGCGTGATAGCGTCGGCATCGTGCAGCAGGCCTTCGGTGCGAGCCACCAGGATGACGTCCTCGCCCGAGCGGTCGATCGCTGCGCGGGCGGCACGGATGCGCTCCACCGCAAAGGCGCTGTCGTAGAGGCCAAACGGGGCCGCAATATCGCGATCCTCGATCGAGAGGCCAGCCACACCCGCCTGCACAGCGAGGCCGACATTGGCCGCCACCCCTTCAGGGTCGGAAGCGAAACCGGACTCGAAATCAGCGTTCACCGGCAGGTCAACCGCTGCACAGAGAGAAGTCAGGTGCTGCAGCACATCCACGAGCGTCACTGCGTAGTCGGGGCGACCGGTCGACCAGGCGTAACCCGAACTGGTCGAGGCCAGCGCGGCAAAGCCCAGGTGGTGCAACATCCGTGCACTCCCCACGTCCCAGGGATTGGGAAGCACGAAACAACCTTGCTGGTGCAGGGCGCGAAACGCGGCGCGTTTGTCGGCAACTGTACGAGTCATCGGAACCTCATCTGATTGATGTGCGCGAAGGAACTGAATACGAATAGTGGCCGACTTTTCGTTAACGCGCTGGGAGACAAGCGTCAGGTTTTACCTTTAACCTGCGAGACATAGATGAAGTTTGCTGTGCAACGGCATCGATACGGAACGTATCCCGACGCCCCATCAACGGAGGGCGGCGAAGGACACACACCGTAGGAGAGGTGCCAGCTCATTCGACGCCGGCACCCGCGATCAAGCCATAGCGTGGCCGAACGAATCAGCCCAGCCACGCTACCTACCCTCAGCTCAGTGCTGGCGCCCGTGATCGCCGTCTGCGTCGGGGGTGAACGACACGCCACGCAGCACTTCACCGAATTTCGCCGTACGCAGGGTCACGAACGACTCCTTCGCAGCGCCGGCCGCCGTGGTGTTCTTCAAGTCGTCACGGATCGCCACCAGCCGGTTCGGGTCGGCACCGATATCGCCATTGCCACTCACCGTGGAGGTCACGGCCCACAGCGTGACCTTGCCATCGCGATCGACGCGGCCGGTGAAGTTGCGCAAGCCGTCGGTGGCCGGGGACCACGGCAGGTTGGTGGCCGGATTGACGTCGGCCGGATAGTCACGCACCGAGTACGACTGACCCAGGCCAAGCCCGGCCTGCAGCGTGTAGGCCAGCTTCCAGCTCTGCGCCGTCGCATCGAATACCCACTTCTGCAGGCCCGCCGTGGTCTGCGCCGCGGCGTGCGTATACAGGTCGCTGCCGCCGGTGTAGCCATCACCTTCGTCGGCCACATAGACGGTGTTGGCGTCGGCGAACCAAAGGTCGAACGGATAGGCGGTGGTGGTCGCCGACTTGTTCGGCGTCGACGGGAAACCGGCCAGCACGCACATGTTGGTCGGCAGTCCCGCCGTAGCCAGCGTGCTCGCGTTGTAGGACAGCGGTGCGGAAGGCAGCGCAGCGCCGGGCACGGGCAGGCCCACGCCGTTCGGGCACGCCTTGCCCGTCGTGTCCACGAAGTAGACGGTGTTGATGCCGTTGCTACCGCTGCCCTTGGTGTAATAGAGCACGTTGTTGAACACAGTCATGCCGCGAAAGTTGTCGTCCTTGCCGATCTTGTCGGCCTTCTGCCCCAACGCGGTCAGCGAGAAGCTGCTCACCGGCGTGCTCGCGCCCGGAGTCTGCGCTACCTCCGGCAACGATACCGGGATGATGAACTGCGCGCCGGCGCCCAGCACGATACCCGCCGGCTGCGGGTTGTTGCCGTTGCCCGCATTGCCAGCCGTGTAGAGATAATTGGCAATGCCACGATCGTCGAGGATCGCGGCGCGACCATTGTTGCCACTGTAGGCATTGGTTTCGGTAAAGCTGAAACGACCACTGCGATTCACCGTCGCCACCGCGCGATAGAAGTTCTGACCATCCGGATTGGTGCCATCGATCGCGCCGGGGGTGTTCGAGTTGGACACGTCGATCGCGTTGACTGGCGCCACATAGCCCATGAACGTCAGGTACCTGTGATCCAGCGACAGGTGCAGGGCCAGCTCCGACTTCGAGCTGAAGCTGGTCACCAGCTCGCCCGCCATCGCGGTGGGCAGGGAGCTGTTGGGTACCTCAAGCGAATTCACCAGCCACCCGTTCGGCGTCATCTGATCCAGGAAGATGCGTGCGGTGATGCCGAAGCTGCCGTCGTAGAGGTCATTGTTCCAGACATAGGGATACGTGCCGTCATAGGGCGCGCCGGTGGCTGCGCCACAACCGCCGGTGGTGTTCGCACAGTTCACCGGCAGGATCGTACCGACGGCAACATTGCTGCTCTTGTTGTCGTAAACGCTGCGACTGACCACAAGATTGCCGGGCAGAAACTGGAAACCATGACCGTGTGAATCATTGTCGGCACTGGCCATGCCGCTGGCCGTGAGTGCGCCGATCACCAGCGCAGCCACAACGCGCTGGCGGATGGAGTGGCCGAGCAGAAGCTTCGTCATTTGGAATCTCCTTGGGTAGGGTCGAACACGCGCCGGACAGGGGTCGGGGCGTACCCACGCTACGCGCGGGGAATGAACGATTCTTGACAAAACGCCACGCAAGAAACTGCGTCACAAATGGGCGCACGCGATGACATCCGAGTCCGTGCAACAGGCAGGCGGACGCCGATGACAGCAAGGATCAACCGTGGCGCACCCGCAAGGATTACTACGATGCTGCACAGCCGGAATCAGGCACGCTTACCATTCGGAACACAGCGAACGAGAGTAATGAACATGGTCGAAGCCACCTGCCATTGCGGCACCGTCCGCCTGACCCTTGCGCAACCGCCGAACGAGGTGACCGATTGCAATTGCAGCCTGTGCCGGCGCTACGGCGTGCGCTGGGCCTACTACCCGCTGGCACAGGTGCAGGTGCAGGTGCACGCCAACGTGCCCACCGATACTTATCAATGGGGCGACAAGCGCATCACGTTTCATCGCTGCCATGTCTGCGGCTGCGTCACCCACTGGGCCGCCGTGGACCCTGCCCGAGACCGCACCGGCATCAACGCCCGCCTGCTGCCACCCGATGTACTGGCGCAGGCAAGGGTGCGCTGGCTGGACGGGGCCGATACCTGGACGTACCGGGACGAGGCGCCGGCGCAGAAGTACTGAACGCTCCACCATCCGAAGTGCACCCTGCCCGGTTTCGGCCAAATCTTTCGTCCCGGCTTCACCGCTTCGACTTCGATGCGCGTGAACAGGGGCTGCCGCTGCCGCGGGTTGATCCCTGGCGCTGGCTTGTCTCCGGCCCGCCCTGATCAACCTCGCGCAGCAGGCAGTCCCGGTGCGGGACACCTCATGATCGCCCGATACAGGGCAGCACGCTGGACCGATGAGGTGACAGTCAGAACGGCTTCATGGAGAGCTCGCCTGTCATCTACGAAGAACTTAGTACGAAAACTTTCGTTGACAGCTTCGCCATGCCCCCATACGATCGACAACAGGCAGCACTGAACCGGCTGCCGCCTGGGGAGGATCGGGAATGGAACGGAAAACCTGGCAGGTTGGAATGGTGGCGGGCTTGGTGTTGGTGCCGTTGGCCGCGGCATACGCCGCCAAAACCGAAACGGTGGTCAAGGCCGAGAACAAGGCGGAGTTCGCCGCCGTGGTCGTTGCCGTGCATCAGCAGATGGAACCCGGTGGCCGCTACGAGTTCGTCGACAAGAACGAGCGCGCAAAAATCGATGCCGACTTGGGCAATATGCAGGCGCTGTTCGACAAATACGGCACCGTTACACAGATGAAGATGGGCACGAGGGTCCAGCTGTTCAACGAGCAGGAAGAGGTCAACGCGATACTGACCCGCCGCGACGACCAACGCCTGGTATGCGAGTCAATCGCTCCGGTCGGCTCCCACATTCCGCGCACGACCTGCCGTACCTATCGCCAGATGCAGCAAGATGAGACCGCGACACAGAACCTCAAGAAAACCATGCTGCAGGTTCCGCAGGTGCTGGTGCCACACGGGTCACAAGGAAGCGTGCACTGACCACGGACGCGACAGACGTTGCCGGCAGGCATGAGCCGCATGCCGTCGGGCCAGCGGACGTGGCTCCAGCCGGCCCTTTACGGGCAGCCATCCATAGCCGCCATATCCGCATCCCGATCGCTTACTTCGCCTGCTTGCCGCCGTGGGCCGGGATGAACTGCGTATCCACCGCCTCGGCCAGTTGATCCGGCGGCAGCAGGCCTTGGGCGATCAGGAAGTCGTTGAACTGCTTCAGGTTGAAGTTGTTGCCCAGTTCGATCTGGGTGTGTGCACGCAGTTCCAGCAAGCGCGAGTAACCGTAGAAGTACGCGGTTGCCTGGCCCGGCGAGCGGAACGTGAAGCGGTCAAGTTCTTCGCGGGCGAAAGCTTCGGACAGGCCCACGTCGTTGACCAGGATGTCGTGTGCGCGATCATGCGTAATCAGTCCAAGATTCAGCATCGGATCAAGGAACGCACGCGCTGCGCGCAGCAGGCGCAGCTGCAGGGCGATCATCTGGCCGCCCTTCGGTTCGTACGGCATCATCATGTATTCGGAATACAACGCCCAGCCTTCCACGTTGACGCTGTTGAAGGCGAACAACGAGCGCGCCAGCGACACGCCGTGCTCGACCATCGCCGAGAATTGCAACTCGTGTCCCGGTCGACCCTCGTGCGCGGTGAGCGTCCACGCGCAGGCCTTGCAGGTGAAATCGTCGTAGGCCTGGTTGTCGCCCTTGCCGTTCGGCGGATTGCCCAGCGGCAATACAAAGCTGCCGCGCTCGCCGTGGTTGTTGATCAGCGGCGGCGGGTCCATGTGCGGTGCGGGCTCGGCCGCGCTCTCGGCTTCCGAGGCCACGCGCATGATCATCTGCCGGTTGGGCAGCGAGACGATGCCCTGCTGGCGGATGATGTCCTCGATCTTGCCGATGACCTGGTGGTAGTACGGCTCGATCGAGTTGCGGTCGAGCTGCTGTTTCTTCAGGCCCTTGATCACATCGCGGTAGTCGGTGGCGTTGAAGCCCTCGGCCTTCGCCACGTCCGGCGCCATCATCTGCATCTGCGCCTGGGTTTCCATGAACTCCAGCTCGGCCTTCCCGATCAGTTCCTGCGGACTGATGTCGAGGCCAACCTGCTTCAGATTGTTGGCGTACACCGCTGGCGGCAGGCGGAAGTCGGTACGCGCATGCGGCAGCACCGTAGCCTTGACCCATGCATCGTATTCATCCAGCTGCTTCTGCATCGCGTCCAGTGCGGGACCGGCGCCGTCGATCTTGTACTTGGCGTACAGCTTGCGGATGCCGTCGACATAGCGTGCGGTGTTGGCCAGATTCTGTTCGACCTCGACCTTGTACGGGCCGATCAACTTCGGGTTGTCAAGCTTCGCCTGGAACAGCGCCTGCGCTTCCTTCGTCACCGGCGTGCAGCCGGCGGTCATGCCGACGTAGCACTGCAGGCGCTTGAGCGCTGACGGACGACGGCCCGCGGCAACCTGATCCTGCAGCAGCGTGAACTCGCCCTGGAACACGATCTGACCGACGTCGGTGTACGGCAGCAAGTACTGCTCGTTGATCTTGCTGCCCTCGATATTGCGATCGGCCGCCTTGATCATGATCTCCAGATCCTGGCGCACATCCGCATCGGTTTCCGCCGCCAGCTTCTTCTGCAAGGTATCGCGTGCCGCCGTCATCGCGGCACGCGAACGCTCTTCCACATTTGGCTTCAGGTCGACGGCCTTGTCGTCGTAGCCCGGAAAACCGAACTGCGAGGCGAACTCGGGATTGAAGTCGGCCAGCACCTTCAGCAGTGGCTGAGCATCGGCGTTGCTCTTGGTCACCCACGCCGGCGCGGCTGGCGCAGCGACTGCGGCGGGACTGGCCGGAGCGGCCTGGACACTTGCAACGCCACTGGCAAGCGCCAGCGCGATAGCTGCAATCAATGGCTTGAACATGCGATGTCTCCCTGATGGATGACCGAGCGTAGAACGTGCGACGGTCACCCGGATATGCCAAAAGTCACGACGCAGATCGCCGCCAGCAGGCGCGAACCCCGGACACGGGGCCACCCTGATGCATGCGCGATGCTCCCGAATCCGGAACATCCACTCGATGCCGACGTGTCCGCCCGGCGCAAACGCAACGACTACGGACCACTGCGTGCCGCCATGGCGGCGGCGATCTGTCCGCGTGCGCCGAGCTGTCTTCGAAGGTTCATGAGCGGCTGATTAAATCCCGCCTAGTCGTCCGATATCCGTGTCGTGGCTCACCGCCATCGTGAAGGATTTCGCCGGATTCCGCCTGCACTCGCATATCGGCCCTGTCCCGCAGCCGCTCAAGGAGTCTTCCTCATGTTACGCATCCGCTCGTTTCGCAAGACGCTGCTGTCCGTTTCGATCGCCTCGATAGGGTTTGCCGTCGCCGCCTCCGCGCAGGTGGCCCCGCCTGCGGCCCATGTCGTTTTCCCGGGCCAGATCATCCCCGGCCCCGCGTGGCGGATATCGCCGCAGGATGCCGTGCCCACCGCCACCCCGATCAAACACGTGGTCGTGATCTTCAGCGAGAACCGTTCGTTCGATCACTACTTCGGCACCTACCCGGTGGCGCAGAACCCGCAAGGTGAGCCGCGGTTCACCGCCGCATCGGGAACGCCGACCGTGCAGGGCCTGACGCCCGCGCTGCTGACGGATAACCCGAACGCGACCAATCCGCAGAATGGCGTCAACGCGGTCAATCCGTTCCGGCTGGATCGCACCCAGGCCAACACCGAAGGCCAGAACCATTCCTACACGCCGGAGCAGCAGGCCTACGACAATGGCGCGGCCGACCTGTTCCCCACCTTCACCGGCAACAACACCGTCAGCAGCACCGGCACCTTCGGCACCAATGGCCTGGTCATGGCCTATTACGACGGCAACACGGTGACCGCGATGTGGAACTACGCGCAGCACTTCGCGCTGAACGACAATGCCTACACCGACACCTACGGTCCCTCGACACCCGGCGCGATCGAGGTCGTCTCCGGCACCAACAATGGCGCGCAGCCCATCGTCGGCGCGGGTTCGACCGTGCCTGACGGCCAGGGTGGCCTGACCCTGATCGGCGACACCGACCCGGCGTACGACACCTGCTCGTCCGCGACCAGCACGCTCCGGATGACCTCGAAGAACATCGGCGACCTGCTCAATGCCCGCGCCCTGACCTGGGGCGGCTTCATGGGCGGCTTCGACCTGACCGCCACCAACAGCAACGGCAGCACCGGCTGCGCCCGCAGCACCTACAGCAGCGTGCTGGCCGCCACCAAGACCGACTACGTCCCGCACCACAACTGGTTCCAGTACTACGCCTCCACGGCAAACACCACGCACGCACGCCCGACTTCGAGCCGCCTGATCGGCTATACCGATCCGAAGGACCGCGGTGCCACGCCGGTGCACCACGAGTACGACGTCAAAGATTTCTTCAACGCCGTGTCGTCCGGCAACTTCCCCTCGGTGAGCTATCTGAAAGCGCCGGCGGTGGGCGACGCGCATCCGGGCAATTCGGACCCGCTGGACGAGCAGGCGTTCGTGGTCAAGGTGATCAACTTCCTCGAGCAGCAGCCGGACTGGAAGAACACTGCCGTCATCATCACCTACGACGACTCGGACGGCTGGTATGACCACCGCTACGCGTCGCCGACCACCTCGTCGTTCGATTCGACCACCAAGGAAGGCGCGGTCACCGGCGCCGACCAGCTCAACGGCAACGGCATCTGCAACGGCCCCGATGCACGGCCGGGCATCGGCGTGAACGGTCGCGTGGTCAACGGCCGCTGCGGCCCCGGTACGCGCGTACCCTTCCTGGTCATCTCGCCGTACGCCCGCGTCAACTACGTCGACGACACGCGCATCTCGCAGGCTTCGGTGGTGCGCTTCATCGAGGACAACTGGCTTGGCGGCCAGCGCATCGGCCAGGGCTCGAACGATGCGACGGCCGGCAGCATCATGGGCATGTTCGACTTCAGGCGCCCACGGTTCGAGCTGGATCGCCGGATCTTCCTCGACCCGAACCTGGGCACGAAGATCCCGACACCGTTCGATCCGCGCCTGCAGCAAAGCGCCCAGGTCTCGGCACTGAAATCCGACAAAGCCATCTAAAAGGCCAAACGGATGCTCTGTTCCGGCTCGGTCTCGAGTCGGACAGGGTGGCCTCCTGACCGGATCGCCCTGATGCACATGCCGAGTTCGGCGCCTCAGCGAAAATGCGAGTCGGGCCATGTTCCCAAGCCTCACCGAAATGACTGGATTACCACGCTTGTCGCCTGACACCCGATCTACCGAAAAGGCCGCCCGTCGCCGGCATGCTCGCCGGCTGAAAGCCGCCGTCGCGGTGGCGCTGGCTTCTGGCGGCCTGCTCGTCTTCGGGCTGATCAGCCATGCCGCATCCACCGACCTCGACGGCATCAATCCGCATCCAGTCACGCTGAACCTGCCGCCGGTGCAGCCACTCAGCGCGGTCGCACAGCTCGGCAGGCAATTGTTTTTCGACACCGCGCTGTCGGCCTCCGGGCGGCAATCCTGCGCGTCCTGCCACAGCCCGGCGCACGCCTACAACCCGCCAAACGCGCTCACCGTGCAACCGGGCGGCCCGCATCTGCACAGCTTCGGCTTCCGGCCACCACCGTCGCTGGCCTATCTCTACCGGCAGCAACCTTTCAGCATCGGCCCGGATACCGGCCCGGACGACGTAACCGTCAATCTCAACGCCGTGGCCGCCTCGGCCAAGAGTGATACGCGCGCGCAAAAAACCGCCGGCACCACGCAGCCGACGGCGATGGTGCCGCAGGGCGGCCTGTTCTGGGACGGCCGCGCCGACTCACTGCAACGACAGGCCTTCATCCCCGCGCTCGATCCGGTGGAGATGGCCAACGGCAGCGTGGACACGATCGCCCGCGCATTGAACCAGGCCCGTTACCGGGAACCCTTCATGCAGCTGTTCGGGCCGGCTATCTTCAAGGACCCGAACCGCCTGGTATCCGAGGCGATGTTCGCCATCGTCCGCTACCAGATCGAAGACCCGTCCTTCCATGCCTTCACCAGCAAGTACGACGCGTGGCTGCAGGGCAACGCTCGCCTCAGCCCCGCCGAGCTGCGCGGCATGAACCTGTTCAACGATCCAAAGAAAGGCAACTGCGCAGCCTGTCACCTGAGCCAGCCGACCCGCGACGGCCTGCCGCCGCTATTCACCGACACCCAGTACGAAGCCCTCGGCGTGCCACGCAACCCGCAGCTGCCGGCCAACGCGGACCCGCGATTTTACGACCTCGGCCTGTGCGGCCCCATACGCAAGGATCTGACAAAGCAGACGCAGTACTGCGGCATGTTCCTCACGCCGACCCTGCGCAACGTCGACCGCCGCTCGGTGTTTTTCCACAACGGCGTCTACCACTCGCTGAAGCAGGTCATCGACTTCTACAACCTGCGCAGCGAGCAGCCCGAGAAGATCTATCCACACGACGCCAGCGGCAAGCTCGCGCTGTACGACGATCTGCCGGAAGCGTACCAGGGCAACGTCGACGTCAGGGATGCACCCTTCGACCTCAAGGTCGGCGACAAGCCGCCGCTGTCGAAGCTGGACATCCAGGACATGATCGCCTTCATCCACACGCTCGACGACGGCTATTCGTCCGTGCCGAAGCCGAAGCCGGACAACACCGCAGCCAGCTCGGAAAACGCAGCGACGTCGTCGCGGACCCGCTGATCAGCGCATTGAACTCACCGGCTCTGGCGCCGACCCCGGAAGCACCGATGGCAACGCTCAGAGGCTTCGGGCGCTTGTTTTGTGCCAGAGCCGCATCACGAAGGCTTCTTCGCAACGACCGCATCCAGTTGCCCGATCGTTGCCGATGATGGCGGCTCGCTGATCTGCAGCCGTGCAGCCACGGCGGCGGCTTCGCGCATCACCCGCAGCATGTTCCCATCGGCCAGCTTGCCAAGCTCCTCGTCGGTCCAGCCGCGTCGCGCAAGTTCCACCAGCAGGGCCGGATACTTGTCGACGCCATCCAGGCCCTGCGGCGTGTCGGGGATGCCGTCGAAATCGGAACCGATGCCGACGCAGTCGATCCCTGCGACCTGACGCACGTGCTCGATGTGATCGGCGACCATCGCGATCGTGACGACGGGACTGGGATGCTGGCGATCCCATTCGGCCAGCGCCGCCTTCGCCCGCTCAGGCTGGCCGATGTAGAGGCCGCCGTAGGGCGGTGCGTTGAAGCGGGCCTGCTCGGCGGCACGATCGGCTTCCCAGCGATTGCGCGCGGCCGATACATAGGACGGCGCAAAGGTCACCATGACGATGCCGTGGTTGCGTGCCACCATCTTCAGCACGTCGTCCGGCACGTCGCGCGGATGATCGTCCAGCGCTCGTGCACCGGAGTGCGAGAAGATCACCGGCGCCACTGAAGCATTCAATGCATCGCGCATCGTATCCGGCGACACGTGGCTGAGGTCGACCAGCATGCCGAGGCGGTTCATCTCGTGGACCACCGCACGCCCGAATGGCGTCAGCCCGTGATGCTTCGGTGCGTCCGTCGCGGAGTCGGCCCAGTCGTTGTCCAGCGTATGGGTCAGCGTCATGTAGCGCGCGCCGAGCGCGTACATCTGGCGCAGCACCGGCATTGAGTCGTCGATCTGGTGACCTCCCTCGATGCCGATCAGCGATGCCACCCGGCCGGCCTTGAACGCCTGCATGATGTCGTCCGCCGAATAGGCCATCTGCAGATCCTTCGGATAACGCGCCACCATCGTGTGCACGATATCGATCTGCTCGAGCGTCATCTTCACTGCCGCAGGGCCGGTGACCGTCGGCGGAATCCACACCGACCAGAACTGCGCGCCGACATGACCTTTGTGCAGGCGCGGGATGTCCGTCATCAGCGACGCCGGCATTTCGCCGTCTTCCAGCTTCAGCGGAAGGTTCGCGGTACTGGCATCGAGATCCACGCCGGCGGCATTGCCGAAACGCTCGCGGATTTCCCACGCCAGATCGTTGTGGCCATCGATCAACGGCGTCCTGGCGAGCACGCGATCGACGCGCGCAGCCAGCGCAGCATCGTCGCGCCCGGCCGCCATCGCCAGCGGCGTGCCCAGTGTGGCCAGGACCGTTGCCAGGCCGACCATGACCTGCGCCGAGCGTCTGCTGATCGTCATGTTCCTGCTCTCCCGTTGTTCCGTATGTGTCATGGAAATGCTCCACGCATGCAGTCAATCGCCATTGCATGCAGCTCGAATACATTCGCCGAAGGGTCGAGGTTCATCCTGCGACCGACTCGCAGAGGGCGGCATCGACCAGCCGGTCGAACGCCTCACCCCCACGCATCGGGTCGGCGGCTGGCAGTCCCAGCCACTGGCTCGTACCCGAAAATAGCTCCCGGGCCGCCTCGGCGTCGAGGTGCCCCGTGTTCAGGCTGACGCCCGCACCGCGGATCGCCGGATTGGTGCGACGGCCCAGCCGGATCGTCATGTCGACCACCTCCTCGATGATCGGCAACGCGAACCTCGGCGGCACCGGCCACGAAAGCTGATGCGGAAAGCGTCCCCATGCAACATGACTCCCGCTGAATTCCCGACTGCTCCGATACCATTGACGGTGCGACGGCGGTGGGAAAGAGCTTCTATTTTTTCGTGACTACCGGGGTGAAGCGCAGGTCCTGGTAGTCCCAGCTGAAATCGGCGGTCGGCGAGATGGCCTTCATCGTCATCCGGTCGATGCTGCCATCGGGCTTGAGCGCAAAAGTGACGTAGGCATCCTCGGCATCGGGCATCGCCCAATGCGTGCGGAACGTGTCGTACTGCACGTGCTCCAGCGCACAGTGCAATCCCGGCGTGCGATCGAAGCTGATGTCCAGCGCCCCCTTGCCGTCCTTGCCCTGGCTGATCGTGGCGGTTCCGTACCACGGATCGCGATACACGCCGGCGTAGCCGGACAACGGCAACGACGGGCCGCGTTCCGGGTGCGTGGCAGCGCCATGGGCGTGCAGCGCGGCCACGGCCTCGGCGTTGATCCCGTCGAATACCTGTTTGTAGCTGGCGATCCAGTCCGGCGAAGGCAACCCGAGCAAGCTATCGAGCAGATGCTCGCGCATCGCGAACAGGGCACCGACATCTTCGGCATTGAGCATGATGGCAAAGGCAGCATGCTTTTCCGGAATGATCACCACCGCCGATATGCCGCCCAGCACGCCGCCGAGATGGGTGATGATCTTGTGCCCGCGGTAATCCTGCACTTCGAGGCCCAGCGCATAGGCTTCAAACTGCGGCTGTGCCAGCGCAAGCGCGGCCGGCGCCGGATTGATCGGAATCAGCGTCTGCGGCGTCCACAGGGCTTGCGCAGCTGCCTCACTGAAAATGCGCTTGCCGTCATCCAGGGCGCCGTGGCGCAACTGCAGCCGCAGCCAGCGCCCCATGTCCGCGGCACTGACCTGCAACGCGCCAGCCGGGGCGAACACGCTGCCGGTCATCACCGTGGAAAGCACCTGCTGTCTGCCGACACCGCGTACTGGCGTGGCATCCCTGGCGTGCAACGACGCCTGGTCGGCGACGCGGGCGTCGATGCTGGTCCGGCTGTCGTGCATGTCCAGCGGATCGAGGATGTGCTGCTGGACGAAATCTTCCCAGCGCTGGCCGGATACCGCCTCGACCAGCTGCCCGGCGACGATGTACAGCACGTTGTCGTAGTCGTAGTCGGCGCGGAACGAGTGGGCCGGCTTCAGATAGCGGATGTCGTGCACCAGCTCGGCCCGGCTGCGGTCGGTGGTGGGAAAGATCATCAGGTCGCCTTCGCCCAGTCCCAGCCCGCTACGGTGTACCAGCAAGTCGGTCACCGTCATCTCGCTCGACGCGTAAGCGTCATACATGCGAAATCCGGGCAGCTTGTCGACCACGCGGTCGTCCCAATGCAATTTGCCCTGGTCGACCAGGATCGCCAGCGCCGCGGTGGTGAACGCCTTGGTATTGGAGCCGATCGGGAAGATCGTGTGCGCATCCACGCGCGCGGCGGAACCCAGCTTGCGCACGCCATAAGCGTGCGTGGTGATCGTGTCGCCATCGACGATCACCATCGACATGCCCGGAGGGTCGAACGTCTGCATGACCTTGTCGGCGAATACATCCAGTGACCGAGTTGCAGCAGGTGAGGGCTGCGTGGCGGCGGACGGAAGCGGCAGCAGCACGGCCAGTGCGACCATCGCGCCGGCCAGCCAGTGCCCTGCCGCACGCCGGCGCGGGATCCTTGCATGAGTTCTGTGGATCATCAATCCATCCCCGTTCGATCGTGCCTGACGCGGCTGACGGCGATGCCTTCAGCCCCGGCGGACACGTGTCAGGCCCTTGGTTTGCGGGCGCCCTTGCTGGTGGCCGCGCCGCCCTTGCCGCCGGTCTTGCCCTTCGTGCCTGCACCCGATGCATGCCTTGCATCAGGCGGCGCCTCCACGTAACCCACCAGCTTCTGCCGCAGCTGTGTGATGTCGCCGATGCGCTCGAACATGTCGCCCTGCTCGCGACTCACGGCGGCGATCAGCAGACTGAACAGACTGGTCGCCGCAGTGAAGTCGTGCCAGGCACGAGCAGGGTCCACCGGCAGCATCACCACGTTGTCGGTGAACTGGCGCGCCCAGTAGCACTGGCTGTCGGTGATGATCGCCAGCGGAATGCCGCGCGCCGCGGCTTCCTCGGCCAGGATGCGGAAGTGCCGCGAGTAGCGACGGAAGTCGATCAACAACAAGCAGCTCTTGCCGCTCGAATCGAGCAGCACGTCGGCATAAGCGCCATCGAGTCCTTCGACGAACACCGTACGCGGCTTGACACTCTGCAGCAGGTCAGCGAAACCGATCCCGAGAAAGCGGGCCTGGTGAAAGCTGGCAACCGACACGCGATCGGCGGCCACCAGCAGCTTGACGATGGCTTTCCACTCCGCAGTGCGGGTCAGCGCGTGCGCCTTGGTCAGGCCGCGTATTTCTGTCTTGAGGGTCTCGGAAACGACATCGGAATGCGTGGCCTGCTCCGGGGTCGCATACAGCTGCAGCCACGGCGCGTCGCCGCGCAGCTCTTCTTTCAATTCGTTGAGGCCGGCATAACCCAGGTTGCGCAAGAACCGCCCTACGGTCATCGGGCTGACACCGACCCGCTTGCCCAGCGACGCCGCCGTCTCGAACGGGATGCCACTGACGTTGTGCAACAGGTGGGTGGCGATCTTCTGCTCGGCGGTAGTGAACGACTCCCACCGGCTCTTCAATTTCTTCTGCAGGTCTTTGGTCATGGTGGCCAGCTCAGTGGACGGGCAGCGCGGTCCCGTTCGCGGCGCGCTGACGCTCCACATTACCCATACGAAGGCTGAGCGCATACAGCAGCATCGCCGCCACCCCGGAAACCGCCCCGATCAGGCCGAAGAACCAGCCGTGGGCAAGCACGCTCCACAGCGTGCCCAGCGCTCCGGCGAGCAGGTTGCCGAAGAAACCGGCGAAGAACCACGTGGCGATGCTGGTGGCGCGAAACCCCTCTGGCGCCAGCCGACCGAACAGGGCCAGCCCGACCGGCAGGATGTAGAGCTCGCCGATGGTGAACAACACGAACCAGCCGAACAGCCAGAGCCAGCTGGCCCGCGTGCCGTGCGCCTCGTTCCATGCCGCGACCATGCCGAGCACGACGTAGGAAACGCCGACGATGACGGCGCCGAACGCCATCTTGCCCAGCAACGGTGTTTCCACGCCACGCCGGGCCAGGCGCGACCAGCGCGCGACCAGGACGGGCGTGAACGCGAACACCACCAGCGAGTTGATCGACTGGAACCAGGTCATCGGTATCACCCAGCCCGATGTCAGCTGGCGGTCAATGCCGGTGTCGGCCCACAAGGCGATGGTATTGCCGTTCTGTTCGTAGGCGCCACGGAAGATCACCACGATCGCGGCAATCCCGATCAGGAAAGCGAAGCGGTCCCGCGCGGCACGATCCAGCGGCGGCCTGGCCGCGCGCATGGCGGCGCCGCGCGCCGGTTCCGGCGGCAGATAGCGCCCCCCTGCCAGATAGATCACCAGCGACAACAGCATGCCGAAGCCGGCGGCGGCAAAACCCCAATGCCAGCCATAGGCCTCGCCCAGGGTGCCGCACACCAGCGGAGCCAGGAATCCGCCCAGGTTGATGCCCACGTAATAGATGTTGTAGGCGCTCTTGCTGCGCACGTCGCCGTCGCGGTAGAGGCCCTCGATCTGGCTGGCCAGACTGGGCAGGAACAGGCCATTGCCCAGCGCGATCGTGGTCAGCGCCGGATAGAACAGCGCATCGGAGGACATCATGAAATGGCCCAGCGCCATCGCCGTGCCGCCGATCATCACCGCGTTGCGCTTGCCCAACCAGCGGTCGGCCAGCATGCCGCCGAATACCGGCGTGAAGTAGACGAAGGCCGCATAGGCGCCATAGACCAGCGAGGCGTATTCCTGCCCCATGTCCAGGTGCTTGGTCATGTAATAGACCAGGATGGCGCGCATGCCGAAGAAGGAGAACATCTCCCACATCTCGGTCAGGAACAGCACGCTCAGCCCGCGCGGATGGCCAAACCAGTCCTTGCCGCCCGCGGAGATGGGAGCCCCGGTCATGCGCCTGCCCGCCCTGCCCTGGATGATGCGTAGGCGGCCACTATGCCGCAACCGCCGCCGGGCCGCCCCACAGCTCGTCCGCGCACCATATGTAGCCATCCTCGTAGCTGGCCGCCGGCGACCGGTCGGTGGTCAGGAAGGTCGGGCCATCCAGATCCACCACGTCGCAGCACTGGCCCACCACAAACGCCGGCGCCATGGCCAGGGATGAACCGGACATGTTGCCGACCATCAAATCGAAGCCGAGCTTGCGCGCTTCCGTGACGATCGCCAGCGCCTCGGTCAGGCCGCCGCACTTGTCCAGTTTGATGTTGATGATGTCGACGCGACCGACCAGCTTCTCCAGGTCGCTGCGATCCTGCACGCTTTCGTCCGCGGCGATGCGGATCGGTCGCTCCAGCCCGTCGAGCCATGCCTCCTTGCCGATCGGAAAAGGCTGCTCGACCACGTCGACGCGCGCCTCCAACAAGGTCGGCAACAACCGCGCAAACGACTCGCGCGTGAAACCCTGGTTGGCGTCGACCATCAACCACACGTCGGGGCGTGCCGCGCGCACGGCCAGCACGCGCTGCGCATTGATGTCGTCATCGGTGAGCTTGAGCTTGATCGCGCGGGCGCTGGCGAAGGCGCGGGCACGCGCGGCCATCACCTGCGGCTGGTCGGCGCCGACCGTGTACGTCGTCATCAGCGCCTTCGGCTGGTCCTGACCGGCCAGCATCCATACCGGTTTGCCGCTGCGCTTGGCCTCCAGGTCCCACAACGCGCAGTCGAGCGCATTGCGCGCGCCGCCGGCGGGCAGGATCCGCTGCAACTGCTCACGGGTGAGGCCAGCCTCGATCCGCTCGCGCAGGGCCTCGATCTGCGCCAGCATCTTCTCCGGCGTGTCCTTCTTGTAATAGACCCCGAGACCTTCGCCGCGGCCGGCGAGGCCATCCGCTTCCAGGGTCACCACCACCGCCTCGAACTCGGTGAAGGTATAGCCCGTGATGTGGAACGGTGCCACGGTCGGTCGCCGCTCGATATCTACCTGCATCTGCAGTCGCGCTTGCCCGCTGCTGTTCATGAAAACTCCTGTTGATCCGGAAATGCGCGTGCCCGACGGCTTGCCGTCAATAACGTGCGCTGAAGCTGACCAGGCCGAACGCCACGATGAACCACGCCAGGTAGATCGCAGCGAATGCCAGCACGGTTTCGCCTGCAAGCACCCAGCGGCTGCGACGTGGTGCCAGCCAGCTGCGTATCGCGTGCACGACCACGGCAACCGCACCCAACAGGCCGAACACACCCAGCACATAGAGCAGGTAAAGCCACGGCGTCGCCCTGCCCTGCAGCACGATGTCCTCGCTCACCGACAGCGCAGCGAGCAGGCCCAGCCAGCCGGCCATGTCCACAAACAGCGCCAGCGCACCCAGCCGCGCCAGCAGGCGCGAGCGACGCTGCGCGGGCTCGAGCAACAGTGGACGGCGATAGTGCCGACGCACCCAGCCGCCAATGAACCAGCTCAGCAAGGCCACGAGGACGGCGGCGAACGACAAGCCTGCCCACAGGCCGACCGTGCCCATGCTCCGGGCAGCGGACACGCGCTGGAACACGAACACAGGCGCTTCCACATCGGTGGCCCAGTAGTCGATCTTGCCCTGTGCGTCGGTGACGAATTTCAGGTGTGCGTCGCCATTGACTTCGCGGTACGTCAGCGGACCGGTCTCGCGCCAGTAGCGCGGCTTGCCCGCGTAGTTGTTCCAGGCCGAAACGACGATGGTGTTGTCCGGCTGCGCCGTGACGCTGACCTGGCTCAGCATGTAAAGCACGCGCAGAGCGCTTTCATTGCGCCGGCTCGACTCGTACCAGCCGGCGACGCGTGCGGCATCGGCCTTCGCGGTGCTCACGGTCGGCTCCGCTGGCGCACTCCAGGGGAAGTAGCGATCAAGGAACTTCGCAAAGATCGCTTCGCGGATCACGTGCGCGCCGCCCTCGTTGCCGGCGCTGTTGAACGACATGAAGATGCCGACGTTCGCATCCAGCAGGAGATGCAGGTCGCTGTGAAACACGATGGTGTCGCCGGCATGGCCGATGATGCGCTGGCCGTGGCTGTTTTCCTGGTAGAAGCCCAGGTCGAAACCGTTCAGACCCGGCGCCGCGGTGTGTTGGGGGCTGTGCATCAGCTCGGCGGTGGCCTGCCCGAGAATCCGGGTGTCGCCAAAGCGGCCGTCTTGCAACTGGGCGATCATGAAGTTCGCCATGTCCATGGCCGAACTGCTCAATGCACCGGCCGGTGCCGGATCGACCGCCTCGAACGGCTGCGGCTTGCCATCCGACGCGCTCTCGTAACCCTTGGCCATCAGCGGGGCCAGCGCAGCCGGCAACGGCTGGGCGAAGCTGGAATGATGCATGTCCAGCGGTTCGAAAATGTGCTGCTGGATGTAATCCTCGAAGCGCTCGCCCGACACACGCTGGACGATGTAACCGGCGAGGCCGCAGCCGTAATTGGAATAAGCCACGATTTTCCCCGGCGCAAAGATCCGCGCCGGGATGTGCGATTTCAGGTACTGCCCGAGGTCGACTTCGTCCGGCGACGCCGGCAACAAATCGCGGGCGGTGTCCTCGAAGCCCGGTGTGTGCGTCATGATGTTGCGCAAGGTGATCGGCTTGCCGTCGCGCGGCGGGATCTTGAAGTCGAGGTACTGGTTGATATCCGCGTCCAGATCCAGCTTGCCCTGCTCGACCAGTTGCATCACCGCCGTCCAGGTGAGCAGCTTGGAGGTCGAGCCGGGGCGGAACAGCGTGGTTTCGGGCGAAGGCGGCTTCCGGGTCTTGAGGTCGGCATAGCCGTAACCTTTGGCGAACAGCACCTTGCCGTCCTTGACCACCGAGATCACCCCGCCGGCAACGTCACCGCGCTCGAGTGCGAACGGCACCAGACCATCGAGGAAGGTCGAGAGATCGTCTGCGGTCAAGGCGTGTGTCACGTCGATCGGGCTGCTCGCCGCCGATGCGGCAACCACCGGGCTGGAAGCCATCGGCATGGCAACCGAACCGGCCGGCGCCGGCTGAATCGGCTGCGCCACCTGCGCCATCGCGATGCTTGCAACGCAGCTGATGACGAACGCCGCACCACGTTTCGCGTAGTTGTGCATGGTTGAACTCCGGATACAGGTTGGCGATGGACTCGCTCAGAAATTCACGGTGGCCGATACACCGACGGTGCGCGGCATCACATAAGTCGCAGCGAACGGGCTGCCCAGGGGATCAGTGGTTTCCGGGCTGACCGAGGTGATACCGCGCTCGTTGGTCACGTTCTTGACGTAGGCCTTGAACGTCCAGTTGGCGTAGTTGACGCCCGCGCGCAGATCGACCTCGTCGTAACTGGGAACTGTGCTGCGCGGCCCCGGAACGACCGCGAAATCGGCCTTGCGCGCACCGATGAAGCGATAGCTACCGCCAACGAAACCCGACCAGCCCCCCGCCAGCGGGAAATCGTAGTCCGCACCCAGATTCGCATTCCATCTCGGCACGAACGGCAGGCTGTCGCCCTTGTAGCCGTACAAACCCGGTGGGGTATTGGCCGCCAGCTCCGCGTCAGTCCAGCTGGCGTTGGCTGACAGCAGCAGGCCATGTACCGGCGCGTACTGCCAGCTCGCTTCCAGACCCTGACTGGTGGCTTTGCCGCCATTACCCAGAAAGCCGAAACCGTCCGCATAGGAAGTCAGCTGGATCTGGCTCCAGTCGATGTAGAACGCGTCGACATCGATGGTCATGCGTTTATCGAGCACGGTCGATTTGAGACCAAGCTCGTAACTCACCAGTTTGTCGGGGCCGAAGGTCACCGGTGCACCCAGGCCGGGTGGCACGCCGACATTGGGGCCACCGGGCCGGAAGCCCGAGGCGATACGCGCGTAGGCCATCAGGTCATCGTTGAACTTGAAACTCGGGTTGAGCAGGAAAGTGGTCGGGCTGTCCGACTGGCGGATGATGAAGTCGGTGGACCCGACCAGGAGGCCATCGCCGACTTGCGTAAAGGATGTTTCATCGTTGCTGTAGCGTGCACCGAGCAACATGCTGAACTGCGAAGTGATGTGCCAGGTCACGTCGCCGAAAGCAGCCCATTCCCTGAAGATCGCCGGACCCACGGAAATATCGCCAAGCGTCGGCAGTACGACCGGGGCACCGGTGCTTGCATCGAAACTCAGCAAATTTTGCTGGTTGCTGCTGTGCTCACGCGTGTAGAAAGCGCCGACCCGCCACTCCAGCGTCTGATCCTGCGGCGATTGCAGCCGCAGTTCCTGGGTGAACTTGCCCAACGTAATCGGATTGAGCAACGAATAACCGACGCCGGTCAGGCCAAAGGCAGGGTTCAGTACCGGCGCGTAGGCTGCGGTGTAGTCCGTGTTGGAATCCTTGGCCAACGTGCTGTAACTGCTCGTGGAGATAAGCTTGGCCCAACCAAAGTCCGCATTCAGGTCGGCGCTGTACAGCCGATAGCGCAGATCGAACATGCCGGTACTGGCCGCACGACTCTGCTGCAGGTCGCCATAAATCGGCTTCAGCGTCACCGGATCCACGTCGACGCCGGCATTCGCCAGGCTGTTGCTGCTCAGATTCTGCGCAAGCGCCGATAACTTCAACGAGAACTGTTGCGTCGGGGTCCACAGCAATTGCGCACGTGCACCGTGCACCTTGTCGCCATCGAGATCTTTCTGTCCGGTAAACACATTGTCGACATAACCCGGATCCTTGCGATCATAGGCATTGATGCGCAGTGCGAGCTTGTCCTGAACGAGCGGCAGGTTGACCGTGACATGCGTGTCGTAACCACCGCCACCACCTGCAACGCTGCTGGCGCCGGCCTCGACACGGCCGGAAAACTGCGTGCTGTCAGGCGGCGTGGTGACGAACTTGACCAGTCCGCCCAGCGTGTTCGAACCGTACAGCGTGCCCTGCGGTCCGCGCAGTACCTCGATGCGCTGCAGATCGTCGGGATCGATATCCGGTGTCAGCAGGGAGCCGGCCGAATAGACCGTGCTTGAGCCATACGGGGTGTCATCGATATAGGTTCCCACCGAAGCATTGGCCTGGCCGTAGCCCGAGGTGACACCGCGCAATACCAGCTGGGTCTGACCTGCGCCGGTTGAAATGACGTTGAGCCCCGGCACCTGCGTGGCGTAATCGGCGAAGCTGAAGGCACTCTGGCGCTCAAGCTGGTCGCCCGACAACGCCGACACCGCCATCGGCACGTCCTGCAGCCGCTCCTTGCGCTTGTTCGCGGTGACCACGACCTCGCCCAGATCGGTTGCTGCCGTGCTGCTTGATGCAGGCCGCACCCCCTGCCCCTGTCCCGTCCCGGCATCCGCCGCAGCCACGCCGCCCTGCCCCGATGCGCTGCTCACGGCCGCCCCTGCCGCGGGGTCCCCACCATCGGACGTCGATGGTTGTGCCGTTGCGCTGAAAGATCCCAGCAAGGCGATGGTGACGGCCAGACAGATGCCGCGGCGCTTGTGCTTCAGTTGGTGAAATTTCATGACGTTCTCCCCTGAGAGAGCCACGTGGACAACCCACGGCCGGATTGTTATCTCATTAACATTGACGTGTCAATGGTATTTAAATAACAAACTTCGGACGCGCCTGCCCGCACAGGAGCTGCCCGGCCAGCACGGGCTTCCCACGCCTGTCCGCTGGCAACCCTCATTGCAGCAAGGGACAAGCAGCGTCCGCCAACAGGCAAGAAAAAGGTCGCCGATGCCGACGGACTCATCCTGAAAACACACTGCGATACGGAGCCACCTTGCTGGCTGCACGTGGTTCACGCGCCACGCAAAGCCGGTCGTTGCGCGCCGGAATTCGGCACGCGACATACGCACAACCAGCACCCCGGCTTCCCGCAAGACCTCCGCTAATGTGACCAAGGGAGAATGGGATGGCCCATTGGTGGGTCAATCGCAAACAGGCGCGCGAACACGAAGCTCGTGATGGCTATCTTTGGTCGCCTATCGCAACACGAACGGCGCGTTCAACCAGACCTGCGAGAACATGAAGTTCGTTCGGCCGGGTGACGTCGTGTTCTCATATGCCCACGCCCACATCGGCGCCGTGGTCGCGTGACCATCGCCACCTCACCGGGCCCCTAGCCGATCAAATTCGGCAGCGAACGCGAGCCTGATCCCTAGTTTCGCGGGAACTCCACGACGGCACCGGGTGCGGGCATTTCTTCGGGCCGGGTCTGCATGGTGCCCGGAGGCGACGCGTGCCACGGTTTGCCGGCGTCGAAATCATCCAGATCCGGATAATCGCCGAGCACGTCATAGTGGGCGATGACGAACGGCAGCCCTTCGCCAGCCAGCGGAGAGGCGCCGTCGCTTACGTGAAAATGCAGGTGCGGGCCGGTGGAGTCGCCGCTGAAACCTAATGCGGCGATGACCTGCCCGCGGCGTATGTGTTCGCCGGGACGCACGCTGATACTGCCGGGCCGCAGGTGCTCGTAATGCGCGTAGCGGCCATCGCCCAGCGCGAGCAAAACGAAGTTGCCGCTGCCCTCGCCCAACGGGTGCCTTGGGTTCTTCAATGTGCGGCTTTCCGGGTAATTGTTCCGTATGGCGACCACCGTGCCATCGGCCACCGCCAGCACATCCTCGCCATAACCGAACCAGTGGGCTGCCTCTTGCTCGTTGCCACGCGCGTGATGTCCGTTAGCATCCAGCCTGATCCAGTCGATCGCGAAACGCGCGGGAATTCGTGCCTGTCCATCCAGTGCGAACATCACCCTTCGATGTCCGCGCGGTATGGACGCGTCATAGATCGCGACCCACGGTCCGCCGCGCAAAGGCGGCGCAAGGGTCACTGGCGCGCGCCGGTCGACTGCAACTACGCCGCCCGACACCTCGCCCGATTCGTGCGTGGGCGAAGTGACGAGCTCGTAAGTCAACCGGTGGGTCAATCGGTGCGGCACGCCGGCACCGGCAGGCAGCACGACTTCGACATAGATCACCGCCTGCATGCCTGCATCCAGGCCATGGGTGTCCGGCGACCGATCGGTACCGGCGATCGCCATGCGAGCCTTCAGCGCGGGACCCATCCACGACGCCAGCGGCTTCTTGTTGTTTGCATCGGCGTCGAACACCTCCAGCTTCGAGGGCATCAAGCCGACGCCGGCATAGTTCGTTACATGCAGTTCGTAGACGAGCTGTTGCTGCCCGTCGACCGTCACCGCCGTGGGTGCCTCAGGCACCTGCAGGTCGAATGACTGACGTAGTGCCGACGCAGTTGCCGGCGCGGACAGGCACACCAGCAGCATCACCAGAAGACACCGGATCATCTTGCACCTTTCTTGAGGTAGACACACCGACGCCGTGATCGGCGCCGACGATGAGACGTTTCCACTATCGCGCAGGAACATCGCCGGGCATATCTGCCACTAGTCACCCAGGTGCTGGCGCCCGACGTACTCAACAACACGCCACGTTGGACGGCGGCACACCATGACCCGTGCATTTCTCATCATCGATCCCGTCATGAAATCCATCATCGTCGACAACAGGACATGATGAGTTTCGTGCGCGGAAAAGCGCCAGATAGTGCGTGACCCGCAAGCGCTGCAGGTGATGGGGCACCAGCGCATGACCCAACAGACCGGTAACCCGAACGGACTCCTGAACGAAAAGACATGGAGGCTCGCCACTCTCCGGCGCGCACAAGCACCGGGATATCCCGCCATGAAAAACCCGCGGATCGCCCATTGGGCTCCCATTCCATTGCGCCTGATCGTCGGTTACGGCTTCATGGAACATGGCTTCGCCAAGATCATCCATGGCCCGGAGAAATTCGCGGCCATCCTGCAAACGCTGGGCGTACCTGCCCCGCACCTGATGGCGTGGCTGACAATTCTGGTCGAGGTATTTGGCGGCGTGGCCATCATCCTGGGCGCGTTCGTGGTGTTGGCGAGCCTGCCCATGGCGATTGTGTTGCTGGTGGCTATCTTCACCGTGCATCTGCCGTACGGTTTCAGCTCGATCAAGCTGCTGGCAGTGACCGCCACCGGCGCGCAATTCGGCCCACCGGGATACGAGTGCGACCTGCTGTACCTGGCCGGCCTGGCAGCGCTGGTTCTGGGCGGCTCGGGGCCGCTGTCGGTCGATGGGTGGCGCAAGAAACGCAGAAACGCGGAACTTCGATAACCGCGACACGTCGCCACAATCGCTCAGGCAAAAGCCTGGAGCACCAGCGTCACGCCGATCACGATGAGCCCGACGTGGATACAGCGAAGAAACAGATGGCCATCCAGACGGCCGCTGACCGCCTGCCCCAGAAAGATGGCGGCCATCACCACTGGCAAGGCCAGCAGATAATCGCAGGTAACTTCCGGCTTCCACAAACCCGCCAGCCAGTAGCCTGCCATCGCCATCACGCTGGCGGGCAGGAAATAGCCCTGCAGCGTGGCGCGGAAATGTCTCGGCGACCAGCCACGCAGCGCGCCATACATTACCAGCGGCGGCCCGTTCATGCCGTAGGCACCGCCCAGGACACCGGCAGCGAAACCAAACGTCCAGGCCAGTCGGTCGTCGGCGAGCGTCGCCTTCTTGCGGCTCAATAACGAGTACAACGAAAACGCCACGATGAGCACGCCCAGGCAGATCTTCACGATCCCGCCGTCGACCCGCGTCAACAGCAGCAGACCGAGTGGCGTCCCGACCAGGGTCGACAACACCAGCCAGCCGGCACTGCGCACATGGACGTGGCGCCAGTCCTGCGCGAGCACAATCACCGCCACCGTGATCGAGATAAGCACAGCCAGCGGAGCGGCCACGTCCACCGGCATGATCAGCGCCAGTAGCGGCACCGCGATCAAGGCCTCACCGAAGCCGAAAGCCGAACGTACGAAGGTCGCGAGAAACAGCACCGCCATCACGTGGATCATCGGCCAGTTCGCGATCATTTGCCCTCGTCGGATATGCGTCGGTCAGCTGCTGATTCTACAGACGATCGGCCGCTCGTCGTATAGCTTCGATACTTCTGGCTTTGTTGCTGCGACTCACTCGCCGCCTGTGCGAAATTTGAAGTCTTTCACACGGCCCTGCCGGAGAAATGTCCCTAACCCCTTAATTCTAAAAAGTTCACTCGGCCCTAGTTTTGGCCTAGATTTTCGGGAGCTTGCAGGCAATTCGCCCTATACCAACCCATGATTTTTTCATCATTGGCTTTCATCCTTTGCATCACCCAAATGGAAAACTTGAGTTGTACGTCCTCGCGGGCTTTACCCTTGGGTAATTCGAGTCCTCTATCGACCAAATATTTTATGAACGTGTTTATGCCACGTTCCTTTTCTTCGTTACTGAGGTCTATTGCTAGTCGAGGGGACTCAGCAAGCTGATAACAGTAAAACGCCTTCAGATACCCAGTATCGTCAATTTCGTCGGCGGCGAACGAGCTGAGCGGCGTCACCAACAACAACCCCAAAATCCACCTCTTCATGACCGCCCCTTGTTCTGACAAAAAGAAGAACATAGCAACCAGCGAACGACATCAGTTCAACCCAACCCCTCGCCGGACCCCATTCTCACTACACAAACAGCTCGCGTACGGGCACGAAAACCCGTCCAGTCTCTGCGGCTCGTCGAGCCTTCCTTGAAACTACTTCCCCCGAGGCAACCGCCGATCCAACAGCTCATAGAGGTCGAGACCATCCATGCATAGCAGTCGCTTGCTTCGACCAAAGGCATCGAAAGCGCCCGCCGTGTATCCCGCATGACTTATGAAGAGTCCACGGGTCCACGCCGCCTTCTGCTGCAGCTTGCCCTCGAATATATGCAGATCGCCAGCCTGCGTTGGCGCATTGTGCCACTTTGCTTCCAAGAGGTACGTCTGCCCCTCATGCTGAAAGCTCCCGTCGATCTGCTCGCCGCGCAACGAGAAAGCTCCGCGTGGTGCCAGTCCGAAATGATGGAAGACGTCCTTCAGGAAAAGCTCGAACGCGCTACCCCTCGGGTGTGCATCAAGTGAGTTGAGAGCCAGCAATCTTTCTCGAAGCGGAGTGAGCGTGCCCCAGTCATAGGCTGGTGCAGCCGACACAGATTGTGTTGCAGGTGACGGCTGGCTCCTACCGTCCACGCGGGACATGACTGACAGAAACAAGCTTTCGGCATTCGGCAAGGGATCTGGGTCACCTCGGCGCAAATACATCGCTTGGCGATATTCCCAGAGTGCCTGGAGCACACGAACAGCTTCCGCATCGGTCACCTTGCGTAGAAAGCATCTAGTCCGCTTTGCCTTGGATGTGCCTTCGGCCCTGTACTGCGGATGATCAATGTCAATATTGAGGTCGTGCGCATAAAACGTACGCATGGACGCATCGCTGAAGTCGAGAACCCAACCCGACTCCATCCCGAACACTTTATCCAGCAACATCATGTCGATTGATCGAATGTTGGCCATAGTCTTAAATGGGGAAAGCCCGGATCGGGGTACTTTACAACGCCCGTTTCACGTTGATGGACAAGTTGCGACGGGATCCGCTCGAGGTTGAGCCAACGGCTGCAAGCTTCATCCGTGCTGGAGACTGCCGGATGCCTGCACCGGTCTGGTCATCTGGTTCTTCTAAAATGTGTGAGCCAGGATGGTCCGCCTCTCTACCGGCCCCTGTGTTGCGGCGAGTTGCGGACGACAAGGCCCGCAGGAGCATCGACAGGACGCCGATGCCTTTTCGCAAGAGCAGAGCCTGCCCGGACGTGATCCCGGGAGTCCTGTCGAAAAGCCCGGCCGCGGCTCACGGACTTGCCGGGCATAGATGCCCGGCAAGCGCCAAGCGAGGTGGCCTTTCTCTTTGATTACTTTCCCTTTACTCCGGGCATCCTGCTCTCCGCCCTTCGGGCCAGCGTTGCTATTCGCACACGCTCCCGCGCATATGTGGCTACGCAAAGAGAAAGTGACTCGGGCCGCGCAGCGGCACGAAAGCTCCTAGCCCCTAAGTAAAGGCATGTAGCGATCTCGGCCTTAGCCGGGACGACGGATTGCATGGATGACGGATTGGTGGAATTCCCGCGAGCGCCATCCCTCCCCCTACCGATACCGCGACTCCATCAAATCCAGTTCGCGCACCAGTTTGCGCGAAGTCTCGTCGGAAATCTGGAAATGGCGCGCCAGGTTGAAGATCTCGGCACGCTCCGCCTGTAAAGCAGCCAGGCGCAACGCGCGTTCGGCCTGGTCAGCCTTGCGCAATTGGCCGGCCTCTCGATCAGCGGCGGCATCGCCGCTCAGTCGGCGTTGATAGAGCGCGGTCAAGCGGGCCGCAGCCTGGGTGTAGATGTCGACATCGGCAGCCACCGTTTGTTGCAGCAGGTCGTGCTGCGCCTTCTCGATGGCGGCGATCGCCTTGGTGGCCGCAACGTGGCGGGCGTGATCCTCCTCCCGCTGCAGTGCCGGTTCCGGCGGCAGTTTCAGTCCTTTCAGCAACGGTGGCAGGCCGATACTGGCCACCACCAATGACAACAGAATCACCGCCGTGGCCAGGAAGACGGTCAACTCCCGCGCCGGGAACGATGTGCCGTCAGGCATCAACAGCGGCAAGGTCAGGACACCGGCCAGCGTGATGGCACCGCGCACGCCAGCCAGCGAGGTCGCCAGGATCAGCCGCCAATGCGGCTTGTCCATCTGCTCGCCACGTTGATGCGCCCGGAACAGGGTCAGCCGCAACGACACCCACACCCAGGTGAAGCGCAGCAAGGCCAAGCCCAGATTGATCGCCAGCGCATAGACCGCCAGCCACCATGGGTTGAGGTGACCACTCTGCTCGACTGACGCAACCGCACCACGCAGAATGCCCGGCAGCTGCTCGCCCAGCAGCACGAACATGATGCCGTTCAACGCAAACTGCACCGTGCTCCAGACTGCGGCGCGCTGTACCCGGGTCGTCGCCAGGGCGCGTCCACTGAGCTCGACGTAACTCATCGCGATACCCGCCGCCACGGCAGCCAGGATGCCGGAGGCATGCGCACGCTCGGCCAGCAGGTAGGCACCAAATGGAATCAGCAGACTGATCAGGATCGGCGAACCACTTTCCTCGCCGAACTGGCGCGACAACCAGCGCTGTACGAAGCTTGTGGCCACGGTAAACAACGTACCGATGCCCAGGCCCACCAGCGCTACCCAAAGAAACGTCAGTGATGCCGAGGCCAGCGAGAAGCTCCCCGTGACTGCTGCCGCCACCGCGAAGCGGAAGCAGACCAGGCCGGTCGCGTCGTTGAGCAGCGACTCGCCCTCCAGGATATGCATGAGGCGCTTGGGAATCGGTACCCGCGCCGTGATCGACGACACCGCCACCGGATCGGTCGGCGACACGATCGCAGCCAGCGCGAAGGCCACCGCCAGCGGCACCGCCGGAATCAGCCAGTGAATCAGGAAGCCGGCACCGACTACGGTGAACACCACCAACCCCAGTGCCAACTCCAGGATCACCGCCCTGTCGCGCAACAGCCCGTCTTTTGGAATGCGCCATCCATCGAGGAACAGCAGCGGCGGCAGGAACAGCAGGAAGAATATTTCCGGGTTCAGCATCACGCCATGGTTGAGTACCCCGGCAATTACGGCACCCATGCCGATCTGCACCAGCGGCAGTGGCAACGAGAACGGCAATACACGCACCAGGTAGCCACTGGCGACTACTGCCAACAACATCGCCAGTACCAGTTCTATCGAATCCACGCCGGTTCCTTGATGACCCGTTCCCCGCTCACCGCTGCACCGTTGGCCCTATCGACGAATCGACGCCATGGCGCGGCCATTGCACGATCAAGCGTACTGCATCAACGCAGAACGGCCGCTGCATAGCGGCCGTTCTGGAAGCTCTCAATCTGTCGCCACGATACCGGCCGAACTAGCACGGGGCGTAGCGACACGTCCCATCTTGTTCAACCCAGCAGCACGCGGTTCATCCGCTGCACAAACGCTGACGGATCCGGCAGCTGCGCGCCGGCAGAAATCTCCGCCTGCTCCAGCAACAGCGTCGCCAGATCCCTGGCCTTGCTCTCGTCAGCCTCGGTTTCGACGCGCTTGACCAGTGCATGCTGCGGGTTGATCTCCAGCGTCGGCTTGCTCTCGGGCATGTCCTGCCCCGCTTCGCGCAGCAGGCGCGCTAGATGCGGCGCCATCTCGTAATCGCTCAATGCCAGGCACGACGGCGAATCGGTCAGGCGCGCCGACACCTTGACCTCACCCACGCGATCGCCCAGCAGCTCCTTGAGCTTCTTCAACAGCGGCTCGGCTTCCTTGGTGGCCTCTTCCTGCTTCTTCTTGTCGGCTTCGTCCAGCGGCACGTCACTCTTGGCGACGCTCTTGAGCTTCTTGCCTTCGTATTCGCTGAGCGAACCGATCATCCATTCGTCGATGCGGTCGGACATCAGCAGCACTTCGATGCCCTTGGCCTTGAACGCTTCTAGCTGCGGGCTGCCGAAGGCGGCGGCGTAGCTGTCGGCGGTGATGTACCAGATCGCGTCCTGACCGATGGCCATGCGGCCGATGTAGTCGTCCAGCGAGGTGGTCTGGTTGGTACCGTCACCCTTGGTCGAGGCGAAGCGCAGCAGTTTGGCGATGCGCTCGCGGTTGTTGGCGTCTTCGCTGATGCCTTCCTTCAACGTGTTGCCGAAGGCTTTGTAGAAGGTGGCGAATTTCTCCGGCTCGTCCTTCGCCAGCTTCTCGATCAGGTCGAGCACACGCTTGACGCAGGCGGCCTTGATCCGATCGAGCTGGCGGTTATGCTGCAGGATTTCGCGGCTGACGTTGAGCGGCAGGTCGTCGGCATCGACCACGCCGCGCACGAAGCGCAAGTAGTTCGGCAGCAGTTCTTCGGCGGCGTCCATGATGAAGACGCGCTTGATATACAGCTTGAGCCCCTTGCGCTCGTCGCGGCCGCCCATCATCAGGTCGAACGGCGGCTGCGACGGCAGGTACAGCAAGGTGGTGAAGCTCTGGCTGCCCTCGACGCGGTTGTGCGTCCACGCCAGCGCGTCGTTGAAATCGTGGCCGAGCGACTTGTAGAAGCTCTGGTAGTCCTCGTCGCTAATCTCGGACTTCGGCTTGGTCCACAGTGCCGAGGCGGCATTGACGGTTTCGAATTCGTCGGACGGCTTGTCGTCCTTCTCGGTCGGCATGCGGATCGGGAAAGCGACATGGTCGGAGTAGCGGGTGATCAGCGAGCGCAGCTGCCAGCGCTTGAGGAACTCGTCCTCGTCGGCCTTCAGATGCAGGATGACGGAGGTGCCGCGCTCGGCCAGTTCGACCTGCTCCAGCGAGTACTCGCCCTTGCCGTCGCTCTCCCACTTCACGCCCTCGCCGGCCGGCGCATCGGCGCGGCGGCTGAGCACGGTGACCTTGTCGGCCACCACGAAGGCGGAATAGAAACCCACGCCGAACTGGCCGATCAGCCGTGCGTCGGCCTTGTGCTCGCTGGACATCGCTTCCAGAAAGCGGCGCGTGCCGGAGCTTGCGATGGTGCCGATGTTCGCCACCACTTCATCGCGCGTCATGCCGATGCCGTTGTCGCGCACGGTGATGGTGCGCGCGTCCGGATCCCAGCTGACGTCGATGTGCAGTTCGCTGTCGTCGGCCGACAACTCCGGCTTGGCGATCGACTCGAAACGCAGCTTGTCGCAGGCGTCGGAGGCGTTGGAGATCAGCTCGCGCAGGAAGATCTCCTTGTGCGAGTACAACGAATGCGTGACCAGGTGCAGCACCTGGGCGACTTCGGCTTCGAACTTGCGGGTTTCGGCGGGTGCGTTCATGGGTGGATGTTCCGTTGTTGCGTTGATGTTTTAGATCGTCATTCCGGCGCAGGCCGGAATCGCTCTCGTACTTTGGTGTGATGCTGTCACTGGATAACGAGTCTCGCTCTTGCAAAGAGCGTTTCCGGCCTTCGCCGGAATGACGAATGGGGAAGTTTACGGCGCAACCGTGCCTATGCGGCATTCCGCAACGCGGCGATGCGCTCGTCCAGCGGCGGATGGCTCATGAACAGGCGCTTGAAGCCTTCGGCCAGCGGACCGGAGATGCCGAACGCGGCAATCGTGTTGGGCAAGGTGCTCTCGCCGTGGTTGGCCTGCAGCCGCTGCAGCGCGGAGATCATCGCGCCGCGACCGGCGAACTTCGCGCCTGCCGCATCGGCGCGGAACTCGCGCCAGCGCGAGAACGCGGCCACGATCATCGAGGCGAACAGGCCGAACACCACCTGCAGCACCATCACCACCACGAAGTAGCCGATGCCGCCGCCACGGTTGTCGCGGCCACCGCTCATCCAGCTGTCAACGGCGCGGCCGACGATGCGTGCGGCGAGGATCACCAGCGTGTTCAGCACGCCCTGGATCAGGGTCAGCGTGACCATGTCGCCGTTGGCGACGTGGCCGATCTCGTGGCCGAGTACGGCGGTGATCTGCTCGCGATCCATCTGCTGCAGCAGGCCGGAGCTGACCGCGACCAGCGAGCTGTTCTTCGTCATGCCGGTGGCGAACGCGTTCATCTCCGGCGCGTCGTAGATCGCCACCTCGGGCATGCCGATGCCGGCGTTCTGCGCATGGCGGCGCACCGTATCGACCAGCCAACGCTCGGTCTCGTTCTGCGGCTGGGTGATCACCTGCGCACCGGTGGACCACTTGGCGATCATCTTGGACATCGCCAGCGAGATGAACGCGCCGCCCATGCCGAACACGGCGGCAAAGGCCAGCAGGCCGCCCATGCCGCCGTAACCGCGGGCAGCGGCCATCTGGTCGATGCCAAACAGATGGCAGACGATGCTCAGCAGGAGCAGAACGGCGAGGTTGGTACCGATGAACAATGCGATGCGACGCATGGCTGTCTCTCTATGGCAGTCATGAAGGGGATATGCGCTGGGCGCGTGGTGGAAATTCGGGGCACGAGCGCACAGTTTCAAGGGCGCGTGGTGTCGGTCGACGGCAGATGTGTGGCTTAAAATGCCCGCATGACCTACCACGGCCGCTTCGCCCCCACACCCACCGGACAACTGCATTTCGGCTCGCTGGTGGCTGCGGTGGGCAGCTGGCTGTGCGTGCGGCACGCCGGCGGCCAATGGCTGGTACGGATGGAGGATATCGACCCGCCGCGCGAGGTCGCCGGTTCGGCCGCCAGCATCCTTGCAGCGCTGCCGGCGTTCGGGCTGGTGGCCGATGCGCCACCGTTGTTCCAGTCGCAGCGCATCGCGGCGTATGACGTGGCGTTCGAGCAACTGCGTGCCGCGGGCCAATTGTTTCCGTGCTGGTGCAGCCGCAGCGAGCTGGCTGCCGGGGACGGCTTGCATCGGGATGGGCAGTGCGTGGCGGCGGCCGATCCGGAACGGCTACCGGCGTGGCGCCTGCACGTGCCGGATATCACCGTGGATTTCAACGACGCGCTGCAGGGGCCACAGCACGAGAACCTGCGCGAGAGCGTCGGTGACTTCGTGATACGCCGCGCCGAGGGTTTCTATTCCTACCAGCTGGCCTGCGTGGTGGACGATGCGTTCCAGGGCATCACCGAGGTGGTGCGCGGCAGCGACCTGCTCGACTCCACCGCGCGGCAGATCTGGCTGCAGCGCTGCCTGGGCCTGCCGACGCCGGCGTATCGGCATCTGCCGCTGGTGATGGGTGCGGATGGTCGCAAGCTGTCCAAGTCCGAGCAGGCCAGCCCGGCCGATCCCGCCAACCCGCTGCCCGCGCTGCGACAGGCACTGGCCTTCCTGTCTGTGCCGACCCTGGCCGCCGCGACGGATGCGAAGGATTTGATGGCGCATGCGCTGGCGAATTTCGATCCCGCGCTTTTGCCGCATTGCAGCGGTCACTCTGTCGCCTGAAAGGCTATAAAGCAGGTTACGTATCGGCATGCCGTGGGGTTGCAACCATGCCTTGGCATGATGCCGATACAACAGCCACCTGCTTCACCTCACAGGAGATCAAGGATATGACTCAGCGTACGGCATTGGTCACCGGCGGCACCGGCGGTATCGGCAGCGCGATCATCCGCTACCTGGCCAGCCAGGGGCACCGGGTCGCCACCAACTACCGCGATCAGGTCAAGGCCGAGGCGTGGCATGACGCGATGGCCAAGGATGGGATCGAGGTGTGCATGGTGCAGGGTGACGTCACCGACCCGACCGGCTGCGACGCGATGATCCGTGCGATCGAGGAAAAATGCGGCCCGATCGACATCCTGGTCAACAACGCCGGCATCACCCGCGACAGCACCTTCCACAAAATGAACTACCAGCAGTGGACGGACGTGATCAGCACCAACTTGAACGCCTGCTTCAACGTCACCCGCCCGGTGATCGACGGCATGCGCGCGCGCAAGTGGGGCCGCATCGTGCAGATCAGCTCGATCAACGGCCAGAAGGGCCAGTACGGCCAGGCCAACTACGCCGCCGCCAAGGCCGGCATGCACGGCTTCACCATCTCGCTGGCGCAGGAGAACGCGAAGTTCGGCATCACCGTGAACACCGTATCGCCCGGTTACGTCGGCACCGACATGGTGATGGCAGTGCCGGAGGAAGTGCGCGAGAAGATCGTCGCGCAGATCCCGGTGGGTCGGCTCGGTCGGCCGGACGAAATCGCACATGCCGTGGCGTTCTTTACCGGCGATCAGGCGGCGTGGATCACCGGTGCGAACCTGGCGATCAATGGCGGGCATTACATGGGTTGGTAAAGGTCGATTGCCCCATCGGGTTTCGTAGGGCGGGCACTGCCCGCCGAACCTTTCTCGAGTTGGAGTAAACAAGAGCGGCGGGCAGTGCCCCCCCTACAACTTCACTCGTTTTTCGCCCTTTCCAGCAATTTCTCCAGCACCTTGCCCACCGCCGCGAACGCGAACGCGCCGGTGACGTGGGTGGCCGCACCGAGACCGCCGCCGCAGGCCAGGTTCAGCGCATCGCCACCGGGTGGCCGATTGCCGCATACCGTGCCATCGGGCTGCGGGTACTGCACGTTCTGCAGCGAGTACACGGCCGACACGCCGAAATAGCGATCCGGGTTGCGTGGAAAATTGAAATCCGCGCGGAGCTTCTTGCGGATCAGGCTGAACATCGCGTCGTGCTCGGTGCGCGACAGGTCACGCACGCGGATCTGGGTGGAATCGGTACGCCCGCCGGCCGAACCCACGCTGACGATCGGCAGCTTGCGCCGGCGGCACCAGGCGATGGTCTCCAGTTTCACCCGGAACGCGTCGCAGGCATCCAGTACCACGTCGTAGCCGCGATCGAGCAGTTCGTCCAGCGTCGATGGCGTGAGAAAACGTTCGATCGGATCGATCTGGATCGCCGGGTTGATCGCCTTCGCACGGGCGGCGATCACGCCGACCTTGGACTTTCCGAACTCGCCATCCAGGGCATGCAGCTGGCGGTTGGTGTTGGACACGCAGACCTCGTCGGCATCGATCAGGGTCAGCCGGCCGACGCCGCTGCGCGCCAGTGCTTCGGCGGCCCATGAACCGACACCGCCAATGCCGATCACGCACACGTGCGCCTGCGCCAGCGTGGTCACGCTGCCGGTGCCATACAGGCGTTCGACGCCCTGGAAACGTCCGAGCGGGAAATCCTGCTCACTCATGTCGGCACGCTGGCACTGGGCTGTATCGGGTGCTGTCTACGGATGTCACGGGAGAGTTCCTGTTGCGATGTCACGGCCATTTTATCGCGCATGCATGGATGCCATGCATCGACGCGGGTTATTCTTGTCGTCTACCTTGCCACTTGTGGAACCTTGCCCATGCGTGTTGCCCTGTTGATCCTGCTCGGCCTGGTGATTGGTGTGATCGGTACGGTCAACGTCATGAGCACACTGAGCGAACGCAACCCCATGCCCAAGGCCGTGATGCACACGATGGGCTACCACATGGGCGAATTGAGCCATGCGTTGAAGACGAAGCAGTGCGAGGCCGTGAAAATTCAGCATCATCTGGAGCGCATGCAGTCCACCACCAGCGACATCGTGCCGGTATTCGGCATCCCAGAGAAGGACTTCACGGACGACGCGAGCCAGTTGCAAGCCCACCTGCAGCAAGCCGTACAGGCCGCGCCTGCCGATTGCGCGGCGCTGGCCGTCGTACTCAAACCGATCAACGACACCTGCAAGAGCTGTCACCAGAAATATCGCTGAGCTTCTTCGTCCTTTCCCTGCCACGGCAGGGGAAGGAGAAAAACTTTCAGAAACGAATCTTGCCGCGCCACATCTGGCCGTACATCACCCAGTCGCCAAGCAGGCTGTACAACGGGTGCTTGAAGGTCGCCGGACGATTCTTCTCGAACACGTAATGGCCTACCCAGGCGAAACCATAGCCGGCCACCGGCGCGAGCCACAGCCAGCGTAGTTCCCCGCTCAACAAGGCCAGCAGCACCACCACGATCACCAGGCTGCTGCCGATGAAATGCAGGCGACGGCAGACGCGGTTGCCGTGCTCGCTGAGATAGAACGGATAGAACTCGGCAAAGCTGGTGTAGCTGGACATGGCAACGCTCCGCACCTGGACCGCACGATTCTGCCACGTCTACCGCCTCACTCCCGTAGGGCGGGCACTGCCCGCCGGCTTTTGATCTTGCGTCGGGAGCGGCGGGCACTACCCGCCCTACAAAGCGATCTTTGGCCGCCTATTCCGGCAACGGGATGAACTCCTGGTCGTCGCCGGGAACGATCGGGAAACGTCCCTCGCGCCAGTCGGCCTTGGCCTGCTCGATGCGCTCGCGCGTGCTGGCGACGAAGTTCCACCACAGGTGGCGCTCGCCATCCAGCGGCGCGCCGCCGAACAGCATCAGCCGGCTGGCCTCGTGCGCACGCAGTGATGGCGCCAATGGACCGGCCTGTACCGCCATCTCGGCGGCGCCGATCGCCAGGTCGCCCCAGCTGACCGCGCCCTCGACCACGTGCACGCCGCGTTCGGTGTGTTCCGGCGGCAGCGCCAGTTCGGCGCCGGCGGCCAGTTGCACTTCGAGGAAGAACATCGGCGCGAACACCTTCACCGGCGAACGTTCGCCGTAGGCGGTGCCCGCAATCAGTACCGCCTCGACGCCGGGCTGGCTGATCCGCGGCAGCGCATCGCGGTCGTGGTGATGGAATTCCGGCGCTACCTCGGCGTCAACCTGCGGCAGTGCGACCCAGACCTGGATGCCGTGCAGCGTCTGGCCACCTTGGCGGGCCTCTGGCGGCGTGCGTTCGGAATGCACGATGCCGTGACCCGAGGTCATCCAGTTCACCTCGCCCGCGCGAATGTCGGCCAGACTGCCCAGGCTGTCGCGATGGCGGATCACCCCATCGAACAGCCAGGTCACCGTGGCCAGGCCGATGTGCGGATGCGGGCGCACGTCCATGCCCTGGCCCGCGGCAAACGTCGCTGGCCCGATGTAATCGAAAAACACGAACGGACCGACATGGCGCGTCTGCAACACCGGCAGCATGCGTCGCACCGTGAAGCCGTCACCGAGATCATGCACGCGGGCGTCGGCGATCAGTCGTGGCACAGCTTCCATCACGCTCTCCTTACCAGGCCCGCTGATATTGCACCGGCGCGTCGATCTTCGCACCCAGCTGTTGCGCCGCGCGGCGCGGGAAATAGGGATCGCGCAGGCTCTCGCGGGCGATCAGCACGACGTCGGCATCGCCGTTGGCGACGATCTGGGCAGCCTGCCCGGCGTCGGTGATCAGGCCCACCGCGCCGGTGGCGATCCCGGCCTCGCGGCGGATCTGCGCCGCGAACGGCACCTGGTAGCCTGGTTCCAGCGGAATCTTCACGTGCGGCAGCAGGCCGCCGCTGGAGACGTCGATCAGGTCCACCCCCAACGGTTTCACCTGACGCGCCAGTTCAACGCTCTGCGTGATCCGCGTCGGCCCAGTCGGTGGCCGAGATGCGTAGCCACAGCGGCAATTCGGCCGGCCACTCCTCGCGCACGGCAGTGACGACTTCGCGCACCAGGCGGGTGCGATTCTCGAAGCTGCCGCCGTAGCGGTCGTCGCGCCGGTTGCTCAGCGGCGACAGGAACTGGTGCAGCAGATAGCCGTGCGCCCCATGCAGCTCGATGAGCTCGAAACCGGCCGCCAGCGCGCGCTGCGCGGCGGCACGGAAATCCGCGATCACCGCCTGGATGCCGGCCTCATCCAAGGCCTGCGGCACGTTCCAACCGGTATCGAACGGCAGCGCCGACGGCGCCACGGTGAGCCAGTCGCCTTTCCCGGCCGGTACCGGACCATGTCCCTCCCATGGCCGCAGCGTGCTGGACTTGCGCCCGGCATGTGCCAGCTGCACGCCGGCGATCGCGCCCTGCGCCTTGATGAAGCGGGTGATCGGCTGCCACGCCTCGAGCTGGGCCTGGTTCCAGATACCGGCGTCCTGCGGCGAAATGCGGCCCTGCGCCGACACTGCCGAGGCCTCGGCGATCACCACCGCCGCACCACCCACCGCGCGACTGCCGAGATGGACCAGGTGCCAGTCGTTCGGCACGCCGTCGATGGCCGAGTATTCGCACATTGGCGAAACCACCATGCGGTTGCGCAAGGTGAGGCTGCGTTGGACCAGCGGCTCGAACAGTTTCATCGGGACATCCAGAGGATCGAAGTCCTCGACATGCTGGCGGATTTCCCTGGAATCAACCCGCCGTGCCATCCTGTGCGGCAAGCCAGCCCGCGATGCGCGTGGCGACCACCGCCGGCGCCTTCATCCAGCCGAAATGATCGGCCACCTTGCTGTCCAGATCCTGCGCCGTGATGACCTCCACGCGGCGACTGGCCCGCGGCATCTTGCCAAGCAGCCAGTCCAGCGAGGCTTCCGGCCCCAGCCAGTCATCGTTCAGGCGCAACGCCAGCACCGGCAGCGACAGCGCAGCCAGCGCCTGCTCGAAATTCTGGGCCATCCCCGCGGCGGCATACCGGCCGGTGCGGCCCGTGCGCGCCCAGTCGGCAACCACTCCACGCGCCTCGTTGCCACCGAAACCGATCCGTCGCCCGGGCAGATAACCGAACAGGCGCGCCAGCCACGGGGCGAGCACACAAGCCATGCCAATCAACCTGCCCCAGCGGAAGCGACGCCAGTACGGTGCGCCGCTGGCCACCAGCAGCAGGCCGGCGGGTTCGGACGGATGCAGGCTGGCATACATCGCGCCCAGCTGACCGCCCAGGCTGTGACCGCCCAGCCAGCAGGTTGCCTGCGGCCAGCGCGTGTGCACCGCGGCCCGGGCCGCCGGCAGATCATGCGTCAGCAGCTCGCGATAGCCCCAGTCGTCGCGACGGCCCGCACGCCGGTTGCTGGAGCCGATCCCTCGCCATTCGTGCACGACCACCGCGATGCCCCGTGCCGCCAGCGCCTCGGCCAGCGGCAGGTAATGCCGGGCAGGGATGCCCATCGCTGGTAGCCAGTACAGCAGCTGACGCCATGTTCCCGCGGGATGCACGCACAGCAGTTCGAAACGCGAACCGTCACCCACCGAAACCGGGATGACGAGCTGTTCGATGGGTGTGCTCATCGCCCCTGCGGTCGGAGCCGCTGTCTTGTCGGCATGGAAATCGGACATTCCGACAGGCTAATGAATTGCCGCGGCCACGACAAAAGAGGCCGGCGTAAGCCGGCCTCTTCCGGATGCCATCACCGCCATCAGGCGGGCGTGACGTCTTCGGCCTGCAAGCCCTTCTGGCCGTCGACGACCTTGAAGCTCACTTTCTGCCCTTCCTGCAGGCTCTTGAATCCCGTGCCGGTGATGGCGCGGAAATGCACAAACACGTCAGGGCCATTTTCGCGGCTGATAAAGCCGAAACCCTTGGCGTCGTTGAACCACTTGACTGTACCTACTTCACGATCCGACATGACTCACTCCGATCCATTCCAGACGCTGAGACAAACCGGCCCCAACGGGCCGACGGTTTACTGGGCATGCAGGGTGATCGGGTGTAACGATAGGGATTCACAGGAAACCCGTACCGGGCACGCACGTGGCCGAGCAAACGCAGTGCCCAAAGCATAACGGATTTTCGGCTTGCAAGTGATTTGTCAAGCAGCCTGTCACGACCATTATCCGGGCGGGGAAAAACCGGGCATCGCTGCCCGGTTTCCCTTGCACCTGAAACGACTATCAGGCTGCGGACACTTCATCGGCCTGCAGACCCTTCTGGCCCTGCACCACCGTGAAGGAAACCTGCTGACCTTCCTGCAGACTCTTGAAGCCCGAGCCGGTGATCGCACGGAAATGCACGAAAACATCCGAGCCATTGTCACGGGCAATGAAACCAAAGCCCTTGGCATCGTTGAACCACTTGACGGTACCGATCTGACGATCAGACATATTAATCACTCCATGGGGTTTATAGACTCGACCTGCACCATGCGACAGGCCGACTTACTGGTGTGCAAGGAACGCAACCTTGGGAGCGGGGGTGGCAGATCGCGGATCGGCTGCATCGGGTCACAAACTCTGCTGACCCCGGCAAACACAGTGGACAAATCATAACGGCAGAATCCGGGGCGCGAGATTGCGCAATGCGGCGCAGAATCGAAATGTTTCCACTGATTTTGTCTGCTGGATGACAAATTCAGATTTTCTTTACCTCGAACCCGGTCTAGTGTGAGTCCAGCCACCCCACCGATACTGCCGGATCGTTTAACCCTCCGCAGGATCATCATGAAGGAGCACCCAGCATGCCTACCCTGCCCCGTCCAACCCTGGCCGGCATGATCGCCACCCTGCTGCTGGCCGGCTGCGCCCATCACCCCACGACCCCGACCACGTCAAAGACGGCAACCTCGGCGGCAGCGACCTCGACTTCGGCGGTTGCCGCTACCCGCACACACCATCCGGGCCCCCGGGGCCATGTCACGGTCGAGGAGGTCAAGCTGCCCGAGCACACCGGCATTCCCGCCTGCGACGACTATCTGTCCAGCTACATGGCCTGCCACCGCGCAGCGGGGGTCTTTACGCCAAGTCAGCTACCGGAGCGCTACGAGGCCATGCGCACCAGCCTGCTGCGGGATTCCGAAAATCCGGATATCCGCCCGCAACTGGCCAACCGCTGCAACTCGCTGGCGATGACCTTGCGTGAGGCCCTGCATGGCAAGTCGTGCGCGGGGACCCCGGCACCCGCCAGCAGCACACCGTAAGCAGCTGCGCCTACTCCACGGTGCGCCAGGCTGACCGCAGTGCCTTCGCCAGGCTTGCCGGCTGCGTGCGGCCCAACCTGATTTCGGGCGTGCCGTGCCAGCGGGCCGTAGCGGCAATCGCTGCAGCCACCGCCTGGACAAGTCCGGGCTCGGACGTCACACCTGACTCCAGGAACAGCGCCTTGACCTCGAACACGCCATCGCCGCGATGGGCCTTGGCATCCAGCCGCCCGACCAGTCGGCCACGATGCAGGATCGGCAGCACGAAATAGCCATAGCGTCGTCGCGCTGCCGGCGTGTAGCACTCGATGGTGTATTCGAAATCGAACATCGCCAGCGCCCGTGCCCGATCCCACACCAGCGGATCGAACGGCGACAGCACGCTGGTATGGGTGGCGCGCAGGCGACCGTGCAGCGCCCGCTCCAGCACCTCGGCATGATCGCGATGGACGTAGCCCGGCACCTTCCAGCCCTGCACCGGCACGCTCAGCAGGTCGCCGCGCGCCAACAGCGGTGCCAGCTCCCGTTCGGATACGGCCGGCTTCAGCCGGTAGTAGTCGGCGATCCAGCCGGCCTGGGTCACGCCCAGCGCATGCACGCTGTCGAGAATGAAGCGTTGCCGCAACTCCGCCGCGGAAAGAGCCGTGGCATCGGTATCCAGCGGTGGATCGAGCCGGGCCAGCACGCTGGAAGCGAGATCGTACACACGCTGGAAGTTTTCGCGTCGCGCCACCATCAACTCGCCCAGCGCAAACCACGCTTCCAGCCAGCGTTTCTCCGGCTTCCATTCCCACCAGCCGGTCTTCGCCGCCTCTGTGCCATCGCTCTTGCGGGCGAAATCCGCCGCGCGCGCCGAGCCGGAGGCGCGAATGCCATCCAGCAGCGCGTCCATCTCGGCACGTTGTTCGCGATGCATGCGTTGGGCATGCCGATGCGCCCAGTGATTCCCGCGCTGCCCCAGCCAGCCACGATGCAGGCCGACATCGGTCGCGGCGACGAAACATGCCTCATGCGCCCAGCATTCGGCGACTTGCCCCTGCGCCAACGCCTCGTCCAGCCATGCCATCGGGTAATCGCCGAGGCGCGAATGCAGCACCAGATAAGGGCTGCGTGCGACCACGTGGATAGTGTCGATCTGCAGCAGGCGCATGCGCTCGATCGTCGCCACCACGTCGTTGCGCCGTGGCCGTCGGCGCAGCGGTTGCAACAGACCCTGTGCCGACAATTGCAGCAGGCGCGCCTGCATCAGGCTCAGCATGCGGCGATTAGCTGAAGCTACGCGCAACGACACGGCATCTTCACGGATTTACGACGAGGATATTGAGCGGGCATTTACAAAGGCTCTGCTAGCGTGATCATGAGTCCGGTAGTCGCGATCAGGAATTCCCCGCATTGCGCATTGAGTGCTTCCGGGCGCACACGAACTTTCCCCTATTCTGGCATGGAGTATCCACGATGAAATTCCGCAAGCCTCTGATATCGACCCTCACCGTTGGCGCGCTGTTCTTCGCCGGCACGCTGCTGGCTCAAGACACCCCACCACCGCCACCTCCGCCTGCAGCCAGCACGACCGCTGCACCCGGCCAACCCATGAACAATGCGGCACCGAACAATGCGGCACCGCAGGCACAGGTCACCGTACAGAGCGCTCAACCCCCGGCGCCGTCAATCGGACCGGCACCCTCATTCGAACAGTTGTCGGGCGGCGGCAAGTGGATCACCGCCGACCAGGCCAGCGCCTATCCGCCACTGGCCAACGACTTCCTGAATGCCAGTCACAACGGCACTCGTGTCAGCAAATCCCAATACGAGCATTGGGTACAGCAGCTTCAATAAGGGTTTGATGTATCGGGCCGGCCACGAGCATGCTCGTGGTCGGCTTTTTTTGTCGGCGGTAGGTATGCGAGGCTTCATCCCTTCAATCGGCCTGCGTGGCTTAAACTTCCGGGGCGATTCCACGGACCCGATCTTCCGATGCGGAGCGCTTGATGAAGCCTCATTACGTTGCGGCGCACCTGGCACTGGCTGCCTGTCTGTTCACCGGCTCCAGCCACGCACAGAATCCGGATCCCACCGATATCCGCGCCTGCACCGGAATCGAAAGCGATGCGCAGCGGCTGGCCTGCTATGACCAAGCCACCGGTCGGGTGAATCTGCCGGCGGCACAAAAGCGGGTCGATCAGTCGACCAGCGCACCGACTGTCTTCGGTCACGACAGGAACAGCACATCGACTGCTGCGACGGTAGGCAACAGCGAGGTGGCCAAGCCACTATCGCTGCTCGACAGCCGCTGGGAATTGTCACCGGAAAGCAAGCTCGGCACCTTCAACATACGTGGCTACAAACCGGTCTATGTGATGCCGGTATTCGCCACCAGCAATCAGAACGATGAGCCGCACAGTCCCAATCCGGTCAACACGGTGACCTCACCGCAGCCACTGGACAATGTCGAGTCGAAGTTCCAGCTCAGCCTGAAGACCAAGATATGGCAAGGCGTGTTCGGCGATGCTGGCGACCTCTGGGTGGCCTACACGCAGGACTCGCACTGGCAGGTCTACAACGCGCAGGCCTCGCGCCCCTTCCGCGAAACCAACTACGAGCCCGAAGCCATTCTGATGTTCAACACCCACTATGAGGTGTTCGGCTGGGATGGGCGGCTGCTCGGCATTGGTTTGGACCATCAGTCCAATGGCCAGTCCGATCCGCTCTCGCGCAGCTGGAACCGGGTGATGGCCGATATCGGTTTCGAGCGTGATGGCTGGACCGTGATGCTGCGTCCGTGGTGGCGCATTCCGGAGTCACGTGCCGATGACAACAATCCCGACATCAGTAACTACATGGGACGCGGCGACATGCAGATCATTCACGAATGGCATGGTCAGGAATTCGGGCTGATGCTGCGCCACTCGTTACGCGGCGGCAGCGAAAGCCATGGCGCCGCCCAGTTCACCTGGAGCTTCCCGCTGGTCGGCAATCTTCGAGGTTATATGGAGACATTCAAGGGTTATGGCGAAAGCATGATCGACTACAACCACAATGCCACTTACCTGGGTGTCGGCATATCACTGCTCGACTGGTATTGAGTTCGCCAACGAAAAGGCCCGGTGATTCATCATCACCATGCCTTTGTCTAGCCGGATCGCCGTCGAGCCGTGAGGGTGATTAGTGGTGATGACCACCGGCGCCGTGCACATGCCCATGCGCCAGCTCTTCTTCACTGGCTGCACGCACGTCGGTCACCTCGATCGCGAAATGCAGGGTCTTGCCGGCCAGCGGATGGTTGCCATCGATGAACACCTTGCCGTCCTCGACCTTGGTCACGGTGACATTGATCTCGCCCTGCGGGCCGCGGCCCTGGAACTGCATGCCCGGCTGGATGTCCTCGACGCCCTGGAACGCATCGCGCGGCACTTCCTGCATCAGCTCGGCGTGGTGCACGCCATAACCTTCCTCGGGCGCCACCTCGGCAGTGAACTTGTCACCGACCGCACGGCCTTCCATCTGTTTTTCCAGGCCGGGGACGATGTGCCCGCTGCCATGCAGATAGGTCAGCGGCTCGCGCCCCTCGGAGCTGTCGATGACCTGACCCTGGTCGTCGGTCAGCGTGTAGTGGAAGGCGGCAACGGCGTTCTGGGCAATCTGCATGGGAGTCTCGCGAATAGGTTCAAGTCCGCCGGCCAGATGCCGACACGAACCTGCAAGATTAGCAGAACCGCGGCACGGCGCCCCACTGCAGGAGGTGGCGGGATTGGCGATACTGTGGGCATGAGCCTGCCGCCAAGCTGTCGTCGCCACCGCCTCGCCTCATCCCTGCTGCTGATCAGCGCGTGTTTCAGCACGCTGCTGGCGGCTGCGGAGACACTGCCTGCGACCACCCCGGCAACGCTGGCCGCGCAGATCGACGCACGCATCGGACAACCCCGCTTCGCGGCGGCCAGCTGGGGCATTGCGGTGGTCTCGCTGGACAGCGGCCGCACGCTGTATGCGCATCATGCCGATCAGCTGCTGCAGCCGGCCTCCACCGCCAAGCTGTTCACTGCCGCACTGAGCCTGGCCACGCTGGGCGCGGATTACCGTATTCCGACCCGGTTGCTGGCCAGCGGGCACGGGCACGACGGCCGCCTGCATGGCCCGCTGATTCTTTATGGCATGGGTGATCCCACCCTGGGCACCACTGACAGCGCCGACTGGGCCGATCAGCTATCCGATCAGCTGGTGGCACGCGGCGTGCGCTCCGTGCATGGCGACCTGATCGTCGACGACAGCTATTTCACCGGCCCGATGTTCGGCACCGGCTGGGAAGCCGGCGACCTGCAGAGCTGGTTTGCGGTGCCCTCCTCCGCACTCAGCGTGCAGGAAAACATCGTCGATATCACGGTGACTCCCGGCGGTGGCGCCGGCCTGCCGGCCAGCGTGAGTTTCACGCCAGTCGACGCGCTTACGCCGCCGCTCGGCCAGATCACCACCACCCGGCCGCACACCGCGAGCGACATCAACCTGTATCGCGCACCAGGCAGCGACACGCTGTACGCCTTCGGCAGCCTGCCCGCGCAAGCACCGCCGCAGCAATTCAAGCTGGCCATGACAGACCCCGCCCTGCAGGCTGGACGGGAACTACACGATGCACTGGAACGCCGGGGCATACGTGTCACCGGCAAGCTGCAAGCCGTGCACTGGCCACAGGACGATGCCGGCCTGCTGGCACGCACCCAGACAGTCGGTGAGATATGGTCGCCGCCGCTGCTGGAGATCCTCAAGCGCGGTCTGAAGCGCTCGCAGAACCTGTACCTGCAGAACCTGCTGCTGAACGTCGGCGCGCACGCGCAGGCCACTACCTCGATGCCACCGGCCGGTTTCATCAGCACCGAGAGCTACGCCATCAAGGCGCTGCAGGAGTGGCTGCCGCAGATCGGGATCCCACCCTCAACCAGCCTGATCGGCGAAGGCACCGGGCTGTCCCGCCGCGACCTGGCGACGCCGGATGCGCTGGTTCACCTGCTCAGCTACATGGCCACACAGCCCTATGCCGCGGCGTTGCGCGACGCGCTGCCAATTGCCGGCATCGACGGCACCCTGCTTGGCCGCATGCGCGGCACGGCCGCCGAAAACAACGTGCATGCGAAGACCGGCAGCATGACCTATGTGCATTGCCTGGCCGGCTACGTCACCACGGCCGCCGGAGAACGGCTGGCTTTCGCGATCATGCTCAACAACTACGAGCCGCCCGCGGACGGCCCCCGCGCCAGCAGCGATCTGGACGCGATCGGCGTGCTGCTGGCCGCATATCGCGGCCGCGATTGAACGCCACCGCCAGCCGGCATCAGCCGGCCAGTCGCGCCAGCGTGTCCTTGCCGATCTTCTCCGGCGTATCGGTGGACGCATAGCGCCTCACCACCTGACCCTCGGCATCGACCAGGAACTTGGTGAAATTCCATTTGATCGACTCGCTGCCGAGAATGCCCTTGCCCTCGCTCTTCAGCCACTGATAGAGCGGATCGGCATGCTCACCGTTCACGGCGATCTTGGAAAACATCGGAAACGTCACGTCGAAGTGGGTACTGCAGAAGTCCCTGATCTCGGCCTCGTCACCAGGTTCCTGATGACCGAACTGATCGCACGGAAAACCCAGCACCACCAGCCCGCGGTCGCGCTGATCCTGCCACAACGTCTCCAGCCCCTTGTACTGCGGGGTGAAGCCGCACTTGGACGCGACATTGACGATCAACAAGGTCTTGCCACGCCATTCGGCCAGAGAACGCGGTTTGCCATCGATATCTTGGACGGTGAAATCGTAGACGCTTGACATGGTCACGCTCCGGTTGCCTGGGTCAATCTGGCAGTCTACGCCATCATCGGTCATGCCCGTGGCATAGAATGGCGTTTCCACCCGCAGGTCGAATCTCCCGCCGTGATCCGCTTTACCGATGTCCACAAATCCTACCGGGTCGACGGCCGGGACATTCCCGCGCTGCTGCCATTCAATCTCGACATCGCCGATGGTGAGGTGTTTGGCATCATCGGCCTGTCCGGCGCCGGCAAATCGACGCTTATACGGCTGATCAACCTGCTTGAACGACCCAGCGGCGGCAGCATCTTCGTCAACGACATCGAGATGACCGCACTGGCCGAACCGGCACTGCGCGCGCAGCGCCGCAAGATCGGCATGATCTTCCAGCATTTCAACCTGCTCGCTTCACAGACCGTGGCAGACAATGTTGCGTTTCCGCTGCGCCTGGCCGGCGAGCGCAATGCCGTCGTGTTGCGCCAGCGCGTCGACGAGCTGCTGGCACGGGTCGGCTTGACCGCACACGCCGACAAGTATCCGTCGCAACTCTCCGGAGGCCAAAAACAGCGCGTCGGCATCGCCCGCGCCCTGGCCAACCGCCCGTCAATCCTGCTGTGCGACGAGGCGACCAGCGCGCTTGATCCACAGACCACCGCTTCCGTGCTGGAGCTGCTGGCCGAAATCAATCGCGAACTGAAACTTACCATTGTGCTAATCACGCATGAGATGGACGTGGTGCGCCGCGTATGCGACCGCGTGGCGGTACTGGATGCCGGCGTGATCGTGGAGCGCGGTCCGGTGGCCGATGTGTTCCTGCACCCGCAACACCCGACCACCAAGCGCTTCGTCAACGAAGCACTGCCCGAGGAGGCGGCCAGTGAGCTGGCACCGTTCGCACAGGTGCCCGGACGCATCCTGCGATTGAGTTTCCGCGGCGACACCACGCTGACCCCCGCACTGGGCCGCGTCACGCGCGAGACCGGTATCGACTTCAACATCCTCGCCGGCCGCATCGACCGCATCAAGGATCTGCCCTACGGCCAGCTCACCCTCGCGATGCAGGGCGAACAGGTGGACGCCGCTTTGGTTGCGCTGCGCGAGGCGGGTATCGAGATCGAGGAGCTGCACCGATGAACCTGCTGCAGAAACTGTTCCCGAACATCGATGACTGGGGCGAGCTCGGCCGCGCCTGCATCGATACCCTGCTGATGCTCGGCGGTTCGCTGCTGCTCACCGTGCTGATCGGCCTGCCGCTGGGCGTGTTGCTGTACCTCACCGGCAGCGGTCAATTACGCCCGATGCCGAAGCTGTATGCGGTCACCTCGCTGCTGGTGAACATCCTGCGCTCGGTGCCGTTCATCATCCTGATGATCGTGTTGATGCCGGTGACGTATTTCCTGGTCGGCACCAAACTCGGCATCCGCGGCGCGATTCCGCCGCTGGTGATCGGCGCTGCGCCGTTCTTCGCGCGACTGGTGGAGACTGCCTTGCGCGAAGTGCAGCAGGGCGTGATCGAAGCCAGCCAGGCGATGGGCGCCAGCCTGTGGCAGATCGTGCGCCATGTATTGCTACCGGAAGCGCGCAGCGGCATCGTCGCCGGCATCACCGTCACCGCGATCGCCCTGGTCGGTTATACCGCGATGGGTGGCGCGATCGGTTCCGGCGGCCTCGGCGACCTGGCCTACCGCTATGGCTACCTCAGCTACAAATCCGACTACATGGTCGTCACGGTGGCGCTGCTGGTGGTGCTGGTGCAACTGCTGCAGATGCTTGGTGACCGCATCGTGACGCGTTATAAGCAACGCTGATTTGATTATTTGCCTTTGGCGGCAGCGGCGGCCTACTTTCATTGGACGCCCATGAGAGTCGCCGTCATGACCTTGCTGCTCGCCGCCATCGCCGCCATCCTGGCCCTGCTCCTGCTGGCCGGCTATTCCGCGCCGAAGGCATGACGCGTTTCCAGCGGCACAGACCCGATGATTTGTATTTGGCAGTATAGACGGCTTATTATTGTGCGCCGCACAAATGAATCTGCCCCATGAAACTGCTGCTCGCCACCCTCGCCACCACCCTGGTCCTGCTCTTGCAGGCGGGCTGTTCCGCACCGAAGGAGGACGACCACACGCTTACCGTGGCCGCGACTGCAGTGCCGCACGCGGAGATCCTCAAGCAGGTCCAGCCCCTCCTGGCCAAGGAAGGGGTGAACCTGCAAATCAAGGTGTTCGCCGACTACGTGCAGCCGAACACCCAGGTGGTCGAGAAGAACATCGATCTGAACTATTTCCAGACCAGGCCCTATCTGGATGCGTTCAACCGCGAGCACGGCACCCACCTCGTCATCGTCACCGGCGTGCACATCGAACCGTTCGGCGCGTACTCGCGCAAGTACAAAAGCATTGACCAGCTGCCCGACGGCGCCAGCGTGACGCTACCGAACGACCCCAGCAACAAAGGCCGCGCGCTGCTGCTGCTGGCGAAGCACGGACTGATCACGCTGAAGGACCCGACCAGCGAGCTGTCCACTGTGAAGGACATCACCGCGAACCCGAAGCATCTGCAGTTCCGCGAGCTCGAGGCAGCGATGCTGCCGCGCACCCTGGACGAAGTGGATCTCTCCCTGATCAATACCAACTACGCGCTGGCCGCCGGCCTCAACCCGACCAAAGATGCCCTGCTGATCGAGGACAAGGATTCGCCCTATGTGAACTACCTGGTCGGTCGCCCGGACAATCAGAACGACCCGCGCGTGCAGAAGCTGGCCAAGGCGCTGAACAGCCCCGAGGTGAAAGCCTTCATCGAGCAGAAGTACCACGGCGCGGTATTGCCCGCATTCTGATTGCCACGGCCTCTTCCGTCCGCAGGCGGGCGGAAGAGGCCGATCCGGCATCACCCCTGCGTCGCGGGTATCTCGAACACCTGCCGCAGGTAGGCCACATAGGCCGGGTCCTCGCACATGTTCTTGCCCGGCGAGTCGCTCAGCTTGGCCACCGGCTGACCGTTGCAGCGGATCATCTTGATCACGATGTTGAGCGGCACCGGCCCCACGTCGTTGGTAAGGTTGGTGCCAACCCCGAATGCCAGCACGCAGCGATCGCGGAAGTGCGCGTAAAGCTGCATCACCTTCGGGACATCCAGCCCGTCGCTGAACACCAGTACCTTGCTGCGTGGATCGACCCGGTTCGCGCGGTAATGCGCCAGCACCTTCTCGCCCCAATCGAACGGGTCGCCGGAATCGTGCCGGGTGCCGTCGAACAGCTTGCAGAAATACATGTCGAAATCGCGCAGGAACGCATTGAGCCCGTAGACATCCGACAGGGCGATGCCGAGATCGCCGCGATACTCCTTCGCCCACGCCTCCAGCGCCGCCACCTGCGAATCGCGCAGACGCGGACCCAGCGCCTGATGCGCCTGCAGGTATTCGTGCGCCAGCGTACCCAGCGGAATCAGGTTGAGCTTGCGCGCCAGCCACACGTTGCTGGTACCGGCCAACTGCGCGCCGAGCCCGTTGCGCAATGTGGTCACCACCTCTTCCTGCCACACCCGCGAGTAACGTCGGCGCGTGCCGTAATCGGCAATCTTGCAACCGGCGTAATCCGGCGTATCACGCAGCAGCGCAATCTTCGCGCGCAGGCGCTGCCGCCCTTCGTCGAGATCAAGCGCCATACTGGTGTTGCGGAAATACACCTCGTTGACGATCGCCAGCAGCGGCACCTCGAACAGGATCGTGTGCAGCCACGGCCCGCGGATGCGGATCTCGATCTCGCCGTTGCCCAGCGCCGACGGCGCGATGTCGACATACTTCTCGTTGAGCTGGAACAGCCCGAGAAAGTCGACGAAGTCGCTCTTGATGAAACGCCACGTGCGCAGGTAATCGAGCTCATCCATGGTGAAACGCAGCTGGCACAGCGCAGCCAGCTCGGCGCGAATCTCGTCGATGTACGGCACCAGGTCGATACCCGCATTGCGACATTTGAAACGGTATTCGACCTGGGCGGCCGGATAGTGATGCAGCACCACCTGCATCATCGAGAACTTGTACAGGTCGGTGTCGAGCAGCGAATCGATGATCATCAGTCGCCCAGGGGAAAGGGGGTATGCGCGCAGGCCATTATCCATGTCGAGGCGCATCGCACGCGAACCGCGCTTGTCCCGCACAAAAATAAACCCCATCAGCCAGGGGAGGACTGATGGGGCTTGTCAGGCGGCCTCCAGGGGAGGTAAGGCCGGCCCCTCAGTGTCACGATGACCTGTGCCACTTCCTGTCGCCATCACGGCGATACATGTGGTTAGTGTGGCTGCCGTGGCGTGAGTTCAACGTGCTTGCTGACATTTGTTCAGCTTTCCGACAGGCTCACGGTCATGTGGTCGATGCACGTTCGTCGTGTCTCAGCCGCCACGACTGGCCCTACAATTTCTTTACATCCCTGCCGGAGCCCGCCATGAAGCTGCTGATTCTCTGCCTGCTGGCACTGAGCATGGTGCTACCCGCGGCAGCTGCCGAGTTGAAGATCGATCTCGGCCACGGCAGCATCACCTATCGCACGGAAACCCTGCTCTGGCGTCGCGACGCACACACGATCAGCGTGCCTGCCGATGTCGCGTTCGGCCGCGCGATGCATTACCGCGCCGTCCCGCTGGCCGCACTGCTCAAGGACATCGCCCCCGGCGATCATCTGCAGTTCGTCGCCAGCGATGGCTTTGCCGCGGAGATTCCCGCCTCGCTTGTCCTGAATCAACGCGGCAGCGAAGCGTGGCTGGCGATCGAGGATCCCGCCCATCCATGGCCTGCACTGGGCAAGGACCACGGTCACGCCGGACCGTTCTACGTGGTGTGGACGCAACCCCAGGCCGCCCATGTCAGCCCGGAACAATGGCCGTATCAGCTGGCGACGATCCGCAAGCTGGACAGCGTGGCCGCACGCTTCCCCGCGATCGTGCCCGATCCATCGCTGCCGTCGAACAGCGAAGTGCAGCGCGGTTTCGCCGTGTTCCAGCACACCTGTTTCGCCTGTCACACGCTCAACGGCCAGGGCGACGCGAAGCTCGGACCCGATCTCAACATCCCGCACAACCCCACCGAATACCTGCGCGCCGACCTGCTGCGTGCCTTCGTCCGCAACCCGCAGTCACTGCGCCGTTGGCCACAGGCGAAGATGCCCGGCTTCGACACACAGGCATTGTCCGATGCCGATCTGGATGCCGTGCTGGCCTACCTGCATTACATGGCAAATCACAAGTCGGCTCACTGAATCAGTTGCGCCCCTCGGTGAAGGCGCCCTTGACCAGACTGTCAGCCAGCAATCCCTGCAACTGCCGCCCCCGCTGCGTCTCGGGTAGTTTCGCCAGTGCACGCACGCGGCCATAGAACGCCGGCCATTGACGTTCCGCACGCTGGAACAGTACCGCAAACGCCGGCGTCCACTGGTCGTACAAACCGAACGGCAGCAACCGCGCGTTGTTGATCGGCTGCGCTACCCAGGCGTCATAGCGGTGATCGTTCGGCCAGTTGCGATCACGCCACTGTGCGTAGCGTGTACGGAAGGCCTCGATCTCGCGCTGCTTGCCAGCCGCCATCACTGACTCATCCACACCGCTGGCATACAGCGCTTTCAGGCGATCACGCAGGTCCAGTACCAGATGCGTGAAGCCGTCATCCATCGCCTGACCGCGATCGTCCTGCGCCGGCAGGCCACGCGACTGCCGCCATTCGCGCAGGCCCTCGGTCTGCACGAAGGTGGCGAAGGATTCGTTGAATGCGGTGTCGCCCTTCACGTAGATCAGCTGGTGCGCCAGCTCGTGGAAGATCGTGCTGTCGAGTTCGTCGTCGTCCCAGCTCAACATGCTGCTGAGGATCGGGTCGGCGAACCAGCCCAGCGTGGAATAGGCCGGCACGCCACCGATCCATACATCGTCGCCGTGCGCCAGCAGCTTCGCCGCATCGGCCTTCGCATTGACCTCCTTGAACCAGCCTCGATAGGCGACGCAGCCGGTGACCGGAAAGCATTGCGGCACCGCGTCGACCGAGAATCGCGGCGTGGCAAACACGTTCCACACCACGTACGGCCGATGCAGCTCCACGTAGCTGGTGTAGCTGCGGTTGTCCGGCAGACCCAGCCGCTGCGAGGCGAACCGACGCGCCTGCTGCGCCAGTTGCAGGCGCGCGGCAAGCTTCGGGTCGGTGGCCTGATCGCTTACCACGGCACTCACCGCACGCCGATGAACAACCAACTCGCCCTGCCCGTGCGCCGCCTGCGCGTAATAGCCCAGACTGCTGCAGCCACATAGCACAAGGCCCATCGTCACGATGACGATGAGCCTTGATAAGCCAGTGTGCCGCAGCAAGAATCGGGATCGATGCATGCCGCGATTGTGCCTGAAGCGTCAGGCTTTCCTAATGGCCGGTATGACCGCCGCCGTGACCACCGCCGCCATGGGAAACACCGCCGCGGGCAGCACCATGCGCACCTTGCCAGTGGCCGCCCGAACCGCGGTAGCCCCGATAGCCGCCGCGGTAGCCATACCCGCCACGGTAATAACCACGACCGCCATACCAGAGGTTCACGCCCGGCCCGTAGCAGCAGCCGTAGTAACCATAGCCGCCATAACCACCATAACCATAGTACCCACCATCGTAGTAACCGGGTGCCCCGTAGTAGTAACCGTTGTCATAAACCGGGGCACCCGTGTAATAGCCACCACCGTAACCAGTGCTGCGCACGTAGCCCGGATCGTAATAACAACCTGAAAGTGTCGCCGCAGCGGCAATCAGGGCAAGACTGGCCAACAGGTGTTTCATGATCCGTCTCCTTCTGGAGTGACGGCACCATGCTGCGACGTGGTGCTTGAACGCGTACTGAGTTTTCGGCACGTGACCGACCGGCATTTACCCGCCAGCCACCTGCCGCGGAGGGGCCCGACCGTGATCAGCCCTTGCGCTTGCTCTGCTCGCCGCGCTGGGGCGCCAGCACGCGACCATCGCCTCGCTCGCCGCCTACTTCAGCCGGTGCTGGCGGATGCATCTGTGCACCATTCACCTCCGGATACACAGGATGGGCGTCTGGCCAGCCCGGTCCCTGCCGCACCCGCTCCTGCTTGGCTTCAAGCAGCGCCTGGATATGTGCCACCGCCTCTTCCGGGCTGATGTGCTGGATCGGCGCCTCGACCATGGGGCGTTTGCGTGGAACCGGCTTCTTCACGGCGACAACCGATTTGCGCGCGGGCTTGCCCGTGTTCGGCCTGGCAGCAGCGGTCTTGCTGACCGGGCGCCGGGCGACCTTTCTGGCGACCGGCTTCTTCGCGGCAACTTTCTTTGTGGCGACCTTGCGGGTGCCGACCTTCTTGGCCACGGTTTTCTTCGCCACCTTCCTGGCAACGGCCTTCTTGGCAGTGACCTTTCTGGTCGCGGCTTTCTTCACTACCGGTTTCTTCGCTACCGGTTTCTTCAATGCCGGCTTCTTCGTCGCTGACTTGCTGGTGGCGACCTTCTTCACCGCTGCCTTGCGGGGCGCCTTCTTTGCCGCGGACTTCTTCGCAGCTGACTTGCGGGTCATGGCCATGCGTTCGTTCTCCTGCGGTGGTCGATGGACTGGGCCAGTATGCTCGCCTCGATCGCCGCGAGCATCCATCACTGCAGCAACCATTCATCCTCGACGCATTGAGAAACGGACAAGCTGCTGTCGACTTGCCGTGAAATCAGAAGCTGGGACGCATCAGCGCATTGAGAAAATACGGCAGCACGCGCGGCTCCATCAGCACGGTGAAGATCACGCCGTAGGCCGCACCCCACAGATGCGCACTGTGGTTGACGTTGCCCTGCCCGCGCCGATCCATGTAGATCGAGTAGCCGGTGTACAGCACGGCGTAGACGATCGCCGGCATCGGTATCACCAGCACGATGATCCGTGACCACGGTGCAATCAGGATGTAGGAGAACAGCACGGCCGATACCGCGCCCGAGGCACCAAGGCTGCGGTAATTGGGATTGCCGCGATTCTTCAGATAGGTCGGCAGGATCGAAACCACCAGTCCGCCGATATAGAACAGCATGAAACCAAGCATGCCAAGACGTTCGGTATAGAAACCCTCCATCGCCCGTCCGAAGAAGAACAGTGTGAACATGTTGAACAGGAGGTGGTTGAAGTCCGCATGCACCAGCCCGTAGGTCACCAGCCGGTAGTACTCGCGCTGGCGGGCGATCGCCGGCGGCCACAGGATCAGGTCGTTCATCAGCCGGGGGTTCTTGAAGGCCATGAACGAGACGATGCAGGTGATCGCGATGATAGCCAGGGTAATCAGCATGGACGGTTCCGCAGCAGATGAACAAAGTCAGGCATCTTGGCGCCCCGGCCCGCGCTTGTCGACTTTCCGCGGGCGCCGCCCCGCTCGATCAGCGCTTATGCCCCATGACCTGTACCGATATGGCGAAAGGTCACTGCCCTGAACACGGCCGCACGGTTATCATCCGCCGCTTCACGCAGCTCCCTGCTGCGTCACGGAACCATGACCTTGCTTCGTTACCTGCATCTGGATGTCTTTGCCGCCACCCCCGGCGGCGGCAATCATCTCGGCGTGGTGATCGGCGCGGAACACTGGAGCGACGACGCGATGCAGCGCTTCGCGCGCTGGACCGCACTGGTCGAGACCACCTTCCTGCTGCCACCGACCGATCCGCAAGCCAGCTACCGCGTGCGCATCTTCACCCCGCACCAGGAAATCCCGTTTGCCGGCCATCCCAGCATCGGCAGTGCACATGCCGCGCTTGCATGCGGGCTGGCCGAGCCACGCGATGGCCTGCTGTGGCAGGAATGCGCTGCCGGCGTGCTGCCGATCCGGGTGCAGGGCCGCGGTGCCGGCCGCGAATTGCTGCTGAAGTCACCCGGCGAGCAGGTGCTGGACACGGGCCGCACGGCGCATCCGCTGCTGCCGGCCGCACTGTCCGGCATCAAGCTCGGCGTGCTGCCGCCGGCGCTCGTGGATGGCGGGCGCCGCTGGTGGCTGGCCGAGGTCGCCGACGAGGCCAGCCTGCGTGCATGGCAACCCGATCATGCCGCGATCGGTGCACTGGCCAAGGCCAGCGACAGCATGGGTCTGTGTGCGTTTGCCCGTGCCGATGACTCGGACTACCAACTGGTCGTGCGTGCCTTCCCGGCCGGTGTCGGCATCGTCGAGGACCCCGCCTCCGGCGCCGCCAACGGCCTGATCGCCGCCTATCTCGCCTACGCCGAACCGCAGGGCGCACTGGCACGCGGCTACCACGTCAGCCAGGGTCGCGAGATCGGCCACGATGCACGCCTGATCGTGCAGATCGATGGCACGATCTGGGTGGGCGGGCGCAGTCATACCGTGGTGGACGGGTCGCTCGACTGGAACCCACACGGCTAAGCGATTGCCGTCACCGCCATTCACCTCACGAACCCTGTAGGGCGGCCACTACCCGCCGACTCTGCCACGGTGTCGCGAAGCAAGAGCTGGCGGGCAGTGCCCGCCCTACCTGAGCGCATCGGGGGAAAGCGCTACGGGCGCTCATCCAGATGCGCGCGACGCGCCGCCACCAGCGCCAGCGCCGACCAATCCAGTTCCGCATCGCCGGCGGCCAGCGCTTCCAGCAGGCTGTCGCGCAGCACGCCAGCAAACGGCAGCGGGACGCGTGCTGCCGAACCTGCCGTCAGGGCCAGCTCGACATCCTTCAGGCCCAGCGGCAACGTGAACCCCGCTGGCTTGAAGCGTTGTTCGGCAATCAGCTTGCCGTAACCCTGATAAGCCGGCGCGGCGAACAGGGTGTTCGTCATCACTTCCAGGAAATCCGCTGCACTGACACCGTGCGCGCGGGTCAGCGCAGTCGCCTCGGCCATGCTCTCGATCGCCGTGGCAAGCATGAAGTTGCCGGCAATCTTCGCCACGTTGGCCCGCTCGGGCGCGTCACCCATCGGCCAAACCTTGCTGCCCATCGCCTCCAGCAACGGCCGTACACGCTCGATGGCCACAGGCTGGCCGGCAGCAAGGATATTCAGCTTCGCCGCGGCCGCCATGTCCGGACGCCCGAACACCGGCGCGGCGACATAGTCCAGCCCGCGCTTCGCGTGTTCCTCGATGAGCTGTTTCGCCAGCGCCACCGAAATCGTCGCGTGGTTCACATGCACCATGCCACGATCCATTGCATCGAGCAGGTCACCGTCGAGGAACACCTCGCGCACCGCCTGATCGTTCGCCAGCATGCTGCACAACACGTCGCCCTGCGCCGCGCGATCCGGTGTTTTCGCCACTTTGGCACCGAGCGATGCCAGTGGTTCGGTAGCCGCGGCGGAGCGATTCCACACCGTTACCGTGTGACCGGCGGCCACCAGGTTGCTGGCCATCGCGCTACCCATGGCGCCCAGCCCGATAAATCCGACTTTCATGAAGGCTTCCTCATCGTCAACGATGACGCAGTGGAACATTGCGTGCGTTCAAAGCGCGCGAAGCGGCCGCCCGCAACGGAAACACAGGCCACTAAGCCGCTTCACCCGCTGCCTGCCCCGACGCCCATGCCCACTGGAAGTTGTAACCGCCCAGCCAGCCAGTGACATCAACCACTTCGCCGATGAAGTACAGACCCGGCACCAGCTTCGACTGCATCGTGCTGGAGGAGATGCCATCGGTATCAACGCCGCCCAGGGTGACCTCGGCGGTGCGATAGCCTTCGGTGCCGCTGGCGGTGATCGGCCACGCGTTGAGTTGTGCGCCGATCTGCATCAGTTCCGCCTCGCGGTACTGGCGCATCGGTCGACTCTCAAACCACTGCTCGCACAGACGTTGCGCCAGTCGCTTCGGCAGAACGTCCCCCAGTACGGTTTTCAATTCGGCCAGTGCTCGTGCGCTGCGCTGCTCGATCAGCCAGGCACCCACATCCTGATCGGGCAGCAGGTCGATGCGCAGGTCGTCGCCCGGCTGCCAGTACGAGGAGATCTGCAGGATCGACGGTCCGCTGATGCCGCGGTGGGTGAACAGCAGACCGGCACGAAAACCCTGCTTGCCAACGCGTGTTTCCACCGCAGGCAGCGCCACCCCGGCCAGATCCTGGTAATGCTCCTGATGCTTGCCACTCAGGGTGAGTGGCACCAGACCCGCTCGCGTGGGCAGCACGTGGTGGCCGAACTGGCGCGCGAGTTCGTAACCGAAACCGCTGGCGCCCATGCTCGGTATCGACAGACCGCCGCTGGCGATCACCAGCGACTCGGCATGCACTTCGCCGCGCGCGGTGAATACGCTGAAACCTTCCGGCGTCTTGCGCACGCGCTGCACGCCGCAGTTCGCTTCCACCGTGACAGCGGCCGCGGCGCATTCGTCCAGCAGCATGCGCACGATCTGCTTGGAGGAATCGTCGCAGAACAGCTGGCCGAGTTCCTTCTCGTGGTAGGCGATGCGGTGCTTCTCGACCAATGCGATGAAATCCCACGGCGTATAGCGCGCCAGCGCGGACTTGGCGAAATGCGGGTTCGCCGACAGGTAATTCGCCGGCGTCGCGCCGGTGTTGGTGAAATTGCAGCGGCCGCCACCGGACATCAGGATCTTCTTGCCGACCTTGTTGGCGTGATCGACCACCAGCACGCGACGGCCGCGCTGGCCGGCGGCGATCGCGCACATCAACCCGGCAGCGCCAGCGCCAACGACCAGTACGTCGATTTTCAAGAGATCACCAAGGTCGGGGCTTCCCGCTTCCATGAAGCCGGCATTATCCATCAGCCGCACCGCACGGCATCGCTTACACTGGCACACCGTCCTACACGAGTTACCGCCATGCCCTCCTTTGACGTGATCTCCGAAGTCGACAAGCACGAGCTCACCAATGCGGTCGATCAGGCTAACCGCGAGCTGTCGACCCGTTTCGATTTCAAGGGTCAGGACGCGTCGTACGCACTGGACGAGTTCGTGATCACCCAGAGCGCACCCAGCGAATTCCAGCTGCAGCAGATGCTGGACATCCTGCGCGGCCGGCTGGCGGCCCGGAAGATCGACATCCGCGCGCTGGACGTGGCCGACCCGGAAACCAACCTGGGCGGCTCGCGGCAGAAGATTACCGTCAAGCAGGGCATCGAACAGCCGGTCGCGAAGAAGCTGGTCGCTTCGTTGAAGGCGGCCAAACTCAAGGTCGAGGCGCAGATCAACGGCGACAAGCTGCGTGTCAGCGGCAAGAAGCGTGATGACCTGCAGGAGGCGATGGCGCTGCTGCGCAAGTCGGATGTGGAGTTGCCGCTGCAGTTCGACAATTTCCGCGACTGAGCGCGCGTATTCCCTTGTTGTAGCAACCGTGTTGCGATCTCTTGCCGGAGCGGTGTAGGGCGGGCACTGCCCGCCGGCCTACCGATATGTCGCGGCGCACTTCGCAAGTGCGGCGGGCAGTGCCCGCCCTACGAAAC
>JBOHYM010000083.1:0-23249 GCA_050737735.1 Rhodanobacter sp. | reverse complement strand
GCTTCAGCCGCGACGCCTTTGAGTGATGCGAGCGAGAGCGTCGCGGCTGAAGCCGCTCCCACAGGTTTCGCTATCTTCATCGCCAGCCTCGAACAAGGCTTCGCGCTGACCAAACCTGCGATCACCGTACTCACCGAGCGCGAGCTGTACGGCGAACGGGTGCGCAGCGAGCGCGATCGCAAGCGCCGCCGCGGCACCGCGCGCGATCCCGAAGCCATCATCCGGGATCTCACCGAGCTCACCCTCGGTGCGCCGATCGTGCATGTCGATCATGGCGTGGGTCGTTACCAGGGTCTGGTTTCGATGGACGTCGGCGGCATGGATGGCGAGTTCCTCATCATCGAATACGCCAAGGGTGACAAGCTGTACGTACCGGTGGCGCAGCTCGGCCTGGTCAGCCGCTACTCCGGCACCGCGCCGGAACTGGCGCCGCTGCACTCGCTGGGCGGCGATGCGTGGGAACGCGCACGCAGGAAGGCGGCGGAGAAAGTACGCGATGTCGCCGCCGAACTGCTGGCGATCTATGCACAGCGCGAAGCGCGCGGCGGCGAGTCGATGCCGATCGACCGCCAGCTCGTGGAGGAATTCGGCAGCACCTTCCCGTTCGAGGAAACCCCCGACCAGGAAACCGCAATCGAGGCGGTACTCGGCGACCTGGCCGCACCACGTGCGATGGACCGGGTGATCTGCGGCGATGTCGGCTTCGGCAAGACCGAAGTCGCGCTGCGTGCCGCCTTCGCCACCGCCACCGCCGGCAAGCAAGTCGCCGTGCTGGTGCCGACCACCCTGCTCGCCCAGCAGCATTACCGCAATTTCGCCGATCGCTTCGCCGACTGGCCGGTGCGCGTCGACGTGCTGTCGCGTTTCAAATCCACCAAGGAAGTGAACGACGCGCTCAAGCGCCTCGCCGACGGCCAGATCGACGTGATCGTGGGCACGCACAAGCTGCTGCAGCCGGACATCAAGTTCAAGAACCTCGGCCTGGTCATCGTCGACGAGGAACAGCGTTTCGGCGTGCGCCAGAAGGAGCAGCTGAAGAAGCTGCGCGCCGAAGTCGACCTGCTGACCATGACGGCCACGCCGATCCCGCGCACCTTGAACATGGCGATGGCCGGCCTACGCGACCTCTCGCTGATCGCCACCCCGCCGGCGCATCGCAGCGCCGTGCGCACCTTCATCTCGGCGTGGGATCCGGCGACGATTCGCGAGGCGCTGCAGCGCGAGCTGTCGCGCGGCGGCCAAGTGTACTTCCTGCACAACGAGGTGCAGAGCATCGAGCGCACCGTGCGCGAACTCGAAGAACTGGTGCCCGAGGCGCGCATCCGCATCGCCCACGGCCAGATGCCCGAGCGCGAGCTCGAAGGCGTGATGGCGGATTTCCATCGCCAGCGCTTCAACGTACTGGTGTGCACCACGATCATCGAAACCGGCATCGACATTCCCACCGCCAACACCATCATCATCGACCGCGCCGACCGTTTCGGCCTGGCGCAGTTACATCAGTTGCGCGGCCGCGTCGGCCGCTCGCACCATCGCGCCTATGCGTATCTCGTGGTGCCCGACCGCAAATCGATCACCGCCGACGCGCAGAAACGCCTGGAAGCGCTCGTCTCGCTGGAAGAACTCGGCGCCGGCTTCACCCTGGCCACGCACGACCTGGAAATCCGCGGCGCCGGCGAGCTGCTCGGCGACGAACAATCCGGCCAGATTCAGGAAATCGGCTTCGGCCTGTACACCGAGCTGCTGGATCGCGCGGTGCGCGCATTGAAGTCCGGCAAGATTCCGGACTTCGATCTCAGCAGCGAACACGAAACCGAAGTCGAGCTGCACCTGCCCGCGCTGATCCCGGACGATTACCTCGGCGACGTGCACGCACGCCTCACCCTGTACAAGCGCATCGCCAGCGCACGCAGCGAGGACGACCTGCGCGACCTGCAGGTCGAGATGATCGATCGATTCGGTCTACTTCCGGAGAGCGCCAAGCAACTGTTCGCCGTCGCCAGCCTGAAACTGATGGCCACCCCGCTCGGTATCCGCAAGCTCGACTTCGGCGCCAACGGCGGCCGCATCGTGTTCCGCGAGAAGCCCGACGTCGACCCCATGCTGATCATCAAGCTGATCCAGCAGCTGCCACGCGTCTACAAGCTGGACGGCCAGGACAAGCTGAAGATCACCCTCGACCTGCCCGGCGCTACCGAACGCATCCGCAGCGCGCAGGAAGTGCTGGTGCTGCTGGGCGCGCGACGACCAGGTTGATTCAGGTCCCGCGGAAACGTCCCGCGCTTGTGTGGGCGCACTTGTGGGAGCGGCTTCAGCCGCGACGCTCTTCGGATACACCAGAATCAGATCGAAAGCGTCGCGGCTGAAGCCGCTCCCACAGGTACATCGCGGTGCCCCGGATGATCGCCGCACTACAACTGCGCGCCGTGATCCTCAACGATCCAGCGGGCTCAGCACACCGCGGCCACCGCGATTGAGCACGTGCGTGTAGATCAGCGTGGTAGCCACGTCCTTGTGTCGGCTGTCCCCATCGCACGCGGATGGCGCTTGTCATTCGCCAGAATGAACCGTCGAATCCAATCCCCATACGCCTGCCCGTACGCAGGCTGTAGTGCTTCAGACGCAAACGCACCCGCACCTGATCCAGCAACCGCGGCGTTTTCGCCCCCGTTACACCCTCACTTTCGCCTGCGTAACTCATACGCCCTCAAAAGTGTCGGATAACACCGGCAGCATGCCCCATACCCACGGCGATGCTGCTGTACAAGCGCATGATCTGCCGCAGGAATTCACCACTTGTACGGTCGGAAGCGGCCCCGCATACTCGGTGCAACACCCTAGTTTTGGGGTCTACTTAGCGTTAGGCTCTAAAAGGGAGATTGTGGTGAGTCGACCACCTACAGATAGGAAGATCCTGCAGAAGATCCATGATCGTTACTTAAAAGATTTTGGAGCTTTCGATCAGAGTGCGCTGGAGCAGCCTCGTAGCAGCAAAATATATGTGCCAATAGACTGCGCATCTATAGCTTCCGAGCTCAAGGTTGACCCGGACATCGTTTTTGGCCGTCTCTACTACCACCTCAATAAAAAGTACGGCTACACGCAAGACGACAATTCTAAGGTCCTACTTTTCAGCATGCGGGCCGGAAGTGATCGACATGTCGTAAATTTTCCGTTGCTCTCGGCCGTATTGGCTGAGCTTCATGAGTCATGGTTTCGTTTCACCGCACCATTACTACTCTCTTCTGCAGCCTTCGTGATTTCACTTTTGGCGCTAACTTGTGGCCGCGCCTAACATCTCATTCGAGGCGGACGGCTACGCCGCCGCTCAATTCCAGCGTTAGGCGGCACAACAACCAGCGGCGTTTTTCGATGAACCACCAACATCCAACACCATCGCTGCAAGGCTCCTGCCACTGCGGGGCGGTGCGTCTTACGCTACCGTCGGCGCCAGAATCGGCCACAAGTTGCAACTGCTCGCTATGCAGGCGCACAGGAGGAATATGGGCGTACTACTCGTTTGGGGCAGTATCGATCCAAGGTCATCCCGAGAACACGGAAAATTACGTCTGGGGTGATCGAACCCTGAAGAATGTGCGCTGCAAGACTTGTGGCATCATCACCCATTGGGAGCCGCTTGAATCTAAGCCCGGCGCTCGCCATGGCGTAAACCTGCGTAATTTTGAGCCAGCGCTGTTAGAGCGCGTAGTTGTAAAACGCTTTGACGGCGCGGATACCTGGAAATTCCTTGACTGAACGCTTCTGCTTTTTTGCGTTCGGCGCACGCGAAAGTTCAGAGGTGCCGCCTAACAATTCGTCCAAGCGGACGCGGTTCCCGCGCCGCTTACTAAGGCGAAACTTTGTATCCGAACATTGAACCTGCAGAAGTCGTGTAAAAACCTATGCTCCAAGGCATCCGGATGTACGGCTACTTTGTTTCGTCTTAGTAACTCAAGCGTTATGCGTGCAGAGGAAACCGGATGACATTCAGTTCTTTCAACAGTTCGCAAAGAAGCGCCGCGAAGGTCTTCGGGCTCATATATTTGCCATTTTTTGTACTCCTCGCCGCAGTCAACTTCGGCATCTTGGAGCCTCTGTCTACTGGATCAGATCCGGCACAAATTGCGCGAAATATTCTCACGCACGAAATGCTTTTTCGAGTCGGCCTAGTTGGCGTCATGCTTTATAGCATCGGCGTTCTCGTGTTGAGCATATCGCTCTACGTAATTCTGAAGCCGGTCAGCTGGAGCCTTGCGCTCTTCGCTACTTTCAGCCGATTCGCCCACGGCTTCGTCTGGCTTCTAGTCGTTTTAAACCTTTTTACGGCACTAAGATTGCTCAGCCATCCCGAGTACGCGGGACTCCCAGCCGATCAGTTGCCAGTTTTCGCGCGCTTATATCTGTCGGGTTTCGATCAGTACTACGTTGGCCTATTGTTTTGGTCCTTGGCTAGCGGTGTTGGTGCTTATCTTTGGCTTAAATCAAGCTACATCCACAGAGCTTTAGCAGCTTTCGGTATCTTGGCGAGTGCATGGTGCATTGTCTGCACCATCATTCTCTTCGTATTCCCGGATTTTTCGAAGACCGTGAACCTATGGTGGTTTGATACTCCCATGGTGCTGTTCGAGATCGCGCTGAGCTTCCTGCTTCTTTTCCGCGGCCTACGAGCACGGGATCAAGAGCCCACGCAACGTGAAGCGCATGCATAACAATTCGTTCACGGCGGACGGCTACGCCGCCGCTTAACTCCAGCGTTGGGCAGCGCTGAACGCCGCGTCTTCAAACTGGAGGTGACTGATGAAACGGATCGTTGAAGGGTCCCCTCGCCCCAGAGCGAGGACTATCGGGGTCATCTATTTGCTCTACTTTCTGACGGCAATCTTCTCCGTGCTCCTCACGAAAGGGCTTGTGGTCTTTGACGATGCCGCGGCTACAGCAAATAACATCCTGGCGCACGAGCCGTTGTATCGGTCAGGTTTTGCGATTGCTCTCATTGCGAACGCGTTCTACATCGCCTTGACGGCTCTTTTATACGGCTTGTTTGAGCCGGTGAACCGGAACATGTCTCTACTTGCGGCGTTCGTCAGCCTTATAGGGTGCGCTGTTCAGATTTCTAGCAGCCTTTTGCAACTCGCTCCTTTGGTCGTCCTAGAACACAGCCAATTCTTGAGCGGATTCACGGTGGAGCAGTTGCAGGCAGCGGCGCTGCTGTTCCTCAAGCTACATGTCCAGACATCCAACATCGCTCTAGTATTTTTCGCGCTGTATGACCTCTTGATCGGCTACCTCATTTTCAGGTCAGCTTTCCTACCTCGAATCTTTGGTGTGTTGTTGATGCTTGCCGGCTTGGGTTGGCTGACCTATTTGTGGCCACCACTTGCAACCTCTCTGTCTTCCTACGTTCAGCCCCTCGGCTTTCTGGCCGAATTTCTATTGATGCTATGGCTCCTCGTAAGAGGCGTGGATGTTTCAAGGTAGCAAGAGAAAGCAAGCGTGTGGCAAGTTGGCGGAGCTTAACGGTGACGCTTCCCAACAAATCGCTCAAGCGGGCCGCCGTGAGTACCTGCGGAACTCCCAACAATTCGCGGCAGCGGCCGCTTAACTCCAGCGTTAGGTTTCAGGGTAAACATCATGGCTATCAATGAGACCCACGGAACATTTGACGATATTCTGGCCATCGCAAAACCAAAGTTGCGTCCGATTTGTAAATCGCTGCGCCACCAGATTGCTTCGCTGCACAGTGGCTTCGACGAGATTGTGTGGCCAAAACACAAAATCGCCAGCTTTGGCACTGGGCCCAAGAAGATGACCGAGCACTACGCATACATCGCGGTCCAAGATTCACATGTAAACCTTGGCTTCTATTACGGCGCTTCATTGCCTGATCCGCAGGGTCTTCTGGAGGGAACCGGAAAGAAATTGCGGCACGTCAAAATTCACGATGTTTCAGCCAGCAATGCTGCTTCTGTCATCGCTTTGCTTCGTGCAGCAATTGCTGATCGCAAGCGCCACGCGTGTGAAGCCTAACAACTCAATCAAGCGGACTTGATAGTTCCTTCGATTTAGTGGACACCCTGACCCAACGTTTCAGGAGTGCTCCATGTCCATGCCAGGTCCCAGAACAAACAGCCACCCCATCGGAGAGCAGCATGAAACGTGTTACAGGAATCGGTGGGATCTTCTTCAAGTCGAAAGATCCAAAGACGCTGAATGCGTGGTATCGCGACCATCTTGGATTGGACGTCTCTGAGTGGGGCGGAGCTGTTTTTGAGTGGGGTGGTCCTGACAGCTCTCCGGGAATGACGCTTTGGACCCCTTTTGCTGAAGATACGAACAAGATGGAACCTGGCACCGCATCTTTCATGGTCAATTTTCGTGTAGACGACCTGGAGGCCCTTCTGGGTGCACTGCGCAGCGAGGGCTGCAACGTCGTTGGTGAGCCGGAAATTTCGGAGTACGGCAAATTCGGTTGGGTACTCGATCCTGATGGAAACAAGATTGAGCTTTGGGAGCCGCCAGCAGGTCAGTGAACGCGCAAATGCGGTCCAACCGTTTGTTCAAGGCGATTTCTTCTAGGAACTGGGCCGAGCTGGGCAAGGAGCCCGAGACTCCGATGTGGCCGATGGTTGCGAAGGTCTACGGCAAGGACACCGCGCAAGCCCTGCGCAAATCGCTCAATGAAGCGCTCGATTACGAGACCAACTACATCAAAAGCTACAGCGCCGAGCTGTCCTACGGCCCACGGCCGTCACACGCAGCCGAGCTCAAACATTAGGCCGCGGGAGAAGCCGATGAAACGCACGTGGACAATCATTGGTGTTGCTGATGTCGCCCACAGCTTCAAGTGGTATCAGTCGCTGTTCGGTCAACCAGCAACGCGTCCCGCACATGACTACTTCGGGCAAATCCTTGACACCGATGGAACGGTCCTGCTTTGTCTCCACCAGTGGGGTGCACACGAGCATCCATCCCTGGCCAGCCCTGACCACTCGGAACCTGGCAACGGACTGCTTTTGTTCTTTCGTGTGGATGATTTTGACGAGGCGCTGCCCAGGGCCCGTGCGCTCGTCGCCGGACTTGAAGAGGAGCCCCACGTCAACCCCAGCACTGGAACCAGAGAGTTTGCACTGCGTGATCCTGACGGGTATTACGTCATGGTCAGTGCGCTCGATGTGACCTGACAATCCATTCAAGCGCCTTGGGTAACCATGACAGCACCAGAGATCGTATTGAGGCACGCGGACAGTCCTGAGCTTGTCGCAACCGTCCGTGAGCTCTTCCACGAGTACGCCGAGGCCATCGGCACGGATCTCGAGTATCAAGGATTCGCCGCAGAACTCACGGCATTACCTGCCCCATATGTACCGCCCAACGGCGTACTGCTTGTCGCGCACGCCGGCACTGACGTGGCCGGCTGTGTCGGCCTGAGACCGCTGAACAGCTACACGGGAGAAATGAAGCGCCTGTACGTCCGCCCTGCTTATCGGAGTTGCGGGCTTGGCAAGCGCTTCGTCGAGGCTGTGATTCACGCAGCACGCCAAACTAACTACAGTGAGCTCCGTCTGGATACGTTGCCGAGCATGGTGTCTGCCCAGGCTCTCTATCGTCGGCTGGGATTCGTTGAAATCCCGCCGTACAACAATAAATACCTTCCAGGTACCCGCTTTTATGCTCTCAAGCTGGCCACCTGACCATTCATGCCAGTGAACGTGCTGCACACGTCGCTAAATTCAAATGCTGGAAGGCATCGGAGGGTTCCATGATTTGCCGCATGTGGCACGGGATCACATCACGATCAAAGGCCGATGCCTATACGAGTTTCCTTGAGCAGCGGGCGGTTCCAGACTACCGCTCGGTTGCTGGCAACCTGAGTGTTGCCGTACTGCGGCGAGACGAGGCTGAGGTCACGCACTTCCTGACCGTCACGTATTGGGAGTCGGAGGAAAGCATTCGTGCTTTCGCCGGAGATGATCTGCTCAGGGCCAAGTACTACCCTGAAGATCAAGACTACCTGTTGGGATTTGAACCGCTAGTTCAGCATTTCGTTGTAGCTGCCATCGAAAATGCTGTCTAAACCATGCGTCCGGACCGCCGGCCTCAATGGTTGTCAGTCGCGACCCCGCACAGCTTTTCCAGCAGCTCGGCCTGCACGTTGCGGGCCGGCTCGTCGCTGGCCACGGGCCGGCGCAGATACTGGCCGTCGGGTTGCAGCAACAGTGCACTGGTGTTGTCCGCGAGGTAGAGATCGAGTGCGTTGCGCACGCGCTGCTGCAGTTTCTTGCCTTCGAGCGGGAACGCGCTTTCGACGCGGCGATCCAGGTTGCGTTCCATCAGGTCAGCGCTGGACAGGTACACCTGCGGCTCGCCGTCGTTGGCAAACCAGTAAACCCGGCTGTGTTCCAGGAAACGTCCGATGATCGAGCGCACGCGGATGTTCTCGGAGACGCCTTCCACCCCGGGGCGCAGGCAGCAGACGCCGCGCACGATCAGCTCGATCTGCACGCCGGCGATGCTCGCCTTGTACAGCGCGCGGATCACCTTCGGCTCGGTCAGCGCGTTGATCTTGATGACGATCTGCGCCGACTTGCCCGCTGCCGCGTGCGCAGTCTCGCGCGCGATCAGTTCAAGCAGGGTCTTCTTCAGCGTGAACGGCGCATGCAGCAGTTTCTTCATGTGCAGCACCTTGCCCATGCCGGTGAGCTGGCTGAACAGCTTGTGCACGTCTTCGCACAGCGCCTCGTCGGAGGTGAGCAGGCTGTAGTCGGTGTACAGCCGCGCGTTGCCGGTGTGGTAGTTGCCGGTGCCCATGTGTGCGTAACGCACCAGCTCGCTGCCTTCGCGGCGCTGGATCAGCATCAGCTTGGCGTGTGTCTTGATGCCGACCACGCCGTAGATCACCATCGCGCCAGCCTGCTGCAGGCGCGAGGCAAGCGTGAGGTTGGATTCCTCGTCGAAGCGCGCGCGCAGCTCGACCACCGCGGTCACTTCCTTGCCGGCACGCGCGGCATCGACCAGCGCATCGACGATTTCCGAATTCGCGTTGGTGCGGTACAGCGTCTGCTTGATCGCCAGTACCTGCGGATCCTTCGCCGCCTGGCGCAGCAGGTCGACCACCGGCGCAAACGATTCGTACGGATGCAACAGCAGCACGTCCTGCTTGCCGACCACCTGGAACAGGTCCTCGGCATGCTTGAGCGACTTCGGCAGCGTCGGCGTGAACGGCGGGTATTGCAGCTGCGGATAACCGGCCTCGCTGGCGATGCGGAACAGCCGCGCCAGGTTCACCGGGCCGTTCACCTCGTACAGTTCCGATTCGTTGAGGCCGAACTGCTTGAGCAGGTAGTCGGCCAGATCCCGCGGGCAGTTATCGGCCACTTCCAGCCGCACCGCATCGCCGAAGCGCCGTGAATACAGCTCGCCGCGCAATGCCAGCGCCAGATCCTCGACGTCCTCCGGATCGAGCGTAAGGTCGGCGTTGCGGGTTAGCCGGAACTGGTAGCAGCCGAGCACCTGCATGCCGGGAAACAGTTCCTCCGCGTGCGCGTGGATCATCGAGGACAGCAGCACGTAGTTGTCGCCGCCCGTGCAGATTTCCGGCGGCATGCGGATCAGCCGCGGCAGCACGCGCGGCGCCGGCACGATCGCCAGGCCCGAATCGCGGCCGAACGCATCGACGCCATCCAGCCGCACGATGAAATTGAGGCTCTTGTTGACCAGCAGCGGAAACGGATGGGTCGGATCGAGTCCGATCGGCGTGATCAGCGGCGTCACCTCCTCGCGGAAGTAACGACGCACCCACAATTTCTGCTTGTGCGTCCATTGCGTGCGACGGACGATGCGGATGCCCTGCTCGGCCAGTTCCGGCAGGATGCGCTCGTTGAGGATGATGTACTGCCGTTCGATCTGCTTGTGCGCGATCGCGCTGATCTCGGCCAGCACGCGGCGCGGCGGAATGCCGTCCGGGCCGATCAGTTCGTGGTCCAGCGCGACCTGGCCTTTCAGGCCGGCCACGCGGATCTCGAAGAACTCGTCCATGTTGCGCGAGAAGATCAGCAGGAACTTCAGCCGTTCCAGCAGCGGCGTGCGCTCGTCCAGCGCCTGGTCCAGCACGCGGATGTTGAACTGCAGCTGCGACAGCTCGCGGTGGATGTACAGCCGGTTGTCGTTGAGATCGGGCACCGGCACCGGCGGCAACGCGTCGTTCGCCGCCGGTGCGGTGGTGTCAGTCGGCTGGGTCTCGCGGATGATGCGGCTGTTCATTGGTACAAATCCATGATCCGGTCAGGAAGGTCGCGCGCCCGGGCGATCGTTATATCAACTGGCATGGTAACTCCGTGTCGGCACCATCACGGTGATATGACAAGGCAAGTCATGGCCGGCCCAGCCTGCCACCAAACTTTGACAGGCCAGTGACCGCGGCGACGCGCTCGGACTGCGTCACACTCACGCCTCGGCCGCGCCGCGGGCCATGCGTTCGTCCGCTGCCAGATAGCGACTGGGCGCAGCACCAAGCACGCGTCGGAACGCGGCGGTGAACGCGCTGGCACTGCTGTAGCCCAGGTCGACGGCGACCTGGGTGATCGACTCGCCACCGCCCAGCCGGGTCAGCGCGGCGAGCAGGCAGGCCTGCTGGCGCCAGGCGCTGAAACTCATGCCGGTCTGCTGGCGGAACAGTCGCGTGAAGCTGCGCCGGCTCATGCCGGCCTTGAGCGCCATCGCGTCGATGTCGATTTCCAGCGCCGGTGCCGCGATCAGGGCGCGGCACAGACGGGCCAGCCGGGGATCGCGTGGCAACGGCGTGTTGAGCGCGAGCGCCGGCATCGCGGCGATCTCGTCCAGCAACAGTGCCATTACCCTGCCGTCGCGACCGCCCAGCGCGTATTCGGCCGGCAGATCCACCGCCTCCAGCAGCAAGGCATGCAGCAGCAGCGATACCCCGATCACCCGGCAATGGGCGGGCAACTGCGTGGCTGCGGTGTCTCGCACATAGGCGCTGCGGGTGGACACGCTGCCGCTCATGCGCACCTCGTGCGCCACGCCGCCGGGGATCCACAACGCGCGGCGCGGTGGCACCAACCAGCTGCCTTCGTCGGTGATCACGGTGACCACGCCGGTGGCGGCGTACAGCAGCTGACCGCGCTTGTGCGCGTGGCGCGGCAGGACGTAATGCGGTGGATAGTCGTTGCCTGTAATCACGACATCGCGCGGGGTGTCTTCGTAATGAGTGACACGGGTATTGCGCATGATGCGAGGAGTTTTGGCCCGGATTCGACAGAATTTGACCCACCGATGCATGCGGGCCGATGCCGAGCACTCTAAAGTGGCGCTCCCGGCAGCGCAATGCTTGCCGCTTCATCCCCATCCCTAGCCCATCCCCGAGATTGCTGCATGGACACCCGCGTCAACGTGACGAGCCTGCCGGTTCAGCCGGTCGCCCAGCCGGTGGCGACCGTGCCGCCGCATGCCGAAGGCACGGCCTACGGTGTGCTTGGCGGGATCAGCTTCGCGCACATGCTCAACGACATGATCCAGTCGCTGATCCTGGCGATCTATCCAATCCTGAAAAGCGATTTCCACCTGAGCTTTGCCCAGGTCGGCCTGATCACCCTGACCTACCAGCTCACCGCCTCAATGCTGCAACCGCTGGTCGGCATGGTCACCGATCGCCGGCCGATGCCGTATTCGCTGCCGGTCGGCATGGGCTTCACCCTGTGCGGCCTGTTGTTGCTGGCGGTGGCGCCGAATTTCCCGATCCTGCTGCTGGCCGCCGCACTGGTCGGCATCGGTTCGTCGGTGTTCCATCCGGAATCCTCGCGGGTGGCGCGGATGGCCTCCGGCGGACGGCATGGTCTGGCGCAGTCGCTGTTCCAGGTCGGCGGCAACACCGGCTCGTCACTGGGGCCGCTGCTGGCCGCATGGATCATCGTGCCGCACGGGCGTGGCAGCGTGGCCTGGTTCTCGCTGGCGGCATTGCTGGCGATCGTGGTGCTGCTGCAGGTTGGCCGTTGGTATGGCCAGCATCACGTCGCCCGCAGCAAATCGGCGGCGCGGCACCTCACCGTGGTGTCGCTGTCACGCAACCAGATCATTGGCGCATTGGCGATCCTCGGGCTGCTGATCTTCTCCAAGTATTTCTATCTGGCCAGCCTCAGCAGCTATTACACGTTCTATCTGATCCACAAGTTCGGCGTGTCGGTACAGAGCGCGCAGGTGCACCTGTTCGTGTTCCTGTTCGCGGTGGCCGCTGGCTCGCTGATCGGGGGCCCGATCGGCGATCGCATCGGGCGCAAGTGGGTGATCTGGGTATCGATCCTCGGCGTGGCGCCGTTCACCCTGCTGCTGCCGCATGCGAACCTGATGTGGACCGGTGTGCTCACCGTGGTGATCGGACTGATCCTGGCCTCGGCGTTCTCGGCGATCCTTGTCTACGCGCAGGAGCTGATCCCCGGCCGGGTCGGCATGATCTCGGGACTGTTCTTTGGGTTCGCCTTCGGCATGGGCGGCATCGGCGCCGCCGTGCTCGGCGGACTCGCCGATGCGCATGGCATCGAGTACGTCTACCAGCTATGCGCCTACCTGCCGCTGATGGGCTTGATCACGGTGTTTCTGCCGAATATCGAGCGGCCACACCTTGCTTCGTAGGGCGGGCACTGCCCGCCGCTCTCGCCGCGCTTCGCATCCATCAAAAAGCCAAGAGCCGGCGGGCAGTGCCCGCCCTACGTCTACCGGCTATGCCCCCTCTGCTGGTGATGGGCTTGATCACGGTATTTCTGCCGAATATCGAGCGGCCACACCCTGTTTCGTAGGGCGGGCAGCATTCAATCCCTGCCGATCACCACCGGTTCCGGTTCCAGCTGCACGCCGAATTTCTGCTGCACGCCGAGCATCACTTTTTGCGCCAGTGCCCACAGTTGCGGACCGGTCGCCTTGCCATGGTTGACCAGCACCAGCGCGTGGCGATTGGAGATGCCGGCGTCGCCTTCGCGCAGGCCCTTGAAGCCGGCCGACTCGATCATCCACGCGGCGGACAGCTTGCAGCGGCCGTCGGGTTGCGGCCACGCGGGCAAGCCGGGGTGTTCGCGCTTGAGGGACTCGGCGAGTGTCGCATCGACGATGGGGTTCTTGAAGAAGCTGCCAGCGTTGCCGATCACCGACGGATCGGGCAGCTTGCTGGTGCGCAGATGCACTACGGCTTCGGCGACGTGGAACGGTGCGGGCTTGTCCACGCCCATGCGCGCCAGCTGTTCGTTGATGCCGGCGTAGTCCGTGCGCAATGGACGGCTGCGCGGCAGCATGAAGCGCACGGCGGTGACGATGTAGCGGCCGGGTTCGTGCTTGAACAGCGAGTCGCGGTAGGCAAACGCGCAGGTTGCGTGATCGAGCGTCACCACGCGGCGCTCGCGGATATCCCACGCTTCCACGCTTTCGATGAACTCGGCCACTTCGCAGCCGTAGGCGCCGATGTTCTGGATCGGTGCGGCACCGACGGTGCCGGGAATCAGGATCAGGTTTTCCAGACCGGCATAACCCTGGCCCAGGGTCCAGCGCACGAAGTCATCCCAGCGTTCGCCGGCGGCGACCGCGATGCGCGCGCTGTCGCCGTCACTTTCCACCTGCACGCCCCTGGTTTCCATCGCCAGCACGGTGCCGTCGAAATCGCCGGTGAACAGCACGTTGCTGCCCTCGCCCAGCACCAGCAGACGGTCGTTGCGAACAGCGGGAAAGTCGAGCAGTTCGGGCAGTTTGCTGGCATCGCGGATCTCCGCCAGCAGCTTCGCCCGCGCAGCCACGCGCAACGTATTGCGGTTCGCCAGCGAGGCGTTTTCGATAAGCGTGTAACCGCCCATGTCGGTGCGTTCAGACAGCATTTCCGCTCTCGTCCATGGCCGCCTCGCGCTGGCGGCGGATTTCATTGACGCATTCGCCAACGAGCTGTGGTCCGCGATAGATCAGGCCGGAGTAGACCTGCACCAGTGAGGCACCGGCATCCATCTTCTCGGCTGCGTCGCTACCTTCCAGGATGCCGCCCACGCCGATCAACGGGATGCGCCCCTGCAGGCGTTTGTGCATGCCGGCGAGTACTGCGGTGGAGCGTTCGAACAAGGGCTTGCCGGACAGGCCGCCGGTTTCGCCGCCATGCGGGTCATTAGCCACGCTGGCGTGATCGATCGTGGTGTTGCTGCAGATCACGCCATCGATGCCCGTGCGCAACAGTACCTCGGCAATCGAGTCCAGCTCGGTCTCGCTCAGATCCGGCGCGATCTTCAGCAGCATCGGCTTGCGCCGGCCATGCTGCGAGCCCAGCCGCTCCTGCGCCGCGCGAAGCAGCGAGATGAACTTGTACAGCGTGGCTTCCTGCTGCAGGTCGCGCAGGCCCTGGGTATTCGGCGAGGAGATATTCACCGTGATGTAGCCGGCGTGTTCGTATACGCGGGTAAGGCAGGTCAGGTAGTCGTTGACCGCCTTCTCGTTCGGCGTGTCCTTGTTCTTGCCGATGTTGATGCCGAGTACGCCGTGGTAGCTGGACTGCTGCACGTTGCGTATGAGTGCTTCGACGCCACCGTTGTTGAAGCCGAGCCGGTTGATGATCGCCTCATGCTGCGGCAGCCGGAACATGCGCGGCTTGTCGTTGCCCGGCTGTGGCAGCGGCGTCACTGTGCCGACTTCGATGAAGCCGAAACCGAGCGCGTTCAGCGCATCCAGATGCTCGGCGTTCTTGTCCAGCCCGGCGGCCAGCCCGACCGGGTTCGGAAACGTGATGCCGAACACCGTAGCCGGCAGGTCTGCCGGTGGCTTGGCGATCCACTGCGCGAAGTTGCTGCGCTGGGCCACACCCAGCCCGTACAGGGTGACCTGGTGCGCGGTTTCAGGATCGAGCTTGAACAGCAACGGGCGCAGATAGTCGTACATGGTCAGGCCAGATGTCCGGCAAAGATGCGGGTGTCGTAATCGAAGCTTACCGTGCCGTGCTCGGCGCTTGTGCCCTGTTCGGCACAGGCGTCGAACAGTTCGCGCAGTGCGTGCAGCATCGGTTCGTGCATGGGATGACCAGCCTGCGGTGCATAGGACGAAGACATCAGCCTGCCCCGCAATGCCGCGAAATCCAGTCGCTGGCCGTGCTCGAAGCTGGCGCTGCCGCGGTAGCCGTCACCGAACCAGCTGCGCATGTGCGCATCGTCCGCATAACGTTCGGCCACGCTGGTGTAATCGGTGCCAAACGTCTGCAGCAAGGCCTCGTAGCCTTCGAGGAAACGTGTGCCGGTCAGCCGGCGCGAATTCCACCAGATCGCCGCCAGCCCGTGCGGGTGCAGGATGCGCGCGAACTCGCGCCGCGTCGCCGCCTCGTCGAACCAGTGGAACGCCTGCGCCACCGTGACCAGATCCACGCTGGCATCGGCCAATCCAGTCGCATCGGCATGGCCATCGACGGCGTCGAACTTTTCGTAGCCCTGCAGCCAGTGTTCCGCAGCAGCACGCATCGGTGCATTCGGTTCCACCGCGGTCACGCGATAACCGGCATCGAGAAACATCTTCGACGAGATGCCGGTACCGGCACCGACATCGCCCACCCGCCAGCCGACATCCACGCCCTGCTCGCGCTGCAGCCAGTCGAGCAGCGCCGGCGGATAGTCCGGCCGGTAGCGCACGTAATCGTCGACGCGATCGCTGAAACGCGAGGTGGAATGCATCTCGTTCATATGGATGAAATGCCTCGAGTGCTCCAACCCAGCAATTTTTGTTCGTCATTCCCGCGAAAGCGGGAATCCATGTTGATCCTTGGCGGAAAGCGACAATGGATTCCCGCTTTCGCGGGAATGACGACATGGGCTTTCTTGATCTTTGATCGCAACTTCATATCAGCCATTGAGCATCTGGCCGCCATCGACGGCCAGGGTCTGCCCGGTGATCCAACCCGCGAACGGCGAGGCGAGGAACAGTGCCGCATGCGCGACTTCCTCCGGCGTGCCGTAGCGGCCGAACGGGATCTTCGCCAGCACGGCGGCGTAACGCGTCGGGTCTTCGCTCTTGCAGCGGTCCCACATGCCGTCGGCAAACTCGATCGAGCCGGGTGCGATGGCGTTGACGCGGATGCGCTGTGCGGCCAGGACCTGCGCTTGCGACATGGTGTAGTGGCTCAGCGCGGCCTTCATCGCTGCGTAGGACGGCCCGGCCGGGCGCGGGCGCAGTGCCGCGATCGAACTGGTGTGCAGGATGCTGGCATGCGCGGACTTGGCCAGATACGGCAGCGCCGCCCGCGAGGCGCGTACCGCGGCCATCAGGTCGACATTGAAGTCGGCGAGCCAGGCTTCGTCGTCGTCGCCAAAACCGTAACCGCTGGCGTTGTTGACCAGCACGTCGATACCGCCCATCGCCGCAGCCGAGGTTTCCACAAAGTCATGGATGGCTGCCGCATCGGCGAGGTCGCAACTCTGTACGTGCACCTTGGCACCGAGCGCGCTGATTTCACGTGCCACTTCATCCAGCGCAGTCTGGCCGCGCGCGCAGACCGACACCGCTGCGCCCACCGCGGCGAAGGCCAGCGCCATGCTGCGCCCGATACCCTTGCTGCCACCCGCGACGACGACACGGTAGCCACTGAAATCAAACGTCGCGGGGCGCCGCGCATCCGTCACGAAAAGAACCCGTGCGGACCGGCATGCATGAACAGCACACCGAAAAACAGGATCGCCACGATGACTACAAGCAACGCAACCGCCAGGTGGATATAGCCAAGCACCAGCCCGGCGACGGCCATGCCGTCACCTTCAATGACGGTACCTGCCGGAGCACGCCGGATCTCGCTGCGTGCCAGGTGGCCGCAGACGACGGCCACGATCGCGCCAATGAAAGGCACCAGGCACCAGGAAAGGATGCCGAACACCAGACTCACCACCGCCAGCGTGCTGGTGCTGGAAGCGGGACGATACGCGGGTTGATAGCTCATCGTCGCTGCACTCACTGTGGAAACTAGGGAGGGTGCCGCACCGTATTGCTGCCGATCACGGGTGGCAACGCCACCCGTGATCGAACACATCACTTACAGGTCAAATTTGATGCCTTGGGCCAGCGGCAGCGAGGTCGAATAGTTGATCGTGTTGGTCTGGCGACGCATGTAGACCTTCCAGGCATCCGAACCCGACTCGCGACCGCCGCCAGTTTCCTTCTCGCCACCGAACGCGCCACCGATCTCTGCACCGGAGGTGCCGATGTTGACGTTGGCGATGCCGCAATCCGAACCGGCTGCCGACAGGAACTGCTCGCCCGCGCGCAGGTTGTTGGTGAAGATCGACGAGGACAGGCCCTGCGGCACGTCGTTCTGCATGTCGATCGCCTCGTCCAGCGTCTTGAACGGCATCACGTAGAGGATCGGCGCGAAGGTTTCGGTCTGCACGACTTCATGCGAATTCGCGATGCCGGTGACGATCGTCGGCAGCACGAAGTTACCCTTGCGGTCGGTCATCGCTGCACCGCCGGTGGCGATCTTGCCACCCGCCGCCTTGGCCTTCTCCACCGCGGCGAGATAACCCTGCACGGCTTCAGAGCTGTTGAGCGGGCCCATCAGCGTGGTCGACAGGTTCGGATCGCCGATCTTGCCCTCGACCTGCTGGTACGCCTTGACCAGCGTCTCCAGCACGTTGCCGTAAATCGATTCGTGCACGAACAGCCGGCGCGTGGTGGTGCAGCGCTGTCCGGCGGTGCCGACCGCGCCAAACACGATGCCCGGGATCGCCAGCTTCAGGTCCGCGCTTTCATCGAGGATGATCGCGTTGTTGCCGCCCAGCTCCAGCAAGGAGCGACCCATGCGCTGCGCCACGCGCTCACCAACCATGCGGCCAACCTTGGTCGAGCCGGTGAAGCTGATCAGAGGGATGCGCTTGTCGTCGACGAAGGCCTGCGAAAGATCGGTGCCGGCGTCGTTGAACAGGAAGAACAGATCCGGGAACCCCCCGGCCTTCAGCGCCTCGTTGCAGATGCGGATGGTGGCGATCGCCGACAACGGCGTCTTCGGCGACGGCTTCCAGATGCAGATATCGCCGGCGATGGTGGCGAGGAATGTATTCCATGCCCATACCGCGACCGGAAAGTTGAACGCGCTGATGATGCCGACCAGACCCAGCGGGTGGTACTGGTCGTACATGCGATGGCCCGGACGCTCCGAGTGCATCGTGGAGCCGTACATCATGCGACTCTGGCCCACGGCGAAGTCGGCGATGTCAATCATCTCCTGCACTTCGCCGTCGCCCTCGGGCTTGATCTTGCCCATCTCCAGCGCGACCAGCGAACCCAGCGCATCCTTGTGCTTGCGCAGTGCTTCACCGCACAGACGCACGGCTTCACCGCGCTGTGGCGCCGGCGTGGTGCGCCACACTTTGAAGGCAGCCTGCGCGCGCTTGATGATGATTTCGTAGTCGGCCGCGCTGGACGCATGCACGGTGCCCAGCACGTCGCCGGTGGCCGGATTCACCGGCTGCAGCGCGCCGGCATCGGTGGTCTTCGACCACTCGCCCTGACCGAGGTACGAACCGGACTGATCGCCATGGAGGCCAAGCGCGGTGAGGATTGCGTGGGACATGGATGTCTCCTGAGCTTGCGTGGCGCCTGCCGGCACCGTGAATTGAATGCGGGAAATTGCCCATTCTAGCAGGCCGACCACCCCGGCCGGATCGCGCCGCCGCGGGATCCATGCGAAAATCCCGCCGCTGCCCTCGTAGCTCAGTTGGATAGAGCGGCCCCCTCCTAAGGGGCAGGTCGGACGTTCGAATCGTCTCGAGGGCACCAATTGCAAAACCCGAAGGCCGGCCTGCCGGCCTTCTTTTATGGGTGCACATCCGGCCATGCCGACCTTCGTGCTTTCCGGCTCAGGAACTGCACGACAGCATCGAGCAGCCAGCCTTGTGCCGCGCCCAGTCCGGGCGTTTCTGCGCGAACGCCTCTCGGCCGGGCTGATCGTCATAGGGATGGCACATGACATCCAGCAGCTCGGCGATACCGCTGGCGTCGCCCTGTTCGGCACGATCGATCGCCTGCTGGGCCAGGTAGTTGCGCAGCACATAGCGTGGATTCGCCGCGTGCATCTTCTCGCGGCGTTGGCTCGCCGACAGCGGATCGTCGGCAAGCCGTGCGGCATAGCGAAGCAGCCAGTCGTTGAGGGCCGGTTCCACCTCGCGCCGTTTCGCCTCGTCGTAGAACGCATCCTGCATCGGCGCCAGCGTCGGTGCCTGCGCATTGATGTCAGCCAGCGCACGAAACCACAACGTCATGTCGATCTCGGCCTGCTGCATCAGCGACTGCAACGACTGCATCAGGTCCACGTCGTCATCGCGGCATTCGGCCAGGCCGAGCTTGGCGGCGATGTTTGCGCGATCGGCCGCGGCATAAGTCGCCGCGTAACGATCCAGCCCGGCCTGCAGTGGCTCGACACCAGCGAACAGCGGCGCCAGCGCACCTGCCAGGCGGCTGAGGTTCCACCACGCCACGTTCGGCTGCTGGCCGAAGCGGTAGCGACGGCGCTGCGCGTCGGTGGTGTTCGGCGTCCAGTCCGGATCGTAGTTGTCGACCCAGCCGTACGGGCCGTAGTCGATGGTGAGGCCGAGGATCGACATGTTGTCGGTATTCATCACGCCATGCACGAAACCGACGCGCATCCAGTGCGCGATCATGACCGCGGTGCGCTCGCACACCTGCGCAAACCATTCCGCGTACAACGCCTCGCCCTGCCCGTCGAGTTCCGGGAAATCGCGACGGATGGTGAAATCGACCAGCTGTCGCAGCAACGCGGTATCGCCGCGCGAGGCGGGCAGCTCGAAGTTGCCGAAGCGGATGAACGAAGGCGCCACGCGACAGACGATCGCGCCGGGCTCCGGCGCGGCGTTGCCGTCGTAGAACATGTCGCGCACGACCGCTTCGCCGGTCTCGACCAGGCTCAGCGCGCGCGTGGTCGGCACGCCGAGGTGATGCATCGCCTCGCTGCACAGGAATTCGCGTACCGACGAGCGCAGCACGGCGCGCCCATCGGCACCACGCGAATACGGCGTCAGCCCGGCGCCCTTCAGCTGCAGCTCCCAGCGCTCGCCGGCGGCGTTGATCGTCTCGCCCAGCGAAATCGCCCGCCCGTCGCCCAGCTGGCCGGCCCAGTTGCCGAATTGATGACCGCCGTAGTTCGCGGCATACGGCTGCATGCCGTCGAGTAACGCATTGCCGCCGAACAACCGGGCAAACTCCGGCGTGGCCACGTCGGCCTCGCTGAAACCCAGCACCGCCGCCATCCCGGCCGAATGCGCCAGCAGGCGTGGCGCTTCGACCGGCATGGGCATCACGGTCGAGTACAACGCACCCTCGACCTGGCGCAGGCGTGGCCCCTGCTCCGAGTCACCAGGCAGTTCGCGGACGAACGCGTTGTCGAAGTGCAGCTTGAACATGGGCGAAAGAGACCGGGCGCTGATGTACGCCTTATATCCGGGCGCCTGTCGCGCTACGCAATACCCCGGCGTGCATGCGCGCCGCATCCATGGTGATCAGGCGTGTGCGGGCTGGTGGGCCGTGACCTGCGCAGCCCTGCCCGAACGATAGAGACTCTTGAGCCGCTGATAGACCGCCAGCACGGCGGTGCCGTAATCCCGGGCCAGCTCGGGCGTGTGACTGTGGTAGTAGCCCACCCCCAGCACCGGGTCGCGGGTCTCGCGCATGCCGTCGCGCAGGATCTTCGCGGCGACGGTGATGTTCGTCTTCGGGTCGAGCAGGGCCAGCGGATCGCGAACAGCATCCCGGTGCATCGGGTAGTAGACCTGCATGATCCCGACATCCTGCACCGCCGAACCGAACTGGCTGGCCGCCGCCATCGCCAGTTGCACGTCGTGACGCTCGCCGCGCACCAGATGATCGTTGACGCGGAACAGCCACGGCGTGGGGGCGACCTTGCCATCCGGGTACAGCGCCTTCGATTCCACCAGGGCGATGCTGTACAGCAGCAGCGGATCGACGCCGTAGGCGTTGCCGACCTGCGACCACAGGCTCTGCCGGGAGCCGATGTCCAGGTCGGGTTCCTCGATCGGCATCATCAGGTCCATCGTGCTGACGTCGGACAACAGGCGGCGATCGGATGCAAGCGGCCACGGGCGTGCGGATGACGAAGGGACTGTCGTGGCCGCCGGAACCGGAGCAGCCGGAGCCGCCGCAGGAACCGGCCGTGGCGGCAACCGCGACGGAAAAGCGGCCGGCGCAGGTGTTGCCGACACGACGGATCTCGCACTGGTCGACGCAGGCTGCACACCGACGCGCGGCAGGCCGACGCGCAGCGACACGAAGGCCATGCCGACGATGGCACAGAGGGCGATGCCGGCCGCAAGCCTGTAGCGGAAGGCTCCAGCCCGCGTCGCCCAGGACTGCATCCGCGCGCGCGCCCACGGCACGATCCGGGTGTCGACGACCCGGTGCATGTCGGTGGCAGTCGGCAGGCGCCATCCCTCCAGCGGCCAGGCGGGCGGCAACAACCAGGTTGTCGCTGGCGGCACCAGCGAAACATTGGCAGGCCGCGCAACGGACATCGCCGATGAACGGGACCACCCGGCCGGCGCGGGCATCACCATCGCCCAGTCGACAACCCGGCTGCGCGCGAACAAGCTGGCGGATTTCCATTGTGCCGGCGGCATGAGGTGCACGCGCACCGGGCCCGGTCCCGCGGGCGGGCGATGCCCGTTGCGTCGAATCCTTGCCTCGCCTTCAATCCTCGAGGCCGACAACCCGGCCGATTGCCGCGCCGACGGATCACGGACGCCGCCAGCCACGATCACCCCATGCGGATGGTGGCGGGCACGACCGAAACCCGAATGCCCGGACGGCGCAGGCAGGCCTGCGCGCGACGGCTTCGTCACGTGGGAGGCAACCACGAAGCCACCGGCATGGGCATGGGCATGCTCCCGGCTGTCGCCGTGCAATGCTTCTGCGGTCGCCGGGATCGAACCGTCCACGAATGAATCCTGCTCCAGGGTCGTGCCGCGGAAGGCGGCGTGCCACCCATCCGATGAGACCGGACCAACGCAACCGCCGCGCCCGGGCTGGCCATTAAATCAGGTTTGCGACGCCGCTTCCCACATCCGCTGGCAGGACAGCCCGCAAGAACCCGCGACAGGCGCGTGCGCGGCAGCCGCTATAGTCGCGCATCGCAACCCGGCAAAGCCCATGAACCCGACGCCCACCAACGACCTCAACGCCGACGCGCTGCCCGGAGACGCGCCATACATCAGCGCCACCACGCGCTGGCTGGAACAGGCGGTGATCGGCCTCAACCTGTGTCCGTTTGCCCGCGCACCGCACGTGCAGGGCAAGCTGCGCCTGCGGGTCAGCCAGGCGCGCGATACCGATGCGCTGCTGGACGACCTGTGCGGCGAACTGCAGTCGCTCAACGCACTGACACCGGACGAATGCGAAACCGGCCTGCTGATCCATCCATTCGTGCTGACGGATTTTCTCGACTACAACGACTTCCTCGACGTGGCCGATGCGGCCGTGCAGACGCTGGGGCTGGAAGGCGAGTGGCAGGTGGCCAGCTTCCATCCCGACTATCAGTTCGCCGACAGCGCGAAGGATGACGTGGCGAACTTCAGCAACCGCTCGCCCTTTCCCACCCTGCATCTGCTGCGCGAAGCGAGCATCGAACGCGCGATGGACACGATGAGCGATACCGACAGCATCTACCGGCGCAATATCGAGACGCTGCAACGACTCGGCGTCGAAGGCTGGCAGGCGCTATGGCGCGATACGAAGGATTGAATGCGCCCATTCACAACGCGCGATTCACATTCGCGCCGGGTGAAGCTGTCATGCTGACGAGTGAACAACCTCCCCGATCCCTACGCCGAGAGCGTCGACCCGAGCGTGCAATGCACGACCTGTGAAGCCGTCTGCTGTCGTCTTACCGTGGTGCTGATGCCCGAAGATCACGTGCCGGAATGGCTGATCCATCGTGACGAACACGGCATGGAAACCCTGGCCAAGGGCGAAGACGGCTGGTGTGTCGCAGTCAATCCGAATACCTCCGGCTGCACGATCTACGAGGATCGTCCAACCATTTGCCGCAAGTACGCGATGGGCAGCCCGAGCTGCCGCGAGGAACGGCACAAGTGGTTCGGTGCGGCGATTCCCACCGCGGTACACATGCTGTAGGCCTGTGGGGCGGGCACTGCCCGCCGCCCTGTGTCATGACGAAGAGCCGGCGGGCAGTGCCCGCCCCACAGGCCTACAGCATGTGT
>JBOHYM010000082.1:0-78176 GCA_050737735.1 Rhodanobacter sp. | reverse complement strand
TACCTCACCTACGGGCACCGGCTGGCGCCCTACATCGCGGACACCGTGCGGCTCGTGCACGAGCGCCTGGACGCCGGCCAGACGGTCGTGTTCGAAGGCGCGCAGGGCGCGCTGCTCGACATCGACCACGGCACCTATCCCTACGTCACTTCCAGCAACACCACCATCGGTGGCGCACTGGCCGGCACCGGCGTGGGCGCGCGCGACATCGACTACGTGCTGGGCATCTGCAAGGCCTACGCCACCCGCGTCGGCAGCGGCCCGTTCCCGACCGAGCTGCACGACGAGATGGGCGAGCGCCTGCGCAAGGTCGGCAACGAGTTCGGCGCCAGCACTGGCCGCCCGCGTCGCTGCGGCTGGATCGACCTGGTCGCGCTCAAGCGCGCCACCCAGATCAACGGCATCAACGGCCTGGCCATCACCAAGCTCGACGTGCTCGACGGCCTGGAGACCATCAAGGTCTGCATCGCCTACGAATACCGCGGCAAGCGCCGCGAACTGGCCCCGCTCGATGCCGACGGCTGGGACGAGTGCAAGCCGGTCTACCTGGAATTCCCCGGCTGGGAAGAATCCACCGCCGGCATCCGCGACTGGAACAAGCTGCCGCCCGCAGCGCGTGCGTACCTGCGCGCGGTGGAAGAACTGTCGGGCTGCAAGTTGGCCCTGGTCGCCACCGGTGCCGATCGTGACGACACGATCAGCCTGGACGATCCGTTCGCCTGATCACCAACCGATGGTTGCTGCAAGAAGAGCCCCGCATTGCGGGGCTTTTTTATGGCGTTTCAGCGAGGAGGTCCGCTCGATTCGCTGCCAGCCATTGGCTGAGATGTTTGAGCAACGTGTCCGCCTGCGCAATGCATTCGCGCAGGGACTCCGGTTCCATAAGATCACCGGAATAATCGTTGACGTTGCGCTTCTTGCGCAGCGCGTCCATCACGATCCATTGTTCGCGCGGCACGTCCAGTGTCAGCGACAGCGTCTGGATCATCGTTTGGTGGTGGCCCGGCATGCTGGTGGACGGGCGATAACCATTCGCCATCAAACCCACCAGCGCACACTGCATGATGGCCTTGTAAGCCGCGCCGAAGCGGGTTTCATCGCTGATCCCCTCGACGCGTGCATCGGCAAGGTTGCGCGTCGCAGCCGTCAACAAACGCTGCACTTCGTCAGGATGCGTTGTGTGAGGTTTGATCTGGTTAGTCTTGACCAGGTTATCCAAGTTCATCGGGGCCTCCTATCAGCCACAGTTTAGGTTCCTTCCACACCCGTGCAACAAATCCATCCCGTTGCGCGCGCCGTTCGAGAAACTCTTCATGGCTTAGCACCGTAGGATTTACTTCCCGGCGCAACGTCTCCTGCGCCGACTGCAACGCCAGTACCACCTCGGCGAAGCCCAATGCTCCGATAACCATCACATCCACATCGCTGTCCGGATGCGTCTTGCCCGAGGCCATCGATCCGTAGACGAATGCGCCACGGATCCGATCCGCGAGTGGCACCAAGGCATCGCGCAAGAGATCCGCCAATCCGGCGGTCTTGCGCAACAAGCTGGCCAATTCCTCGAAAACCGGACTGCTCGTGTTCGCGCGGTAATGAACCTGGCGGCCGACCTCCTCACGGACGAGCAGGCCGAGTTCGGCCAGTACGCGCAATTCACGATGCAGCGAGCCGGCATGGGTTCCGGTCAGGCGGGCCAGCTCGCGGACATGCAACGAAACATCCGGGCGCAGCAACAGCGCACTCAATACGGCTGAGCGCGTCTGACCAAGCAGGTAGTGGGTAAGAGACTTCATGTAGCAAATTATGCTTCATATGTAGCCAATTTGAGAACAGCTTGTTGTCGCACCAGATAGTTCAGCCAGATGGCTCAGATAGACAGGGCTGGGCGATAGACGCAGTGTTGCTGGGCAAAAGTTGCACAACATGTCGGGGAGAATGTCGGGAAAACTGTCGGGGAAAATCCTGGTGCAATCGGCGGTTAATTAGCTCAAGCGACGCATTTAAATGAATAAAATGTCTTAAAATATAGACATTTAATAAAAAATGTCCGATATTCGAGACATGGATACGCAAACCCTCATGACCGAACTAGGCCAGCAGATCCGTCTGCTGCGCAAACGCCGCGGTCTTACCCAAGCTGCGCTGGCTGAGCGTGCCGGCATGGCGCGCTCCAAGCTGGTGCTGCTGGAACAGGGCAGTGGCTCCGTGGCATTCGAGAGTTATGCCCGTGTGGCGGCAGCGCTGGACGTGGCATTCAGGCTGGAACCTGCACAACGCCCAACCTTCGAGGAACTCGGGGAGCACTACCGTGAGTAGGTCGGCTGCCGTGGTACAGGCGCGCGTGCTGACCCCACAAGGCGTCAGCGGCGACCTGCATCACGAGGCGGGTCAATACGAATTCCGTTATTCGGGCACGACACCGGACGTGGCGATCAGCCTGACCATGCCGGTGCGACGCGACCTGTACCGCGCGAACCAGCTGCTGCCGATCTTCCAGCAAAGCCTGCCGGAAGGTTTCGTGCTGGAGCAATTGCGCCTACGCCTGGCCAAGCTCACCCAGCTCGATCCCATGTTGCTGCTGGCACTCACCGGACAGGACGGAGCCATCGGACGCCTGTGCGTGCAGTCACCCGAGGTCGAACGTCTGCTCGGCGCCACGTCGTCGGCAGCGAAGGGCGAGCGGCTGTCCGAGATCCTTGCCTGGGACGGCACCGAAAACCTGTTCGCCGAACTGGTCGATCGCTACCTGCTGCGCACCGGCGTATCCGGCGTGCAGCCCAAGGTGCTGGTGCCTGAACGCGCCGATGCAGCAGCAAAAGCCACGCTGGTGGCCGGCGACCTGATCGTCAAGAGCGGGCCAGCCCAGTATCCGGGGCTGGCGATCAACGAATTCGTCTGCATGTCGATCGCTCGCGCCGCGAACATTCCCGTGCCGGAGTTCTTCCTGTCCGACAAGCACGACCTGTTCGTGTTGCGCCGCTTTGATCGCAATGCAGATGGCCTGCCGCTGGGCTTCGAGGACATGGCCACGCTGATGGGCCTGGGGGCGCAGCAGAAATACGAAGGCAGCTACGAACGGCTCGCCAAGGTCATCCGCAACAATTGTCCCGGTGAATACGTGCGGCCGGCGCTGGCACAGCTGTTCGACATGGTGGCGTTGTCAGTGATCGTGGGCAACGGCGATGCCCACCTGAAAAATTTCGGCCTGCTCTACACCCATCCCGCCTCGGCAGATTGCCGCATGGCGCCTGCCTACGACATCGTCAACACCACCGCCTATCTGCCCGACGATGCACTGGCGCTCACGCTCGGCGGCAGCAAGAGCTTCCAGGCCGCTCGCCTGAATCTGCCCGAGCTGGCCGGGCGCTGCGACATCGAACGGCCAAGTGAACGCGTGGGGCAGTTGGTGATCGCCTGTGCGCAACAGTTGCAGACCCATGCCGACCTGCTGGATGAAGTACCCGACGTGAAGCGGGCCCTGCATCAATCCATGCAACGGATGGAGGCTGGCTTCAGTCGTCCGCTGGATGGGCGTTGAAGGCAATGCCTGATCGTGTACAGCGTGATCCGTTGCGCGGTTGCGGCTGGATCGACCTGGTCGCGCTCAAGCGCGCCACCACGAAGTGTTCAATACACCGCGTCGTGGTCGCCCACGTTGATCGGTACGATCTGCTGCTCGCGGATTACCAGTTCCAGCGTGATGCGATAGGACAGATTGATCGACACCGAATGCAGCCCTTCCAGTTTTCCGCCAAGCGCATGCAGCCGCAGGGAAGGGTGATGGGGATTCTCCACCACCAGCAGCGTCTAGCAATACTGCTCACGCACCTGCGGAGGACGCTTGAGGAAACGCGCTGCACGCCAGTTGTACTGGTCGGTGAAGACCAGCGTGAAGTTCATGGCAGCTTGGCCAGACGCTTCATGTGCGCGTCGACCGACTCCTTCACGACGCGACCCACCGCCAGATCCGCCTGGCTCCCGGCCAGCGCTGCGGACAGTTCGCACTCGCGCAGATAGTGGTAATGCTCGATGCTCATCACCACGAAACGGTCCTTGCCGCGCACCGACACCATCGCCTCGGGCGCGTTGGCCAGCGCCTCGGCAATCGCAGACACACTCTGGGTTTTCAGGTTGTTGGCACTGATCGAGCTCATGACCGTTCCTCTTCGGAGACTGGATTTCGTTCGATGTATCGAACCATGAATCGTGCTATCAAGAGTGCGCCTTCAGGTGCTCCTGGCGATCGCGACGAAATTTGGCTCTAGCTGTCTTTGCGCATCGCTTCCATGCCGGAGAACCGCCGTGGATCGTTCCTGCCTGCCAGCGATCTCACCCCATGCGACCCCTCATTACCATCATCAGCGCAGTGAAACCATCAGGGGAAACACATGACGGCACTCACCGACCGTTTCAGCCGCGCCGTCGACTACGCGCGCATCGCCCACGCCGCGCAGGTGCGCAAGGGCTCCAATATTCCGTACATCTACCACCTGCTCGGCGTGGCCAGCCTGGTGATCGAGTTTGGCGGCAACGGGATCAAGCCGAATACAGCGTGCAGGTCCTATCCTTTTCCTTCCGGGATGGCCTGCCGTGGCAGGAGCACTGGATGTGGGAGCTGAAGGGGCGGGTGCTACGCAAGGATGGGTCGCTGGGCTTCCAGGACATTGGCGTCGGCTTGCGGCTGGCCAACTTGCACCGTCGCCATCTGGATGGCACTTGGCACGAGCTGCGTTGGCTGGACGAGGAGCCGATCTGATGCACCTGCTACCCGATCAATTAATGTTCGGCGTCGCCCCCGCCTTGCTGATCGACTGCGCCCGCCAGATCCACGATCAGGACTACGACGATGTGAAGCATACCTTCGATATCGAGGCATTCAGCGAGGCGCTTGGGGCGCCGATCAGCGAGTCCGCCGTAGTGTTGAAGGCGATGTTGGCGGAAGGCTTCTTTGAATGTCCCGAAGGTCAAGCGGGCCGCTATATCTCCACACAAAGGCTTGGCCAGCTTGCCCTGGCCAGCATTTCGCCCGGTATCAGCCGGGAAGAGGCCGACACATTGCTGGCTCGGATCGTCGAGAAGGCGGCTTGGGTCAATGCCCGGCCGGACGAATTCGATCACCGCATCGACTGCGTGGTGGTGTTTGGCTCCTGGCTGACCGACAAGTTGCATTTAGGCGATCTGGACATCGGCGTGTTGCTGGACGAGCTACCAGGCCGTAGCGACGACCGACGCAAGGGTGAAAGTCTCGACGAATGGCTGAGACGCGGGATGGCAGCAAGGAACCGGGCGCTGCGTGCCCTGCGGTTACGCCATCCCAAGAAGATCAGTGTGCATGGGTTGGACGAGGTCGTTCGTCTCGGAACCCCGTTCAAGGTGGTGTTTGGGGAGTTGCCACAAAAGACGGTGTCGGCTTGAAATGCAGATTCGAATCCTGCCTCCGCTGACTGTTCGCGTGCGACGGAAGCCACTGAGTGAACAGCCCCGATAGAGCACCGCACGCCTTGGATTAGATGGAAATTATGGAGTTTATTGTGATATCGTAATCTTAGTAAGATTGATATAAGGTCACGGCATGGACCCCATTGCCAACCCCTACGCACCCGGCGCTGGCGCACCGCCACCCGAACTGGCTGGCCGTGACGAGCTGCTGGAGACGGTACGCATCGCCACTGAGCGTGTGCGTGCCGGACGCCAGGCCAAGAGCGTGCTGATGATCGGCTTGCGCGGTGTGGGCAAGACCGTACTGCTGGATCGCATGCGCCAGAACGCCGAGGCGGCGGGCATGGAAACGCTGCGGGTGGAGGCACCCGAAGGGCGCTCGCTACCCGCCATCCTGGCGCCGCAGTTGCGCCAGGCCTTGCTCAGGCTGTCGCGCAAGGAGAAGGCGAAGGATCTGGCGCAGCGGGGACTGCGTGCCCTCGCCGGTTTCGCCAAAGCCCTGAAGGTGAAGTACGAGGACATCGAGGTCGGTATCGACCTTGAACCCGAGCCGGGGCTCGCAGACAACGGCGACCTGGAGCACGACCTGCAGGCCTTGCTGGAAACCATCGGCGCAGCGGCCAAAGCCGCCGGCTCGGCGTTCATTCTCTTTGTCGACGAATTGCAGTACGTACCGGAAGAGCAACTGGCCTCGTTGATCACCGCCCTGCATCGATGCGCGCAGCAGCAAGTGCCGGTGATGCTGGTTGGCGCGGGCCTGCCTCAATTGCCGGGGCAGATGGGGCGCGCCAAATCCTACGCGGAGCGCCTGTTCGACTTTCCCTTTGTAGGCCCGCTGGACGAGGGGTCCGCGCGCGAGGCGTTGGAAGTGCCCGCCAAAGCGCAAGGGGTGGCTTATGAGCCCGCCGCCACGGCGCAGATTCTGGTCGCGACTGAGGGGTATCCCTATTTCCTGCAGGAGTGGGGCAAGCATGCCTGGGACGTGGCTACGACCTCGCCGATCACGGCGCTGGATGTAACCATTGCTTCGCGCGAGGCGACTGCTGCTCTGGACGAGAGCTTTTTCCGCGTGCGATTCGACCGCCTTACGCCTTCGGAAAAGCGTTACTTGCGCGCCATGGCAGGGCTCGGACCAGGGCCGCACCGCTCGGGCGACATCGCCGCCGTGCTCGGACGCAAGGTCACCGCACTCGGCCCCACGCGAAACCAGCTGATCGCCAAAGGCATGATCTGGAGTCCCAACCATGGCGACACCGCGTTTACTGTGCCGATGTTCGATACTTTCATGCGACGCATCATGCCGGGGGACGACTGGCAGAGCGCGTAGCCGGCAACTTCAGGCGTTTGTCGTCAATATCTAGCGGAATATGAGCGACCAACCGCCTTGCTCGTCAGAGATTGACCGCAAGCTTGTTCGCCGGAGGGGCGATGACTGAAAGCCATCTTCCGGAAAGCGAAAGGCCCCGGTGATCGCACCGAGGCCATGACGCTGACCGGGAACCCCAATCCACTTGCGGTAGGTTTATGTTCGTCAATCAAGGGGGTTGCAAGCGCGGGACAGGTGCTTGCATGCCTATTGTTCAAGCATGGGACAGGGGCCGTTCCAGTGACCAACTTTCAGTTCCTCCACCCCGAATTCAAACCCCTCGTCGAGCCGGCGAAGGGTGTGGAGCAACTGGTCTATTCCGATCCACGTGACGGAAAAGAATGGGCAGGGGCGTGTCTACCTGTCGACTTATCCAACGATGACGGGCCTGATCGACCAGATGGACGGTGACCAGCGCCGCTACGGCGTGGGCCATTTCGACCTGATCATCATCGACGAGGCGCACCGCAGCGTGTACCAGAAGTACGGCGCGATCTTCCGTTACTTCGACAGCTACCTGGTCGGCCTCACCGCCACGCCGCGCGACGAGGTGGATCGCGACACCTACCATCTGTTCGGCCTGGAAACCGGCGTACCCACCGATGCCTATGGGCTGGATGAGGCCGTGGCCGACGGTTTCCTGGTGCCGCCGAAGTCGCATTCGGTGCCGTTGAAGTTCGTGCGCGAGGGCATCCGCTACGACGAGCTGAGCGACGCGGAAAAAGAACACTGGGAATCGCTGGACTGGGGCGACCGTGCCGGTGAGGGTGAAGAAGCCGCCGCACCGGCCGAGGTGCATGCCTCGGAGGTCAACAAGCAGCTGTTCAACGAAAGTACCGTCGACCTGATGCTCCAACACCTGATGGAAAACGGACTCAAGGTCGAGGGTGGCGACAAGCTGGGCAAGACGATCATCTTCGCCGTCAACCAGAAGCACGCCGAGTTCATCGCCAGGCGCTTCAACCATCATTACCCGCACACCAACGGCGAGTTCGCCCGCGTGATCACGCATGCGGTGAGTTACGCGCAGAGCCTGATCGACGACTTCAGCAGCAAGCTCAACAAGCTGCCACAAATCGCCATTTCGGTGGACATGCTGGACACCGGCATCGACGTGCCGCAGGTGTTGAACCTGGTGTTCTTCAAGGCGGTGCGCTCGAAGGTGAAGTTCCTGCAGATGATCGGGCGCGGCACACGACTGTGCCCGGATCTGTTCGCGCCGGGCGTGGACAAGGGCGAGTTCTACATTTTCGACTTCTGCGCCAACTTCGAGTACTTCAACGAGAACCCGCGCGGCGCGCTGGGCGGGCTGGCCGAGCCGCTGAGCAAGCGGTTGTTCAAGGCGCGGCTGGATCTGTTGTCGTTGCTGCCGGCGGGCGAGTCTCCTGATCCCCATCCTCTCTCTGAGCGGCCGCATGGTTACGATGCCTTGTTTTTCCTTCGCAAGGAGCTGACCGACGGCTTGCATGGCGAGGTCGCCGCGATGAACCTCGACAACTTCATCGTACGCACCGAGCGCGAGCATGTGACGCGCTTCGTCGATCGGAACCAGTGGGATGTGCTGGATGATTCGGCCCTCGGCGACTTGCGCGCCCATGTCGCGGGGCTGCCAAGTGAGCGCGAGCCCGAGCACATCACCGCCAAACTGTTTGACCTGATTTGCCTGAATCTGCAGCTGGCACTGGTGCGGTCCACAGCGGATTTTGTCGGCTATCGGGACAAGATTATCGACCTGGCCAGCGAACTGGAAACCAAGGACACCATCCCTGCCGTGCGCGCGGAACTGGCCCTGATCCAGGACGTGCAGGGCGAGGAATTCTGGAAGGACATCACGCTGCCGATGATCGAGCAGGTGCGCCGCAAGCTGCGCGGCCTGATCCAGTTTATCGAGCGCCGTTCGATCAAGCCGGTCTACAGCGTGCTGACCGACCAGATCGGCGAATCGACCGAAGTTGTCCTCAAGGATTTCAGCACCGGCATCAATCTTGCCCAGTACAAGAAGAAGGTCGAGGCCTATATCCGCGCCAACGAAAACCACATCGCCATCGCCAAGCTCAAGCACAACAAGCCACTGACGCCCACCGATCTGCGTGAACTGGAGCGCTTCGTCTATGAGTCCGAACCGGCGGAGAGTCGGACGCGCTTCGAGCAGTGCTACGGAAGCGAGCAGCCGTTGACCGTGTTCATCCGCTCGCTGGTGGGCCTGGACCGCAATGCTGCCAAGGAAGCCTTCGGCCAGTTTCTCGACGAGAACCGTTACACCAGCCAGCAGATTCGCTTCGTCGAAATGATGATCGACCGGCTTACGCGCTCCGGCGTAATGGACCCGGGCCAACTCTACGACCCGCCGTTCACCAGCCTGCATCACGAGGGACTGGATGGCGCTTTCGGTGACAGCGATGCGAATGCGATCGTGAACGTGCTGGCGGAGATCAATCGGCGTGCTGCCGCCTGACAGAGTACGTAGACCTGAGCTCAGGCGTAGCTATCTACGATCCTGCATAGCGTGTTGACCTAGGCTTCGCATCTGCCGCATTACGGTGTCGCAGGCAAGATCAACCGCGCCAGGAGGAATGCCTCATGTCCGACGAACATCCCAAGACGCCAGCCGACCATATCGGCGATACGCTGGCGCAGCTGAAGGAGATGCGGCATTACTCCAAGAACAACGTGGAGGCGCTGACCGCGTCGTGGCTGTTGTACGACGGTGAATTGTCGAAGCTGAAGCAGGCGGACCGGATTGCGAACTTGATGGATCGGCAGAATGAGTTGCACGATGCGTTGGAAACGACCATCGCCGAATTCGAGGATGTGCTGGAGAAGATGCAGCCACCGCCGGAGGAATAGCCTGATGGGCGGATGCCATGAGAAGCCCCGGATTCGGGGTTTTTCTTTGCGTGAACCCGTTCAATGGCGCTGGCGTTGGTGTTGTGTCTTTCGTCGTTGGCAGTCTGCTGGCCGATTCGTCGGGCCAGTTTGGTGGTTCACTGCCGGCGAAGAACCCCGTCGCCGATACCCAGGCAAAGCCGTCGGAGCCAGCGTGTTGGAGACTTTGCCACGTGTGTAACGGCCGGCGGTGGTATGGATTGTTTCGGCAACGCCAGTCGGCGCATCAGGCGCGCATCGGTGATATGGCCGTGCAGGATCAGCAGTTCGGTCCAGAGGGAGCTCATGGGATATCCGTAGGGTAGTTGGGATGGAATGGAGCAATGTGCTCAGTCGCGGGTATCGCCCGCGAGTGTGGTGGCCTGCATTGACGGCCGTGCGCTGAAGCGTTCGTACCACGACGACAACCGGGGTCGTCCCGTCGCAAAGGGATAGACGTTGCGGAAGGCAATCCAGCTCAGCGTGGTGGCCAGTGCGATGCCGCCGATGTCAGGAACATCCTCGGCCAACGGTTCGTACCCGATCTCCCGTTCCAGGGCATCGCAGGCCGCGGCGATTTTTTCCAGTTGTCCTTGCAGCATCGATGGCCAGCGCAGCGATTCGGGTCGCCGCTCGGCTTCCCATCGGGCGGCGATGCCCGCGTCGGCCATGCCTGTGGCAAGAGCCTGTTTACGTAGCGCGAGAAGGCGCGCACGGGGCTCGCTGGGAATCAGTCGCGCTCCGGTGTGCAATCCATCGAGGTATTCACAGATCACGTTGGAATCGAACAGCACCAAGCCATCGTCGACGATCAGCACGGGCACCTTGCCGAGCGGGTTGAGCGCGAACACCTCGTCGTTGCGACGGGTGGGGCTGGTGTCGTGGTGAATCACCTCGAGGCGGTGTTGCAGGCCGAGTTCGTGGGCGGCGACAAGCACTTTGCGCGCGTAGGGCGAGTGCGTCTGGTAGAGAAGTTTCATCGGGGTGCGTGCTTCGGGGAAAGGGAATGCGGGTTTGGTGCTCATGCTGTCATCAGGCGTTCGCGCATCTCGGGCGATAGGTTGCCGCCGCAGAGGATCGTCGCCACGCGGCGGCCGGCGAAGCGTCCTGGGTCGTCGATGTGGCGCGATGCGGCGAAGATCCGTTCGAGGCTGGTCGTTGCGGGCATGGACGATGTCTCGCTATGGCGCGGGAGGCGACGACCTATGCTAGGTTTTCGCGGTGCGGCGAAGTGGCATTGTTCGCCGGCAAAACAGGTTTTCTCCCCGTCGATGAGGTTTTTGCGTCCGATGCCCACCGAAATCGACAAATTCGACCGCCGGATCCTCGCGATCGTGCAGCGCGATGCGCGACGCTCCGCCGAGCTGATCGGCACGGACATCGGCCTGTCGGCGTCAGCCGTGCAGCGGCGCATGGCACGGCTTCGCGAGGAGGGCGTGATCGTGGCGGAGGTGGTCTTGATCGATCCACGCAGCGTGGACCAGCGGCTCACCGTGATCGCCGATCTCGAAGTCGAGCGCGAGCGGCCCGAACTGCTGGCCAGCCTGCGACAGTGGATTGCCGCCGAGCCGGCGGTCCAGCAGGCGTGGTACGTGACTGGCGACGGCGACTATGTGTTGGTGGTAACAGCGCGTGACGTCGACGACTACGACGCGCTGATGCAGCGGCTGGTCGCCGCCAACGCCAACGTGAAGCGCTTCCGCACACGGGTGGCGTTGGACACGCTCAAGCGCAGCCTGGCGGTGCCGGTGGACGTGACGCCCGTCTGAGGCGTGGCGCCGGGTTTCTGTGCGGTGCGTTCAACTCGAATCGCGCGTTTATTACCTCCCGCGTAATTGCTGGGCCGCGCGTGGATGAGGATAGTCGCTCCACGCTTTCGCATAGAGGTACGCGAAGCGGTCGTGAGGCACCCCAATCCCCGCATCCACGATGCATCCCCTTGCGCACTGGAGACCACCATGAATCAGCTGACTTTTACCAAGACTGCACCGCCCGAATGGCTTCTGGATTTCTGGAAAGAAATCGACGACAAGACCTTCGGCAAGGGCTTTGACTGTTTTGCGGACGACGCGCAGTGTCGCCTGGGTATTGCCGAATGGAATGGTCGCGAGAGCATTCGCGAAAACCTTCGTCAGTTCATCGATACGGGTTTCACGGCGTACCACGATGTCCTGGAATACTGGGACGGCGGATTGCTCAAGGTGTTTCGCGGCAACGTACGCATGACGTTCGACGACACCAATATTCCGAGCGTACGGCCGGTGATGACCCACTTTTTCTACATGGATGCGAAGGACCCGAGCAAGGTCAGCCAGTGGTTTGGCTCGGTGGGGCCGATCGGGTTTTGAGTGGCGCCGCGATCGAGCGTGTTCGGCAATGTACACGCAAGGTGTTTGCTGCAGCGCGCTCGATCGCGGCGGAAGGTTCGTCGTCGAATCGACGGCCACCTGACGGTCATTGCCGTAGGATGCCAGGGCGCGGCTCCGATGCTTCCCTGCTGATACGAAACGACAGGTCTCACGCCATGGCCTTGCAAACTTCTCAACTCGATGCGCCCGGTCACGAACTGGGCCGACTGCTGCGCGGCTGGCGCGATCTTCGCGGCAAGAGCCAGTTCGCGCTGTCGCTCGATACCGGTGTGTCGCAACGCCACCTGAGTTTCATTGAAAGCGGACGCAGTGCGCCCAGTCGGCAGACCCTGATGAACATTGCGCAGGGCCTCGATGTGCCGCTGGGCGATCGCAACCGGTTGCTACTCGCTGGCGGGTTCGCGCCGATCTACGCGGAGGATGCCTGGAACGCGCCGGTGATGCGCAGCATCACGACAGCATTGCAGCGCATGCTGAAACAGCACGAACCGTTTCCTGCGGTGGTGATGGATCGTTACTGGAACGTCATCATGAGCAACGACGCCTCGCCACGCTTTTTCGGCAGTTTTGTCGATCTGGCAGCGCAGCCTGCGCCACGCAACTTGTTGCATCTGATGTTTGATCCGACGGGCATGCGTCCATTCATTGCAAACTGGGACAGCGTCGCCAAAAGCCTGATCCAGCGCGTGCACCGCGAAGCCGTGGGCCAGGTGCTCGACGAGCAAACCAGAGAACTGCTGGCGGCGTTGATGGCCTATCCCGACGTCGGCAGCACGTTGGACGTGACCGACACCGTCGCACCTGAGCCGAGCGTGCCGGTGATCCCCCTGAGCTTTTTGAAGGATGGCCGCACGCTGCATTATTTCTCGATAGTCAGCACCGTCGGCACGCCGCAGACCGTAGCGGCGCAGGAGTTGCGCATGGAATGCCTGTTCCCGATGGATGACGCGACCGAGTCGTATCACCGGGTGCTGATGGTAAACGCTGGCGATGCACGGCCGGACCGTCATTGATGGCGTGTGGATGACCCGTTGGCAACAAGACGAAGCCCCATGCTGTGGAGCTTCTTCCTGGTTTGCAGAAAGACAGCTTTTTGACCGGCCCGGTTTTGAGGTCAGAAAATATGCCGAAACACTACAAACAATGACCCGGCCAGCAGGATCGAGGCAGGCAGGGTCAGTACCCATGCCATCAGCAGGCTGCGCACCGTGCTCCCTTGCAGGCCGGAGCCGTTCGCGGCCATGGTGCCGGCGACACCGGAGGTGAGTACGTGGGTGGTGCTGACCGGCAGGTGATACATGTCCGCGGCCTGGATCAGCACCATCGCCACCAGTTCGGCGGAGGCGCCCTGGGCGTAGGTCAGGTGCTCCTTGCCGATGCGCTCGCCGACGGTCACCACGATGCGTTTCCAGCCGACCATGGTGCCCAGGCCAAGGGCCAGCGCCACGGCGACTTTCACCCATGGTGGGATGAACTGCGTCGCCTGCGTGCCGAGGCCGCGCCATGAGGTGAGCGTAGCGGTCTGCTGCGTCGTGAGGCCCGGCTGTTTCAGCACCAGCGGGATCGCGGCATCGGCCAGGTAGATGTCGTTACGGACGTTGCCCATCTGGTCCTGCGGCACGGCCTTGAGCGAGGTTCGGTCGCCCAGCTGTTTGTCGATCGACGCCATCAGCGCGGAGAGGGCCGGCGCGGTGCCGGGCAACAGTGTCTGCTGCTGTACGGCGGCGGTCACGGTCTTGCGCGGATCGATCGTGACACTCACGCCATTGCCAAGGCCAGCCAGTACCTGCTGCGCTTCCGCCGACACCTGGTGGAAGGTCTTCACCTGATTGCCGGTCACCGCGCCGTTCAGTGCATAGGCCGTTGGTACCGTGCCGATCAGGATCAGCATGATCAGGCCCATGCCTTTCTGGCCATCGTTCGAGCCATGGCTGAAGCTCACCCCGGTGCAGGTCAGCACCAGCAGCGCGCGGATCGGCCACGGCGGCGGCTTGTTACCTTCCGGCGCGCGATACAGGGCAGGGATCTTCACCACTGCCTTCAGCACGACCATCAGCAAACCGGCCAGCAGGAAGCCGGCGATCGGCGAAAACACCAGGCCCTTGAACACACCCATCGCCGCATCCCAGTTCACGCCGCTGGTGCCGCTGCTGGTGGACATCAACTGGTTCGCCAGGCCCACGCCGATGATCGAGCCGATCAGGGTGTGCGAGGACGAATTCGGCAGCCCGAAATACCAGGTGCCCAGGTTCCACAGGATCGCCGCGATCAACAGCGCGAACACCATCGCGAAACCGGCCTGGCTGCCCACCTGCAGGATCAGTTCCACCGGCAGCAGTGCCACGATGGTGAAAGCGACCGCGCCGGACGAGGTCAGCACGCCGAGGAAGTTGAATGCGCCCGACCAGATCACCGCCAGGTTGGGTGGCATCGAGTGCGTATAGATCACCGTGGCCACCGCATTGGCGGTGTCGTGGAAGCCGTTGACGAACTCGAAACCAAGCGCGATCAGCAAGGCCACGCCAAGCAGGATATAGGGCGCTGCCGTGCCGGATTTGACGATGGCCAGATCGTGCATCAGGTGCACGCCGGCATAACTGCCGCCGATCAGCAGGATCAGCCCGAAAATGATCGCGAACAGGCGGCCCGAGCTGTTGCCCGGAGTCGAAACGGCTGTAGCAGCGGCATCGGATGACATCGGCAACTCCCGGCAGTTGGCCGGGTCGAAGCTAGTCGCGAGTCGAGACAACGATGTGACAGCTGAGCAGCTGTCGACAAGGGTGACTGGAACTTGCATTTTGACGGTTTGAGGTGGAACCCGCGTTGAAGGTTGGCTTCCGACCAGGAACAGCCGCCGGGGGGCATCCAGGCCGGATGTCGTCTACCGGTACATTCCCGCTCACACCCACCAGCGATGACATCGGCGCATTCGCGGCTGTTTCGTTGACCTCGGCATCAAGCCTGTGCGGCGAGCACTCTGATTCGCTGGGCTATGTCGCCGTCGAGCGGGTTGTAGACGATCATGCTCAGATCCGGACGACCATCGACGGAGAATGCCGAGTATTCCAGCTCGATGGGACCCAGCTTGGGATGCAGCAGACGCTTTACGCCGTCTCCATCACCGTGGCCGAGCACTTCGTTGTCCCGCCACAGGGCTTCGAACTCCGGGCTGATGCTACAGAGCTTGTCCACGAGTTCACCGACTTCGGAGGCCAGGCCAGCGCGAGCCACGTCCGCTCTGAACCCGGCCACCACCAAACGGGCGACGCTTTCCCAATCGTGCTGCATTGCGCGCGCGGTGGGGTCACGGAACAGGAAGTACAGGATATTGCGCTGACCGGCTGGCAGTGCACCGTAGTCGGTCAGCACGACAGCAGCGGCACGATTCCAGGCAACGATGTCCCAGGTGGCGGTTCTGATGATGGCCGGGCTGGTATCGAACAGGTCGAGCAGCCGCTGCAGTCGGGGATTGACGCTTTCGACGGACTTGTAGCGGACTTCGGGCGGTCGCCCCAACCCCAGCATGAAAAGATGCTCGCGCTCGGCATCCGTCAGCATCAGGGCGCTGGCGACCCGGTCCAGCACCTCCGCCGAAGGCGCGCCGCCGCGTCCCTGTTCAAGCCAGGTGTACCAGGTCGGGCTGATGTTGGCGCGTTGGGCAACCTCTTCCCGGCGCAGTCCAGGCGTTCGTCGACGTCCGGAAAATCCAAAGCTCGCGGGATCGAGGCGCGCCCGGCGGCTTCTCAGGAAATCTCCGAGCGACCTTGCCGTATTGACTGGCATGATGACCCTGTTAGTCGCTATACCATGATGAGGTCACTACTTTAACGGGATACCAAGTGATCGGATAGTGAGCCGGTAACGACCAAGGAGATCTCACTATGCGTATCTTTCTTACGGGCGCGACCGGCTTCATCGGTTCGGCCCTCGTTCCCGAGCTCATCAAGGCGGGTCATCAGGTCATCGGCATGACCCGTTCGGACGCGGGAGCGCAAGCACTTGTCGACGCGGGTGCTGAAGTGCATCGCGGCACCCTGGAAGACCCGGAGAGCTTGCGCCGCGGTGCCGAAAAGGCAGACGGCGTTATCCATGCGGCCTTCGACCACGATTTCTCGAATTTCGTCGAGAACTGCGAGAAGGACAAGCGTGCGATCGCCGCACTCGGCTCCGCACTCGCTGGCTCCAATCGGCCCCTGATCATCACCTCGGGGACGGGCGTAGGCAGTGGTGAGCATGGGGAGCCGGCGAGGGAAGACGTCTTCAATACCACGCATCCCAATCCGCGCATCGGGTCCGAGCTGGCCGGGAATGCACTGCTGGAGGCGGGCATCAATGTCTCCGTGATGCGGCTGCCCCAAGTGCATAATCAGATCAAGCAGGGTCTCATCACGTGGTTCATCAACGTCGCTCGCGAAAAAGCCGTCGTGGCCTATGTGGGTGAGGGCCGCAACTGCTGGGCGGCTGGCCACCTTTCCGATGTCGTGCGTCTCTATCGGCTCGCCGTGGAAGCAAGTGAACGCGGTGCGCGTTATCACGCAGTCGGCGAAGAAGGCGTCAGCAGCCGCGACATCGCCGAAGCGCTTGGCCGGGGTCTCAAGCTCCCGGTCGTTTCGATCACCCCGGAAGAAGCGGCGGCACATTTTGGATGGATGGCGATGTTCGTCGGCTTGGATCTGACGGCTTCCAGCGCCCAGACGCAGGCGCGATTGGGCTGGCATCCGACGGGGCCGACGCTTATCGCCGATCTCAACGAAGCGCGTTACCTCTAGCTGCCTTCGCTGGTCATGCGCGATTGCGGAGCCGTTCCCCGCTTCAGGTTGGCGCCCCGACCTGGAGCCGGAATGATGGCCGGGGCTGAATGGCACTTACTTAAGCGCAACGCCCCATTTTTCGTCATTCCCGCGAAAGCGGGAATCCAGTGACTTCAAGCGTGCCGGGTGACATGTAAGGCACTGGATCCCCGCTTTCGCGGGGATGACGGCGCTTAAGTAAGTGCCATTCATGGCCGGGGCTAATTAAGTTGGGACCAGGCAGACAGCGCTCGATGACCGTCGATTTCAGAAATGCATGCGCCATTCGGACACTGAACTCATCATGTGCGCAAGCGTCCGAGATTGGCCGGTAGCCGCGCCGGGGTTGATGATCAGCGTTGCGGTCTGCTGAGCATGACCAGTTGGTTCTGGTGATCCATTTCATCGGCGTATGCCATTGATCCCGGACAGTGATCGTCGACGGGCGTGTTGGCGATCAGTGTTTCGCAATGATTTTTTCCAGCAGCTCAGAGCTGCGTGGTGCTGCCAGCCCGCCGTAATGCGCGTCGATTTTGTCCAGCAGTGTCTCTGCGGCAGCACGCTCGCCGCCGGCCAGCAGGTTTTCTGTTTTCTGCAGCTGGGCGTTCAAGTTCTTGTCGATGCCCGCGCGGCAATGCGCGAGTTTGTCTGGATCGGTTTGCACGGGATTGTCCAGCAGATCCAGCGCCCGGCTCAGCGGCGCCGGACCGGGCAGCTCATGGCCAGTCCAGGGCACCGCCACGGTGTCCACATGGAACACGCACCAGCTGCGCATCGACTGCCGGCTGTGGCTGTCCATGTCGAGGTGGGCAGCATCGTTCTGACCGGTGAGGTAGATCAGCCGCGTGGCGTCCTGGAATTGCCGGAACAGTCCGGCAGGGGGCAGCGACATCTGTGCGATGCCGATCGGGTCGCTGCCGGCGATCAGCAATGCGCCGTGAAACAGATCCGGATAGCCCAGCGCGATGCGCTCGGCCACCCGCGAGCCACCGGAGAAGCCACCAATGTAGACGCGCTGCGGATCGACCGGGTAACGCTGCATGATGTTCCATGCGGCCAGCAGAGCCAGCGGCACGCGGCGGTCGAGCACGTCGGCATCGTTGCCGGAGTTCGCCGCGCTGACGTAGATCATGCCGTGGCGATCCAGCGTCGCCGCCCATGCCGACGGCACCGTCGCTTCCGGCCACGGCGGCACGAACACCAGCAGGGCGTAGCCGTGCGGCGGTGCGCTGGCGGGCACGTGGACGGCGAACTTCTCGTGTGCGAGATCGAGCGGCTGCTCGCGCAGGGCATGGCCCGGGTGCATCGCTGTCTGGTTCACGCGCCATGCGCTCAACGGGCTCAGCAGGCGGCGCACCAGTTCGTTGCTGCGTGAAAGCGGCGAGTAGTTGGTGAACACCACGTCGTTCTGCTCGCCCGCAGGTGCAGCAGGCGTCTGCCCGGTGGCCGCCGGCAGCGGCATCGACAGGGCGGCGAGCAGCAGGTAGCAGGGAATCATGGACGGACGTTAGCACTGGCAGCATGACGCGTGCCGATCCGATGCGGATGGTGTCAAGCGATTCTGTCGCTGTCATCCCGGCGGGTGGTATCGCCGTTAACATGTCGGCTGGATCGCCTGATCCATCACATCGGCCAAGGGAGAGGGGCATGTACGGGTTGTACTGGAAATCTGTGCGATCGCTGGGGTTATCTGCGTTGCTAACATGTACTTTCGGCATGCCTTTGGCAGCCTCTGCCGCGACCACCGGGGCAGCGACGCCGGAGGTTGCAACGGCGGCGCCGAGCGATGCCGGTCTGGCCAACACGTCGTGTGCGATCGGCGAGGAGAAATTCCTGCCGGCGGATTACTACTATTGCCTGGCCACGCAGAGCTACGGTGAGCAGCACTTCGACCGGGCGCAGAAATTCTTCGCGACGGCGGCCAGCTGGGCCAGCAAGCCGGCGCAGTACGTGCTCGGCATCATGGCGCTCAACGGAGACCACCAGCCGGTGAACCGTCCACTGGCGCTGGCGTGGCTGACCCTGGCGGCGGAGCGTCCGCAGTCGACCTTCAAGGCGGCTTACACCTCGGCGTATGCCGGCGCCACGCCGGCCGAGCGGCAGGCGGCCGAAAAGTTGCTGGCAAGCATGCGCCCGACGTATGCCGATGCCGTGGCCGCGGTACGCGCCGAAAAGCGCTATGCGCAAGGCATGGCCATGCTCGAACGCCTGAGTGCGGGCAATGGGCATTACTGCATGGAAGGCATCACGACGCTTGCCGATCCGAGCGTCGCGGATGATCCGGCACAATGCCCGCCGATCCCGGCGATGACCAAGGCTATCGATCAGGCTGCCGCGAACGTGTTCGATGGCTGGGCGGGACACGTAACGGTAGGTGCGTTGCAGCAGGTGGGTCAGCCAGCAGCGGCACCGCATCACCCGGGGGGCTGAGGCGCGTCACACCATTTCGCAACGTGTCTTGTTGCGCGCGGCCGGGCACAACCATTGCTTGTATATGGACGATCCGGCGCAAGGGCGGTGCGTTGCCCCTTTTCATTGCCCAGCATGGGCCGGAAGTGACGTGATGCAGCCAGGAGGCTGGCGCCTCGAAGTCACTGGGCCGGCTGCCCTGACTGCTGTTCCATAACATGAGCGGAAACGGAAGCAATGGTTGATACCGAGAAAAGACTGGAACCCGACGGCGACGTCTACAAGACCCTGCTGGAGTCGACCCGGGCGATTCCCTGGAAGATCGACTGGACCTCGATGGGGTTTGCCTATATCGGGCCGCAGATCGAGAGCCTGCTGGGCTGGGAGCCCTCCAGCTGGGTCAGCGTGCAGGACTGGGCTGAGCGCATGCATCCGGAGGACCGGGCCTGGGCGGTGGATTTCTGTGTCGCGCAGTCGAAGGCGGGCGTCGATCACGAGGCCGACTACCGCGCGCTGTGCAAGAACGGCGAATACGTGTGGATCCGCGATGTGGTGCATGTGGTGCGCAACGCCGACGGTTCGGTCGACTCGCTGATCGGCTTCATGTTCGACATCAGCGAGCGCAAGCGCACCGAGCAGAAGCTGATCGACATGCAGAAGGAACTGGAAGAGCTGTCGTTCAAGGACGGCCTCACCGGCGTGGCCAACCGGCGCCGCTTTGACGCCATCATCGAACTGGAGTGGGCGAATGCGCGGCGCAACAAGCAGTCGTTGTCGCTGATCATGCTCGATATCGACTATTTCAAGCAGTACAACGACCACTACGGGCACCTCGAAGGGGACCAGTGCCTGAAACACGTGGCTCGCATCCTGGGGATGGCGGCCACGCGCGCACGCGATTTCGTCGCCCGTTTCGGCGGTGAGGAGTTCGTGCTGGTGCTGCCTGAAACGGACGAAAGCGCTGCCGTGAAAATCGCCGAGCGTTGTCGCGAGCTGATCGCGAACGAGCGGATCGCGCACCGGCAATCCGGGATCGGTGCAGTGCTGACTGTCAGCATGGGCGTGGGCACCACGATTCCCGCTCACGGCGACAAGTTGCTGCCGTTTGTCGAGGCGGTGGACAAGCGGCTGTACCAGGCCAAGCAGCGGGGAAGGAACACCATCGTCGCAGCGAGTTGAGCTGCCCCGAGAACATGCCTGTGCCCTGGCCGATGTCTATCAGCGCAGATGCGATGCCGTCGCGCTGATCAGCGCCGTGACCGAACGGCTGAGATGGGCCTGGTGCTGTGACCTCATTCCGCCGCATGCGCCTGCGCTGGCCGATTGAACGGGTGATGCGGGCTGAAGCCGGTCAGCAGATGGGTGTATAACCCGGATCCAAGAACCTGTATGTGCCGTGGTCAGGCTTTTACCGGAGGCTAATCAATGGCTCATCGATTGAAAGATGTGTTCAAGCCAGCTTTGAGCACACTTCTCGTGCTTGCGATCATGGCGTGCACTGACTTGATCGGAGTTGCTGCTACGGCGCCTGTCGAGAAGTCGGGATCATCGGGCCATACGACCGCGCGTACAGGGAGCGTGCATGACTTTGATTACTTCGCTGGTGGGTGGACGACCCATCAACGTCGCTTGAAGGTACGCGGCGTTGGCAGTGCCGAACGGGAGGAGTTTCCTGCCACTCTGTGCATGTCTCCCTACCTTGGCGGCATGGTCACCGTGGATGAACTCTACTTTCCAACGAAGGGTTGGGCCGGCCTGACATTGCGCACGTTCGACCTGGAGAAGCATCAGTGGTCGATCTATTGGGTAGGCAGTGACAGCGGCAAATTGGAGGCACCCACGGTTGGAGGTTTCGATGGCAAGCACGGCGAGTTCTATGGCCAGGACCTGGACCATGGCCGCCCCGTGAAAGTCCGCTATACGTGGAACAAGCTCGACCATGATCACGCTCGGTGGGAACAGGCATTTCTGTATGACAACGGTACGTGGGAGACGAACTGGACGGCAGACTTTGTACGTGCCGACACAGCAACCACTTGCAAGGCTGGCCGTCCGAAGCGTTAGCTCAACGGGTTCATTTATGCGTGGCGCGCTGCCTGTGTCTCGAGTATCGACGTTAGGGCAGGCTTCAAACCTGTGTGGAGACAATCAGTGATTCTCTCATCTGTGATGAAGCGGCCAAGTGCGTTTCTGCCGGTAGCGATGTCGATCGCGGCCCTGATCGTGGTGCTTGGCCACGTTGCCATGTTCGGCGCTGCCCGCGAAGCCGACGAGGGGACTGCTGCCCATCTCTGGCAACTTCTCATCGCAGGACAATGTCCAGTCGTGGCGTTTTTCGCGATCAAGTGGTTGCCGCGGGAGCCACGATCCGTGTTGCCCGTACTGGCACTTCAGGCAGGCGCCATTCTCGCGGCGCTTGCCCCGGTCTATTTCCTCAATCTCTAGCGAAGGTCCAGGAGGCTGCAAAGAAAAGGCCTCGCGATGCGAGGCCTCTCTCATTTCATGGAGCGGAGCGTGCGGTGAAAAGCGGGGGCTTACGCCTCCACTTCATCCTTGTACGCATCCACCGGGATGCACGCGCACATGATGTTCTTGTCCCCGTAGACGTTGTCCACGCGCGCCACCGGCGACCAGTACTTCTGCAGCTTCAGGCTGGGCAACGGGAAGGCGGCCAGTTCACGCGGGTAGGCGTGGGTCCACTCGCTGCCGCTGACCATGGTGGCGGTGTGCGGGGCGTTCTTCAGCGGGTTGTCCTCACGGTCGAGCTTGCCTTCCTCGATGGCACGAATCTCGTCGCGGATCTGGATCATCGCGTCGATGAAGCGGTCCAGTTCGTACTGCGATTCGCTCTCGGTCGGCTCGACCATCAAGGTGCCGGCGACCGGGAAGCTCAGGGTCGGCGCGTGGAAGCCGAAGTCGATCAGCCGCTTGGCCACGTCCTCGGCACCGATGCCGGTGACGTCCTTGAGCGGGCGCAGGTCGAGGATGCATTCGTGTGCGACCAGGCCGTTACGGCCGGTGTACAGGGTGGGGTAGTGCGGCGCCAGCCGCTTGGCGATGTAGTTGGCGTTGAGCAGGGCCACTTGCGTTGCTTTGCGCAGACCTTGCTGGCCCATCATGGTGATGTACATCCACGAGATCGGCAGGATCGAGGCGGAGCCGAAACTGGCCGCGCTGACCATGCCCACCGAGCCTTCACCGCCGAGCGTGCGCGGCAGGAACGGCGCCAGATGTGACTTCACCGCGCACGGGCCGACACCCGGGCCGCCGCCGCCATGCGGAATGCAGAAGGTCTTGTGCAGGTTCAGGTGCGACACGTCCGAGCCCCACTTGCCGGGCTTGGCCACGCCGACCAGGGCGTTCATGTTGGCGCCGTCGGTGTACACCTGACCACCGTGCGCGTGCACGATCTGGCAGATCGCCACGATGTCTTCCTCGAACACGCCGTGCGTGGACGGGTAGGTGATCATCAACGCGGCAAGACGGTCGCTGTACTTCTCGGCGGCGCGGCGGATGTCTTCCACATCCACGTTGCCGTTGGCGTCGCACTTGGTCACCACCACGGTCATGCCGCACAGGTGCGCGGACGCCGGATTGGTGCCGTGGGCGGACTCGGGGATCAGGCAGATGTCACGATGGGCTTCGTTGCGCGAACGGTGGTATGCACGGATCGCCAGCAGACCGGCGTATTCGCCCTGCGCGCCGGAGTTCGGCTGCAGGCTCACCGCGTCGTAGCCGGTGCACTCGACCAGCATCGCCTCGAGGCCGTCGATCAGTTCCTTGTAGCCCTGCGTCTGCGACACCGGCGCCAGTGGATGGATGTTGCCGAACTCAGGCCAGGTCACCGGGATCATCTCGGCGGTGGCGTTGAGCTTCATGGTGCAGGAGCCCAGGGGGATCATCGTGCGATCCATCGCCAGATCCTTGTCGGCCAGCGCGCGCATGTAGCGCAGCAGTTCGTGTTCGCTGTGATGCGTGTTGAATACCGGATGGGTGAGGAACGCACTCTGGCGATGCAGGCCGGCGGGCAATGCATCCGGCGTGGCGGCATCCAGTTCGTCGATGTCTTCGATGCATCCGCCGAACAGCGCGGCGAGTGCGATGACGTCGGCGCGCGTGGTGGTCTCGTCGAGGCTGATGCCGACGCTCTCGCCATGGATCTGGCGCAGGTTGATGCCTGCAGTCTCGGCCTTGGCAAGCAGGGCATCGGCATCGACGTTCAGCACGTGCAGGGTGTCGAAGAAATTCGGGCCCACGGTATGGCCGGCCTGGCGCAGCGACGCTGCCAGGAGCGAGGTGAGCCGATGCGTGCGACGCGCAATGCGGGCCAGCCCTTCTGGACCGTGATACACGGCGTACATGCTGGCCATCACCGCCAGCAGCACCTGCGCGGTGCAGATGTTGGAAGTGGCCTTCTCGCGGCGGATGTGCTGTTCGCGGGTCTGCAGGGTGAGGCGGTAGGCGTGCTTGCCCTCGGCATCCACCGACACGCCGATCAGGCGGCCGGGCATCGAACGCTTGTACGCATCGCGGCAGGCCATGAAGGCGGCATGTGGACCACCGTTGCCGAACGGCACGCCGAAGCGCTGCGAATTGCCGACCACGATATCCGCGCCCCATTCGCCGGGCGCGGCGATCAGGGTCAGCGCGAGCAGGTCGGTGGCGACCGCGACCAGACCGCCGCGCGCGTGGGTGGCTGCGGCGATGGCCTGGTAGTCGTTGACGGTGCCGAAGGTGTCCGGATACTGCAGCATCACGCCGAAGGCATCGGTGTTCAGTGCGTCGACATCGTTGCCGATCACCAGCTCGATGCCCAGCGGTTCGGCGCGGGTGCGGATCACTTCCAGCGTCTGCGGATGCACGCCGTTCGACACGAAGAACGTGTTGGACTTGGACTTGCACGAGCGCTTGGCCAGCGTCATCGCCTCGGCCGCGGCGGTGGCTTCGTCCAGCAGCGAGGCGTTGGCGATCTCCATGCCGGTGAGGTCGGCGCACATGGTCTGGAAATTGATCAGCGCTTCCATGCGGCCTTGCGAGATCTCCGCCTGATACGGCGTATACGCCGTGTACCAGGCCGGGTTCTCCAGGATGTTGCGCAGGATGACGTTCGGCGTGTGGGTACCGTAATAACCTTGGCCGATGAAGCTCTTGAGCACCTTGTTCCTGTCCGCGATGGTGCGGATCTTCGCCAGTGCCTCGACCTCGGTGATTGCCTGTGGCAGGGCCAGCGGCGCCGACGTCTTGATCTTGCCCGGCACGATCGCGTCGGTCATCGATTCCAGCGTATCGTGGCCGATGACGCGCAGCATCTGCGCGATCTCTGCATCGTTGGGGCCGATGTGGCGCTCGATAAAGGCGTGATGGTGCTCAAGGTCGCGCAGGGAAGGCTTTTTGTTCTGGCTCATGACGGGCGTCCGGAATTGGCCGATAAAGGCCGGGCGTGCGTGCCGCACGTGGGGCGCCCCTCTGTCCTTTTGCCTGAGAGTTTGGAAACGCAGCTGCGTTTCGTGCCCCTTCGGCGCCGGATTCAACCGGTCTCTCCAGAGTGTTTACGCGTGATGGTGTGGGGCCTGAGCGATTACGGGCGTTGCGTCTTCGGCAGCGGTGCAAGCCCTGTCAGGGGCCGCCCGCTTCTCCCACCAAGCGTTTACCTTGGTGATTATACAGGCGTGGCGGACCGCTGACGATCGTCGAAATCAACTCGGTTATGCTTGGTTACCCGCCTATCATCCCCGGGAGCCAGGCATGATCCGTATCGGTGAAATCGACCACGTGGTGCTGCGCGCCATCGACATCGCGGCCATGCAGCACTTCTACTGCGATGTGCTGGGCTGTCGCGAGGAGCGCCGGCAGGATGAGATCGGGCTGGTGCAGCTGCGCGCGGGCACTTCACTGATCGATCTGGTCAGTATCGAAGGCAGACTTGGTCGGCATGGCGGTGCTGCGCCAGGCAGTGAGGGCCACAACATGGATCATCTGTGTCTGCGTGTAGAGAACTACGACGAGGCGGCGATCCTTGCGCACCTCAAGGCGCACGGCGTGAGCATCGGCGAGCTGGGTTCACGCTACGGTGCGCAGGGCGAAGGGCCGTCGATCTATCTGTACGACCCGCAAGGCAACATGATCGAGCTGAAGGGGCCGCCTGCCGCCTGATCGCCTCGGGCCGGTTCTTGCCGCCAGGCAAGCGCATGGCGGCGTCCAGGCGTCGGTCGATAGTGTGTCGGCGCCCCCCGCTGTCTCGACTACTGCATGCAGCTAGGGCGTTTTCCTGTCGTAGTAAGTCGAGTCTGCGACGATATGGCCATCCCTGACGGTGTAGACCGAGATGATCGGCACCTTGACGAATTTGCCTCCCGTACCCTTGAGATGTCCCGACAGCACAAATTGCGCGTATACCCTGTCTCCCGAACTGTCGATGTTCTGGACGTTGTCGTTGGCATCGGGGATGGCGTCAAATAGGCCTCGGTAGGTGTCGGCAATCCGCGAATTGCCGGCTAGCTCGGGATAATCAGGGCTATGCAGGATCGCGTCGGTCGCGTAGATGCCCTCGATCGTGGAGGCGTCATGTCGGTTGAAAGCTTCGAATTTCTGCCGGACCGTTTTGACGGGGTCGACACCTTGGTACGAGGCGGCGAATCCTGGCGTGCTAGTCATGCCATATGCCAAACACGCAAGTGCAATCATCACTGCTGTTTTCATGTCGGTAAGGCCTTCTGCAGCATGCGCGGGAGTAAAGTGTCGGGCGAGCTCTTTAGTCAGTCATGGCGCTGACGCTACTGATTGCAATGAAAGATGCGCTCGAATGATTGGAAAAAACCGACATCGCGACGCAGGCGGCATGGATCGACACGAATCTTGCCCGGAGGCAGCTTCCGGACAAGGTTGTGGCGTGTTGCGGCATGCCACGTCACCGGGCAGTTACCGGCATGTGCGGTATGCACCGCCAGCCGCACTTGCCGACTGGTTGGAGTATTTCTGGCTCGAGAGCTGGAATCTTGGTGGATGCGAGCCGCAAACGCGGGAGGTGCTGCCGCACCCCTGTGTTCATCTCGTTTTCGCGCGCGGTCGCTCACGCATATACGGCGTGCAGCTGAAGCGCTTCGTTCGACAGCTCAGCGGCAACGAGCGCATCCTCGGTGCGAAATTTCGCCCGGGTGCGTTCTATCCGTTCCTGAGGGCGCCAGTTTGCTCGATCGCGAACGCTTCGATTCCGGTGCACCAACTCTTCAGCGATGCACTGGATGCAGAGGAGGAAATAGTCGCCTGTCGTGACGAGCCCAGCATGGTGGAGGTGGCGTCGCGGTTTCTTGTCACACATCTGCCGCCGCGTGATCCGAATGTCGAAACCGTCTGTCGTGTCGTGAAAGAAGTCGTCGACGATCGCAGCTTGACCCGGGTCGAGGATATCGTCACTCGCTGCGGCATCCAGGAGCGAACACTGCAACGGCTGTTCCACCGTTACGTCGGAGCCAGCGCAAGTTGGGTGGTCAAGCGCTACCGGATCTATGAGGCGCTCGAGCAGTTGGCTGTCGGGAAGCCATCGGAATGGGCCCTATTGGCCCAGGACTTGGGCTACTACGATCAGGCGCACTTCATCAACGACTTCAGGAAACTCGTCGGTCAATCGCCGAGCGAATACGTCAGGATATGAGGGTGATTCAAGCGCAACACGGCCGGGAGCCCGTGTGGACCAGGCGGCCGATCGAACCCCGGAAAAGACGAAAGCCGCCTCAAGAGGCGGCCTTCGTTTACAATTGGTGCCCAGGAGAGGACTCGAACCTCCACGGAGTTGCCCCCGCTAGCACCTGAAGCTAGTGCGTCTACCAATTCCGCCACCTGGGCAGGTGTCACACCGCTCTGCGAGCTGCGTGAGCCGCGTAATTTAGGCATCTGCCGATGGCTTGTCAACTCTTTTTCACATTCCGATCTTTCACACCCAATCATCGCGTCGTGTCATTCTCCGCGCCGCGGATACCACAAGGATAATTAGTGACCAGAAAAACTCCCCCCCGGTCCGGCAACAGCCAGGACCCAGCTGCAGGCAAAGGCCCGGCGAAATCCGCGGGCCCGAAACAGCGCGCCGGCGCACCCACCGGACCACGACGCAACAAGGCTGCCGCAGGCGCCGTGCGTGACCCCCATGCCGATCGCGAGGCGCAGCGTTATGCGCGCCCGATCCCCAGCCGCGAGGCGATCCTCGCGCTGCTGGAAGAACGCGGTGAACTGCTGACCGAGGCACGCATTGCCGAGGCGCTGGACATTCATGATGAAAACGACCTCGACGCGCTGCGCAAGCGGCTGGCGGCGATGGTGCGCGACGGCCAGCTGCTGCTGGGTAGGCGCGGTGGTTATGCGCCGACCCAGAAACTCGACCTGATTGCCGGTCGGGTGCTGGCCAATGCCGAAGGTTATGGCTTCCTGCGCCCGGACGAAGGTGGCGACGATCTGTATCTGTCGCCGCAGCAGATGCGCGCGGTGATGCATGGTGATCGCGTGCTGGCCAGCGTGGTCGGTATCGATCGTCGCGGTCGTCGGCAGGGTGCGATTGCCGAAGTGCTGGAACGGCGCTCGTCGCGACTGGTCGGCTGGGTAGTGATCGAGAACGGCGTGACCCTGGTGGCGCCGGACGATCGGCGCCTGAACCAGGACGTGATGATCAAGCCGGGTCAGGAGCAGGGCGCCAGCTCGGGCCAGATCGTGGTGGTCGAAATCACCGATCCGCCGACGCCGCATCGCGGCCCGATGGGCGAGATCCGTGCGGTGCTGGGCGAACGGCTGCAGCCGTCGCTGGTAGTGGAGATGGCGATTGCCAGCCACGACCTGCCGCACGAGTGGCCAGCGGAAGTGCTGCGCGATGCGGCACAGGTGGAATCGGTGGTGACGGCCGCCGAGCGCGAAGGCCGCACCGATATCCGCTCGCTGCCGCTGGTGACGATCGATGGCGCCGACGCGCGCGACTTCGATGACGCGGTGTATGCCGAGCCGAAGCGCGGTGGCGGCTGGCGGCTGATCGTGGCGATTGCCGACGTGTCGCATTACGTGCAGGTCGGCAATGCGCTGGATCGCGAAGCCTACGAGCGCAGCACCTCGACCTATTTTCCCGGTTTCGTGGTGCCGATGCTGCCGGAGACGTTGTCGAACGGCATCTGTTCGCTGAATCCGAAGGTCGAGCGGCTGTGCATGGTCTGCGACATGCTGGTCGATGCCGAAGGCAACGTCACCAAATCGAAGTTCTATGACGCGGTGATGCTGTCGCATGCGCGGCTCACCTACGACAAGGTGTGGCAGGCAGTGGGCCTGCGTGAAAAGGATGCACGCCATGAGGTAGCCGACGTGCTGCCGCAGCTGGAGAACCTGCATGCGCTGTATGGCGCGATGGCAGCCCAGCGCAAGCGTCGCGGTGCGATCGACTTCGAGACGCCGGAAGTGAAGTTCCGTCTCGACCAGACCGGCAGCGTGGAATCGATGGGCGCGACCGAGCGCAACGACGCGCACAAGCTGATCGAGGAATGCATGATCGCCGCCAACGTGCAGGCAGCGCTGTTCCTCGAGAAGAAAAAGATTCCTGCGCTGTTCCGCGCACACGAGCCGCCGCCGGCGGAGAAGTACGAGGACCTGCAGCAGTTCCTGCGCGAGTTCAAGCTGCGCATGCCGCCGGTGGAAGATGTCACGCCGGCCGACTTCTCCGAAATCCTGCGCATGGTGAAGGATCGCCCCGAGCGCGAGCTGATCCAGAATGTGCTGCTGCGCTCGCAGAGCATGGCAGCCTACCAGCCGGACAACCGCGGCCACTTCGGTCTGGCGTTGCAGGCGTATGCGCATTTCACCTCGCCGATCCGCCGTTATCCGGATCTTCTGGTGCATCGTGCGATCCGCTACGCGTTGACCAATGGCAAGCCGAGTGACTACACCTACAGCCCGGCCGAGATGTCTGCGATGGCGATCCATTGTTCGCAGCGCGAACGCCGTGCCGAAGAGGCCGAGCGCGATGTGGACGAGCGCTTCAAGTGCGCGTGGATGGAGAAGCACATCGGTAGCGAGTTCGAGGGCGTGGTGACCGGCGTCACCTCGTTCGGTCTGTTCGTGGAGCTGGACGAATCGAAGGTGTCCGGACTGGTGCATATCAGCCAGCTCGCCAACGACTACTACCACTTCGACGCGACTCGCAAACTGCTGAAGGGTGAGCGCACCGGTGCGCAGTTCCGTCTCGGTGACCATGTGCGCATCCAGGTACTGCGTGCCAGCCTGGAGGATCGCAAGATCGATTTCCGGCTGGTCTCACCGCGCACGCCAGCCACGCCGCCTACAGGTACCGGTAAGGCTTACGACTATGCGGCCAGTGGTGAGCGTTACTCGTTGCCGAAGAAGGCGGCGGGTCCGGCCAAGGCGTCTGGCATGTTCGGTCGTGCCGCCAAGGCGATCGGCCGCGCGTTTGGACGGCGCGATGTTGAGGCGCCGGAGAGTCACGCCCTGAGCGATAATCCGCCGCCGCGTTCACGTGCTGCCACGCCGTCCGCGGAGGGCAGCAATCGTCCGCGTCGCGCACCGGCACCCGCCAAGTCAGCGCATGGCCAGCCGAATCGTGGCAAGCGGCAGGGTCAAGGCCAACCTGCCAGGCCGGCACCGACACCCGCAAGCGGTGGCAAGCAGCGCAGTGGACGCAAACCGAAACCGAAAGGCAAGTCATGAGTGAGAGTTGGATCGTCGGTATCAATCCTGTCGAAGGTGCACTGAGCAACGATGCGGCGCGCGTGTGCGAACTGGTGGTCGAGAACGGCCAGCGCAACCCGCGTGTGCATGAGCTGGTCGAGCGTGCGAAGGCGCTGAAGATCACGGTGAACCATCGCCCGCGCGAGCAGCTGGACAAATTGGCCGGTGAAGCGCGTCATCAGGGCGTGGCGGCGCTTTACGAAGCACCGCCGCAGGCTCATGAGAATGATCTGGCTGGCCTGCTGGAGCGCGACGGCAGCGACACACTGGTGCTGGTGCTGGATGGTGTTACCGATCCGCACAACCTCGGTGCCTGCCTTCGCAGCGCGGCGGCGGCGAAACTCACCGCGGTGATCGTGCCGAAGGATCGCGCCGTCGGTCTGACGCCGGTGGTGCGGCGTGCTTCGGCCGGCGGTGCGGATCGGGTGCCACTGATCGCGGTGACCAACCTGGCCCGTACGCTGCGCGAGCTGAAGGATGCGGGCGTGTGGATCACCGGTCTGGCCGGCGATACCGACACCTCGATCTACGACGTCGACTTCAAGGGCCCGGTGGCGCTGGTGCTGGGCGGGGAGGGCGAGGGCATCCGCCGGCTGACCCGCGAGCTGTGCGATTTCGTGGCGAAGATTCCGATGCCGGGCACGATGGAGAGCCTCAACGTCTCGGTCGCCACCGGCGTGGTGCTGTTCGAAGCCCTGCGTCAGCGGAGTGCGAAGCGATGAATCTGTTCTGGTATGACTGGGCCGGCTATATCGGCGTGGCGCTGGTGCTGTTGGCGTTCTTCCTGCTGCAGGAACGCAAGCTGCAGGGCAGCGGGCTGATCTATCAGCTGATGAATATCCTGGGTGCGATCGGGGTGATGCTGTCGCTCGGCTTCGGCAATTTCAACCTCGCGGCGTTCATCATGCAGGTCGCCTGGTTGCTGATCGGCGGCTATGGCATGGTGCGCGGCATCCAGCGACGTCGCGAAACACGCGAGCTGCCATAACGGCGGCTGGCGCTGGCGCGGGGACGACCCCGCGCACTTTTCCATCGCGGGGACGGCCCTGCCACACACAGAGGAGCGCCCACATGGCGTGGATCTATCTGCTGCTGGCCGGTCTGTTCGAAGTGGTCTGGGCGATTGGCCTCAAGTACACCGAAGGCTTTACCCGACTGTGGCCCACGGTCGGCACGCTGGTGGCGATGGCGATCAGCATCGCGTTGCTGGCGATGGCGGTGAAAACGCTGCCGATCGGTACGGCCTACGCGATCTGGACCGGCATCGGTGCGGTCGGTGCGGTGGCGCTCGGCATCGTGCTGTTCGGTGATCCGGCGACGCTGCCACGGTTGCTGTGCGTCGCGCTGATCGTGCTCGGCATCGTCGGGCTCAAACTCACCGCGCATTGAGCGGCATTCCGCGTGTAGCCGTGTAGGGCGGGCAGTGCCCGCCGGCTCTTGCTCTTCGTATCAACACAGAAGCCAGAGCTGGCGGGCAGTGCCCGCCCTACGAAGCTGATCGTGCTCGGCATTGTCGGGCTCAAGCTCACCGTGCATTGAGCGGCATTTCGCGTGTAGCCATGTAGGGCGGGCACTGCCCGCCGGTCTTGCTCTTGCGAAAAACGGCGGGGAGTGCCTGCCCTACGAAGCTGAGCGCGCGATGGGCTAGCCGCCCAGTTTGGTCATTTCCGGGCTGGAGGTGAGATCACCCTTGCTACGCTGCTTGGTCAGCGGTTCGCCGGTGACCTGGAACCACACGTTCTCGGCGATGTTGGTGGCATGGTCGCCGATCCGCTCGATGTTCTTGGCCATGAACAACAGGTGCGTGCATGGCGTGATGTTGCGCGGGTCCTCCATCATGTAGGTCAGCAGTTCGCGGAAGTAGCCGGTATAGGCTTCGTCCAGCACCACGTCGTCCTTCCACACCTGATAGGCACGCTCGGCATCGCGGTCGCGATAGGCCAGCAGCACCTCGCGCACTTCGGACGCGGCCAGTTCGGCCAGGTGGCCCAGCCCCCCGACAGGACCTACCGGTGCCACCATCGACAACGGGATCGAACGCTTGGCCACGTTGGCGGCGTAGTCGCCGATGCGCTCGATGTCGGCGGCGATGCGCAAGGCGGCGAACACGTTGCGCAGATCACCGGCCATCGGCGCGCGCAGCGCCAGCAGGCGCACCACATCGTGGCTGATTTCCTGCTCTAGCTGATCGATCGCATCGTCGTTGCTGACGACGTGCTGGGCCGCGCGTTCGTCGCGGCGTTCGACCACGTCGATGGCCGCTTCCAGCTGGGTGACCGACAGTTCGCCCATGCGCACGATCTCGCCGGTGAGCCGGGTGAGCTCGTCGTCGTAGCTCTTGATGATGTGTTCTTTGCTGCTGCCGCTCATGGTGATGTCCTGTGTGATCAGCCAAATCGACCGGTGATGTAATCCTCGGTCTGCTTCTTGCCCGGCTTGGTGAAGATCTTCTCGGTGCCGTCGAACTCGATCAGCTCGCCCAGGTACATGAACGCGGTGAGGTCGGAACAGCGCGCCGCCTGCTGCATGTTGTGGGTGACGATGACGATGGTGAATTCGTTTTTCAGCTCTTCCACCAATTGCTCGATGCGGCCGGTGGCGATCGGATCGAGTGCCGAGGTTGGTTCGTCCAGCAGCAGTACCTCGGGCTTCAGCGCAATCGCGCGGGCGATGCACAGGCGTTGCTGCTGACCGCCGGAAAGGCCAAGCGCGTTCTGCTTGAGCTTGTCCTTCACTTCGTCCCACAGTGCGGCACTGCGCAGCGCCTGCTCGACGCGGATCGTCATATCCGCCTTCGACAGCTTCTCGTGATGGCGGATGCCGTAGGCGACGTTCTCGAAGATTGTCATCGGGAACGGCACCGGCTTCTGGAACACCATGCCGACCTTGCCGCGCAGGCGGTTCATCGAATAGCTCGGGTCGAGGACGTTCTCGCCGTCCAGCGTGACCTCGCCCCTTGCTTCCAGCTTCGGATAGATCGCGTAGATGCGGTTGAAGATGCGCAGCAAGGTGGACTTGCCGCAGCCGGATGGTCCGATGATCGAGGTGACCTTCTTCTCCGGGATATCCATGTTGATGCCTTTCAGCGCATGGAAGCCGTTGTAGTAGAAGTGCAGGTCGCGCACGGTGAGCTTGGGCGCGACTGCCGAGGCGGCCGCCACCGGCGCCGGGTTCATGGCGAGGGCGGGATCAGTCATGGGACACCTTGGTGCGGGAAAGGACCAGACGGGAAGCGAGGCTGAGCAGCAGCACGAACATGGTGACCACGAACGCGCCGGCCCAGGCCATCGCATGCAAGTCGTCGCCAGGGTCATTGGCATACTGGTAGATGATCTGCGGCAGGCTGGACATCTTGTCGATCGGGTTGACCGCCATGTAGTTGTTGCCGAATGCGGTGAACAGCAGCGGTGCAGTCTCGCCACTGATCCGCGCCAGCGCCAGCAGCACACCGGTGATGATGCCCGAGCGCGCAGCGCGTATCAGGACCTGCAGCGTCAGCTTCCACTGCGGCACGCCCAGCGACAACGCCGCTTCGCGCAGCGTGGAAGGGACCAGTCGCAGCATTTCGTCAGTGGTGCGCACGATCACCGGCAGCGCGATCAGCGCCAGCGCCACGCCGCCGGCAAAGCCGGAGAAGCTGGTCGAGCCGTGGGTAAGCGCGGTGCTCGGCAGCACGATGATGGTGTAGACGAACAGACCCATCACGATCGACGGCGCGGACAGCAGGATGTCGTTGAGAAAGCGGATCGACTCGCCGAGTTTGGTGCGGTTGGCATATTCGGCCAGCCACGTGCCGGCCAGCACGCCGATCGGCGTGGCAATCGCGATGCCAATGAAGTTGATGATCAGGCTGCCGACCATCGCGTTGGCGAGGCCGCCATCGGCGCCGTTCGCCGTGATCCTGGTGAACAGCTTCAGGTTCAGCGCGCCGATGCCCTGGCGCAGGGTTTCCCACAGGATCCAGGCCAGAAATGCCAGGCCGATCAGCGTGGCGAACATGCTCAGCCCCATCGCCAGCCAGTTGGTGATGCGCCGACGCAGGTAGATCGCGTTCATCAGCTACCTTCCTTTTTGGCCAGCTGGCGCAACATCAGTCGTGCGATCAGCAGCACGATAAAGGTCACCACGAACAGCAGGAACGCCAGCGCCATCAACGAGGATTTCTGCAGGCCCGAAGCCTCGCTGAACTGGTTCGCGATGGTCGAGGCGATCGAGGTGCCCGGATCGAGCAGGGAAGCCGACAGCGTCATCGCGTTGCCGAGTACGAAGGTCACCGCCATCGTTTCGCCGAGTGCGCGGCCCAGGCCTAGGAAGACGCCGCCGATCACCGCCGAACGGGTGTACGGCAACACGATGTCCCAGGACACTTCCCAGGTGCTGGAACCCAGCGCATAAGCTGACTCCTTCAGCCGGGTCGGCACGGTCTGGAACACCTCGCGCATCACCGAGGAGATGAACGGAATGATCATGATCGCCAGCACGATGCCCGCGACCAGGATGCTGGCGCCGAACGGATAGCTGCTGCCGAACAGCTTGCCGACGAAGGGCACGTGCTGGGCCACCCATGACAATTTGCCGTCGTCGGGCTGGTCGCCGAGATTGCTGGTCAACCACGGCTTGATATGGTTGGCGAAGAACGGGGCGAAGATGAAGAGGCCCCACATGCCATAGATGATCGAGGGGATGCCGGCCAGCAGCTCGATCGCTGACGCCACCGGCGTGCGCAGCCAGGCAGGTGCCACCTCGGAAAGGTACAGGGCGATGCCGAAGCTCACCGGCACCGCAATCAGCAAGGCGATCAGCGAAGTGGCGATGGTGCCGTAGACCGGCACCAGGGCACCGTACACATCATTGCCGGGGTCCCACGCCGTGCTGACCAGGAAGTGCCAGCCGAACGTGGCAAAGGCACTGCGGCCGCCCCACAGCGTGGCACCGGCGGCGCCGAGCAGGGAAGCCAGTACCAGCAGGGCGCACGCTTTCAGCAACCAGCGGAACAGTCGCTCGTCACGGGCATCACGACGGCTTCGCCGCTCCTGGATGTCGGTGGATGATGCGACGGTATCGATTGCCGACATGATGATCCAGGGTTCCGTTTGACTGAAAACCTGCTCCCCCGCGGGCGGGGGAGCAGGCTTGGTGCTGCGCGTGACGGACGCTCAGGTTCAGTGCTTGAACTCGGCAGCCCAGTACGCCTCGATCTTGCTGACCAGCGCGGGCGGCAGCGGCACGTAATCCAGTGCGGCAGCGTCCTGCTGGCCGTGTTCGAGCGCGAACTTGAAGAAGTCGAACGCCACCTTGGTGTTCACCGGATTCTTCGGCGTCTTGTACATGATCATCCAGGTGGTGGCGGTGATCGGCCACGCCTGGGCACCCGGTGCATTGGTCATGATCAGGTTGAAGTCCTTGGCGCTGGCCCAGTCCGCGGTGGCGGCGGCCGCGGCGAAGGCATCCGCGCTCGGCTTGATGAAGTTGCCGGCGGCATTCTTCATGTCGACCCAGGCGATCTTGTTCTTCACGGCGTAGGCGTATTCCACGTAGCCGATCGCACCCGGAATCTGGTTCACGTACTGCGACACGCCTTCATTGCCCTTGCCACCGACGCCGGCCGGCCATTCCACCGCCGTGCCGAACTTCACCTTGGTGGCCCACTCGGGGCTGACCTTGGACAGGAAGTTGGTGAAGTTGAACGAAGTGCCCGAACCATCCGAACGATGCACCACGGTGATCTTGCCGGCGGGCAGCTTCAGGCCGGCATTCAGCGCGGCGATCTTCGGGTCGTTCCAGTTGTTGATCTTGCCGAGGAAGATGTCGGCCAAGGTGGCGCCGTCCAGCTTGATCTGGTCAGCCGTGATGCCGGCGATGTGGACCACCGGCACGATGCCGCCGACCACGATCGGGAACTGGCCGAGGCCGTACTTCTCAAGGTCTTCGGCCTTCATCGGTGCATCGGAGGCGCCGAAGTCGATGGTGCCTTCCTTGATCTGCGCGATGCCGGCACCGGAACCGACCGACTGGTAGTTGAGATGGTTGCCGGTCTTCTCGGCATACGCAGCCGACCACTTGGACATGACCGGATAGACGAAGCTGGAGCCGGCACCGGTGATGTCGGTGGCCTGCGCGGCCATGCCGAAACTCGAGGCTACGGCGAGCGCAGCGACAGCGGCGAATCGAATGGTGAATTTGCTGGAAGTCAACACAGTAGCTCCTTGGAGGGACGAGAGGATGCGACCCCACCATTTCAGGCTTTTCGTATTGCCATTGGATGAAATGAATGTTTCAGACAGATGACAGTCTGCGATGAACTTTCACTTCATCGCAGGAAATTTCATCGTCGTGGCCTGCAAGCCTTTCGGTCGTGGCTTCAGTTCTGCTGGGCGCGTACTGCCAGCCGCTCTCGCCACAGTTTCGTATGCACCAGCGCCAGAGCCGGCGGGCAGTGCCCGCCCTACTAAGGGGCGGCCTTCGTGGGGCAGGCATCGGCCAAAGCCTTGAAGCTTCGTAGGGCGGGCACTGCCCGCCGCTCTAGTTTCACGTCGCGAAAGGTCGAAAGCCGGCGGGCAGTGCCCGCCCTACGAGGCAGGGTCAGGCCACATCCAGCCTGCCATGGGCCTGCTCAAGCAATTCGAGCTGGCGCCAGCGGTTGACCACGCTGCAGAACAGTTCCGCGGTACGTTCGGCGTCATACACCGCCGAGTGCGCCTCGCGGCTGTCGAACGCCAGTCCGGCAGCCAGCACGGCCTTGCTTAGCACGGTCTGACCATAAGCGAGGCCGCCGAAGCTCACGGTGTCGAAGCAGCTGAACGGGTGAAACGGATTGCGCTTGTGCCCGCAGCGACGCACGGCCTGATTGAGAAAGCCGAGGTCGAATGCCGCGTTGTGGCCGACCAGGATCGCACGCTGGCAGCCGGCCGCATTTACGGCCTCGCGCACCACCTTGAAGATATGGTCCAACGCCTGTCGCTCGGCCAGCGCACCGCGCAGCGGGTTGTCCGGATCGATCCCGGTGATTTCCAGCGAACGCGGATCGAGGTTCGCGCCCGGAAAGGGCTCGACATGCGTCGACACGGTCGGTTGCAGTTGCAGGTAACCGTCGACGTCCATGGTCAACGGTACGGCGGCAATTTCAAGCAAGGCATCGTGCTCGGCATCGAAACCGCCGGTTTCGACATCGACGACCACCGGCAGGAAACCGCGGAAGCGGTCGGCCATGCGCATAGGTGCGGAAAAGGAATGATCAGGCATCCAGCAAGCATAACAGCAGCATGTGCGGCCTCATTCCGGCACGCCACTCGAACACGTGATGCGGATACGTTGATGTAGCGGGCTGGCGGGAACGCAGGTCGTCGCTGCAGGAACCTTCGAGCGGCACAAGCCGTGTTGCACCGTAACCTGAATGTCATTTGCGATGAATGTGAATGTCACATTCATCACACAAACTTAATACAAGTGCGGTGCAGCTGATCCATCCGATGGTTCCCGCGAGCCACGAATGAAGCATCGTAAAACGATTTTCCTGTCCCCGATGCGGAGCCTTTCATCATGCGCAACAAACTCGTCGCCGTAGCCATCGCTGCCGTGCTCGGCACACTCAGTGTCAGCGCACACGCTGATGATACTGATGTCAATACCCTCAGTGACCTCTTCAAGCAGGGTCACGTTGATGGTGAGCTTCGGATGTACGACTTCAACCGCACCTATGATTACAGTGTGGCGGCGAAGCCGAGTGCCCGTGCCTTTGGTGGCTCGATCCTGCTCAATGCACAGACCGCGTCGCTGGATGGATTCAGCGCCGGCGCGTCGCTGCTCAGTGCGAATGCGCTGGGTTCGCTGGCGGACAATCCGAAGCGGGTCGATACCACGTTGATGGGCGCCAGCGATTCGCTGTCGGCGCTCGGCCAAGCCTACCTGCAGTACAAGAACGACTGGGTCATGGCGCGTGCCGGCTATCAGTACCTCAATACGCCGTGGATGGGCAACAGCGATGGCCGCCTGCTGCCCAATTCATACGAAGCCTTGAGTGCCGTGTTCACGCCGGTGAAGGGCTGGGACATCATCGGTATCCGCGAACTCAGCTACAGGAGCCGCACCTCCAGCGATTACTTCAATGACAACAACTTTTACGCCAGCGCTTACCAGGGCGACACGCTTTACGGCGGTAACCAGGGTTTGCCGCTGACGGCAAAACAGACCAGCGGCACGTGGGCCGTCGGTAGCACGTATGTCAACGGTGGCCTGAAAGCCCAGGGCTGGTACTACGACTTTCTCGATTTTGCCCGCATGGGCTACGCCGACGGCAGCTATGTTTTCAAGACCGGTACCGGTTTCGACCCGGTCATCGGTTTCCAGGGCTTGACTGAAAGTGGCGGTGGTTCCGACAACGTGCTGGTGGCAAACAAGTTCAAGTTGAACGGCGTCACCGGCACCAACGTGAAGAGCCGCGCCTGGGGCGCCGATTTCGGCGTGGTGATCCCGAACGGTCGCTTCGATGTCTTCTACAACAAGGTCGAGCAGGAGACTGGCTCTATCGGCGACGGCGGCATCATCTCGCCGTTCACCGCAAGCTATGCCACTGATCCGCTGTACACCAGCTCGATGATTCGTGGTCTGGTGGAAGCCGGCCCCGGGCACGCCTGGAAGGCCAAGATGACCTACGGTTTCTTTGACAACAGCCTGCAGCTGGTAGGTGCCTACGCCAAGTACACCACGGATCTGAACGGTAACTTTCACGATACCTACTTCGACATCATCTACAACTTCAGCGGTTTCCTCAAAGGCTTCCAGATCCGCGATCGCTGGGAAAAATCCTCGGGCGGCATCAACAACCTGAATCCGGGCAACAAGGCGTTCACCTACAACCGCGTGATGCTGACTTACAAGTTCTGATCGACGGTGACCTGCCTGTCATGCCGCTGATCACAAACTGTCACAGCGGCATGGCAAGCTGAGTACGTCGAGACTGAACTTATCAAGAGATATCGAAGGGAGTTCGACCCAGGGATGGAAAACGGCGGGCATAGCCCGCCGTTTGCTTTTCCGGAGTTCGCAACTCCACGTGAAGGTCAGTCCGGCCGATCACGACCGACCCACCTGATTTTAGTGAGCCTTCGCCACCGGCTCCCCCGATGGCAGGTTGCCCATCTGCGCATTACTCCAGCCGCCACCCAGTGCACGGATCAGATTCACACTAGCCTGCAGACGACGTGTACGTACCTGTTCGGCATTGCGCTTGGCCTGCAGGTAGCTAGTTTGCGCGGTGACCACGTCGAGGTAATTGACCACGCCTTCGCTGTAGCGGTTGGTGGCGATCTGCGCAGCGTCCTTGGCGGCCGCGGCGGCATCGTCTTCATCGTGCGCCTCATTGCTGAGATTGGTCAGCAGCGACAGGTTGTCCTCCACTTGCTGGAACGCATTCAGCACGGTGACGCGGTATTGGCCCGCGGCCTCGTCGAACGTGGCTCTTGCCTCGCGTTCCTTCGCATGCCGCAAGCCACCATCAAACAGACTCAAGGCGCCAATCGGGCCCAGCGCCCACATCCGGTTGCCGGCTGCCAGCAGGCTGCCATTGCCCGTGTTCTGCCATCCAAACAGGGCAGACAGGCTGAAGCTGGGATAGAACGCGGCGCGCGCGACGCCGATATCCGCATTGGCGGCGAAAGTGCGCCGCTCGGCGGCAGCGATATCCGGACGCCGTTCCAGCAGGGTGGAGGGAATGCCGGCCGGAATCGTCGGCAGCCCAATCTGGATATCCGAGGGCGCCAACGAGAAGCGCGATGCTGGTACGCCGACCAGGGTGGCGATGGCATGCTCGGTGAGGGTGCGTTGTGCGGTCACTTCGGCCGTTTGTGCCATCGCGTCGGACAACTGGTTTTTTGCACGTGATACCGACAGACCCGAGGCGATGCCACCGGCCATGCGGTTTTCGGTCAACGTCAACCCCTTGCGATAGGCATCCAGCGAACCGTCAAGGATGTGCGCCTGGATGTCATAACCGCGCAGCAGGATATACAGGTTGGCCAGCTGCGATTGCAAGCTGAGCTTGGCCGTCGCCAAGTCGGCATCCGCGGCCTGTGCCTGCGCTTTGCCGGCAGCGACCTCGTTGCGCACGCGACCCCAGAAATCGAACTCGTAATCCGCCGCGAACTGGGCGGTATTGGCGTCGTATTCGTCAGGCTGGTTACTGCCACGGAGTGGACGATTGTTCGATTGGCGATTGTTGCTCGGGCTGGCTTCCACCCCCAGCTGCGGGAACAGTTGCGAACGGATCTCGCCCTCGAACGCATACGCCATGTCATAGCGCGCCAGCGCCACCGACAGCGAAGGATTGTCGGCATTGAGACGCTGCTCCAGACCGTCCAGCGTGGCGTCGTTGAACACCAGCCACCAGTCACCGCGTGCCTGTGTGTCTGCCGGTTCGGCCTTCGTCCATAGCCCGGTGCCTTCCTTGTAACTCGACGGCACGGCGATCGCCGGGCGTTGATAGGTGGGTGCCAGTGAGCAGCCGGCCAGTGCGGCGATCACGCCGCAGGCCAGCATGTGGCGGCCAGCTGTTTGCCAGCGAAAGGGGCGTTTGAGACTTTCGAAACGGACGGGCATCGGCTCAACCCTGCTTCGGCTGTGCATGCGCGCCGCTCTCTAGCGTGGCCGTCTTCGCAAGACGCACCTGATCGCCCTGCGCCAGCGAATCCGGCGGGTGATCGATAATGCGGTCGCCGGGCTCCAGGCCGTGATCGATTTCGAGCGTATCGCCCAGGTCCATGCCGATATGGACGTCGCGCAGTTGCACACGATTGTCCACACCCAGCACGGCGATCTGCGGACCGGCAGCACGGAAGATCAGCACCGTCGCCGGGACCGAGATCAGACGCGTGTTGAGGGATACCGGCAGGTTCACTTCGGCATAGTCGCCAGGCAGCAGCTCGCCATTCGGGTTGGGTGCCTCGAACTGCGCAAGCAGTGAGCCGGAGGCCTGATTGACCGAACCTGACGAACCGATCAGCGTGGCCTTGTAGGTCTTGCCGGGATGTTCCAGCACGCTGAGGTCTACTGTCATGCCCGGCTTGATCGAAGACGCGTAGCTCTGCGGTATGCGTACATACAGCCGCATCTTGCTGGTGTCGGCCACGGTGAATAGTGCAGGACTGTTTTCGCTGGTCGCCGAGATCAGGTCGCCAATGTCGGTACTGCGGCTGGTCACCGTGCCGCTGAAGGGTGCCGTGATTTGCTTGAAGGATTCCAGCGCCGCCAGCCGGTCCAGGTCCGCCTGCGCAGACAGCACGTTGGCGGCGGCCACCGCCGCTTCACCGCTCTTTTCATCGGCCTCCTGCTTGGAGACGGAGTTGGAGGTCAGCAGATGCTGCCAGCGCTGGCTGGTGATCTGGGCCAGGTGCTCGTCCGCCTGGGCACGCACCAGCACGGCCTTGGCCTGATCGTATTGCTGGTCCAGCTCGGGCGTGTCGATGATACCGAGTGTGTCGCCGGCACTCACCGTGCTGCCGATGTCCTTGCTCCAGCTTTTCAGGTAACCGCTGACGCGCGCATGGATCGGTGCGCTGATCCATGCCTCGATGTGGCCGGGCAGGGTCATGTGATGCGCGTCGGCCGAAGCCAGCGGCGCCACCAGTTGAACCGTCGGCAGCTCCTGCGCATCCGTCCAGGTCACCAGCTGGTGGTAGTCGTGGGCGCGCACAGCCAGTCCGATCCCCGTGGCCAGCACCGCAACAGTCAGGCTGACGGCAATGGCGAGTCGTATGCGCGGCGGCCGCGTTGCCGGCTCGATGACGACGTTATGCGACATGAGGATCTTCTCCAAGCAGGGCAGCGGTGGAAGGTGCGCGTTGTTCTTTGGCGTGGACGAGGCTGAAGATCACCGGCACGAACAGCAGGGTGGCAAACGTGGCGAACAGCAGGCCGCCGATCACGGCACGGCCGAGTGGCGAGTTCTGTTCCTGGCTCAGCGCCATCGGCAGCATGCCGATGATCATCGCCAGTGCGGTCATGCAGACCGGGCGGAAGCGGGTGAAGCCGGCTTCCAGTGCAGCCTTGATCGGGTCGCCGTGCTCGGCCAGCCGCTCGCGGCAGAAGCTCACCACCAGGATCGAGTTCGCGGTAGCCACACCCATGCACATGATGGCGCCGGTGAGGGCAGGCACCGACAGCGTGGTGTGGCTGATGAACAGCATCCACACAATGCCGGCCAGCGCCGCAGGCAGCGCGGTGATGATCACGAACGGGTCCAGCCACGACTGGAAGTTGACCACGATCAGCAGATAGATCATCACCACCGCGCCGAGCAGGCCAAACAGCAGGCCGCTGAAGGCTTCGTTCATGGTGCCGACCTGCCCACGCAGGGTGACCATAGTGCCTTTGGGGCGTGTGCTCGCGAAGTCGGCCAGCACCTTGTTGACGTCGTTGGCGACGGCACCGAGATCGCGATCCTGCACCGAGGCGTAGATGTCGAACGAGGGCAGGATGTTGTAGTGCGTGACCACCGCTGCGCTGGGTTCGCGGGTGAAGCTGGCGATGCCGCCCAGCATCTGGCTGTCCCTGTCGCTGGAGGAGGTTACCGGCAGGCGCGCCAGGTCGGCCATCGAATCCATCTTGTATTGCGGGGTAGCGGCGACGATGGCGTAGGAGACGCCGTTCTTCGGGTTCAACCAGAACGCCGGCGCCACCTGTCCGCTGCCGGCCAGCGACGCAACCATGCTGTTGGTGACGTCGCGCTCGGTAATGCCCAGTGCATCGGCACGCGTACGGTTCACCGACACGTTGAACTGCGGATAGCTGGTGCTCTGTTGCAGACGGACGTCAGCGATGCCGGGAACGGCGCGCAGGCGTTTCATGATCTGCGTCGCATACGCTTCGTTCTCGACACTGTTGCGACCGGTAATCGACACATCCAGCGGTGCGGGCGCGCCGAAATTCAGGATCTGGCTGGTCATGTCGGCGGGCAGGAACGAAAACTCGGTGCCGGGGAATGCCGCCGGCAGCTGCTCACGCAGTTGCTTGATGAAGTCCGCGGTGGGTTGATGGCCTTCCTTCAGCGCGATCTGGATATCGCCGTCCTGCGGGCCGATCGTGCCGGTGTTGCTGTAGACCAGATTGACGCTGCTTAGCGGCAGGCCGATGTTGTCGATTACGGAGTCGAGCTGGTTGGCCGGGATGATCCGGCGGATCGCCGCTTCGATGTGGTCGAATTCCGCCGCGGTTTCTTCCACCCGGGTGCCCATCGGTGCGCGCACGTGCAGTGCGATTGAACCGGCATCCACGTCAGGGAAGAAATCGCGCCCGAGGGTCGGTACCAGGGCGAACGAGATCAGCACGAAACCGAGAAAGCCGAGAATGAAATTCCGCCGATGGGTCAACGCCACGCCGAGCATCGTGTAGTAGCTGTCGCGAACCTGAGTGAAGTGGTGCTCGAACCTGAGCTGGAACGCGATTGCCTTGCGCACGAAGATATGACGGGGAGCGTGGTGCTGGTCACCTTCGTGATGATTGATGTAGCCGTCTTCCGGATGGTCGCCGGTACCTTGCTCGGTCACATGCGGCTGCAGCAGATACATCGCCATGGTGGGTACGAGCGTGCGCGACAGCACGAACGACGAAGCCATTGCAAAGATCACCGCGAGCGCCATCGGCCGGAACAGGAAGCCGGCAATGCCATTGAGCATGAACATCGGCACGAACACGATACAGATGCACAGCAGCGACACGAACGCAGGCGTGACGATCTGCTTGGCACCATCCATGATCGCCGAATGCACGTCCTTGCCCTGTTCGAGATGCCAGTTGATGTTCTCGATGGTCACCGTGGCATCGTCGACCAGGATGCCCACCGCCAGCGCCAGGCCGCCGAGCGTCATGATGTTGAGAGTCTGCCCAGTCAGCGACAGCAGGGCGATCGAGGACAGGATCGCCAGCGGAATGGATACCGCGATGATGACGGTGGAACGCCAGCTGCCAAGGAATACCAGGATCATCACCGACGTCAGCAAGGCCGCGATGATGCCTTCGCGTGCGACTGAGGCGACCGCCGATTTCACGAAGACCGACTGGTCGTCGAGCATCGAGATCTTCAGCGACGGCGGCATCGTCTCCTCGATCAGTGGCATCAGTTTCTTGACGCCGGCGACCACGGCCAGCGTCGACGCATCGCCGGTTTTCAGGATCGGCATCAGCACGGCGCGCTTGCCGTCGACACGCACCACGTTGTTCTGCGGTGGTGAACCATCACGCACGTGGGCGACCTGGCCGATGGTGATGGTGGCGCCGTTGATCGTCTTGATCGGCAGGTTGTTCAGCGCGTCGAATGCCTTGGGGCTGTTGTTGAGCTTGACGTTGTATTCGTAGGTGCCGATCTTGGCGGTGCCGACCGGGATGATCTGGTTCTGCGAAGCCAGTGCATTGGCAACGTCCTGCGCCGACAGGCCCTTGGCGTCGAGCGCCTGCGGATCGAGATCGAGCGTGATCTGGCGCTGCTTGCCGCCATACGGCGTCGGGATCGCCACGCCATCCACCGAGGTCAGCACCGTGCGCACATCGTTCTGCGCGATGTCACGGATCTTCGATTCGGACAGCGTCTTGCTCGACAGCGCCATCTGCAGCACCGGCACGGTCGAGGCGTTGTAGTTGAGGATCAGTGGCGGCGTGATGCCGGGTGGCATCTGCTTGACCACCGTCTGCGAGATCGAGGTGACCTGCGCGGTCGCGGTGCGGATGTCGGTGCCTGGCTGGAAGAAGATCTTCACCACGCCGGCACCGGGCAGCGACTGCGACTCGATGTGCTCGATGTTGTTGACCGAGGTGGTCAGCGTGCGCTCGTAGTAGTAGATGATGCGACCGGACATCTGATCCGGCGGCATGCCCTTGTAGGTCCACACCACGCTGATCACCGGAATGCCGATGTTCGGGAAGATGTCGGTGGGGGTACGCAGCGCGGCCAGTGGTCCGGCGATCAGGATGAGCAGCGCCAGCACGACGAAGGTGTAGGGCCGTGACAGCGCCAGGCGAACTAGACCAAGCATGGGAAGGTTTCCGGAAGCTTCGGTGTGACAGACATGCGTGTGTGACGAAAGCGCCGAGCGTCATTCCGTCGCGGACAGCGATGCAGGGGGATGGGGCGCCGGATCAGGGTGGGCCGGGCATATTCTGTCGGGACACTGGTTTCATGCGGATGACTGGGAACGGTGCCGTGTGGGATCAGGCGATGCTGCGCATGATCGCAAGCGAGTCTTGTGGAAACCTTTTGCAGGCCTCCTGAACACCGATCTGGTCATGTGCCGTTCGGCTTGGGCACGGCGAAGAGCCGCGGCTATACCGGCGCAGCACCCATGTGGATGCGTACCTGGAGTCCGTTACCGAAAGGTGAGGCGAGCAGCTCGATACGGGCGTCATGCAGTTCGATCGCCCGCTGGACGATGCTGAGCCCCAGGCCGTAGCCGCGGGAATCGCCCTCGGCTGCGCGATGGAAGCGCTCGAAAACCGCACCCCTGCGTTCGGCGGGAATGCCCGGGCCGTCATCGCAGATGCTGATGACCGCTTCGTTGTCCACTCGCTCGATGGACACCTCGACGCGGCCTTCCTGGCCGGTGTAACGCAGGGCATTCTCGATCAGGTTGCGGAACATCGCGGTCAGCGCCGCTTCGTGGCCTTGCACCCACAGTGCGTCGACATCGTGATCGAGACTGAACGCGATGTCCTTCTCGGCGATGACGGGCGCCAGCTCTTCGATCACCTCGGTCGCCAGAGCGATCAGGTTCAGGTGTGTCCGTTGCTGTGAGGCGGCACCGGCTTCCAGTCGTGCGAGTGCCAGGATCTGCTCGATCCGCCGCGCCAAGCGGGTCAGGCTCAGCTGTGCACTTTGCAACGTGAATTCGATCTCGCCGGGGTCGTTGGCAATCAGGGCGTTTTCGAGGTGGATCATCGAGGCGGTCAGCGGCGTACGCAGCTCGTGTGCCACGTCGCTGGCAAACCGGTGTTCGCGCTCGATGGTGTCTTCCAGGCGTTCCAGCTGCTGGTTCAGTGTCACGACGAGTGGGGTGATCTCGCGTGGTGTGTGGTCGACCGCGACCGGCTGGCGACTTCCCGGCGTGCGCGTTGCCAGCTGTTCCGTGAGCAGGGCCAGTGGGCGCAGGCCGCGTTTGACCGCGAGGCCTGCCAGCAGCGCGAGCAGCGGCAGACCAATGAGCAGTGGAAGACTGTGTTCCATGACCAGCGCGCGGGTGATTTCGTTGCGGTTGTCATAACGTTCGCCGATGCGTATGACCAGCCCTGACTGGTTCTGCAGCGTGAAAGTGCGCCATGCCCGGTCGTCCAGATGGAGGTCACGGAAGCCGCGTTCATCGGCTGTCGGTGCCGGCAGGTCGGCGAAATTGGAGGTGGCAGCCAGCAGCTTGCCGCTGGTGCTGTAAGCCTGGAAGCCCACTTCGGGTTCGTAGTTGCGCTTGTGGACCCGCACCATGACAGCACTGTGCAGATTCTCAGCGCTCAGCGCGATATCCGGCGAACCGGGCATCGTGGAGGACGGCAGGTGTTCGAGCAGCGATCCCACCGTGCGGCCGGCCTGTGCCAGCCGTCCGTCGAGCAGATAGCCCATCTCACGCAGTTCGCGCTGATAGCTGAGCACGCCCAGCGGAATCAGCACACCGACCTGCACGGCGATGATCAGCCAGGTGAGTCGGGTGCGCAGGCTTGCGGTTCTCATTTGGGCCTGTTCATTGGGGCTCGTTCATCTGGGCTCGCGCGGAATCATGTAGCCGATGCCGCGCACGGTACGGATCGCTTCCGGGCATAGCTTGCGGCGTAGCCAGTGCACCTGGACCTCGATCGCATTGCGTTCCACCACGGTGTCCAGCCCGTAGACCGAGTTCTCCAATGCCTCGCGCCGGACGATATGGCCGGCATGTTCCATCAATGCCTGCAGCAGCGCGAATTCGCGCCGGGTCAGGCTGATCTGCTCGCCGCGAAATTCCACCTCGGCCGTGGCCAGGTTCAACCGCATCCCGCCGGCCTCGATCAGATTTTCGGCGAGGCCGCGCACGCGGCGCGTGAGCGAACGAATCCGCGCCACCAGTTCGCCGACGTGGAAGGGCTTCACCAGGTAATCGTCGGCGCCGATATCCAGGCCGCGGATGCGCGTTTCCAGGGCATCCCTGGCGGTCATGACGAGGATCGGCGTCTTCACGCCGTCCCGGCGCGCCTCCAGCAATACGTCCATGCCGTCCATGCCGGGCAGGCCGAGATCGAGCAGCACGAGATCGGCAGTAGGATCGCGCAAGGCACGCGCAGCTTCCTTGCCGTCACGCAGCCAGGTCACGGCGTAGGACTGCTGCACCAGCGCGTGCCGGATCGCCTCGCCGAGCTGGTTGTCGTCTTCCACAAGCAGTATGTGCACGTCGGTTACCTGCAAGCCACGGCCCGATTATCGAGTCATTCCGGCGCATTCTGGACAACCAAGCTTGTGAGCACCTTTAAGTCAGCGGTTGTCGAGCGTGGCCCCGGTCAGCAGCCCGCGTGCCAGCATGCTGCATTGGCGCCGGTACAGCAGCAACTGCCACTGGCGACCGCCGACCTGCCGCCACAGCACCGCCGATCGCACCGCGGCCAGCAGGTTGCTGCGCACCTTTTCCACCACGACCGGCAGCTGCAGCTGTTGCGGATTGCCGCTGACCATCACGCGTGGCCGCAACGTGGACAGGGTGGATGCGTACAGCTCGGCCAGCCGGCTGGTGACCTGGCTCGAGTCCTGGCCGAAATGTTCGACCTGGCGCTGCGCGGCGACGATGCCCTGCTGCAGCTTGTCGAGCAGCTCCGGCCGGCCCGACAGGCTGCGTTCCAGCCGCATCACGGTCACCACCATGCGGGTTACTGCCATGTCGCGGTCGCTCTCGTCGAGTTGCGCGATCAGGTTGCGCAGGCCGATCCGTACATTGGAAATATTGCCGTACACGCCGACCACCGAGGGCGCGTCGATACGGAACACGCTGGCCAGGCTGGCTTCCATCGCGCCATCGTCGCAGCGGCCCTCATTGGCCAGTTGCTGCGCCAGTGCACAGGCCTGGAACAGGCCGGCGAGGGCGAGCACGCGCTCTTCATTCATGGAAAAGGTTTCAAACACGGGGTTGCGATTCTCTTGCGGTGGGCGTGGGGGAGGGGGTGAACGCCGGCTGCAGGCCGCCGTAGGGCGCGTCAGTGGCAGCGATCACCGCACCGCCAAGGCAGACGTTGCCATCGTAGAAGACCACGGATTGCCCCGGCGTGACGGCACGCTGCGGTTCGTCAAAGCGTACCTCAAGACCATCGTCCAGCAGGTTGACCGTGCAGTCCTGGTCGGACTGGCGGTAGCGGCTCCTGGCGGTGCAGCGGAAGTGTTCTGCCGGCGCGGCGCCGGCGATCCAGTTCGGCGCCTCCGTCTGCAGGCGCTGCGAGTACAACCACTGGTTCTCGCCACCCTGGGCCACGTACAACACGTTGGCGGTCACGTCCTTGCCGACCACATACCAGGCCGCGCCACCGGCACCGTGGCGGCCACCGATACCCAGCCCGTTGCGCTGGCCCAGGGTGTAGTACATCACGCCCTGGTGTTCGCCGATCAGCTCGCCATCGGGCGTGCGCATCTCGCCCGCGCGGGCCGGGATGTACTGGGCCAGGAAGCTGCGGAAATCGCGTTCGCCGATGAAACAGATGCCGGTGGAATCCTTCTTGGCGTGGGTGGGCAGCGCCGCCTCGCGGGCCAGCTCGCGCACGCGGGGTTTCTCGATCTCGCCGAGCGGAAACAGCGTGGCGGCCAGTTGCTGCTGGCCCAACGCGTGCAGGAAGTAGCTCTGGTCCTTCGCCGCATCGACGGCGCGCAGCAGGCGATAGTGGCCACCGTGGAAGTCGACGCGGGCGTAATGCCCGGTGGCGATCTTCTCCGCGCCCAGCGCATGTGCCTCGTCCAGAAAGGTCTTGAACTTGATCTCGCGGTTGCACAGTACGTCCGGGTTCGGCGTGCGCCCGGCACGGTATTCGGCGAGGAAGTGTTCAAACACGCCATCCCAGTACGCCGCGGCGAAGTTGCGCGCGTGGAACGGGATGCCGAGCCGCCCGCAGACCGCCACCGCGTCCTTGCGATCGGCATCGGTGGTGCACGGGCCGGAACGGTCGTCCTCTTCCCAGTTCTGCATGAACAGGCCCTCGACCTGATGGCCGGCCTGTTGCAGCAGCAACGCGGCGACCGAGGAATCGACGCCGCCGGAGATGCCGAGCATCACTTTCATGTCGGGTCGCCTGCCGGCAGCCAGGCCAGGCTCTCCAGCGGCAGCCGCTGCCCGGCCAGCCAGGCGTCGATGCTCAGCAGCACCATCGGGCTGCGCAGGCGTTCGCCCAGTGCGGCGATCTCGGCCCGCGTGAGCCACAACGCGCGGCGGATATCGGTATCCAGCGGGCGCTCCGGGTCATGGCTGATGGCGCGGGCGGCGAAGCTGAAGCGGACCACCGCATCGCCATGCTCGGTGCTGCGCCACTGGTGCACGCCGATCAGGTGCACCAGTTCCACCGTCCAGCCGGTTTCTTCCAGGGTCTCGCGCAATGCGGCGGCGGCCAGGCTTTCACCGTCGTCCAGGTGACCCGCCGGCTGGTTGTAGGCGAGACGACCGTTCACCTCCTCCTCGACCATCAGGTAGCGCTCACCGTCAGCCACCACACAGGCGACGGTGACGTGCGGGCGCCAGACTTCAAGAGGGACAGCAGTATCGGACATGGGGCAGCAAGGCACTGGAAAAGTGGCCATTGTGCCATTACCTCTTGCCAGCGCATCGCCGCGGCCACCCGTCCGCTGCGGCGTATACTTCAAACCAGAGATCGCATACCCCGGAAACCATGGCCCACGAACCCGAACATGAGCACGACAGCGGCCGCGGACTGGCGCTGGAAACCGCCAAGCCCGAAGTGGCGCGGCCACCGCTGTTTCAGGTGCTGTTGCTGAACGATGATTTCACCCCGATGGATTTCGTGGTCGAGGTGTTGCGCAGTTTTTTCAATCTGGACCAGGAGCAGGCCGTACAGGTGATGTTGCACGTACATACCCGCGGACGGGGCGTGTGCGGCGTGTTTACTCGCGAGGTGGCTGAAACCAAGGTAACCCACGTCAACGAGTATTCACGCTCCCATCAACACCCGTTGTTGTGCACTATGGAAAAGCTCTGAGCGACCCCATTTCGTGCTCATCGCGGCGCTGCAGGCCGCTCAACATCTAAGCGGAGACGATCCGAATGTTCAGCAAGGATCTTGAAGTCACCATCGGCCATTGCTACAAGCAGGCTCGCGAACAGCGCCATGAGTTCATGACGGTGGAGCACCTGCTGCTGGCGCTGACCGAAAACCAGTCGGCGGTGGGCGCCCTGCGCGCCTGCGGCGTGGATCTGCCGCGGCTGTCGACCGAACTCGAACGCATCATCGCCGAGACCGTGCCGGTGCTGCCGCATGGCGACGAGCGCGACACGCAGCCGACGCTGGGCTTCCAGCGCGTGCTGCAGCGCGCGGTGTACCACGTGCAGTCCTCGGGGCGGAAGGAAGTGACCGGCGCCAACGTGCTGGTGGCGATCTTCGGCGAGAAGGATTCGCATGCGGTGTATTTCATGCACCAGCAGGAGATCACCCGGCTCGACGTGGTCAATTACATCTCGCACGGCATCGCTAAGATCGGTGACGAGCCGGCGGCCGGCGCGTCCGGCGGCAGCGAGCGCGAAGGCGAGGAGGGCGGCGAGCCGAAGGGCAACCCGCTGCACGAATTCGCCAGCAACCTCAACGAGCTGGCACTGGAAGGCAAGATCGACCCGCTGATCGGGCGCGCCGACGAGATCGAGCGCACGATCCAGGTGCTGTGCCGTCGGCGCAAGAACAACCCGCTCTACGTCGGCGAGGCCGGTGTGGGCAAGACCGCGCTGGCCGAAGGTCTGGCCAAGCGCATCGTCGACGGCGAAGTGCCGGAGGTGCTGGAAAGCGCCACGATCTGGTCACTGGATCTGGGCGCCTTGGTCGCCGGCACCAAGTACCGCGGCGACTTCGAGAAGCGCCTGAAGGGCGTGATCGCCCAACTGAAGAAGCAGCCGGGCGCAATCCTGTTCATCGACGAGATCCATACCATCATCGGCGCCGGTTCGGCGTCGGGCGGCACGATGGACGCGTCAAACCTGATCAAGCCGATGCTGGCCTCGGGCGAGCTGCGCTGCATTGGCTCGACCACGTTCCAGGAATATCGTGGGGTGTTCGAAAAGGACCGTGCGCTGGCTCGCCGTTTCCAGAAGATCGACGTGGTCGAGCCTACCGTGGCCGACAGCATCGAGATCCTCAAGGGCCTGCGTTCGCGTTTCGAGGAACATCACCACGTTGCCTATACGAATGAAGCGTTGAAGGCGGCGGTGGATCTATCGGTCAAGCACATCCCCGACCGGCTGCTGCCGGACAAGGCGATCGACGTGATCGACGAGGCCGGCGCGCGCCAGCGGTTGTTGCCGCTGGATCAGCGTACGGGCAAGGTCGACGTCACCGAGGTCGAGTACATCATCGCCAAGATGGCGCGGATTCCGGCCAAGCAGGTGTCAGCGTCCGATCGCGACGTGCTGCGCAACCTGGAGCGCAACCTCAAGATGGTGGTGTTCGGCCAGGACCCGGCGATCGAGGCGCTGGCCGCATCGATCAAGATGGCCCGTTCAGGGCTGGCCGATCCGTCCAAGCCGATCGGCTGCTTCCTGCTGGCTGGTCCCACCGGCGTGGGCAAGACCGAGGTGACCAAGCAGCTGGCGATGCAGCTCGGTATCGAGATGATCCGTTTCGACATGTCCGAGTACATGGAAGGGCATTCGGTGTCGCGGCTGGTCGGCGCGCCTCCGGGTTATGTCGGTTTCGACCAGGGCGGCCTGCTGACCGAGGCGGTGACCAAGCATCCGCATGCAGTGCTGCTGCTGGACGAGATCGAGAAGGCACACCCGGATGTGTTCAACATCCTGCTGCAGGTGATGGATCGCGGCGTGCTGACCGATACAAACGGCCGTGAGGCGAACTTCAAGAACGTGGTGGTGGTGATGACCACCAACGCGGGCGCGGCGCTGGCTTCACGACGCAGTATTGGTTTCGTCGAGCAGAAGCACGAGTCGGACGCGATGGAAGTGATCCGCCGCATCTTCACGCCGGAGTTCCGCAACCGGCTGGACGCGATCATTCAGTTCAGCGCGCTCGACTTCGAACACATCCTGCGCGTGGTCGACAAGTTCCTGATCGAGCTGGAAAGCCAGCTGACCGAGAAGCTGGTGAGCCTGGACGTGGACGCCGAGGCCCGCCGCTGGCTGGCCGAGCACGGTTTCGATCCGCAGATGGGCGCACGCCCAATGGCGCGGGTGATCCAGGAGAAGGTGAAGCGTGCGCTGGCCGACGAGTTGTTGTTCGGCAAGCTGGCCGATGGCGGCAAGGTGCGCCTGAGCGTGCGCGACGGCGAATTGGGGGTGGACTGCGAGGCAGCTGAGAGACTGCCGGCCGTGGTCGAGCCGGGCTGATCGTTTCGCCGAATCACAGGCAAAGCAAAGGCGGCGCATTGCGCCGCCTTTCATTTCCAGCACTCACCACCGTATCAAATTCCGCTGCGCATCAGCGCAAAGAGCAGAACCGATTACTTCATACCGGTTACTTCATGCGGTACGTGATACGACCCTTGCTGAGGTCGTACGGGGTCATCTCGATCTTGACCTTGTCGCCGGTGAGGATGCGGATGTAGTGCTTGCGCATGCGTCCGGAGATGTGGGCGATGATGACGTGCCCATTCTCAAGTTGCACACGAAACATGGTGTTGGGCAGGGTCTCCTGGACCGTGCCTTCCATTTCGATGACGTCGTCTTTGGCCATGTGTTCCGGGGTTCACGCACAGCCGTCATGGCTGCGTAAGCCGGCGATTATGCCATGGAAGTGGGTTTGGTTAAAGAATCATCAATGGATCGGGGCATTCCCCGCGATCAGGCGAAATGCTCGTCCAGCTTGCGCCGGATTTCCTGCTCGACCATCCCCTTCAGCGGCGACATCATCAGCCCCAGTTCGGCCTTGACCTGGACTGCATCGCTGCTGACCGCGATCGTGCCGCTGACGCCGGACCGCGAAAAGCGCAGCGTATCCCCCTGCCACTGTCCCTCGACGCCGAGCTTTTCACGCATCCGTTCGGCGACCTTGTCGACCACGGCACGGGCCTCGGCAATCGACAGTTGATGCGGGCGGCGGATATCGATACTGGGCATGACGGGCTCCGGGTAAATACCCATCTTAATGCCACGTGGCTGCATGCTAGAGTTTCGTGGTCTTTTTCCGTGGTTGATCCATGCGTATCGAATTTCCCAATGCGGCTCGTGAGGATTTCCACTGGACGCAGGCGCAGCTGCGCATCGGCAGCGCCGCCGACAACGATCTGGTGCTGGCGTCCAGCCAGGCGGCTCCCCAGCACCTGCGGATCCAGCAGGATCGCCGCGGCTGGGTGCTGCAGGTTGTCCCGTCCGCCGATCGCATCTATGTGAATGCGCGACCGGTGCGCGAGCGGGCGCTGCTGCGTGCAGGCGACGTGGTCAGCGTGGGTGACTGCCGCATGCTGTTGCGCGCCGATGCGGATCCGGCCTTGCGTGCGCCGCACACGGTCCCGGAACAGGGACGCTGCACGGTGGCCTTGCGTGCCGTAGCCGGGCCGCTGTCTGGCAAGGTATTGCCACTACAGGACAGTCTGGAATTGGGTCCGCAGAGGTGTTGCCCACTGGAACTGCCGCAGGGTGAGGTTGCCGCGCTACGCATTGCCTGGCAGGACGGCCAACTGCTGCTGGAGGCGGTCCAGTCATCCGCACGTCATCCGCTGCGGGTCAACGGCGTCAATGCGCAGAAGCTGGCGCTGCAGCCGGGTGACCAGATCGGCCTGGCGATGCACCGCTTCGTGGTCGAGGGGCCGGGGATGAAGCCGGAGCCGCAGATCGTGATGCCCGAGCCGCCAGCGGAACCTCTGCCGGAAGCAGCCGCCGGCCCGTCGGGCGAAGTGTGGTGGCTGATCGTCACCGCCGCCGTGTTGGCGCTGGGCATCGCCCTGGTACTGCTGATCCGCTTCTGACTGATCTGCTTCTGAGTCGGCCATCTGCAGTTGACCGCGCCATGCTGCGCCGCGCCATAATGCGTGGAACACCACCACGGGATGCAGCGGCACGTGAGCAGAGTCTGGAATTTCAGCGCCGGTCCGGCGGCGCTGCCACTGGCGGTACTCGAGCGCGCCCAGCGCGAATTGCTGGACTGGAACGGCAGCGGCGCGTCGGTGATGGAACAATCCCACCGCGGCAAACGGTTCATCGAGATGGCGGCACAGACCGAAGCCGACCTGCGCTCGTTGCTGGCGATTCCTGCCGATTACGCCGTGTTGTTCCTGCAGGGCGGCGCCACCCAGCATTTCGCGCAGATTCCGATGAACCTGGTCGGCGCCGGCGATACCGCTGACTACATCGTCAGCGGCCACTGGAGTGCCAAGGCGGTCAGCGAGGCAACTGCGTACGTGCAGGTCAACGTGGCCGCCAGCGGCGAGGCTGATAACTACCGCAAGTTGCCGCCACGCCACGACTGGCAGCTCGATTCGCAGGCAGCCTATGTGCACTACACGCCGAACGAGACGATCCACGGCGTGGAGTTTCACGATGTCCCTGACGTGGGTTCGGTGCCACTGGTGGCGGACCTATCGTCGAACATCCTGTCCGAACCGCTGGATGTCTCCCGCTTCGGGCTGATCTATGCCGGCGCACAGAAGAACATCGGGCCGTCCGGGCTGGTCGTGATGATCATCCGTCGCGACCTGCTGCAACGCGCCGGTCGGCCGATGGCGCGGATCTTCCGTTATGCGGATCATGCCGCGAACGACTCGATGCTCAACACGCCGAACACTTGGGGCTGGTATCTGGCCGGACTGACGTTCCAGTGGTTGAAGGAGCAGGGCGGCGTCGCTGCGATGGGCGAACGCAACCACGCCAAGGCCGAGCTGCTGTACCGGACCATTGACGGCTCCGGCGGCTACTACTGCAACCCGATCGATCCGCCCGCGCGCTCGCGTATGAACGTGCCGTTCACCCTGCATGACGCCGCACTGGATGCAGCGTTCCTGAAGGAGTCCGAAGCGGCAGGCCTGCTCGCACTGAAAGGGCACAAGGCGGTGGGCGGCATGCGTGCCTCGCTGTACAACGCGGTGCCGCTGGAAGCTGTGCAGGTGCTGACGGCGTTCATGCATGACTTCGCACAGAGGCACGGTTGATTCGTCGGCAAGTTGGCCATGACTTGCATTTTTCAGGCATGATGCCAAACCACGATTTGGACTTCTATCCATCCATCCGGCTAAAAGCATGACCGATAAAAAGACACCGCTGAGCGAGATGCGCGAGCGCATCGACAGCATCGACCGGCAGATCCAGCAGCTGATTTCCGAGCGCGCCAACCATGCGCAGACGGTAGCGAAGGTGAAGGGTGAGGGGCTTTCGGCGATCGACTATTACCGTCCCGAGCGCGAGGCGCATGTGCTGCGCATGGTGGTGGACCGCAACGATGGCCCGCTGTCCGATACCGAGATGGTGCGGCTGTTCCGCGAGATCATGTCCTCGTGCCTGGCGCAGGAAGATCCACTGAAGATCGGCTTCCTCGGCCCGGAAGGTACGTTCAGCGAGCAGGCCGTGCGCAAGCATTTCGGCCACGCCGCCTACGGCTTGCCGCTGGGCAGTATTGAGGAAGTGTTCCAGGAAGTCGCAGCAGGCCATGCGGATTTCGGCGTGGTGCCGGTGGAGAACTCCGGGCAGGGCATGATCCAGGTCACGCTGGACATGTTCCTCACTTCCGCAGCCACCATCTGCGGCGAAGTGGAGCTGCGTGTGCACCAGTGCCTGCATTCGCAGGCGGGCAGGCTGGAGGACGTCAAGCGCGTCTACGCGCATGCGCAGTCGCTGCAGCAATGCAAGACCTGGCTGCGTATCAACCTGCCGGGGGTCGAGTGCATCTCGGTGAGCAGCAACGCCGAGGCGGCACGACTGGCACGACATGCTGACGATGCGGCGGCGATTGCCGGCGAGACCGCGGGCAAGGTCTACGGGCTCAAGACCGTGGCCACAGGTATCGAGGATCGCGCCGACAACACCACGCGCTTCCTGGTGATCGGCCGTTCGCTGTTTCCACCCTCCGGTAACGATCGCACCTCGCTGCTGATCACCGTGAATGACAAACCGGGTGCGTTGTACGACGTGCTCAGCCCGTTCGCCAAGCATGGCGTCAGCCTGAACCGGATCGAGTCGCGGCCGGCGCATACCGGCAAATGGCAGTACGCGTTCTTCATCGATGTCTCCGGTCATATCGACGATGCCACTTTGAAAGCGGCGGTGCAGGAGATCGGCGAGTCGGCGTGGACGATACGCGTGCTGGGTTCCTACCCGGTGGCGCTGCCCTGATCGGCGCGGATGCGCATGGAGAAAACCGTTTGATTCATCCTGATTCGAACCGTCTTGACTGGAGCAGCCGACCGGGCCGTTCCCTGCATGGCAGCATGCGCGTACCCGGCGACAAGTCGGTATCGCATCGTGCGTTGATGCTGGCCGCGATCGCGGAAGGGGATTCGCATATCCGCGGTTTCCTCGAAGGCGAGGACACCCGCGCCACCGCGGCCGTGCTGTCGCAACTCGGCGTTCACATCGAGACGCCATCGGCGGGCGAGCGTGTGGTGCATGGTGTCGGCCTGCATGGCCTGCGCGGCACGGCGCAAGCGCTGGACTGTGGCAACGCGGGTACCGGCATGCGCCTGCTGACCGGCCTGCTGGCGGGGCAGGCGTTCGATAGCACCCTGGTCGGCGATGCCTCGTTGTCGAAGCGGCCGATGCGCCGGGTCACCGAGCCATTGGCCACGATGGGCGCACGTATCGACACGCACGATGGCCTGCCGCCCTTGCACGTGCATGGTGGCCAACCATTGCGCGGCATCGAATACGAACTGCCAGTGGCCAGCGCGCAGGTAAAGTCCGCGCTGCTGCTGGCTGGCCTGTATGCGGCGGGCGAAACCGAGATCATCGAGCCGCACCCGACCCGCGACTACACCGAGCGCATGCTGGCCGCGTTCGGCTGGCCGATCACCTTTGCACCGGGGCGCGCCCGACTTGCCGGCGACCATGTCTTGCACGCCACCGATGTCGATGTGCCGGCTGACTTCTCCTCGGCGGCGTTCTTCCTGGTTGCCGCCAGCATCGTGCCGGGCTCCGAGCTTCGCCTGCCGGCGGTCGGCCTCAATCCGCGTCGTACCGGGCTGCTGCATGCTTTGCGCCTGATGGGCGCGGACATCACGATCGAACACGAACGCGAAGCCGGTGGTGAACCGGTCGGCGATCTGCTCGTGCGCCATGCGCCGCTGCGCGGCATCGAGTTGCCGCAGGCGCTGGTGCCGGACATGATCGACGAGTTTCCCGCGCTGTTCATCGCGGCCGCCGTGGCTGACGGCCGCACGCTAATTCGTGGTGCTGCCGAACTGCGGGTGAAGGAGTCCGATCGCATCGCGACCATGGCCGCCGGCCTGCGCACGCTCGGCGCGACGATCGAGGAAACCCCGGATGGCGCGATCATCCACGGTGGCCGGCTCGGTGGCGGCACAGTGGAGAGTCATCTCGACCATCGCATCGCGATGAGCTTTGCGGTCGCCGGGCTGGTCGCGACAGGGCCTGTGCGGATCAACGACTGCAGCCATGTCGCCACCTCCTTCCCCGGTTTCCTGGAACTGGCCAACGGTTGCGGCTTCGCCTTGCGGAAGGTGGACTGAACTGCAGCCGGGTGCATGTATTGTTACAGGCAGCTTTGTCGTCCGGTCGAAGGTCTTGCCCATGTCCAACGCGGTCCCACCGTTTATCGTCGCCATTCCTGCCCGCTACGGTTCGACCCGTCTGCCGGCCAAGCCCTTGCGCGAGATTGGCGGCGTGCCGATGGTGGTACGGGTAGCGCAGCGTGCGCTGCAGGCCGGCGCCAGCCAGGTGGTGGTGGCTGTCGACGATCCGCGCATCGCCGACGCGCTGGCCGGGCAGGAGGGCGTGCAGATCTGCATGACGCGCAGCGACCACGCCTCGGGCAGCGACCGGCTGGCCGAGTGCGCGGCCCGTTACGGCTGGGCCGATGACAGCATCGTGGTCAACCTGCAGGGTGACGAGCCGTTCGCGCCGGCCGCCGGCATCCGTGCGGTGGCACAGGCGCTGGCCGGCGACGACGCGCCGATGGCGACCCTGGCGACACCGATCATCGACGCCGAGGAGCTGTTCGATCCGAACGTGGTGAAGCTGGTGCGTACGGCAAACGGACGTGCACTGTATTTCAGTCGTGCACCGTTGCCATGGGCACGTAATGCGTTTGCCACGAACCGGCATGCGTTGCCGTCCGGCTCGCCCTTCCTGCGGCATATCGGCATCTATGCGTACCGCGCTGGCTTTCTTGCGAATTACACCCGTTTGCCGCGAACGCCGCTGGAACAGACCGAATCGCTGGAGCAGTTGCGCGTGCTCGAACATGGCCATGCGATTGCGGTGCGCCTGACCCCAGAGCCGTTCCCGCCGGGCATTGATACCGAGGCCGATCTCGAACGCGCCGAGCAGTGGTTGCGCACGCATCATTGAGCCACCACATCGGGAGGCAATACCGGCATTCCGGTCACTCCTCACCCGTTAGAATTACCGCATGCAGCCCGCGCAACCACCTTTCGACGGCAAGGCCTTCGTTCGCACGCTCACGTCCTCGCCGGGGGTCTACCGTCATTTCGACGCGACCGGCGAACTGCTGTACGTCGGCAAGGCTGGCAATCTCAAGAAGCGTGTCGGCAGCTATTTCCTGAAACCGCGGATGGAGCCGCGCATCGCCGCGATGGTGGCGCAGATCGCGCGCGTGGAGATCACCGTGACGCGCACCGAGGGCGAGGCGCTGCTGCTGGAATCGCAGCTGATCAAGTCGCTCAAGCCGCGCTACAACATCCTGCTGCGCGACGACAAAAGCTACCCGTACATCTACCTGTCGGGTGGCGAGGATTACCCGCGGCTGGCCTTCCATCGCGGGGCGCGCAACTTGCCGGGACACTATTTCGGGCCATATCCGAGCACCTACGCGGTACGCGAGAGCCTCAGCCTGATGCAGAAACTGTTCAAGGTGCGCCAGTGCGAGGACAGCTATTTCCGCAACCGCTCGCGACCGTGTCTGCAGCACCAGATCGGCCGCTGCACCGCGCCGTGTGTGCAGCTGATCAGCGTACCGGATTACCGCAACGACGTACGTCATGCCGAGATGTTTCTCGAGGGGCGCAGCAACGCGGTGATCGACGAGCTGGCCGAGGCGATGGAGCAGGCCAGCAAGGCGCTGAATTTCGAGCGTGCCGCCGTGCTGCGCGACCAGGTCGCCGCGTTGCGCCAGTTGCAGGCGCAGCACCATGTGCACGGTGCCAGTGCCGACATGGACGTGATCGCCTGCCGCATCGAGGCGGGCATGGCCTGCGTCAGCGTGCTGTTCTTCCGCAACGGCATCAGTCTCGGCACGCGCGACTTCTTCCCGCGCCTGCCGCTGGATGCCGAACCCACCGACGTGCTGACCCAGTTCATCGCGCAGTACTACCTCGACCGGCCGGTGCCGCGCGAGCTGATCCTCGGCGAGCCGATTGCCGACCAGGGAATTCTGGCAGAACTGCTGGCGCAGCAGTCCGGCCATGCAGTGGAGCTGAAGTCGAGCGTACGTGGCGATCGCGCGCAATTCCTGCAGATGGCCGAGCGCAACGCGCAGGCCTCGCTGACGGCGCGACTGGCCAGCCGGCAGACCCTGGGCACCCGTTTCGACGACCTGCAGAAAGTACTGGGACTGGCGTCCGCGCCACGCCGCATCGAGTGCTTCGACATCAGTCACACGATGGGCGAGCTGACCGTTGCCTCGTGCGTGGTGTTCGGACCGGAGGGGCCGGAGAAATCGCATTACCGGCGCTTCAACATCGCCGGCATCACGCCTGGCGATGATTACGCGGCGATGCATCAGGCGCTGACCCGCCGCTTCCGCAAGGTCGCCGAAGGCGAGGGTGCCCGCCCGGACATCCTGCTGATCGATGGCGGCAGGGGGCAGGTGGCACAGGCGCTGGACGTGCTGAGGGAACTCGGCGTCAGCGGCATCGAGGTGGTCGGTGTCGCGAAAGGTCCGGGGCGCCGCGCAGGCGAGGAAACGCTGGTGCTCGCAGACTCCGGCCGAGAGCTGCACCCCGGCTCGTCGTCACCCGCACTGCATCTGGTGGCTGCGGTACGCGACGAGGCCCATCGCTTCGCCATCAGCGGCCATCGCAAACGCCGCGAGAAGGCGCGCGAGCGCAGCGTGCTGGAGGACGTATCCGGCATCGGCACGCGCCGGCGCTCGGCCTTGCTCAAGGCCTTTGGTGGCCTTGCCGGCGTGGAGAGTGCCGGCGTCGAGGAGCTGATGCAGGTGAAGGGCATCGATCGCGGCCTGGCCGAACGCATCTATGCCAGCCTGCATGGCTGAACGTACGCGCCCGTCTTCACTCGTTGATGGCGCAAGGGCGTGCGACACTGTCGCAAATCTCCGGAACGAATCATGCGTATCAACTTGCCAACCTGGCTGACCCTGTTCCGCGTCGGCTTGCTGCCGGTCATGGTGGCGGTGTTCTACCTGCCATTCCCTGGCCACAACATCACTGCGGCGATCGTGTTCGTGCTGGCCGCTTTCACCGACTGGCTGGACGGCTACCTCGCGCGACGGATGAACCTGACCTCGGCATTCGGCGCCTTTCTCGACCCGGTTGCCGACAAGCTGATGGTGGCGGTGACCTTGTTCCTGCTGGTGCAGTCGCACCCCAGCAGTGGCTGGTCCGGCATCCTGATGGCCGTCACGGCCGCGATCATCGTGGGTCGCGAGATCAGCGTGTCGGCGTTGCGCGAGTGGATGGCCGAAATCGGCATGAGCGCGACCGTCAAGGTGGCGCTGGTCGGCAAGCTCAAGACCGTGATGCAGATGGTCGCCCTGGTGGTGCTGATCGTGCAGCACGAGAAGGAGGCCACGGCACTGCGCCTGTATCACATTGGCGAGGGCCTGCTGGTGATCGCCGGGATCCTCACCATCTGGTCGGGGCTGTACTACCTGCGTGCCGCGTGGCCGACGCTGCGTGGCGATACGACGAGCGGTCATCAGTGATTGGCAGGATGGGCTTGACGATCCGCATTCACGTATTAGAATGCGCGGCTCCAATGCGGGAATAGCTCAGTTGGTAGAGCACGACCTTGCCAAGGTCGGGGTCGCGAGTTCGAGTCTCGTTTCCCGCTCCAGTTTCAGACAAAGCCCCGACTCGTCGGGGCTTTGTCGTTTTCGGATGCAGGCGGCGTCCGATTGTGAATCGAACAAGTGCGGTCACGGCTATTCACAACCGTCATCGTTCTGCTATGATTTGCTGCTCAGATGCGGGAATAGCTCAGTTGGTAGAGCACGACCTTGCCAAGGTCGGGGTCGCGAGTTCGAGTCTCGTTTCCCGCTCCAGTTTCAAGCAAAGCCTCGGCTCACCGGGGTTTTGTTTTTTTAGAAGCAAGCTGCGATCCTTATGGTCGCAACGTACCAAGCAATGGCCTGGTGGCAGAGTGGTCATGCAGAGGACTGCAAATCCTCGTACGCCGGTTCGATTCCGACCTAGGCCTCCATTGCGCAAGCGGCTGTTACAGCCCAGAAACCTGCCGCCGGCGGGTTTTTTGTTGCGATTGACTTCTCAGCGGTGCCGCGCAGCGATCATGGTGCGGTCTTCTGCAGCGCGGCGACATGCAGCCGCAGAATCCGACGCAGTTCCAGAATCGCAGCGGGGGTCTCCTGCACGGTGTGCCACGAAGGAATGGCGACTTCGGAATCCGCACCATCGAGATGAGAGCTCCAGTACGGAACCACGCCATCGCTACTGTCCTTGAGCGGACCGTTCGATTTATAGATGCCGACAATGGTGTGATAGTGCACCCGTGGCGAAATCGGCAGGTCCTTGGCGGCAACGATGAAAGGATCGGTGTCGCTGAGGTTGTCGATGCTGTTGGGTATGCGCAGTGGCGAGCCTGTATTGGTATCTTCTTTCAGCAGGTCGGAGAGACTCGCCATTTCCTTGAGCACGCTGACAGGCAGGCGGACGAGGTTGGCGATCAAGCGTGCCAGCTTGTATTGCGCGTAAGGCGTGCCGCGATGTGGTGTGGCCAGGAAGACAGCGCGAGTCACCTGTGGCATCGGCGTGAACTGCAGATAGGGTGCGAGACGTTGGCGTAACTTGGCCTGCTTTGCCGCCGACAGATTCGCGCGTGCCGGCACCAGGCTCCACAATCGGTCGCCGCTGGAGGACACCAGCAGGCGCGCGATAAGGCCGCCCATGCTGTGCCCGATCAGCACCATGTTCTGCGAGGCACGGGCATGGCCGGATGGGTCGAAGTGCTGCAAGGTTGCGTCCAGTGCCTTGCGGATATTGGCCAGGTTGACGGCGACTGGCGCGTTGGTGGGGTAGTAGACCTCCCATACCTGGTAGTTGCGACGCAGCTCCTCGTCGCCCATGACTTCGTTCGCCACGTTGATCCAGGCCTCCGGGCTGCTACCCAGTCCATGCAGCATCACCACAGTCAGCCGGTCGGGATCGTAGGGCTGCATCATGAGCACGCGCGGCGTCGTGATGCCGCCTTCGCGGCCCAGCAGGGAGCGGATCGACTGTCTGGCAAAACCCGAGCGGGCCAGCCACACACCATAGGCCGCCGTGAAGTTGGCACCCAGCGGTACGGTGCGGCCGCCAATCGTGATGGTGTCGTCGCGATAGGGGTCCCGTACCAGCAGTTGTACCTGTTTCGTCGCCAGTACCTCGGCCAGCGTGTTGCCATCGAAGACCAGCGCACCCGTCATCGACACGTAGTCGGGCTCGCGCCATGGCACGTCATCGGCCGGTGCTTCCGGCGGGGCAACGGCGACGAAGTCTGAGCCGAAGCCGTCGCGCTGATAGATGTCGCGCAGTCCCTTGAAGCGCAGGTCGGCGGCCGGCAGGAGTTCCGCCGGCACGCTGGCGTTATCCGCCAGCCGTACATCGGTCTGCGGGCGCATCACGGTCCAGCCGGCCAGCGAGGTCTGGGTCCATTGCGTGCCCAGCTGCGGCAGCTCCTGGAAGAAGCGACTCACCGCTCGCTGCACGGCAAAGTTGTAGAAGCCGATCACCTGCACCTGGCGCAGCGCGAAGGCGCGGTCGGCGGGCGAGCGTGCGGTGTAGAACAGGTAGGCGTAGGCATAGCGCGCGGACTGCAGGAACGCGTCGAGGGTCTGGTCCGCCATCGCGGTGCCAGCCTTGGCCCGATCGGTTCCGATTGCCTTGCCCAGCCAGAGCTCGGCAAGCGCGGACAGCTGCTGCTCGTCATTCAACCCCGGCGAGTGCGCGACGGTATCTGTGCAGGTGACGAACGCGCGCTGGCAGCTGTCGACGGTCAGCGCCACTACGTTGAGTGCCTGCACCGTGCGGTCACTCAGCCGCCCGGCGCCGATCACGTCGGCGCGCCGCTCGTTGACGTAGTCGTGCGGTTTGACCTGGCTGACGTCGACCATCGCGCAGCCATGCAGGCACAGCAGCATGACCATGGCAGCACATCGCAAGGCCCGGGCGCGTGATCCACGTTTCATGCTGCGCCCTGTCCATTCAGCCGGGTGGTTGCTGGATTGTAGCCATCGCGGGCGAGTTCATGGAATCGAATCCGTCGAGGATTCGCAAGGGCAGCAGGAGGTTTCAAAGACATCGAGGAACGGCAAGACCAAAACGTTGCGGAAACAAATTTTTGCGGGAGCGATTTTGTGGGAGCGACTTCAGTCGCGACGCTCCTGATCTTGCAACGGCAGCGGGCCTCGAAGCATCGCGGCTGAAGCCGCTTCCGCGGAAAAACTGGCGATTCGGGTCCCTGATAGAGCAAGCCGCCGCCATGCGTTGTCTTTGCACGCCCGAAGCTGCACGCTTGGGTCATTGGCCGGCCTGTCGGGAACGAAATGGCGAACAAGCTCTGGATGATCGGCAAGATTGCACTAATCACCGTGATGGCGCTGATCACGTTCTGCTCGGGTGTATGGGGTGCCCTTGCACTCTGGTTCCAGTTGCCGGGCAACCTGATCACACGAACGATCGGCAGTGCGGTCTGGGCGATCGTGGTGATCGCCCTCGTCACGCTTGCGATCACCTGGCGCAGCTGGCTTCCGCTGGCTGCCTATGCGGTCATCTATGCATTGTTGCTGCTCTGGTGGACGAACATCGCACCTTCGAACCAGCGGATCTGGGCGGATGACACATCCCGCCTGCTCACCGGCACGGTGGAAGGCAACCAGGTCACCCTGAGCAACGTACGCGACTTCACCTGGCGCACCGACGATGACTACGACGCGCACTGGGAAACCCGTCACTACGATCTGGATCAGCTGGTCTCGGCTGATGCCGTGCTGTCCTACTGGGGCAGCGCGGCGATCGCACACGCAATGATCTCGTTCGGCTTCGACGACGGCAGCCACGTGGTCTTCTCGGTGGAAATCCGCAAGAAGCGCGGTCAGCAGTATTCAGCGATCGGTGGCTTCTTCAAGCAGTTCGAAACGATCCTGATCGCCGCCGACGAACGCGACATCATCCGCGTGCGCACCAATGTGCGTGGCGAGGACGATTACCTGTATCCGCTGCGCATGGACAAGCCCGCCATGCGCGCGTTGTTCCTGTCCTACGTGCAGGCCGCGAACAAGCTGGCCGTCACCCCGGCGTTCTACAACACGATCACCTCGAACTGCACCACCATCGTTTACCGCATGGCCCGGCAGATCGATCCTGGCTTGCCATGGGATATCCGTCTGCTGCTGACCGGCTATCTGCCGAAATACCTCTACAAGATCGGTGCGCTGGATCCAAGCGTATCGGTCGATGAACTGCGACGACGCGGCCGCATCACCGAGCGGGCCTGGAACAGCAAGCCCGGTGACCATTTCTCCGAGGTGATACGGATCGGTGTCGATGAACCGGGCAGGGCGTTTCCGCGCACTGGGACGCCGAGGTAACCGGATAGCCTTGCGTCTTTTGCTCGACAGATGCGACTAGCATATGAACCCGGTCAAGATGTATTGACGTCGTGCACGGGCATGGCCGCATAAATCGCATATCGGCCGCTTGCAGATTTCGGCAGTACAAACCACACAGGCGAGGAGTTGTTCCATGTCGTCAGGCTCCAATCCGTTGCCAGTCACCTCGGCAAGCCATCGTGCGATCACGATCGTTGCCAGTGCCACCGTGCTGACGCTGCTGTATTTCGGCAGGGAAGTACTGATCCCGATCACCCTCGCGTTTATCTTGAGTCTGTTGATGGCTCCCTTGATACGCGGGTTACGGCAGATCGGGCTGGGCCACGCGCCGTCCGTGCTGATCGCGGTGCTTGCGCTTGCCCTGTTTCTGGTCGGACTGGCCACCGTGATCGGTTCGCAGGTGGTTCACCTGGGTCGAAGCCTTCCGCAATACGAGGCGACGATCCACGCCAAGGTCCAGACGGTGCGCGCCATGACGATCGGTCGCATGGAAGCGATGCAGGGCGAGGCAGGTCGGGTGATGAGCCAGTTCGAGGATCGTGATGCCGCCGTGCCCGTGGCATCCGCGAATGCCCAACGGAGCCTGGCTGCTTCGACAAACATGGCTCCGGTGGACGTGCATGCAGCATCCGCCAGTCCCATGGCCGTGATCACCCGAATCCTTTCCTCGATCTGGGCTCCGCTGCAGACCACCGGCATCGTGCTGGTTGTGCTCGTTTTCGTGCTGCTTGAACACGAATCCTTGCGCGATCGCTTTATCCGCCTGGCCGGCGGCACGGATCTTCGAGCAACGACAACGGCGATCAATGACGCTGGTGAGCGCCTGTCACGATTTTTCGTCTCGACGTTTTCGGTAAATTTCGGTGTAGGGCTGGTGATCTGGGCGGGACTGGCCATCATCGGTGTTCCCGACGCGCCGCTTTGGGGCGCCCTCACGGCGGTGCTGCGTTTTGTGCCCTATGTAGGCGTCTGGCTGGCGGCGATGCTTGCCGCGTTGCTCGCGGCGGCGGTCGGTCCCGGTTGGTCACTCATGCTCATGACCCTCGGCCTGTATGCGGTTGTCGAGACAGTCACCGCACAGCTGGTGGAGCCGCAGCTGTATGGGCACACCACGGGGCTGTCGCCGCTGGCGGTCGTGGTCGCGGCGATCTTCTGGAGCTGGTTGTGGGGACCGGTCGGGCTGATCGTGTCGACGCCACTGACCCTGTGCCTGGTGGTCGCCGGACGCCACGTCAAGACGCTGAACCTGCTCGACATCCTGCTGGGCGACACGCCGGCACTGACGATGCCGCAACGGCTCTACCAGCGCGCGCTCTCCGGCGACTCCGACGAGATCATTGCGGACGCACGCATTTTCCTGAAGCGTAAATCGTTCGCCGCCTACTGCGATACGGTGCTGCTGCCGGCCTTGCAGCTCGCGCGCATCGATCTGGCACAGGGCACCATCAGCCCCGAACAGCAAGTCAAGGCGCGCGGCGCGATCGTGCGGGTCCTCGAAGCACTTAGTGGTGAGACACACCAACGATCCCGTTGGCATCGGCATCCTTCCGTTCTCGACGACTCCAATCTCGGCCGCTTCCTGCGCCAACAGCGCGAGGCCATCAGCGGGCGCTGGCAAGGCCCGCTGGTGGTTGCCCCGGGATCGGTGGCGCTTTGCGTGGGGCTTGGCTCCAGCAACGATGATCTGGCCACCGAAATTCTCGCCCGCATCCTGCGTGACCTGAGCATCGACGGGCGCCATCTTTCGATCGAGGAAATCGAAGCCTTCGAGGCCGAACCACCGCCGGACGCGACGCCGAACGGGGTTTCCATGCTCTATATCGTCAGTACCGCCGCGAGCAAGGAACGGGAGCGTGGCGATGCGGTGGCCACCCAGATGCGCCGCCGCTTCCCCGATGCCTGCATCGTTGCGGTGCTGCTCCCGGAATTGCTGACTGCTCCGGAACCCGTAACGGCCAGCCCCGAGGTCAATCTGGTAGCGAACTCGTTCGAAGAGGCTGCGCAGCATGCCATTGCCAGGTTCCCCGATGACGCCAGACGCTCCCAACGATAGGGTGTGAGGTCACCCGGAATAACCGAAACTGTCTTGGTCTGTAGCGGCTTCTGACGTCACTTCGCTTGCTGCACATGCTTTGTTGCCTTATCGGAACCTCGAAAAACCATCCGGCGCCGTCGATAGATCCAGTTGTCGCGCTACACACAACAGCAACCTGGATGATCAGCTTCGCTGTTGTGACGCGTTTCCCGCTTGACCAGCCATTCGGCTGTTGAGAGCCGCGGGAATGACGGCCAAAAAACGAGTTTTCGAGATTCCTGAAAGCGAAAGGGCCAACCGCTGGCGGCTGGCCCTTCGATGATCGGATCGGGGTATCAGGCTTGCGGGTCGGTGGTTTGCGGATCGGTTTCGGTCGATTCAGCCTCGCCATCCTTCTTGCCGGCGAGCGATTCGAGTGCACCCGCGCCCTTGAAGCCGGCAACGGCGGCGATGCCTTTCGTCAGCAGGCCCGCATTCGGATCGAGCTTTTCCGCACCTTCAACAGCGGCAACTGCACCTGCAACTTCACCCAGAGTATCCAGAATTCCCATGACGACCACCTCGCTGTTGATAGAGGGTAGAAGCATGATGCGGGATTCGTTAGTACGGGGTGAATGGAGACCCAGGTTTGCGGCACTTTGCGCGGCAAAATATCGCGGAGGTTGCTGATTGGAGTTGCCAGGATTTAGTGGACGCCTGATCGGCGGCTTCGGTGTGCCGCTTCGAACTCGATCGGACTAACGCCACCGAGATGGCTATGGCGGCGCGTCGGGTTATAGAAGCCTTCAATGTATTCGGTTACATCCAGAACAGCGGTCTCTCGGCCAGCATAGATGCGCTTCTCGATACGTTCCTTCTTCAGGCTGCTGAAAAAGGACTCTGCCATCGCGTTGTCCCAGCAGTTTCCTCGTCTGCTCATGCTTGGTTCGAGACGATTACTCTCGCAGAAGCGCCGCCAAGCGTCGCCACCGTACTGAGTTCCTTGATCCGAATGGATCCGCCTTGCGCAGTCGCCGGCTTCGAACGGCTTTCATAAGAGCTTCCAGAACCAATTCTCGGTGGATTGTCGGCTTTGCTGCCCAGCCGACGATTTTTCGTGAAGAGAGATCCATGACCACGGCCAGATACAGCCAGCCCTGCCAAGTTCGGATGTATGTGATATCCGTCAACCGTTGCCCAGCGGCAAGTACAACGTCAACGCATGTTCCGCGGTCTGACGGAACCCGTAAAGCCGGTAGAACGCCGCCGCACGCTCGTGCAGCGCATCCACCAGCAGGGCATGGATTCCAAGTTCACTTCGCAGCACCAGGCAGCGCTTCACAACATCCTGCAGTAACGCCTCGCCCAGACCTCGACCTTGTTCTTGTATCGCCACGGCAAGGCGTGCGAGCCGGGCCACGGGGATGGGGTAACGAGGCAATCGGCGCTGATCGGCTGCCGAAAGATCGGTCAACGACATTTGCGCGGCGGCAAGCGAGTAATAACCACAGATGTGCGACGGCATCTCATCGTTGACGAGCACGTGCGTGGTAGCCACGCCAGCGCGGTGATGCTGGGTGGCAAGTGCAGTCAGGTAGTGATTCAAAGAGGGCTCGCCACAGTCGAAGCCCTTGCGATTGTGGAGCGCGCCGTCCAGGCGCTCAACAATCAGCACGGCTCAGCGCCGGTCCAGACCGCGTTCCATGGCTTTCTTCAGCTTGGCATTAGGCTTGAACGGCTTGTCCAACGCCGCGAGGAAGCGGCGCGATTCGGCGGACGAGAGGGTGACGGTCAGCTCCGCTGCCATCACGGTTTCTGCCTCGCGCAGAACTGCATCGCGCACGAAGGCAGACAGCGGCACACCGCGCAGGTCGGCAGCACGGGTAATGCGATCTTTGTCGGTCGGGTTCAGGCGCAGGTCGAGTCGGGCGGCGGCGGTCATGGCGTGTCTCCTTATGTACGAAATACTACTGTACAAAGAGCATGGCCACAATCTGCTGCAAAGCAACTCCCATCGCCAGATTGCGACGGCGGACAGTGCGGATGGCGACCAATAGCCACCAGCCAGGTTTTCGAAGACGTTGGTGCCTGGGGCGGGGGTCGAACCCGCATGGCCTTGCGGCCGAGGGATTTTAAGTCCCTTGCGTATACCAATTTCGCCACCCAGGCTTGGGGCCGGCGCACCTGACGGAGGCGATCCGCGGCGGCGCGAATCGTAGCACGCAGGGCAGTGTCAGCCCGGCGCTGGATTGCCTCAGAACAGGCTCTTGAAGATATGGATGCCGGCGCTGTACTCGCCGATGATCGTGCCGACGCTGACCAGGAAGAAGTTGAGCAGAGTGCGCGCGACGCGGTTCTTCCACCAGCCGCTCCAGTGCACGATGTCGTCGCGCAAGGTGTCGAAATCGACCACGCGTGGACGACGCACCCAGGCTTCAGCCATCGCGCTGATGCCGCCGGCGGGGATGCCGGGACGGAACGGTTTGATCGGTGCGGCGATGAAGGCGGCAAGGATGCTCAGCGGATGGCCGCCGGCAGCGACCGCGCCGAGTGCGGCGAAACCGCCGGTGAACAGCACCCATGAAACCAGCGCCTGCGTGCCCAGCGCAGCATTGCGGTGAAACGCCCAGGCAATCGCTGCAAATACCAGCAGCACCAGCGCTGCGGCCAGCCACTTCGGCCAGCGCGCCTTGGGTGGGGTGGTGGCCAGCTTGGCGACGGTGGTGGCAGGGTCGTCCTGCTGTTCGCGCAACAGCCCGCTCAGGCCCTTGAGGTGGCCGGCGCCGATCACCACCAGTACGCGGCGCGGTTCGGTCGTCGCCGATCGAGTGGCTTCCTCGCGCAAGCGCGCGGCCATGAACGCATCGCGCTCGCCGATCAGGCTCTGGAACAGCGGCTTCGATTCGCTGGCAAATTCGCTGAATGCGCTTTCCAGCAGATCGCCCTGTTTCAGTTTCTCGATTTCGCCCTGTTCGATTTCCTCGCGCTCGAACACGCTGGCGAGCAGACCACCGAGCAGGCCGAAGCGCTGTAAGAAGCCGACGCTGTGCCAGGCGCGCTTGAGCGTGGTGCCGACTTCGCGGTCGATCAGCCACAGCGGCAGGCCGCGCTGATCGGCACCGTCCATCGCCGCCTTCATTTCAGCGCCGGGCTGGATGCCGGACTGGTCGGCGAGACGTTTCTGGAACGTCGACAACACCAGGCTGGCGGCGACCATGCCGGCCTTGCCTTGACGGATCACCTTGAACAGATCCATCTGCTTGAACGCTTCCGGATCGCGCATGCTCTGCGCACGGCTGTCGCATAGCTCCACCGCCACGGCGTCGAAGTGCTCATGCTCCAGCAGTGCATCGACCGCCTCCACGCTGCTGCGCGAGACATGCGCGGTGCCCAGCACCACGTATTCCACGCCATCGCGCTGCACACGCTCGATCGGCTGGCCCTGCAGGGCAGGCAACAGGGCAAGGTCGGTTTCGTGAACACTCATGCGATCAGCAGGCCGGTCTCAACGGGAAATCCAAGCATGGGGCCGACCACCATTCGGAACAAGTTGCGTGTGAACGCGCCGACGCGGTTTCAGTCACGAAAGCGCCTGAGCAGGTCGGCATACGCGTCGATGCGCCGGTCGCGCAGGAACGGCCAGATCCGCCGCACATGCTCGCTGCGCGCCAGATCGACTTCGGCCAGCAGCAGTTCGCGCTGGTCGGTACCAGCCTGCGCCAGGAACTCGCCCTGCGGGCCAGCGACGAAGCTTGAGCCCCAGAACTGGATGCCTGCGCCAACACCTGACGGATCGGCCTCGTGGCCGGTGCGGTTGCACGACAACAGCGGTAGGCCATTGGCGACTGCATGACCGCGCTGCACGGTGATCCATGCATCACGCTGGCAATCCTTCTCGGCCTGCGCATCGTTCGGGTCCCAGCCGATCGCAGTGGGGTAGAGCAGCAGTTCGGCACCGGCCAGCGCCATCAGGCGCGCCGCTTCCGGATACCACTGGTCCCAACACACCAGCACGCCGAGGCGACCGACCGAGGTGTCGATCGGCTCGAAGCCGAGGTCGCCCGGGGTGAAATAGAACTTCTCGTAGAACGCCGGATCGTCCGGGATGTGCATCTTGCGGTATTTGCCGGCGATCGCCGCCGAGCGATCGAACACCACGGCAGTGTTGTGATACAGCCCGGTGGCGCGCTTCTCGAACAGCGACGCGACCACTACGAGCTTCAGTTCCTCGGCCAGCTTGCCGATGCGCGCGGTGCCCGGGCCAGGGATCGTCTCGGCCTGATCGAAGATATCGACGGATTCGTGCTGGCAGAAATACGGGCCGTTATGCAGTTCCTGCAACAGCACCAGCTCGACGCCGGCCGCCGCTGCTTGGCGCAGGCCAGCCTCGATCGCATCGAGATTGGCATCGCGGCTGCCGCGGTCGGTTTCCTGCAGCAGGGCGACCTTGAGGGTCTTGCGGGTCATCGGCTTGAATCCTCGGCTGTAGCCTGATGTAACAGGCCAGCCAGTTTAGCCGATGCCGGCAAATCTCAGGCCAGGCCGGCCGGCAGCTGCATGGTGATGCAGTGCAGACTGCCGTTCTGCCAGATCAGCGGGCGGCAGGGTACCTGCACGATTTCACGGCCCGGGTGCGCAGTGCCGATGATGCGTGCCGCCTCGTCATCGGCCTTGTCGCCATAGGCTGGCACCAACACGGCGCCGTTGACGATCAGGTAATTCGCGTAGGAGGCAGCGAGCCGGCGGCCTTCGTCGAGGATCGGCTGGGCCCACGGCAACGGATAAAGCCGGTACGGCGGGCCATCACTGGTGCGCAGCGCAGCCAGTTCGGCCCCCATGAGCTGCAGTTCGTCGTGGTGCGGATCGCTCGGGTCGTCGCAGGACTGGAATACGATGCGCTCGCCCGGCGCGAAGCGGGCCAGCGTGTCGATATGCGCGTCGGTATCGTCGCCCTCGAGGTAGCCATAGTCCAGCCATAGCACGCGTGCCGCATGCAGGCTGTCGCGCAGGATCGCGCTCATCTGCTCGCGCGACTGATCGGGATGACGCTGCGCCAGACAGCGCCAGGTGGTGAGTACGGTGCCCGCGCCATCGCTCTCGATGCCGCCACCTTCCAGCGCCCAGTCGATACGCTTGTGCGCGGCATGACCGAATACGCCGGCGTCGACCAAGCCGGCAATCAGGGCATCGTCCTGCTCGGCGCCGAACTTGCCGCCCCAGCCGGTGAAACGGAAATCGGTGAGCTGGAAGCCTGTGTCACCGGCTTTCAGGGTGATTGGACCCGAGTCACGCAACCAGGTGTCGTCGTACGGGAGCTGGACGAAACGGATCCGCGCAAGGTCGACTTCGGTAGTGTGCAACTGGGTTTCGACATGGGCCTGCAGGCTGGCGTCGGCCACCACGATGATCAGCGGCTGGAAGCGGGTTACCGCTGCAGCCAGTGCCACGTAGGTGGTTTCCACCGCGGCCAGGCGCTCGGCCCAGTCGGTGTCGGCATGCGGCCACGCGATCAGTACCGCGGCCTGCGGTTCCCATTCCGCCGGCAGGCGCAAGGAGTGGTCGGTCATGACGGAATTCTCGTGCGTGCAGTGTGGCGCCTGCACTGGCGCCGGTCGCGCATTTTAAGCGATAGCACGACGACAAAACGGCTGGATTGCCGTTTTGCACGCCCGCAGGGCGCCCGCCAGGGTGGTGCACAGAGACTCGTGCCAATGACAAAACGGCAGGATTGCTGTTTTGCATGCCCACAGGGCGCCCGTCAGGGTGGCGCACAGAGATTCGCGCCAATGACAAAACGGCAGGATTGCCGTTTTGCACGCCCGCAGGGCGCCCGTCAGGGTGGCGCACAGGGATGTGCGCCAATGAAAACGCGGCCCGTGTCGCCACGGGCCGCATCGCGGGAAAGCCGGATCAGTTGGCTGCAGTCGGGTCGGTGTTGTTACCCGCCGGCGTGTTGAGCACCGAGTGGATCACGTGGCTGTGCTCGAAATACACGATGAAATTGGAGTATTCCCAGCGATTGATCTGCGGATGCTTCGTGGTGTCGCCACCACGCGGCGACAGCTTGCGCTGCGGCGCGCCCCAGGTTTTCTCGACCTGGGCCATGCTCAGGCCGCGGCTGGGCAGGTTCATGCCGTTTTCCTGCTGCACGCGATGGACCAGCAGGCTGTCCCCGCCGGTAGCCGCACGGGCGGTCTGCGGCACGGCAAAACCGGCGGCAGCGATCAACAGGATGAAGATCGGCAAACTGTTTGTGAACTTGACCATGGCTCCCCTCTCCAGACAAGGCTGTATGCGGCGTCATTGTGGCAAGCCCCACTTCTGACTGCGCCACGTTGTAGCAGAACTACACAGGCTATGCCATGCCGGTGGGTGCCGATTGCGATGGAATGGACATTCGGCATCGCACGGCTGCAGCGGCTGACACGTCGAGAATAGCGCCATCACCGCTATCATGGGCGGCTGCGGACAACCGCCTCCGGTACTGGACACCTGTTTTCAATGATTGCCTTTCGACATTTTGCCTTGCGCCGCGGCAGCCGCCTGCTGCTTTCCGACATCGACCTGGTGATCCAGAGTGGCTGGCGACTAGGCGTGATCGGCCGCAACGGCTGTGGCAAATCCAGCCTGTTCGCGGCCTTGCAGGGCAAGCTGGAGAGTGATGCCGGCGAGCTGGACATGCCGGCCAGGCTGCGACTGGCCTCGGTGGCGCAGGAAACCCCGGCGCTGCCGGATGCGGCGATCGACTACGTGCTTGGTGGCGACGAGGAACTGGCCGCGGCGATGCGCGACGAGGCCGAGGCCGGCGATCGCGGCGACATGGAAGCGATGGCGAAAGCGCACCACCGCATCGAGGAACTGAACGGCTACGACGGCCGTGCCCGCGCCGGCCGGCTGCTGCACGGCCTGGGCTTCCCGCCGGAAACCCACGAGCGTGCAGTGCAGGAGTTCTCCGGCGGCTGGCGCGGGCGCCTGAACCTGGCGCGCGCCCTGATGTGCCCGTCCGACCTGCTGCTGCTCGACGAGCCGACCAACCATCTCGATCTTGATGCCGTGCTGTGGCTGGAGGAATGGCTGCGCCGCTATCAGGGCACCTTGCTGATCATCTCGCACGACCGCGAGTTCCTCGACGGCGTGATCACCCACACGCTGCACCTCAACGACGGCAAGGCCAAGCTGTACACCGGCAACTACAGCGCGTTCGAGCGCCTGCGGGCCGAGCAGTTACGCCAGCAGCAGATTTCGCACGAGCGCGAGCAGGCCGAGCGGGCGCATCTGCAGTCTTTCGTCGACCGCTTCAAGGCCAAGGCCAGCAAGGCCAAGCAGGCGCAGTCGCGCATGAAGCGGCTGGAGAAGCTGGCCGGCACCGAGGCGGTGCGCGCCGAACGGCCCTTCAGCTTCCAGTTCCCGGCGCCGGGACGGTTGCCCGACTCGATGACGCAGCTGGAAGACATCGTCGCCGGCTATCCGAACCGCGACGGTGATGGCAACAACATCATCCTGCGCGACGTGCGCTTCAGCCTCGAGGCGGGCGAGCGGATCGGTCTGCTCGGCCCGAACGGCGCCGGCAAGTCCACCCTGGTGAAGACCCTGGTCGGCGAACTCGAACCTTTCAGCGGCGAGCGCAAGGCGCACAAGGACCTGAAGATCGGCTACTTCGCCCAGCACACCGTGGAGAGCCTGCGCGAGGGCGCCAGCCCGCTCGATCATCTGATGGACAAGGCACCGGGCGTGGCCACCCAGGTCATGCGCGATTTCCTCGGCACCTGGAATTTCGCCGGCGACCGCGCGTTCGAATCAGTCGATGGCTTCTCCGGCGGCGAGCGTGCGCGACTGGCGCTGGCGTTGATCGCGTGGGACAAGCCGAACCTGCTGCTGCTCGATGAGCCGACCAACCATCTCGATCTGGACATGCGCGAGGCATTGGCCGATGCGCTGGCCGATTTCGACGGCGCATTGGTGCTGGTCTCGCATGACCGCCATCTGCTCGGCATGGTCTGCGACAGTTTCTGGCGCGTGGCCGACGGTGTAGTGGAAAGTTTCGATGGCGATCTGGACGACTACGCGCGCTGGCTGAAGACGCGTGGTGCTGCCAGCAAGAAGGCCGCGAAGGCTGGCGCTGCAGCCAAGCCGGTCGTCGAGGTCGTGCCGGACGAGTCGCCCGAGGAACGCCGCCGCAATGCGGCTGCCCAACGCGAGAATGAGAAGACCTCGCGTCAGCGGGTGAAGCGGATCGAAACCCGCACCGCCACGATCGAAACCGAACTGGCCGCGCTGGAAACCCAGCTGGCTGATCCGGCCACTTACAACGGCTCCACCAGCGAGATGATGCGGCTGGGGCAGCGCCAGACCGAACTGCGCCGCGAGAAAGAGGCGCTGGACGCGGAGTGGCTGGAGCTGTACGAGCGACTGGAAGCCTGACCATGCGGACCCACGCGAAGCCGCCGCTGACGTTATGGTTGCCCGCGTTGACGCATGTCGAACCGGGTCATCCGCTGCGCGAACTGCTGTCGCGCGCCGACCGTTTGGCCGATGGTGCGGCGGGTTATCTGGGTGGCCTTGGTGAGTATTTCCAGGGCGTCGATGCCGCGCTACCAGCCGCCGCGCTGACCCGCGAATTCCTCTCCGGTGATGCGGGCGATGCCACCTGGCTAGCGGCCGACCCGGCCTGGATTCAGCCCGACATGAATGGGGTGCGGCTGCTGGCCTGTGGCCAACTGCAACTGGACATGGCCGAGGCTCAGGCGCTGGCCGCACCACTGCAACCGGTGTTCGACGAGGCCGGCATGCAGTTGCACCTGTCCACGCCGGATCGCTGGCATCTGAAACTTCCGCCCGGCATGACGCTGCCCACGTTCGCCGCGCCTGAGCAGGCCTTGGGCGAGGACCTTTCGCAACACCTGCCAGCAGGCACCGAAGGACGTCGCTGGCGCGTCTTGCTCAATGAGATCCAGGTGCTGCTGCACCAACATCCGTTGAATACGCAGCGGCGCGCGCGTGGTGTCGCGCCGGTCAACAGCCTGTGGTTATGGGGTGGCGGTAGCCTGCCTGGGCCCCTGCCTAGCGATCTGAATGGCGTGATCGGCGACGATCTGCTGCTGCGCGCACTTGCCACGCATGCCGGTGTCGCCCAGCAGGTGCGTATGGACGATACCGTTGCCAACGCCAGTACAGGCTGGCTGATCGACCTGCAGGATCTGCCGGCCGATGAAATTGCATCGCGCTGGTGGCCGACCCTGCGACTGTTGCTCGAGCGGCAGCCCGTTGTGCTGCATTTCGCCAGCAACGAACGCTGGCAGCGCAAGCCATGGCATCGCTGGCGCATCTGGCGCGGGGCAGGGCGTTGAGCACGTTGCAGCTGCGCCGGCGTGAAAGCGGGGGCGTGCCCGGTGACTGGCCGGTGTCGGTGCATCCGGTGTTGCAACGGGTCTATGCCGCACGAGGGGTATTGAACGCGGCGGAAGTCGAGCATCGGCTGGCGCGGTTGCTGTCCCCGCAGACGCTGGGTGGCATGACCCGGGCGGTCGACCTGCTGGTCGAAGCGATCCGAGACGATTGGAGCATCCTGATCGCCGGCGACTACGACTGCGACGGCGCCACCGGTACTGCCGTGGCCGTGCGCGGTCTGCGGCAGCTCGGGGCAAGACGGGTCAGCTACGCCGTGCCCAACCGCTTTGTGCACGGCTACGGATTGAGCCCGGCGCTGGTCGAGTCGCTGCAGCCATCGCCGCAGCTGGTCGTCACTGTCGACAACGGCGTGGCCAGCGTGGCCGGCGTGGCGGCGGCGAAGGCACGCGGCATACGCGTGATCGTCACCGACCACCATCTGCCTGGCGAGCAGTTGCCGGATGTGGATGCCATGGTCAATCCGAATCTGGCGGGCGACGAGTTTCCCAGCAAGGCGCTGGCTGGCGTGGGCGTGATGTTCTACCTGCTGCTGGCACTGCGCGCGAGGTTGCACGAGCAAGGCGCTTTCGGCGGCGCGAAGCCGGACCTGTCACCGCTGCTCGACCTGGTCGCTCTGGGTACCGTGGCCGATCTGGTACCGCTGGATTTCAACAATCGGGTGCTGGTCGAAGCAGGGCTGCAGCGCATTCGCAGTGGTCGTGGCTGTGCCGGCATTACCGCACTTATCGAAGCCGGCAAGCGCAGCCTGGCCACACTGTGCTCCAGCGACTTGGGCTTTGTCGTCGGGCCGCGTTTGAATGCAGCAGGGCGGCTGGAGGATATGCGTCTCGGCGTCGAATGCCTGCTCACCGACGATGTCGCGCAGGCACGTCGCTATGCCGAGCAACTCAGCGCGATCAACCTGGAGCGCCGCGACCTGCAGGCCTCGATGGTGGCCGAAGCCGAAGTGATGGTGGAGGGCATGACCGATATCGATGCGGTCGGCGTGGCGCTGTATGAGCCGAGCTGGCATGCCGGGGTGGTCGGTCTGGTGGCCTCGAAACTGAAGGAACGCCTGCATCGCCCGGTGATCGCGTTCGCCCCTGCCAGCGAGGACGACACCGACAACCTGCGCGGCTCGGCGCGCTCGATTGCCGGCTTCCATATCCGCGACGCGCTGGCGATGATCGACGCGCGTCAGCCGGGCCTGATCGAACGCTTCGGCGGTCATGCGATGGCAGCCGGATTGAGTCTCAGGACCTGCGACTACCCGCGTTTCGCTGCGGCGTTCGATGCGGTTGCCCGCGAACTGATCGACGCCGAGCGGTTGCAGGCCGTGCTTTACACTGACGGCGAACTGCCACCCGGCGCATTTTCCCTGGCGCTGGCGCGGCAACTGCGCCAGGCCGGCCCATGGGGGCAGGCCTTCCCCGAGCCGCTGTTCGACAACCTGTTCGAGTGCACCAGCTGGAAAGTGATGGGCGAGCGTCACCTGCGCCTGCAGTTGCGCGACCCGCGCGACGGCAGCCTGCACGATGCGGTGATGTTCAACGCGTATCACGGCCAGCCACCGCCTGCACGGCTGCGCGTGGCCTACGAGCTGGTCATCAACGATTGGCAAGGTCGTGAAACGCCACGTCTGCTGCTGCAGCACATCGAGCCAGCCTGAGCCGGGTCTGTCAGATTCATGTCTGTGGGAGGGGCTTCAGCCCCGACGCTCC
>JBOHYM010000081.1:0-82514 GCA_050737735.1 Rhodanobacter sp. | reverse complement strand
GCATGACAGGCGTGCAACCGGCACGGCGGGAACGCCTCAGATATCCAGATTCGCGACCTTCAGCGCGTTCGCCTCGATGAAATCGCGACGCGGTTCCACCGCCTCGCCCATCAGCATCGAGAACATCTGGTCGGCGGCGAACGCATCCTCGATACCCACCTGCAGCATGCGGCGGGTTTCCGGGTTCACCGTGGTCTCCCACAGCTGCTCCGGATTCATTTCGCCGAGACCCTTGAAGCGCTGGATGGTACGGCCCTTCTTCGCCTCGTCGAGCAACCAGCTGCGCACCTCGGCAAAGCTGCCGACGCCGCGCGAGGCGTTGCCCCGACGCACCACCGCCTCGGGTCGGATCAGATCAGCCTGCTGCTGGCTGACGGTGAGGATCGGGCGGAACTCGGCGCCGGCGAAGAACGGCTGCGGCAGCAGCAGCGTATGACTGAGGCCGTGCTGGTCGCGCACCACCTCGATCGCTGCCGGCTGTTCACCGACGGCCGGCCGCAGCGACAACTGGTAGCGCGGCTTGCCCAATCCACTGGCAGCCAGGCGTTGCGCGGCGCCATCCAGCCAGGCCTGCATGCCGGCCGGATCGAGCCATAGTGCCGGGCTGATTGGCGCATGTTCGAGCAGCGCGGTGAGTACGCTGGTGTCGAAGCGATGACTCAATCGGGCGATCTGGTCCAGCGCAGTCTGATAGTCGCGCAACAGCTTTTCCAACGCCTCGCCGGTGATCGCCGGGGCGTCTGGATCAGCGACCAGCTCGGCGTTGTCGACCGCACTGGAGATCAGGTAGGCGTTGAGCGCCGAGTCGTCCTTCAGGTACAGCTCCTGCTTGCCCTGCTTGAGCTTGTATAGCGGCGGCAGGCCGATGTAGATGTGGCCGCGCTCGATCAGCTCAGGCATCTGGCGATAGAAGAACGTCAGCAGCAAGGTGCGGATATGCGAGCCGTCGACGTCCGCATCGGTCATCAGGATGATGCGGTGGTAGCGCAGCTTGTCGGGGTTGTACTCGTCCTTGCCGATACCGGTACCGAGCGCGGTGATCAGGGTGCCGACCTCGGCCGAGGCCAGCATGCGGTCGAAGCGCGCCTTCTCGACGTTGAGGATCTTGCCCTTCAGCGGCAGCACGGCCTGGGTCTTGCGGTTGCGGCCCTGCTTGGCCGAACCACCGGCGGAGTCGCCCTCGACCAGGAACAGTTCGCACAGCGCCGGATCCTTCTCCTGGCAATCGGCCAGCTTGCCGGGCAGCCCGGCGATGTCCAGCGCGCCCTTGCGGCGGGTCATCTCGCGCGCCTTGCGTGCGGCCTCGCGGGCACGTGCGGCGTCGACCACCTTGGAGGCGATCGCCTTGGCTTCGTTCGGATGCTCCAGCAAAAATTCGCCAAGCTTCTCGTTGACGACCTGCTCCACCACCGTCTTCACCTCGGACGAAACCAGCTTGTCCTTGGTCTGCGAGGAGAACTTCGGATCGGGCACCTTGACCGACAGCACGGCGATCATGCCTTCGCGCATGTCGTCGCCGGACAGCGTGACCTTGGCGTTCTTGGCCAGCCCGGATTTCTCGATGTAGTTCTGCAGCGAACGGGTCAGCGCCGCGCGGAAGCCGGTGAGATGGGTGCCGCCATCGCGCTGCGGGATGTTGTTGGTGAAGCAGAACATCGTCTCCTGGTAGGAGTCAGTCCACTGCATCGCCACTTCCACGGTAACGCCATCCTGCTCAGAGACCAGGCTGATCACGTTCGGGTGCAGTGCGGTCTTCAGCTGCGCCAGATGCTGCACGAACGAGCGGATGCCGCCTTCATAAGCGAACGTGTCGTGGCGGCCTTCGCCACGCTCGTCATACAGATCGATGGTGACGCCGGAGTTGAGGAAGGCCAGCTCGCGCAGGCGCTTGGCGAGGATCTCGTAGTGAAAGTCGATGTTGCTGGTGAACGTGGCCGGGCTGGGCAGGAAGCGCACCAGGGTGCCGCGCTTGTCCGACGGCCCGACCACCTTGAGCGGATACAGCGGCTCACCCAGCGCGTATTCCTGCAGGTGTTCGAAACCATCGCGATAAATCGTCAACCACAGGTGGTCACTCAGCGCGTTGACGACGGAGACGCCGACGCCGTGCAGACCACCGGAAACCTTGTAGGAATTCGCATCGAACTTGCCACCGGCATGCAGCACCGTCATCACCACCTCGGCGGTGGAACGGCCCTCTTCCGGATGCGTGTCGACCGGGATGCCGCGGCCGTTGTCGCTGACGCTGACCGAACCGTCCTCGAGGATGGTGACCACCACCGTGTCGCAGTAACCGGCCAGTGCCTCATCGATCGCGTTGTCGACGACCTCGAACACCATGTGATGCAGGCCGGTGCCGTCATCGGTATCGCCGATGTACATGCCGGGGCGCTTGCGCACCGCTTCGAGGCCCTTCAGTACCTTGATGTTGCTGGAATCGTAGTGGGATTCGTCGAGGGGTTCGTTCATGCGTTGACCATGTCCTGGCGCCAGCGACCCGCCCGACACGGCGCCGTGATTGGCCGGGCAAAGGGTTATGCAATCTTTCGGGATGCAACCCTTCGATTATAGCAGGCGCGCCAGCTGGCCCTGTTCCACGTGGAACACACGGGCAGGAAGCGTCTGCAGGGCCGTCGGCACCTCGGTTCCGGTCAGCAACACCTGCGCATGCGCCACGCCCAGTTGCGCCACCACGGCGGCCTGATGTGCCTGGTCCAGTTCGGAAGCCAGGTCGTCCAGACAGACCACCGGCCACTCGCCGCGGCGTTCCGCGTACAACTCGGCCTGCGCCAGCATGCAGGCCAGCGCGGTGAGTTTTTCCTGGCCGCGGGAAAGATGCTCGCGTAGGGGCGCCAGCTCAAACGCGAGCGACCAGTCGGCCCGATGTACGCCCAGCGTGGTGTGTCCCCGTGCCAGATCCCTGCCCCGTTGCTCGCGCAGCAGCTGCGCCAGGTTCTGCTCCTCGGACCAGCCGCGGCGATAGCGCAGTTCCAGCGAACCGAGTTCCGGTAGCAGCCCGGCGACACTGGCGAGCAGCTTGGGCCGCAGCAGATCCAGATAGTCGCGGCGTTGCTGGTCGATCTGATGTGCCGACTGTGCCAGTTCGGCCTCCCACGGGGCGAACAGGTCGTCGGTCAGCGGGCCAGACGAGCGCAGCAGGCTGTTGCGTTGCTTCAACGCGCGCTGGTAGCGCCGCCAACTGGACAGAAAGTCGTGTTCCACGTGGAACACGCCCCAGTCGAGATAACGACGACGTTCCTCGGCAGCACCGGCAATCAGGGCATGTGAGCCCGGCTCGAAACAGACCACGGCGCATTCGTGCACCAGTTGCCCGATCGTGACGCCTGCGCCATCCGCCTTCGCTTCCCAGCGGGCACCATCGCGACCCAGTCCCAAACGGCAGACACGTTCGTCGGCATGGCGCAATTCGGCGAAGACGGACAGTTGCGGTGTTCCCCGCTGCAGTAGCGCCTCACGCGCCCCGCTGCGGAACGAGCGGGCATGCGACAGCAGGAAGGCCGCTTCCAGCACGCTGGTCTTGCCCGCACCGTTCGCCCCCACAAACACGTTGATGCCAGGATCCAGCGCGATACTGACATCGGTCAGGCAACGCAACCCACGGATGCGCAGCTGTTCAAACCGCATCGGGGAAAGCCCACAAGCAAGAACGCCGGGGAACCTGATGGTTACCCCGGCGTTGTCTGTTGTTGCCGCACATGGTGCCTGCCATGTGTTGGCTGTCAGAGCCGCAACGGCATGATGACGTGGCGCGATTGCTCGTTGTCGTGTTCCTGCACCAGGCAGCTGGACTGCGCATCACGCAGGCTGAGCCGGGCCTTGTCACCGCGCAGTGCGGCGAGTGCATCCAGCAGGTAGCCCACGTTGAAACCGACGGCCAGATCCGACACGTGGGTATCGGCCTCGACTTCCTCGACCGCCTCTTCCTGCTCGGGGTTGTGCGCCACGATGCGTAGCTTGCCCGGCGACAGCTCGAGCCTTACACCGCGGTACTTCTCGTTGGAAAGGATCGCCGCGCGCTGCAGGGCGCCACGCAACACCTCGCGATCCAGCGTGGCGTTCTTGTCGGCACCGAGCGGAATCACCGCTTCGTAATCCGGGAAACGGCCGTCGATCAGCTTGGAGGTAAACACCACGTCACCACGGCGCACGCGCAGATGGTTGCGGCCGAATTCCAGCTCGACCTGACCGTCGCCGGTTTCCAGCAGACCGATCAGCTCGTTGACGCCCTTGCGTGGAATGATGATCTGCCGGCGCGTGGTCACCGAGCTCTGCAGCTGGGTTTCCTTCATCGCCAGGCGGTGGCCATCGGTGGCCACGCAGCGCAGGGTGTGTTCCTGCAGATCCAGCAGCATTCCGTTGAGGTAATAACGAACGTCCTGGTTCGCCATCGCGAACGCGGTGCGCTCCATCAGGTCGCGCAGGGCTTCCTCGGGCAGGCTCACCTTTTCCACCAGTTCGATCTCGTCGATGGTGGGGAATTCGCTGGCAGGCAGGGTGGTCAACGTGAAGCGGCTGCGTCCCGCATTCAGCGCCACGCGATCGCCATTGAGTTTCAGCTCGATGCGCGCACCGTCCGGCAGCGCACGCACGATATCGAACAGCTTGCGGGCGGGGATGGTGATTTCGCCATTGGCGAGTTTCTCAGCGTCGGCGGTTGCCACCATCTCGACTTCCAGGTCGGTGCCCGTCATCGAAAGCCGATTGTTGGCGACCTTGACCAACAGGTTGGCAAGCACGGGCAGCGTCTGACGCCGTTCGACGACGCCCACCACCTGTTGCAGTGGCTTGAGCAGCGCTTCTCGTTGGATGCTGAATTGCATGGCTTGGCTTCCCCTCTCCTGCTGTTCTGTCTTTAAAAGAAGTTTAGTGGTTGTAGTAGGCGCTGTGGGTAACTTTTTTATTGCACTATTTCTTTAAAAATCAGTACTTTGAATGATTATTGGGCTGTGTCTGAAGCGGTTGCCTGACGGTGGACCGTTTGTGGATAACTTCAGACGTGAATCCATCCACCCATTATCCACAGCTTAAGCCTCCGGTTATCCATATTTTTTGCGCAAGCGCGAGAAATACCGGTTTCAGCCGGTCAGCGTGCGGATCAGCTGCTCCCAGTCCTGGCGCATGCGTGGATCGGTTTCGATAAATTTGCGGATCGTCTTGCAGGCGTGCATCACGGTGGTGTGGTCGCGGCCGCCGAACGCCTCGCCAATTTCCGGCAGGCTGTGTTCGGTCAGTTCCTTCGACAGCGTCATCGCGATCTGGCGCGGTCGGGCCAGCGAGCGCACGCGCCGCTTGGACAGCAGATCCGTCAGCCGCACGTTGAAATACTCGGCCGTGATCTTCTGGATGTTCGCAATGGTGATCGCCTGGGCATGCGTGGCCAGCAGGTCGCGCAGGGTTTCCTCGGCGAAATCGGTGGTGATCGGCTTGCCGTAGAAGTTCGCGCGGGCGGCCAGCGTGTTCAGTGCACCCTCGAGATCGCGCACGTTGGAGCGGATCCGCTTGGCCAGCAGCATCGCCACGTTTTCGTCCACCGCCACGCCCTTCTCGTGCGCCTTGGCCAGCAGGATCGCTGCGCGTGTCTCGAAATCCGGCGGCTCGATCGCCACGCTCAAACCCCAGCCCAGGCGCGACTTCAGCCGCGGCTCCAGCTTGTCCACTTCCTTCGGGTAGCGGTCGCAGGTCAGGATGATCTGCTGCTTGGATTCGAACAGCGCATTGAACGTGTGGAAGAACTCTTCCTGCGTGGTGTCCTTGCCGGCGAAGAACTGGATGTCGTCGATCAGCAGCGCGTCGACCGAGCGGAAGCGCCGCTTGAACTCGTCCATGCTCTTGGTGCGCAAGGCCTCGATCATCGAGCCGACGAACTGTTCCGAGCGCAGGTACAGCACCTTGCAGCCCGGGTTGTTCTCGCGCATCAGGTTGCCGGCGGCGTGCATCAGATGGGTCTTGCCCAGGCCGGTGCCGCCATACAGCAGCAACGGGTTGTAGGCCCGGCCCGGGTTCGTCGCCACCTGCATCGCGGCGGCCTTGCCCAGTTGGTTGGACTTGCCCTCGACGAAGGTCTCGAAGGTGTAGTGCGGATCCAGATTGTGGGTGAACGCGGGTGCCGGCGGCGGCGCAGGCATGGCCCGGGGCGCGGCGGCCGGCTTGGTCACCGCGGCCGGCCTGGCCGAACTGGAACCCACGTCCAGCCGTACCGGCCATGTCTGGCCGGTCAGCAGCAGCAGCACGGCCTCGATCCGCGGCAGATAGCGCTCGCGTACGGTATCCAGCGTGTAGGAATTGGGTGCAAACAGCTGCAGACCGTCGGCATCCTCGCGCGCCTGCAACGGCATCAGCCAGGTATGCAGGTCTTCGGCGCTCAAATCGCCTTCGAGACGCTCGAGGCAGCGCCGCCACAGATCACTCATGGGTAAAATCAGCCACTTAGCTTGGCGCTGGTGCGCGGGTAATGGGCTAGTCTAGCAGTAGCACCCACACGCTCACCGCAAGATATCCACACGAGTATCCACAGGCCGGAGTCAAGCGCCATTTGACAGCGATGCCGGATACCCGACATACTTTGCGACCTTTTTATCCACATTCCCTTCGGAGTAAGCCATGAAGCGGACCTTCCAGCCCAGCAAGCTCAAGCGCGCCCGCACGCACGGTTTCCGTGCCCGTATGGCCACCGCCGACGGTCGCAAGATCCTCAACGCGCGTCGCGCCAAGGGTCGCAAGCGCCTGATCCCGTAAACGAGGCACGCGTCATGTCCACCGCCGGGCTGCCGCGCGATGCGCGGCTACGTCGGCCGGGTGACTTCGCCGCCTTGCGGACAAGCAGCGGACGCGCAGGCGGCCGCTGTTTTCATTTGCGTTATCGCAGCAACGAACTGGGCCATGCCCGGCTCGGGCTGGCGATCTCCAAGCGCGTTTCCAAGCGCGCGGTGGAGCGCAACCGGATCAAGCGGCTGCTGCGCGAATCATTCCGGCGCATCCGTCACCAGCTGCCGGCGATCGACCTGATGGTGATGGCGCGCGAACAGGCCGCCGGTGTCCCCGGCCCGCAATTGCTGGCCGAGCTCGACGGGCTGTGGAAAAAGCTGCTGACGAAGCTGCCCGAGAGCCCCGGCCATTGAAGCGGGCTGACGCCACCGCCACAATCGAGTGTTGATCTTTCCCCTTTTGCCCTCCGCGGCGTTCAAGTGTCGTGGCGTTACCGGATCTGCTACGCGATGAATCAAACGCGCACCTTCCTCATGTTCGCCCTGCTGGCCGTGGCCTATTTCCTGTTCCTGGCCTGGGAGAAGGACTACGCACCACCGCCGCCGGCTGCCGTCGCTGCCGCCTCCTCCAGTGCCGCCATTCCTTCGAGCGCCGACGGCAGCGTACCGGGCGCGATCCCGTCGGCCAGCGCAGCATCCGGCAGTGCCCCGGCGATCGCGGGAGCCACGGCTGACGCTGGCCAGGCGCCGGCGCAGCTGATCACCATCACCACCGATGTGCTGAAGCTGACCGTCGACACCCGCGGCGGCAGCCTGGTGCATGCCGATCTGCTGGCCTACCCCGATGCGCCGCGCACCCACAAGGCGCCGAATCCGCCGCCGACGGTGCTGCTGGACAACGACCCGGCGCACTACTTCGTGGCGCAGAACGGCCTGGTCAGCAGCAGCGACACCGCGCCGCAGGACCAGCCGAGCCACCAGGCCGTGTTCCAGAGCGCGAAGACGTCGTACACGCTGGCCGACGGCCAGGACGAACTGAAGGTCGACCTGACCTGGCAGGACGCGGCCGGCCTCAAGGTCACCAAGACCTACAGCTTCAAGCGCGGCAGCTACGTGATCGGCCTGAGCCAGCGCATCGACAACAGTACCGACAAGTCGTGGCAGGGCAATGCCTACCAGCAGCTGCTGCGGGTCGAACCGCCGAAGGCCGGCAACTGGCTGGCCAACTACACCAATCCCGAGATCCGCAGCTTTCAGGGCGCTGGCTGGTACACCGGCGAGAAATTCGAGAAGCTCGCGTTCAAGGATTTCAAGGAACCGAAGGACAAGCTGGACAGCCAGATCAAGGGTGGCTGGGCGGCGATGCTGCGGCTGTACTTCTTCGCCGCGTGGATTCCGCCGGCCGACCAGGCCGACCACTACGTCACCGAGACGATCAACCCGGACAGCGCGCAGCCGCGTTATCTGATCCGCGCCGTCGGTCCTGCGTTGAGCGTGGCACCGGGGCAGAGCACCACCAGCGACGCACGCCTGTATCTCGGCCCGAACGTGCAGGGCACGCTGGACGCGATCGCGCCGGGGCTGAACCTGACCATCGATTACGGCATGCTCAAGCTGATCGCCGTGCCGATGCACGCGGTGTTGTCCTTCCTGCATGGCATCGCGCACAACTGGGGTTTGGCGATCATCCTGCTGGTGCTGCTGATCAAGGGCCTCACCTGGAAGCTGACCGCGATGCAGTACCGCTCCAGCGCGCGCATGCGCAAACTGGCGCCGCGCATCCAGGCGCTGAAGGAGCGTTACGGCGACGACAAGCAGAAAATGCAGCAAGCCACCATGGAGCTGTACAAGAAGGAGAAGGTCAACCCGATGGGCGGTTGCCTGCCGGTGCTGATCACCATGCCGGTGTTCTATGGCCTGTTCTACGTGCTCGAGTACAGCCTGGAGCTGCGCCACGCGCCGTTCCTGTGGATTCCCGACCTGAGCGCGCCCGACCCGTTCTATATCCTGCCGATCATCTACGCGATCGTGATGCTCGGCACGCAGTGGCTGAACCCGGCGGCGGCGGGCATGGACCCGGCGCAGGCGAAGATGATGAAGGTGATGCCGCTGCTGTTCACCGTGATGTTCGCGTTCTTCCCCGCAGGTCTGTGCCTGTACTACGCGGTCAACGGTCTGGTCGGTCTGGGCCAGCAGTGGTGGGTCACCCACCACATCGACCGCGAGGACACCGCCAAGGCGGCTTGAGCAGTTCCTGCAGCTGATACACCTCGTCAGCCGCGCACGGGTCACCGTCGCGGCTGACTTCGTTTTAGATGGACGTCTGAAGAAAACCCGTTCGCCCTGAGCATAGCCGTGCAGCGGCGAAGTCGAAGGGACGCGAGTACCCCACGCTTCTCCGTATACAGTTCCCCCATGACCGCTCCCAACGCCACCGACACCATCGCCGCCATCGCCAGCGGCCCCGGCATGGCTGGCGTCGGCGTGGTGCGCGTGTCCGGCCCGTTGGTACCTGTGATCGCGCAAACCCTGCTCGGCCACATCCCGCAGCCGCGCCACGCGCACTTCGCCGCGTTCCGCGATGCCGGCGGCGCCCTACTCGATCGCGGCCTGCTGCTGCACTTCCCTGCGCCTGCCTCGTACACCGGCGAACACGTGCTGGAACTGCAGGGCCACGGCAGCGCCGTGCTGCTCGACCAGCTGTTGCGTCGTGTCTGCGAACTCGGCGCACGACTCGCACGTCCGGGTGAATTCACCGAGCGCGCCTTCCTCAACGGCAAGCTCGACCTGGCCCAGGCCGAGGCCGTCGCCGATCTGATCGCCGCGCGTTCGCAGGCCGGTGCGCTCGCTGCGTTGCAATCGATGGAAGGCGTCTTCTCGCGCAAGGTCGAGGCCCTGCTGCAAGCGCTGATCGCGCTGCGCGTGCATATCGAGGCGGCGATCGATTTCCCCGAGGAGGAAATCGACTTCCTCGCCGATCCGGCGATCACTCGCCAGCTCGACGCGTTGCGCGCCGAACTGGCCGAACTGTTGCGCGAAGCCCAGCGCGGCGTGCGTCTCAACGACGGCCTGCGCGTGGCGATCATCGGCCGCCCCAACGCTGGCAAATCCAGCCTGCTCAATGCGCTGGCCGGCAGCGACCGCGCCATCGTCAACGCCACCGCCGGCACCACCCGCGACGTGCTGCGCGAAAGCCTCAGCCTCGACGGTATCGCACTGGAACTGGCCGACACCGCCGGCCTGCGCGAGACCGACGACGAAGTCGAACGCGAAGGCGTGCGTCGCGCACACGGCGAACTGGCACGCGCCGATGTGGCGCTACTGGTGACCGATGCGCAGCATACGCAGAACGACCTGCGTTTGCTCGCCGATCTGCCGGCAAGCGTCGAACGGCTGGTACTGATCAACAAGATCGATCTCGAGCACGTGAGTGCACACCACGAATCGCGCGACGACATGACCTGGCTATGGGCCTCGGCGAAAACCGGTGCCGGCCTCGACGTATTGCGCGAGCATCTCAAGCAACTGGCTGGCGCCGGCAGCGGCGAAGGCGCGTTCAGCGCACGCCGTCGCCACGTGCTCGCGTTGCAACAGGTCGCCGCGCATCTCGATCACACCGCCGCCGTACTCGCCAGCAGCCGCGCTGGCGAACTCGCCGCCGAGGAACTGCGCCATGCCCAGCATGCGCTCGGCGAAATCACCGGTAGCTACAGCAGCGACGATCTGCTCGGAGCGATCTTCGGTTCGTTCTGCATTGGAAAGTAGAGTCGTGCCAGGAAAAGCAGAGATGCCCACATCCGTTCGAAGCCCTCTTGAGATAACTGCGAGGAATACGCCAGCAGCATCCATGCACGATGCCGCTGACAAGCGGACCTACGCTGACTTCACGCGAGTGATTGCGGCGGTAGTGATCGGCAACGGCTTCATCGCATATGACTTCACCGTCTATAGCCTGTCAGCGGTGATGATCGGCAAGCTGTTCTTTCCTTCCAGCAGTCCGGTGTCGTCCCTGCTGATGTCATTCGCCACGTTCGGCGCCGGCTTTGTGATGCGTCCGTTAGGCGCGATCTTGATCGGTCATATTTCCGATAGCCTCAGTCGCAAAGTGGGCATCAGCATATCGCTCACGCTGATGACGATCAGTACCTGGATGATCGCGTGCATGCCGACTTATGCGTCGATCGGCCCTGCTGCGACGATACTCATCGTCGTTGCACGATTGATCCAGGGGCTTGCAGCCGGCGGAGAAATTGGGCCGGCATCGACGTTGCTCATGGAGTCGGTGCGATACGAGCGCCGCTGCTTCATCGTCAGCTGGCGTGGCGCCAGCCAGGGCGTGGCAGCGTTCGCGGCGGCATTGATTGGGGCAAGTACTGCAGCGTTGCTTTCACCCGTAGCCATGCAAGGCTGGGGTTGGCGCATTCCTTTCGTGTTGGGCGGCTTGATCGGCCCGGTCGGCTGGTACTTGCGTCGCCACATGCCGGCGGTCTCCGAGAAACCAAGCAGAAAGTCCATGCCCGGGCACCTCTTTGCGGAGCACGCCCGCCCGCTTGTCTACGGCATTCTGATGATGGCGGCACCGTCGGCGAGCTTTTATGTCACGGTGTTCTACATGCCAAGCTATCTGATCCAGACACTGCATTGGCCGGCCGCGATCAGTCTTGTGACTGCCTGCCTCTCGGGTCTTGTCATCCTTGTGGTGACGCCTCTGATTGCTGGCATTGCCGATCGTTATGCCAGCCGAAAGACGCTGCAGTACCTCACGCTCGTGGTGTCATTGCTGGCGACCTACCCGGTTTTCTGGTCGCTGACCCATGGCGCTGGCCACGTCGCTGCGCTCGCCATCATTGCGGTCTACGTCGCGATTTCATTGAACAATGCTGGCGCCAGTTCGGTGTTGATGCTCGAGGCATTTCCGCGGCATCGGCGCGCAGCAGGCCTTTCGGTAATCTACAGCGTGGGCGTGGCCATCTTCGGCGGGTTTTCACCGTTCCTTGTAACGTGGCTTATCCACGTGACCGGCAACGCCATGATGCCCGCGTGGTATCTGATGGCCGCGACCGGTATCACGCTTTATGCACTGAACCGATTTCCTGAAGATATCGATGCACGGGAACTGCAGCACCGGGCAAGTGCCTGCTGATTGCTTTGGTCGCCTGGATTTGTTGCAGGCCGAGGGCTCGTGCGCGCATGTCTTGCGGATTCATGTAGAAGGTGCGACGAAAGGCGCGTGTGAAATCCGAAGCGCTCTTGAAGCCGAGTCCGTAGGCGATGTCGATCACCGGGAGGTGCGGGAAACGCACGAGTTCGTCGGCAGCCATCAGCAATCGGCGGCGGCGGATGTAGGCACCAAGCCCACCTTCGTGCTCGAACCAGCGATAGATCGTGGCACGTTTCAGTTGCAGCGCGTTGATCACATGCGTGGGAGTCAAGTCGCTCTGATGCAGGCTGGCTTCGACGAAACGCCGCACCTGCCCCATCATCGCGGTTTGTAGTGCCGCGCGGTCGGCGCCAGTCAGACAGGATGCTTTGCGGAACCCGGCGACGAGGAGTTCGGCACCGGCGTGTAACGCGTCGGTCGCGCCGCCAGCGTCGAGCTTTGATATTTCCCTGCCGATCGCCGCGAGGTGATCCAGAACGAGACCAGCAAGTGGCGTGCCCTGTGGGAGAACCCGGCCATGAATCGATTCACCATCAGGCAGCCCAGCATCCACGATGGGCCTCGGTACGAACAGGCTGAGGACGCGACAGGCCGGTCGGTCGACATGAAACGGCTGGCTCATGTCGAACGCAATGATCCCCGGTGTTGAGTCCGCCGCGCTGCGCTTCTTGCGCATGCCCGCCACGTTGCCGATATCACCTTCGAGAAAGAGGTGAAAGACATAGTCCCGACGAGAGTCGGTGGAAACCCGCGCCACCGAGCGGTCGATCACCATCGCGTCGGTGCGGCAATCGGAAAAAGCCATGCCGTTGACCGCATAAAAATCAATATTCGCGCCAAACCCTTCAGTCAACTGCTTTTTCGAGGGTGGTACGTCGATCACGTGCTCAACGCGCTTGCGCCAGGCCAAGACCTGCGCATCGGCAGACAGCGCGCGCGTGCTGAAGCTGCTGGTGTCGATCCCTGGGCACTGTGCGTCGCCATCAATAAGTCGGCGCGTCATTGAGCATTGAGTCATGGATGCATTCGACGAACGAAAGATGCGGTTTTCGTGAAGCGACCTCTGCAACCATTACATGCGCAGCCGCTGAATCCGAAACGGAGCAGCAAAGAGCGTACCAAGTAGCGTGATGCGAGGCATGACTGCTTTGCCAAGGACGCGGACGATTTCTGCATCGCAAGAAAATACTGATTCTGGTTTATTCGTCACATCAGCAAGCAGCTTATGACGTGTGGCGTCACCTCTCGCCCAAAGAGGACTTTCGCGCATGCGATCTTTACTCAACACCGCCGTAGCTGGCCGGTGGGGCTGTAGGCAGGTTCTGGATCAACCTGACATCTCTGCAGGTCCGTTCATGGCATAGAGATTGCGTGCCAACTTACTGCCGCGGGACACGTCCGTGGACGGGAATGCTCCATGATCAAAACGCTTTTAGCACCGGCTGGCTCACTCCAGGATTTTCAGGTCCAGTGGGTATTCGGCAGCATGTCGGAACCCCTGCGGCAGCAAATCGTGGCGTTCTGGTTGCAGGAAGGAGCGGTGACGAACCCAGACGAAGCATGGCGCCGCTCATGGGAGGTGGCATGCGTGCTCCGGGAAGTGAAAAGCGGCCATATTGCTGGCGTCTGCACGGTGGCGATTCGCCTGGATGATCATGGTGTGTCTTACGGATTCGTTCGCCTGTTCATCCGTCGGGCTAGTCGGCTGGCAGGTCTAAATGTTCGTCTGATGGAATCGATGATCGAAGGATTCGAAGTGATGGTGCGCGAACCCGGTGCGCCTCGCCATCTGGTTGCCACCATTGAGAACCGCAAAATAGAACGTCGAGCTGCTCAGCGAATTCTCGCCAGGCTTGGTTTCGTCCACGCCGGCATAGCAGCCAATGGCGAACTCATCATGCAACGTAGTCTGACGACACAACGCGATCAGTTAGACAAATGACGCGCCACGAATGCCTCGACCGGATCCTGCCCTGAGGCACCGCACAGGTACATTTGCTTGAAACACGCTCATGAAACTCACGCTCAAGGCGCTCCCCTTGAGAAGGGTTGAGGCACGTGTCTGGCAATCCACAACCTTCAATGCTGAGCGATACCACCAGCTGCCAGTCATGGACAGACTGGCTTACGCCACCTGTGGCGGCAAAAGTTAAGCCGAGCGCATAGGCAATCACGATCACCGGAAGCTGGGGAAAACGAGCCAGCTTGTCGACTGCTATTCGCAACTGGCGGTGGCAGATAAGCCTGCATCCACGATGGCGCGCGGCACGAACTGCGTCAGAACGCGGCAGGCTCGCCGCAATAGCAAGCAGCTGCTGACGCGTGGAGTCGCCTCTCGTCCTAAAGCCGACTTTTGCTCAGCACCGCCATGGCTGGCGGGTCGGGTTTGCGGCAGGCAGGCCCTTGATCAGTCCGGCATCTCTGGCGGGTTTGCCCTTGGCATAGAGATTGCCTGCCATAAAAGCCTTTTTTTGAAAAGTGAGACGCAGCGTCAAGGAGGCTGAAATTATGTGTCGACACTCACAGAAAAAGATATTGGTCGCACCCTAGCTGCTTGTCTGGATCGGTCGGATCCCGAGGAGTGGGTGGCCTGACGTAACGCGAACAGGCATTGGATGTGCCGACATGCCGTTTAAACATTGATGCACAGAGTCTTGGTTGCCGCGCCTGCGGAGCTGACCTCTGCAGGGGGAAGGATGGGACGTCGACTTCACTTTATTTCAGGTCTGCCGAGATCAGGCTCCACCCTGTTGGCGGGTCTTCTTCGTCAAAATCCGCAGTTCCACGCGGGCATGAGCGGCCCGGTCGGTGGCCTGTTCAACACGCTGCAAGGCGAGATGAGTGGTCGCAACGAGTACTCGGTATTCATTACCGACGCGCAGCGCCGGCGGACTCTGGAAGGCTTGTTTGATGCCTACTACGGCGCGGAGTATCCAGCCGAGGTGGTGTTCGACACCAACCGCATCTGGTGCAGCAAGCTGCGCGTGCTGAAGGAGCTGTTCCCTGCCGCCAAGGTGATCGCCTGTGTGCGGCACATGCCGTGGATCATCGACAGCATTGAGCAGCTGGTGCGCAAGAACGCCTTCCAGCCCTCCTCGATCTTCAATTACCAGCCCGGCGGCACGGTGTACTCGCGCGCCGAAGGCCTCGCCAACGGCGATGGCATGGTCGGCTTTGCCTATAACGCGCTGAAGGAGGCGTACTACGGCGAGGACAGCGCCAACCTGATGCTGCTGCAGTACGAAACGCTGACCGGCGATCCGGCCAAGGCGATGAAAGCCATCTACGACTTCATCGGCGAGCCGGCCTTTGCACACGATTTCGACAACGTCAGCTACGACGCCAACGAGTTCGACCTGCGTGCCGGTACGCCGGGTCTGCACACGGTGCGGCAAAAGATCGAGGTGCGCGAGCGCACCACCGTCTTGCCGCCGGACGTATTCCGCCGCTTCGAAAACGATGCCTTCTGGCGCGACCCGCAGCTCAACCTGCGCGGGGTACGCGTGGTCTGAGTGCGGCCGCTCGACGAGGCCTATGCGGCCATCAAGTTTTCTACGTGTTCGATCCAGGCAGCGCCAGGCGCTGTGCGGATCACTGCAAATAACTAGCAAGCCATCTCACACGCGACATCACAGGGGGCTCCATCAATGAATCGCATCTACCGCATCGTTTTCAACCGCACGCTGGGCGTGCCACAAGTCGTGTCCGAGCTGGCCAGTGCGCCCGGTGGTGCCGTCGTCGGCGCTGTGGACGGGTTGCCGAAGGTCGGGTTGAAGTCGCGCCTGCTGGCAGCGGCGGTGGGGTTGGCATTGGTCACGACGGCACTGCCGACCTGGGCGCAGAGCTGCGTGCCGACGTCGGGAACGATCGCTACTTCGTGTGCAGGATCGACGAGTGCCAATGGCGGAACCGGTATCGGGGGAACTGGCGGCAGCCCTGGTGCTGCTGGCAGCGGCACGGGCGGCAGTGGCACCAGTGCAGGAGCTGGCGGCGCATTTGGCGGAGCCGGTGGCAGCGCGCGGCCTTATAACTACGGTGGTCAATACACTGGCGGCGGCGGCGGCGGCGGTGGTGTTTATGGCGGCGGCGGCGGTACAGGCTTGACCGGTACTTCCTACCCTGCCGGTGGCGGCGGTGGCGGCGGTGGCAATCCAGGAACCGTTGCTACGGGTAGTTTGAGTATCAACTCAGGGATCACCGTCGCTGGTGGCAAGGGTGGGAACGGTGGCGCAGATACAAACTACGGCGACTTTGGCGGCGGCGGCGGTGGTGGCGCGGCGGGTGTCAGTCTTGGCATCAACGGTGCCACATTGTCCAATGCAGGTACGCTGGCAGGTGGAGGCGGCGGCAGCGGTGGTGCTGCGTATATTGCCGGCGGCGGCGGCGGCGGCGGCATGGCGCTTAGCGTCAGTGGCGCAGGCAATCAGATAACAAACACCGGTCACCTTGTCGGCGGTAACGGTGGCGCAGGTGGTGCCGGCACCAACTACTACGGCAATGGTGGTGGTGGCGGTGGTAGTGGTGGTGCGGGTCTTAGTGTCAGTGGTAACAACAACACGATAACCCATACGGGCAATATCGCTGGCGGGGCTGGCGGGGCTGGTGGCGTCGGGGCCTACGGTGCATCGGGCGCCGTTGGGTCTGGCGGTGTAGGTGCCGGCATTTCAGGAAACAACAACACGCTAGTCACGAGTGGCAGCATCAGCGGTGGTCTGGATGGCAACGGCGCCAATCCTGCCGATGCGGTGGAGATCACCGGCAGCAACAACACGCTTGAACTCGACAATGGCTACAGCTTCAGCGGCAACGTGGTGTCCACGGCCGGCAACGGCAACGTGCTCGCGCTGGGTGGCGGTACGGACGACAGCTTTGCCGTGTCCGCGATCGGCAGCACGTTCACTGGTTTCGACAGCTACCTCAAGTCGGGCACCAGCACGTGGACGCTGACTGGAACCACGGCACTTGTTACCCCATGGACGATCAACGCCGGAACACTGGCGATTTCCGATGATGCCAGCCTGGGCGACAGTTCCGGGGCGCTAACGCTCAATGGCGGCACGCTGGAAAACACAGCCAGCACCACGTCGAGCCGTGCGGTGACCCTGGGCGGCCTGGGCGGTACCTTCAACACCGATGCCGGCACCACGTGGACCCTCAATGGGGCGCTTGTCGACAACGGTGGCCTGACCAAGACGGGCGACGGCACCCTGGTTCTCGCCGGTCTGGACAGCAGCAACTCGCCGGGCTCGGTCAACGCGGGTGAGCTGGACCTGGTCGGCGATGGCAGCAGCTTCACGGGTGGCTTCAGCTTGTCCACCGGCACCACGCTAGTGGTGGGTGGCACAGGCGCGAGCGTCAATGTCACCGGCGCGAATGGTGCCAACGGTACCAACGGCGCAGCCGGCGGTTCTTACAGCGGATACGCCAGTACGGGCGGCAACGGTGGCGCCGGTACTGCAGGCTATGCGGGCGGTGTGGCAGTCAACGGTTCGAATTTTGTCATGACTAACAACAGCGCGGTCACCGGTGGTGCGGGTGGCAACGGCGGCGCGGGCGGACAGGGAGGAAATGGTGGCTACCGTGGAGGCGCCGCTGGTAATGGCGGTGCAGGTGGCAACGGCGGCGCGGGCGGTGCGGCGGTCAGTGGATCAGGGTTTGTCCTGACCAATAATGCTGCTGTCACGGGCGGTGCGGGTGGCACGGGTGATGCGGGCGGCTATGGCTCTTTTGGTGGTTTCAACTTTGTTGGCAACGGCGGCAACGGCGGCAACGGCGGCAATGCTGGTGCAGCCGGTCAGGGCGGCGCCGGCGGTGACGGCGTCACGGGTTCGCAATTCACCCTGACCAATACCGGAAGCGTTGTGGGCGGCACCGGCGGTAATGGAGGAGCCGGCGGCGGCGGCGGGTATGGCGCCTACTCAGGCGCAGGAACCGCTGGCGTGCCTGGCAGCAGCACTGCGGGTGGCATCGGTGGTGCAGGTGGCGCAGCTGTCAGCGGCAGTACGTTCACGCTGACCAACAGCGGCTCACTCGTTGGTGGCGCTGGTGGAAGTGGCGGTTATGGCGGCAATGGTGGCCGTGCCAGCTATACCAACTCGGGTGTCGCTCCGGACGGTTCCAACGGCTCGGATGCCGGCGCGGGCGGCGCGGGTGGCGCGGGCGTCACCGGCCTGGGCTTCACGCTGACCAATAACGGATCCATTGCCGGTGGCAATGGTGGTACCGGTGGCCAGCGTGGTGGTGCCGGCGGTACCGGCAGTGGTAGTCGTTCGGGAACGGGCACCTTCGGCAACGGTGGCAATGGCGGTGACGGTGGCGTTGGCGGACAGGGCGGCGACGGAGTCAATGGCAGCGGCTTTACGTTGACCAATAATGCAACGGTCAATGGCGGCATGGGTGGCATCGGTGGTATCGGTGCCGCATGGGGTGGCCGCGGTGGGCGCAATGGAACGACCGGTGCCTATATAGGCAATTACGGCAGCATCGGTGTGCCTGGCGCCGGTGGCGTGGGTGGTGCAGGTGTCAGCGGTTCGGCATTCACCGTCACCAATACGGGAAATATCGTGGGTGGCAATGGCGGTTCGGGTATCGGATTCGGCGCCTACCTCAATAGCGGCCTGGCCTATTTCTTCAGCAATGGCGGCAACGGTGGTGCGGGCATCACGGGTTCGTCTTTCACCTTGACCAATACCGGCAGCGTGACAGGCGGCAATGGGGGCTACTCAGACCCTACCTACGCTGTCTCCGGTGCTGGTGGTGTGGCCGTGGTGTCGACGGGTAACTCCATGGTGATCGACAGCGGCTACATCGCTGGCGGCGTGGGCAATGGGGGACAAGCCGACGCGATCGATTTCAGTGGTGGCGGTAATACGCTGGAGCTCGATGCGGGCTACAGCATCACGGGCAACGTGGTCAGCAGCAGCGGCACCGCCAACGGCGGTGACACGTTCGCCCTCGGCGGCGCGACCAACGCCAGTTTTGACGTGGGCCAGCTCGGTGCGGTTGGCAGTGCCGCGCAGTACCAGGGCTTTGCCAATTACCTGAAGTCGGGCACCAGCACCTGGACCTTGAGCGGCACCGACAGCACGGCCGCGGCATGGACCATCACCAACGGCACGCTGGCCGGTGACACGAACAGCCTGGTCGGCAATGTAACGTTTGCGCCGGTGCTCGGTGGCACCGCCGGCGTGAGTTTCAACCAGACGGCTGACGGCATCTACGCCGGTGTCATCTCGGGTAACGGCTCGTTGGCCGATACCGGTGGCTCCGCGCTTATCCTCACTGGCGAAAACACCTATACCGGCGGCACCACGATCAGCGGCGGCACCCTGCAAATCGGCAACGGCGGCACCACCGGCTCAGTGGCGGGCGACATCCTCGACGACGGCGCACTCGCGTTCAATCATTCCGATGTCGTGACCTTCAATGGCGCGGTCAGCGGTACCGGTACGGTGTCGCAGATCGGCAGTGGTACCTTGGTGCTTGATGGCGTCAACACCTATACCGGCATGACGACCGTCCAGAGCGGCACGCTGCTGGTCGGTGACAGCGCCAACCCGGGTGCATCGGTTGCGGGCAACGTCAACGTTGCTGGCGGGGCTGTGCTTGGTGGTTTTGGTACCGTCGGCGGGGATGTCGATGTCGCCTCTAGCGGTCATCTCGCGCCAGGTAGCGGCAGCACCCTCGGCCTGTTCACCATCGGTGGCAACCTGACTCTTGAGCAAGGTAGCGCGCTGGACTTTGCCCTCGGCACGCCAGGTGCAAACTTCAGCACGGCGGGCATGGGCGACAGCGTCAGCGTGGGCGGCAACCTCACGATCAATGGCGCGACACTCAACATCCGCGATGCCGGCGGCTTCGCTCCGGGCCTGTACAACCTGTTCTCCTACAGCGGCACACTTACCGAAACCAACGGTGGTATCACGCTGGGCAACGTACCGACCGGCGATATGCTGGCAATCCAGAACCTCACCGCAAGCAACCAGATCAATCTGATCAACAGCGGCGGCAACACGTTGAATTTCTGGAACGCAAACGGTGTGGCCTCGCCCACGCAGATGGGTGGCGGCAGCGGCACCTGGTCGGCGACCTCGGCCAACTGGACCGACGCCAATGGAGACGTGACAGCGGCGATGGCCCCACAGCCGGGTTTTGCGATCTTCGGCGGTGCGGCAGGCACGGTGACGGTGGATGACAGCCAGGGCGCGGTGTCCGCGACCGGTATGCAGTTCGCTACCAATGGCTACGTCATGAACGGTGACGCGCTGACCTTGGTCGTCGATGCCAGCGGCAACGCACCGATCATCCGCGTGAGCGATGGCGATGTCGCCACTATCGACAATGCCTTGCAGGGCACGGATGGTCTGGTCAAGAGTGACCCTGGCACGCTGATCCTCAACGGTACCTCCACCATCAGCGGTGCCTCGGCGGTGAACGGCGGCGAGCTGGATCTGGACGGCAGCGGCAGCAACTTCAACGGCGGCTTCACCCTGTCCAGTGGCACCACGCTGGTGGTCGGCGGGTCGGGTGCCGGCGTGAGCGTGACCGGTGCCAATGGCACAGGGGGCAGCTCGCCGTTCAAGTACGGCCCCGGCACGAACGGCGCGGCCGGTGGCGCGGCGATCAGCGGCAGCGGCTTTGTGCTGACCAACAACAGTCAGGTCGTCGGGGGGCAAGGCGGCTCGGGTGGTGCTGGAAAATACTGGCCGGGTCCGACGCCGGTCAGTGGCAACGGCGGCGACGCGGGCGCGGGCGGTGCGGGTGTGAGCGGCTCCGGTTTCACGCTGACCAATACGGGCATCATCGCGGGCGGTCAAGGTGGCTTGGGCGGTAACGGCGGCAATGGCATCTATGGAAAGGGCAACGGTTATAAGGGTGGCGCTGGAGGCGCCGGTGGCGCCGGCGTCACCGGTTCGGGTTTCAGCTTGACCAATACGGGCATCATCGTCGGTGGTCGTGGTAATAACGGTGGTCGGGGCGGTTACGCTGCTCAGGGCGTATACAACGCCAGTCAGCTCGGCGGAGTGGGAGGCACTGGTGGCAATGGCGGCGCCGGTGGTGTGGGCGTGGCGGGCACCTATTTCACCCTGGACAACAGCGGCCTCGTCCTAGGTGGGGATGGTGGGGCAGCGGGTACCGGTGGCGTGGGCGGCACCGGCAGCGGCTCCGATGGCACGGTGGGGGCCGGTAACGGCGGCGCGGGTGGTGTGGCCGGTCTCGGTGGTGCGGGTGGTGCGGGCGTGGCGGGTACCTATTTCACGGTGACCAATGAAGCGACCGGCACCATCGCCGGTGGTCAGGGTGGCTACGGCGGCTATAGCCGCCAGGGTGGTAGCGCCGGCTATAACCAAGGCAACGGCACGAGAGCAAGCTATGGCGCGCCCGGTGCTGTCAGCGTGGCGGGTGTGGGCGGGGCGGGTATCACGGGTGCGCACTTCGCGGTGACCAACGATGGCACGATCACGGGCGGCTACGGCGGCTTCGGTAGCGAGCCGGGCGACAACTCCACCACCACCACGGCGATGGCCGGTGGCACCGGTGGCACTGGTGGTGCGGGCATCAGCGGCAGCTACGCCACGATCACCAACAATACGACGGGCGTCGTCACCGGCGGTCACGGTGGCACGGGTGGCTATGGCAGCTATAGCAATGCGGCAGGGGCTACCTCGGGTGCGGGCGGCACGGGGGGTACCGGCGGTGCCGGTATCAGCGGTAACCAGCTCCTGATCAGCAATGCCGGCACCATCAGCGGTGGCGCGGGTGGTTCGGGCCACTACGGTGCCAGCGACGGCAACGACGCCATCGCGCTGTCGGCAGGCGGTGCAGCGGGCGCCGGCGGCGTCGGCGGTGCGGGTGTCACCGGTTCGTCCTTCACGCTGACCAATACGGGCGTGGTCACCGGCGGCGCTGGTGGTCTCGGCGCGACGGGGAATACGGGCGCGAGCTATAACGGTGCCAACGGCAATGGCGGTAACGGCGGCGCCGGTGGCGCGGGCGGTGCGGGTGTCAGCGGCTCGTCGTTTACCGTGATCAACAGCGGCAGCATCGTCGGCGGCGCTGGTGGTACAGGCGGCGCCGGTGGTGTCGGTGGCAGCAATGGCACAACACCCGATGGCAGCGCCGGCACGGCCGGCACGGGCGCCGCCGGTGGCGTGGGCGTGGTGTCGACGGGTAACGCGATCGTCATCACCAGTGGCAGCATTGCCGGTGGTTTGGGAGCGAATGGCACGCAGGCCGATGCGGTCGACTTCAGCGGTGGCAACAACACGCTGGAGCTCGATGCGGGCTATTCCTTCACCGGTAACGTAGTCAGCACCAGTGGCACGACGCAAGGCGGCGACACCGTGGCCCTGGGCGGGACTACCAACGCCAGCTTCGATCTGGGTCAGCTCGGTGCGGTCGGAAGCGCGGCCGCGATCCAGGGTTTTGCAAACTTTGCCAAGACGGGTACCGGCACCTGGACCTTGGCCGGCACCGGCAACGCCAGCGAGGCATGGACCATTGCTGACGGTACGCTGGCAGGCAGCACGACCAGCCTGGTGGGCAATGTGACCTTTGCACCGGGTACCGGTGACACCGCCGTGGTGGCGCTCGATCAGGCACAGGACGGCACCTATGCCGGCACGCTGTCGGGTGATGGCATGCTGCTGAAGACCGGCAGTGCGGCGCTGACGCTGACCGGGGCAAACACGTATAGCGGAGGTACCGCACTCAATGCGGGCACGCTGGTGTTGAGCAGTGCCTCATCGATTGGCACCGGTACCCTGGCCATGGCAGCGGGTACCACGCTGGACTTCGCCAACGGCTTCACGCTGGCCAACGCGATCACGCTGTCGGGTGATCCGACGGTCAACGTGAACTCCGGTTTGACCACCACGCTCAGTGGCGGCATTAGTGACGGCACGCAGGCGGGCGACCTGGTCAAGACCGGCGCTGGCACCCTGGTATTGACCGGCGCAGATACCTACACCGGTAGCACCGAAGCGGCGGCCGGCACGCTGGACATCGAAGGCAGCCTGGTCAGCGCGGTGAGCGTCGACAACGGCGCGACGCTGGTCGGTACCGGCAGCGTGGGCGGCATGACGATCGCCAGCGGCGCGACGGTGTCGCCCGGTGGCAACGGCGTAGTAGGCACGTTGACGGTCAACGGCAACGTGAATCTGGCAGCCGGTTCGCTGTATCAGCTCGATGCGACCGACAGCGGCAGCAGCGATCTGATCCATGCCACTGGTACGGCGACACTCGGCGGTGGGTCGGTGATCTCGACGGAAGCGGGTAGCAACTGGAACGCGACCACGAAGTACACCATCCTGACTGCCGGCGGCGGCGTGAGCGGCACGTTCGGCTCGGTCAGCAACAACTTCGCCTTCCTGAACCCGACGCTGAGCTACGACGCCAACGATGTCTATCTGACGCTGGTCCGCAATGCGACGACGTTCCCGTCGGTGGGCGTGACGCCGAACGAGATCCACACGGGAGCGGCGATCGAAGCCCTCGCTGCCGGCAACGCGGTGTACAACGCCGTGCTGCCGCTGGCAGCGGGTCCGGCGCGGGCGGCGTTCAACGAACTGGCGGGCGACAGCCTCGCCAGCACTCGCACCGCGATCATCGACGATAGCCACTATGTGCGTGATGCCATCAGCAACCACCTGCAAGGTGTGCAGGGCGCGAACGAGATCGAGCAGCAGGCCGATGCGCAAGGCACCGTGTGGGCCAGCACCTGGGGCCATGGCGGTAACCACGACAGCGACGGCAATGCGTCAAGCCTGAGCAGCACGGGCAGCGGTCTGCTGGTGGGTGCCGACAAATCCCTGGGTGCCTGGCGCGTGGGTGCGGTGGCCGGTGCGGGCGAGTTGTCCGATAGCACCGAAGGTGCCGCCGATGCGCACAGCACCAGCACCGTGCTGGGTCTGTACACCGGTGTGGATCTGGGCGCGTGGCAGTTCCAGGGTGGCGCGGCACACAGCTGGTACGAGACCAGCAGCCATCGCTACTTCGACGTACCGGGCGTGGGCAGCGTAGCCGCGGCCAAGTACGACAACGGTGTCACGCAAGCCTATGTCGATGGTGGCTACCAGTTCAACTTTGCCGCAAGCAGTCTGACCCCGTTCGCCAACCTGGCCAAGGTGTGGGTGCATCAGGATGCGATCAGCGAAGGCGGCGTCGCCGGGCTGGATGTGCAGGCGAACGATACCAGCGTGAATTACGGCACGGTGGGTCTGCGCGCCGTGTGGGCACCGAATGCCGGGACGCAGTGGCATGCGAGTGTGGGTTATCAGCATGCCTGGGGTGATCTGGCTTCGGTCAACCCGCAGCGTTTTGCCAATGGCGGCGCCGACAGCTTCTCCGTCGCCGGTCTGCCGGTGGCGGCGAATGCCAGCATTGTTGACTTCGGCATACGTTTCCTGCTGAGCAAGAACGTCACGTTCGATGCGAGCTACCACGGCCAGTTCGCCAGCCAGACCAAGGATCAGGGCGCACGGATAGTGCTCAACGTCAGCTTCTGATGCCGGACGCCCAGCTCCGATTTTTTGTCGGAGCTGGGTACAGGATCACACTTGTCAGCCGTAGGAATATGCACGCGGCACCCGCAGTTTTCAGAGCGCCCGAAGGGCGCTCTTTTTTTGTCCGCACGTTGGTACCGGCCATGCAATCGGCACCGGCATACCGTAGATGTCCATCATGGGTTTTGATTTGTGGCCGCTGGCTTCGTGTTTGTCGGCGACGTGCTTTTCTGCATCGGCAGGTAATCAACTGGCCTGCTGGGCGAACATCGTTTCCACTTCACGCAAGGTCGGCATGCCGCCCTGCGCTCCGAGTTTGCCGACCGACAGTGCGGCGGCGGCGCAGGCCTTGCGCACGGCCTGCGGCAGGCCTTCGTGCAGGAAAACGGCGAGTGCAGCATTGAAGGTATCGCCGGCACCGGTGCTGTCGACTACGTCGACCTTGAAGGCAGGCTGGTGGTGCAGCGGTTCGCCTTGCTCGCGATACCAGGCACCTTCGGCGCCGCGGGTGAGCACGATGGGACAGGGAGTGCGCTGCATCAGTTTGCGGAAATCCTGGTTCGAGTCAGCCTCGTCGGGATCGAGGCCAAGCAGGATTGCCAGCTCGTGCTGGTTGGGTGTGACATAGCGGGCGAGTTGCAGCCAGTCGGCAGGCAGCTTTTGCGCGGGTGCGGGGTTGAGAATCACCGGCACATCGAGCTGCTTGCCCAGTCGCAAGGTCGCTTCCACCGTTTCCAGCGGAATCTCCATCTGCACCAGCACCGCGTCGGCGCGGGCTATCTGGGTCCGGGCCTGCTCGACCTGTGCCGGCGTGACGCATGCGTTCGCGGCGGGCACCACGATGATCTGATTCTCGCCGCCGGCGACGGTGATCGAGGCGGTGCCGCTGGCCTCGTCATCAAGTCGGCGGACGTGCTCGAGCGCGATGCCCTCGCGGACAAGCCCGGCCTGCAGCTGATCGCCGAATGCATCCCGGCCGAGCGCGCCGACCAGGGTAACCTCGGCGCCCAGCCGCGCCGCGGCCACCGCCTGGTTCGCACCCTTGCCGCCCGGCACGGTGAGAAAGCGTTCGCCAAGGATGGTTTCGCCGGGGCCGACAAAGTGCGGTGCCTGGGTGACCAGATCCATGTTGATGCTGCCGACGACGACGATACGGGTCATGCCATCCCACGCTGATGAATCGAGAAAGGGTCGAGCATAAGCGATTGTGCCGGTCCGTAAAGACGAAGGGCCGGCAACAGCCGACCCTTCGTCGAATGCACCACCGTGGGTGACTTACTGACCGTCGGGATCGCCGCCTGACGAATTCTTCCTGGCCTGGCGTTGTTGCATGGCCTGCTGCTGCATCTGCTGGTATTGCTGCTTCTGGCTGTCGGTGAGTACCGCCTGCACCTGGTTGTTGCTGTCCTGCATGAGCGTGCGCATCTTGGCGCGGCGATCGCGCGGCGCCAGGGTGGTATCCGCACGCAGCTGCTGCATCTGCTGCTGCCGGCTCTGCAGGATCGGCTCGATCTTAGCGGCCTGGTCCGGCGTCAGCTGCAGCTTGCGGCTGAGCCGCGCGATCTGGTGTTGCGGGTCGGGCGTGTGGTGCGATGGTGCCGAGGGCGTCGAATCGGTGGGAGTGGCCGTGTCCTGAAACGGCTGCGCCATGACGGCACCGGAGCTGGCGAGACTCAAGGCGAAGCTGAGCAAGGCAAGACGAAGAGCAGGTTTCATCGCGAAATCTCCAGAAAGAGTGAGCAACAGGGCATGCAACGCGAGATTGGACATGGGCGTTGACGAGATGCGCCCGATTTCCTCACCAGGCCATGTGCTGGCGTGGCCCTATCCGGCACGAAGCCCGGCAATCGCTGCTTGAAACAGGAGCAGTCGCCCTGATCCTCTTGTTCTTGACGCTCGCGCTGAGGAGATGGCGATGATCGAACTGCATTACTGGCCGACCTCGAATGGCCACAAGATCACGATGTTCCTGGAGGAAGCCGGCCTGCCCTACGAGATCAGGCCGGTGAACATCGGCAAGGGCGATCAGTTCGAGCCGGAGTATCTGAAAATTTCGCCGAACAACAAGATGCCGGCGCTGGTCGACACCGATCCGTCAGATGGCGGTGCGCCGCTGAGCCTTTTCGAGTCCGGCGCGATCCTGCAGTACCTGGCGGAGAAGACCGGCAGGTTCCTGCCGGCGGCGCTGCGCGAGCGCTACGTCGTCACGGAGTGGCTGTTCTGGCAGGTGGGCGGGCTCGGTCCGATGCTGGGCCAGAACCATCACTTCAACCGCTACGCCGCCGAAAAGATCCCTTACGCGATCGACCGTTACGTCAACGAAACCCACCGCCTGTATGGCGTACTGGATAGACGTCTGGACGGCCGCGTGTTCATCGCAGGCGCCGACTACACGATTGCGGACATGGCCGCTTACCCATGGATCGTTCCGTACGAGGCGCAAGGCATGACGCTGGAGGAATTTCCCCACCTCAAGCGCTGGTTCGACCGCATTCGCGAACGTCCGGCGACGCAGCGCGCCTATGCCGTGGGCGAGACGTTCAAGGAACAGACCGACCTTCGCACGGATGAAGCGGCGCGCAAAATCCTGTTCGGACAGAAATAGCTGGATTGACGGAACGCGCTGAAAACCAGCGCCATGCATCACTCGATGCGGGTGACCGATTCCTGGGTGCCCTGCTCCAGCGGCGGAGCGGCGCCGGCCACGGCCAGCAAGGACTGCGCGTAGCTATCCTCGATACTGACGGTGGAGACTTCATCCCAGGAGAAGAACGACGCTTCACGCATCCACTCTGCGTCCGGGCTGAGTTCCTGCATGTGGAAGCCGTCCTCGTCGACACTGACCAGTCGGCCGATGTAGCAGACCTCGGCTTCGTCCTCGCTGTCCACGTGCACGCCGATCACCGGTGCCTGTGCGCCGGCGGCCTGGATGACCTCGCGGATGTTGTCCAGCGGAAAGCCGCGCGGCGGCCGCGGCAGGATGTGCTTCAGCGCCAGCGCCTTCTCGAAGAACACATGGTGCTTGTCCGGTGCTTCCAGCTCGGAGACGTCGCGATGACGCATCACGTACATGCCGTCATAGGTGATGCCGTCACCGACCACCCACAGCAGGAAGAATTCGCGGCCGACGCCGCCGACGTAGCCGCAGAAGCTGCCGTGCTCGAGGTCTTCGCGCCACAGCCGGACCAGGGTCTGACTCTGCTGTGCTTCGCGCAGCTGGGCGCGCTGGCCGGTGTTTTTCAGTTCGATGATGTTGCTCACGGCGTCCATTTTACCAGATCGGTCCCAGCGGCTTGTTTACAGGATGTAGCGTTACAGGATGTAGCGACTGAGATCCTCGTTCTGGACCAGGCTGTTCAGGCTCTTGTCTACATGTTCGGCGTCAATCTTGTAATTTTCACCGGATTTGTCCGCAGCTTCGTAGGAGATTTTTTCCAGCAAGCGCTCCATCACGGTGTGCAGCCGACGTGCGCCGATGTTCTCGGTGCGCTCGTTCACCTGGAACGCCACCTCGGCCAGCCGGTCGATACCGGAATCGGTGAACTCGATCGTCACCCCCTCGGTACCTAGCAGGGCTACGTACTGCTTGGTCAGCGCATTGTGCGGTTCGCGCAGGATGCGCTTGAAGTCGTCCACGCTCAGCGCCGACAGCTCCACGCGGATCGGCAGGCGACCCTGCAATTCCGGGATCAAGTCGGATGGCCGGGCCAGCGAGAACGCGCCGGAGGCGATGAACAGCATGTGGTCGGTCTTGATCGGGCCGTACTTGGTGGAGACGGTGGAGCCCTCCACCAGCGGCAGCAGGTCGCGCTGCACGCCTTCACGGCTGACTCCGGCATGGCCGTGATCGCCGCGCTGGGCGACCTTGTCGATCTCGTCAATGAACACGATGCCGTTCTGCTCGGCTGCCTCCATCGCCTGCGCGCGGATCTCCTCGTCATTCAGAAGCTTGCCGGCTTCCTCGTCGATCAGCAGCGGCCGTGCCAGCTTGATTGCGAGTTTGCGCTGCTGGGTCTTGGCACCGCCCAGGTTCTGGAACATCTGGCGCAGCTGTGAACCCATCTCCTCCATGCCGGGCGGTGACATGATCTCGACGCCCACGTTCATGGCGAAATCCAGCTCGATCTCGCGCTCGTCCAGCGCACCCTCGCGCAGCTGCTTGCGCAGTTTCTGGCGGGTGTCGCTGTCGATCGCCGGTGCCGGTGCATCGTGGCTCCAGTCGGTGGGTGTGGCCTGCCGGCGCGGCAGCAGGGCATCGAGAAGGCGATCCTCGGCGCGGTCCTCGGCCTGCGTGCGCACGCGCTTGATCGCGTGCTCGCGGGTCAGCTTGTAGGCCACGTCGGCGAGGTCGCGGATGATCGATTCGACATCCTTGCCGACGTAGCCGACCTCGGTGAACTTGGTCGCCTCGACCTTCACGAACGGAGCATTGGCGAGAGTGGCCAGTCGCCGCGCGATCTCGGTCTTGCCGACGCCGGTCGGGCCGATCATCAGGATGTTCTTCGGCGTGATCTCGTTGCGCATTTCAGGCGCCAGCTGCATGCGCCGCCAGCGGCTGCGCAGTGCCACGGCCACGGCGCGCTTGGCGTCGTTCTGGCCGATGATGTAGCGGTCGAGTTCGTTGACGATTTCGCGGGGAGTGAGTTCGGACATGGCTTCACCGGGATTCGGGAGACGGGATTCGGAAGAGCTGCGGAGTGCGCGAGAGTGGGGTACGGGGCTTTTACGAATCCCGAATCCCGTCTCCCGATTCACAGCTCTTCGATCGACACGTTGTGATTGGTGTAGATGCAGATGTCGCCGGCGATCTTCAGCGCCTTCTCGACGATCGTGCGTGCATCCAGTTCGGTGTTTTCCAGTAGCGCCATCGCCGCGGACTGCGCAAACGGGCCGCCGGAGCCGATCGCGATCAGCCCGTGTTCCGGTTCCACCACGTCGCCATTGCCGGAGATCAGCAGCGAGGCCTCCTTGTCGGCCACCGCCAGCATCGCTTCCAGCCGGCCGAAGCGGCGGTCGGTGCGCCATTCCTTGGCCATTTCCACCGCGGCGCGGGTGAGGTTGTTGTTGTGCTTTTCGAGCTTCTGCTCGAACAGCTCGAACAGGGTGAACGCATCGGCGGTAGCGCCGGCGAACCCTGCCACCACCTCACCGGCCTTGCCAAGCCGGCGCACCTTGCGCGCATTGCCCTTCATCACCGTGTTGCCCAGCGTGACCTGGCCGTCGCTGCCGATCACGACGCGGCCTTCGCGGCGTACGCAGACGATGGTGGTGGCGTGAAACGATTCCATGGGGGGCTCCGCATTGTGTGCTTGAGCAGCCGAGATGGGGTCGGCAAGCAAGGCTTCAATATCTGCGGTGGGCTCAGCGCTTGTGTTTGGCCCGCGGATGCGCCGCATCGTAGACCTTGGCCAGGTGCTGGAAATCCAGGTGGGTGTAGATCTGTGTGGTGGCGATGTCGGCATGGCCGAGCAGTTCCTGCACGGCGCGCAGGTCGCCGGAGGATTCCAGCATGTGGCTGGCGAAGGTATGCCGTAGCAGGTGCGGATGGATGTGTTTGGGCAGGTTCTGCTGCAGTGCCAGCTTGTTCATGCGCAGCTGCACCGTGCGTGGATTGATCGGTGCGCCGCCGCGGCCGCGGAACACCGCGCTGTCCGCCTGCATGCCCTGCTCCGCACCAAGCGCGCGCAACGCGGCCACTGCGTGGCGGCCGACCGGCACGATGCGGGTCTTGCTGCCCTTGCCGAGTACGCGCACTTCGCCGCCGTCGAGATCCAGGTCGACCCAGCGCAGGCCGACCAGTTCGGACAGGCGCAGGCCGCTGGAATAGAACAGCTCCAGCATCGCCCGATCGCGCACGGCCAGCTTGCCGCCGCTGTCGGTCTCGACCAGCGCGCTGGCTTCGTCCACATCGAGTACCTGCGGCAGCTTGCGGCGTACTTTCGGGCCGCGCACGCCGAGCAGCGGGTCACTCGCCAGCAGACCTTCGCGATTGAGCTGGCGGAACAGGCTGCGGCAGGACGACAGCAGGCGCTGCAGGCTTTTCGGCGCGAGGCCACCGCGATGCTCGCCGGCGATGAAGCCGCGCATTCGGTTCGCGTCGAGCGCGTCGAACGAGGTCAGCTGCTGTGCCTGCATGAAACGCAGCAGCTTGGCCAGGTCGCGACGGTAGCCATCCACCGTATGTGGCGAGGCATGCCGCTCGCCGGCGAGGCGGCTGAGCCAGTGCTCGACCTGGCTGTCAGGCGTCATCGCAGCTCAGGAGACGTCCCGCGCGCGCGCCAGGGCGGCGGTAATGGTGGCGGCGATCATCTTCAGGAACAGCGTACCCATGCCCGGCTGGAAGCGATCTGCGTCGTGGCTGCCGATCGCCAGGATGCCGGAATCACCGAGTCGCATCATCGCCACCGAGCGGATCTGCCCGGCGTCGGGGCCGAACAACCGGGTGAGTTTTTCGCTGGACAGGCGCCCGGAGACCGGTTCGTTGTTGTGCAGGAATTCGGCAAATTCCGGCAGCTCGTCAGCGCCTCCCGGAATCTGCTGCAGCCATTCAGCGCGTGGCAATTGCGGCTCGTCGCCAAACAGCAGCAGGCGCACCTGTTCGGTGTGGAAATCCGCGCTGAGCTTGGCGACCACGCTGCGCGCGGTCACCTCCATCGTGTTCGCGCGCAGCAATGCCACGGTGAGCGCGTGCACGCGCTCCATCAGTTTCTCGTTCTCGGCGGCGATCTCGATCAGTTCGGCCAGCCGGCGCTCCAGCTCGGCGTTCTTGTCGCGCAGGCTTTGCAGCTGATACACCGCCAGCGACGACACCGGGCCCTGCTCGCGCGGCATCGTCAGCTTCGCCGCCAGCTCGGGATATTCGCTGAGGAATTCCGGGTGGCGCTTCAGATAGGCAGCGACCACGCGGGCCTGGGTGGCGTCGTCAAGCAGGGTTGCGGTCATGCGTGGGTGTCCTTGAACCATGGCGGGGCACACGAAAAGGCGTACCGTCCCGCGGGAGTGTGCGATGGACGCGGGCGCGCATCAACCGCCGCGTCAGACCGTAGCGGTGGGAACCGGCCATTCGCCCTCGAACGCGAACGCGGCCGGTCCGGTCATCCATAGCGTATGGCCGGGGCCGGTCCACTCGATCTGCAGCGTGCCGCCGGGCAGTTCCACCCGAACCCGGTCATCGACTTCGCCACGCTCGTGCAGCACCGCCATCGCTGCACAGGCACCAGTGCCGCAGGCGCGGGTCCAGCCGGCGCCGCGTTCATGCACGCGCAGGCGCAGGTGAGCGCGATCGCGTGGTTGCACGAAGCCCGCGTTGGCGCCTTGGCCGAAGCGCTCATGCGCGGACAGCAGCGGGCCGAGCTGCATCTGTAGCGGATCGTGGGAATCGTTCAGCACCACGACGGCATGCGGATTGCCCATCGACACGGCACCGATTTCCAGCGTGAGGTCGCCCACGCGAATCTCGTAGCGGTCTGCGGCCGCTGCCGCCGCGAACGGAATCCGCACCGGTTCGAAGATCGGCTCGCCCATGTCCACCGTGACTTCGTGCGCATCAAGCAACCGGACCGTTACCGGGCCCGATGGGCTATCGAGCAAGATGCTGTCGCCGAGTGCCAGCGCCCCGGCGCGATGCAGCCACGCAGCCACGCAGCGCACGCCATTGCCGCACTGGCCCGAGGGCGAGCCGTCGGCATTCCAGATGCCGTAATAGAACGCACAGGACGGATCGCGCGCCGGTTCCACGCTCAGCAGCTGGTCGAAACCCACGCCGGTATGCCGGTCGCCCAGCGCACGGATCTGCGCAGAATCCAGTGGGAATTCACGCTGCCGGCAATCCAGTACGACAAAGTCGTTGCCGATGCCGTGCATTTTCGAGAAGCGCAGCTGCATGGTGTGGCTGCGATCAGTACTGGTCGGTGGCCGGTGCCGTACTGCTGAATGCCGGCGCCGTTACCTGCGGTTTCACCGTATCCGGCTTCACCGTACTTGACGCGCTAGCCGGCTTGACCGGCGCTGGCGGCATCACCAGCGGGCCCTTCTGGCCGCAGCCGGCAAGCAGGGCGGCAACAAGGCACAGTGGCAGCAGCAAGAGAGATCGGTGCATGGCGGGGGTTCCTGTGGACGAACACAGTATAGCGAGGCTCGCGGAATTGGCCGCAGCACCGGGTCATCGCCGTTATGATGCACGCCAGATCGCACACCGAGGCGACGAGGAACGAGACGATGGACTGGAGCACGTTGCTGCGCATGCCGATGACCGTACTGCTGGTGTTGGCGGCCGTCTTCCTGCTGATCACGCTGGTGCAACTGGTGGTGCTGCGTCGGCACCTGCACCACGGTCACCGGCTGGCCGCCAGCTGGCGTGCGCTGCTGTGCCTGCTTTGCTTCGCGCTCACCCTGCTGCTGGCTGGTACCGGCTTCGCATTGCGTGGCTATCGGCTGCTTAGCGAGGAAGCCCCGGTGGTCGATATCGATGCACGCATCCTGTCACCGCAGCGCTGGGCGCTGGTCCTGAGCTGGCCCGATGGTGGTCTGCAGCAGGTGCAGCTGTCCGGTGACGACTGGCGGGTCGAGGCGGTGGTGCTGAAGTGGAAACTGCCCGCGCTGCTGGCCGGGCTGCCGCCGCTGTACCGGCTCGACCGCCTGTCCGGCCGCTATGACGATCCCGCGCAGGAGGCCAGCGCGCCACGCACCGTGGTCAGCCTGGGCGGGACCAATGCCTTCGATCTGCTCACGCTCAGCAGGCAATATCCACAGTGGTTGCCCGAAGTGGACACCGTCTACGGCAGCGGCGCGTTCATGCCCCTGGTCGACCAGGGCCATTACAGCATCAGCCTGATGCGTACCGGCGCGCTGGTGGCGCGGCCGGATGACGCCACCGCGCAGCGGATCGGCTCCCGCTTCGGCGGTTGAACCAGTGTGTTGGTGCCGCTGGCGATGATGCCCAACTGCAGCTAAATCGCAGGAACTTGAGTCCTCGCGGCAGCACCCGTGCGTGATGTCAGCGGGCATCACCATCCGAATATCGCTGCCGCGCAGCGACTGACCGATCAGGCATTCAAGCGCATTACCGATGCGCAGCAGGCCAATGAGTGGGATATGGATGGCCACGCGGCGAAGGCGAAGGATCTGCTCGATCGAGCCAGCCGTGAACTCAAGATGGCCGCCGAGGCGGCGAACCATAACTGATGGTGGCAATGGCGCGTCGCCGATCCCGCCTGCAAGGGCGGGATCCGTTGTTTCAGGGACCTGATGGACTGCTGACAGAACTCGTTTTGACGGCATCGACATCTGCTGCTGGCGCTGCCGCCGGAGCTCCCGCATCGTAACCGCCGCCAAGCGCTTCGATCAGCTGCACCGAGAGATCCATCTGCTGACTCTCCAGCGCGGCCATGCGCTGCTGCGCGGCGAGTAGTTGCTGGCGGGCGACCAGTGTTTCCAGCGAGCTGCCCAGACCGCCCTTGTAGAGTTTCAACGTATCGTCCCAGGCTTGCTGCGCGTCCTGTTGCGCGCGCTGTTCGGCGGCGAGCTGGATGCGCATCGACTTGAGCGCGGCGTAGTTGTCGGTGACTTCATTGACCGCGCGGATCAGGGTCGCGTTGTATTGCGACACCGAGAGGTCATAGCCCGCGTCGGTCGCCGCCAGATTGGCCCGGCGCCGGCCGCCGTCGAAGATCGGCAGATTCAGCGCCGGGGTGATGCCATAAGTACGCGCGGGCAGCTGGAACAGGCCGCTGCTGTCGCCCACCGCGACGAAACCGGCCATCGCGCTGAGGCTGATATTTGGCAGAAACTCGGTCTTCGCCGCCTTGATCTGCTTGCCGGCCGCCTCGACACGCCAGCGCGCCGCCACCAGATCGGCGCGGCGGCCGATCAGATCCACCGGCAGGTTGTCCGGTAGCGCGAGATCGATCGGTTTCAGCAAACGCGGCCGTGCGATCTGCAGGCCGCGATCGGGACCCTGGCCAAGCAGCACCGACAGGCTGCTGCGCACCGCGTCGATCGCGCGCTCGGCCTGGGCCTTCTGCTGCTCGGCGCTGGCGACGGCGAAATCGGCCTGGTGCAGTTGCTGCGGCGTGCCCAGGCCAGCAGCGAGATAGCGGTGCGCCAGCACGAGCACCTTGTCGGTACGCTGCAGTTCCGCGTCAGCCACGTCCTGCTGGGCGAACGCATAGCCGAGCTGGATATAGGCGCGCGCCACATTCACCGACAGCTGGATGCGCGCGGCGTGGGCGTCGATCTCGGCGGCGCGGCTGCGGCCCACGGCCGCTTCCCACGCGGCGCGCTTGCCGCCCCACAGATCCAGTCCCCAGGAAAAATCGAGCGTGGCCGACTTGGCCCAGGCGAACGTGCCCAGATCCTCGATCGGATAGCTGTAATCCTTGCTGGACAGCCGCACGCCGGCTGCTGCCAGATTCGCGTCCAGCTGCGGACCGCGGGCGGCGTTGGCACCCTGCACCTGCGCCTGTGCCTGCTTCGCCAGTGCATCGGCGGCCGTCAGTCCGGGATTGTTCTTGAGCGCTTCGCTGATCAAGGCCGACAGTTGCGGATCACCCAGACCGACCCACCAGTCCTGTGCCGGCCATGCCGCCGGGGTGAGCTGGATGCCGACCAGACTGTGCGCGATGGCGAGATGCTGCGGGTCGGTCGGCTGGCCATCGGGATGCAGGCCGCGACTGCTCGCACAGCCGGCCAGTGCCAGGGTCAGTGCGGTCGCAAGAGACAGGGTACGCAAGGACATCGGGAAAGCTCACAAGACAGGACGCGGTACCGCGACACCCCACTATTCCCCGAATCGCGGCGACATTATAAGCGCGGCGCCGTCCTTCGCGTGGCGTACGGCATCGGCGGGGCCGCTTCAGTCCCGCGAATGCCTCAGCCCAGCGATTTCTCGTAGCGCCAGGCATGCGTGCCATCCTGGTAGTAATGCGGGTAATGGCCGATGTGTCGGTAGCCGTGGCGTTCGTACAGGCGCACCGCACCGGCGTTGTCGTCGCGCACTTCCAGCCGCACGGCATGGCAGCGACGCTGGCGGGCGGCCGCTTCGACGGCGTCCAGCAGTGCGGCGCCGACCCCCTTGCCGCGCGCCGCCGGCTTGCTGGCGATCGAATACAGACGCGCCACGCGGCTGCCCTTGCGGAAGAACACCACCGCGGTGCCGAGGAAGTTGCGGTGGTTGGCGCTGGCCACCAGCACCAGCGCAGAGTCGCTGTCCAGATGGCGGCGGAATTGCGCGCGGCTGAGCCGGTCGCTGTCGAAGCTGCTTTCTTCCAGCGTCACCAGATCATCCAGATCGGACAACTCGGCACGGCGCACGCGCACGCTGGCGCTGGCAGGCAGTGGATGCATGCTTTCGGGTTCCTTCCGGCGAGGGTCGTGCAGCAGATGGGTAGGGGAAATCAGCACGCGCGGACTCTAGCAGCCGGCGCCATGCGACACCCGTGTTTTGTGGCACGGTTCCATCGTGGTCGATGTCGTTTATTCAGGCTTCAGCGCTTTGCCCTTATGTAAGTCAGGCCTTGTGCAAGGCAGGCCCTGTGCCAAACTGCGCGACTTGCATGTCCAGCCGCACTCGCCGCAGGGCATCCCCGCCATAGCTGTATCGCCTGAGTGGTGCCATGACCCGTCTGGTCATCGTTGTCGAGAAAGCCTCCGACTGGAGTTCGTACTATCCCTCCGTCGACGTCATGAGCGCGATGGATTACCTGCGCGAGCCGGTGGGTAGCGATGACGAACGCACCCACGTGATCAACCTGTGCCGCAGCTACAAGTACCTGGGCACCGGCTATTACGTGTCGCTGCTGGCCGAGGCGCGCGGTCACAAGGTGATGCCGTCGGTGCGCACGGTGAATGACCTGCGCCGGCGCTCGCTGTATGGCGTGGATATCGACGACCTCAATGCCAAGCTCACCCATTTCCTGCCCGCCGGCGGACGCGACACCACCGACTTCGGCATCCTGGTGTACTTCGGCGAGACCGCCTACCCGGCGCTGCAGGATCTCTCGCGGCAGGTGTTCGAGTCGTTCCCCTGCCCGCTGCTGCGCATCGAGTTCGAGCGCGACCGTGTGTGGCAGGTCAGCTCGATCAAGCCGGTCGGCCTGCAGACGCTGGACGATGCGCAGGAAGACGCGTTCGCCGAGGAGCTCGACCGCTTCTCCAAGAAACTGTGGCGCAAGCCGCGTGCGCGCAAGCTGTATCGCTACGACATCGCGATGCTGGTCGATCCGGCCGAGCAGATGCCGCCGTCGAACAAGAAGGCGCTGAAGGCTTTCATTGCCGCCGGCAAGCAGCTGGGGATCGAGGTCGATCCGATTGGCAAGAACGACTACCAGCGCTTGGCCGAATACGACGGTCTGTTCATCCGCGAGACCACCGCCAGCGACAACCATACCTACCGTTTCGCCCATCGTGCGGAGAAGGAAGGCATGGTGGTCATGGATGACCCCACCTCGATCCTGCGCTGTACCAACAAGATCTTCCTCAACGACCTGATGGTGTCGCGCAAGCTCGCCGTGCCGAACACCGAGATCCTGTATCGCGACGACAGCAAGGGCATGAAGGAGGTCGTCGCCAAGCTCGGCTTCCCGCTGGTGCTGAAGATTCCGGATGGCTCGTTCTCGCGCGGCGTGGTCAAGGTGGAAAGCGAGCAGGCACTGGAGCGGGCCGCAGGTGAACTGTTCCAGCACAGCGCCCTGCTGCTCGCACAGGAATACGTCTACACCGAATTCGACTGGCGCGTCGGCGTGCTCAACCGCGAACCGCTGTATGCGTGCAAGTACTACATGTCGCGCGGCCACTGGCAGATCTACAACCACGGCGCGAAGGGCACCGCGAAGTCCGGCGGCTTCGAGACGATCGCGGTGAGCGAGGCGCCGGCCGAGGTGATCAAGCTGGCGCTGAAGGCGACCCAGCCGATCGGCGACGGCCTCTACGGCGTCGACCTCAAACAGGTCGGCAACAAGCCGGTGGTGATCGAGGTCAACGACAACCCGTCAATCGACGCCGGCGTGGAAGATGCCCATCTGGGTGATGCCTTGTACCTGAGCATCATGCAGGAGTTCCTGCGCCGGATGGAACGCAAGCGGCAGGGCATGGCCGAGCGGTAAGCGGAGCGGGTGTGCTGGCGGCGTCTCAATGCCACACGACGCGATCCAGCGCGTGCCGCGGCGGCCGTGCTGACAGCAGCAACCGGTGTGGCAGCGTCGGTTTCAGTGCCAGCAGTACGATCATCGGTGCGCCGATCAGCCAGAACGCAGGCGTCCAGCCAAGCAGGGCGGTATGCATCGGCACCACGGTGGTCAACACCAAGGCACTCCCACAAAGCAGCCACAGCGCGGCGCTACCAAGCAGGTGTGATGGATGTGAGGCAGGCAACGGTTGCGGGCGCATGTGCGTGTCCATTCGATGGGTGACGGCTGCAGCCTGCTCTACGCCCATCTCACAAGCTGCGACGCGTACCCTGTGGGAGGGGCTTCAGCCCCGACACTGTTGCCTGCAATGAAGCCAAAGATGTCGGGGCTGAAGCCCCTCCCACAGAGCCTCGGCTGAGGCTGCAGTGGCAGCCTGTAGAATGAGTGACAGCATGCCCATCGCGGCGTCGAAATCTGCCGGAAAACCCATGGATCCAGCCCAGTTCGCCGTCTTCGGCCACCCGATCAGCCACAGCCTGTCGCCGCAGATTCACCATGCCTTCGCGCAGCAGTTCGGCATCGCGCTGGAGTACCGCACGATCGACGCGGCGCCAGCCGACTTCGCCGCGGCGGTGCGGAGTTTCTTCGCCGCTGGCGGCCAGGGTGCAAATGTCACGCTACCGCACAAGGCAGCAGCCTTCGCGCTGGCTGATCACTGCAGCGAGCTGGCCACCCGAGCCGGCCGCGCGAATGTGCTGACCCGGCTGGCGGACGGCAGGCTGGCGGCGCACAACACCGATGGCGACGGCATGGTGCGCGATATCACCGAACGTCATGGCGTCGATCTGCGTGGCCACAACGCACTGCTGCTCGGTGCCGGCGGTGCTGCGCACGGCGTGGCGTGGAACCTGCTGGATGCCGGCGTGGAGACGTTGACCATCGTCAACCGTTCGCCCGAAGCGGCCGATGTGCTGGCCGATGCGATCGGCGAGCCGGCACGCGCGCATACCCGCTACTGGCAGGACCTGGCCGACATCGGCAGTTACGACCTGATCGTCAATGCGACTTCGGCCGGCGTGCTGGGCGCGTCTTTGCGGCTGCCGTTCTCGCTGATCGGTGCGCGTGCGCTCTGCTATGACCTGTCCTATGGCATCGCGGCCAGCAGCTTTCTCACGTGGGCAAAAACCGCTGGCGCGCGTTACGCGTTCGACGGCCTCGGCATGCTGGTGGAAACCGCCGCCGATGCGTTCGAGCTGTGGCATGGCCAGCGGCCAGAGACCGAGCCGGTGTACCAGTTGCTGCGCCGGCAGACCGCGTGAGTGCACTAGCCTGCCGCGCGGGTTGCGGTGCCTGCTGCATCGCGCCGTCGATCAGTTCGCCGATCCCCGGCATGCCGCAAGGCAAGCCGGCGGGAATTCGGTGTGTGCAACTCACCGAGGACAACCGCTGCGCGATCTTCGGTGATCCGCGTCGGCCGGCGGTGTGTGCCAGCCTGCAAGCCGAGCCGGCGATGTGCGGCGCCGATCGTGTGCACGCGCTGGCGTGGCTCACGCTGCTGGAAACCGCAACTTCCTGCGCTTGAGTCATCGTCGCGCGCGCGGGTCAAAATGCGGACGGCCTCTCCATTCCTGCCCGGCTGCGCTGTGCTAGCGTAAACAGACAGGGGGCATCATCACGTGGGGATACGCGCATGTTGCCGAAGGGGTTCTTCCGTCGTCGCCTGGCAACCGCCGGGCTGTCCGTGGTGTTTGCCTGCAGCGCGTTTGGCACCGCTGCCAGCACCAGTCCGGTAGGTTCGACCAATGTCACGGTGGCCGATCCCAGCGTGCCGCGGCCGCCAGGCACGCCCTGTGTGGTGCAGCTTTTCAGCAATGTGACCTTCACCGATTTCAACACCCGGCCCTATACCTACACGCCGCCTGCCGGTTGCGGTACACGCTGGGCCAAGGTCGTGCTGGAGGCGGATTTTTCGGTCACCGCCGGACGCCAGTTCGACCGCACCGCCACGCTGTGGCTGGGCGGTGTGAACTTGTACTTCAGCACTACCGAGGAGCCTTCGTCCGCGGTGGCGCCGAGCTGGCACGTCGAACGCGACCTCACCGACTACAGTGCCTTGCTGCGACAGGCTGGCAACGGCCAGGCGATCATCGGCAACGTGGTCAACAGCACCTATACCGGAGTGATCGCTGGCAGCGCACGGCTATTGTTTTATCCCGTTTCCGCGCGCACCCCGGCGGCATCCGCGCCCGATGCGGTGTATCCACTGGGCAGCGACCCGGTGGGCAGCACCACCGAACTGGACACTTCCAGCAGCCAGCTGACGAAGGCGCTCAGCCTGCCGCGCAATGTCGAGCGCGCCTATCTCGATGTGTTCGTGCAGAGCCAGAATGCCGACGAGTTCTGGTACACCTGTGTGCCCGATCAATACGCCGCCGAGGTACAGGAATGTGGCGGCGGTAATTTCCGCGAGGCCGAGATCAGCATCGACGGGCAGCCCGCCGGCGTGGCCCCGGTGTATCCGTGGATCTACACCGGCGGCATCGATCCCTATCTGTGGCGTCCCACGCCGGGCGTGCAGACGCTGAATTTCATGCCATACCGGGTTGATCTCACGCCATTCGCCGGCGTGCTCAGCAACGGTGCGCCGCATCAGGTCGCGCTGAGCGTGGCTGGCGCCAACAATTATTTCTCCGCCACGGCCAGCCTGCTGGTGTATCTGGATGCGCATGCGAAACAGGTCAGCGGACAGATCGAGCGCAATACCCTGGTCGGCCAGCCGCCGACCCCGACGATCAACGACACTCTGAGCATCGATGCCGCCGGCAACATCACCGGCGACATCAACACCAAGCTGAGCCGGCATTTCATCATCCAGGGCTATGCCGACACCTCGCACGGCCGCGTGCATACCAAGGTGGATCAGACGGTGGGTTTTGCCGACACCCAGGGCTTCACCATCAATGCCACGACCTACCGGCAGGTGACCGACCAGCTCACGTCAGCCGACAGTGTCAGCCAGAGCAGCGTCGGTGGTTTCGTCACTGGCGAGTACCATGAACGAGTGCGCTATCCGTTGCATCTGGACATCAATGAGCAGTTTGCGGCCGACGGCAGTTTCACGCTGGCCACGGTGGCGCATCAGGATTACGCGAAGCGTAGCGAACATCAGCTGTTCGGCATCACCTTGTATTCGGCCAAGGTGAACAACACGGTGGACAGCGCCGATACGCTGGACTTCGACGCCAGCCAAAACGTGACCGGCCATACCGGCCAGCAAAGTGCGCAGACCTTCGCGTTCCAGGATTCGTTGGGTGGTTGCTATCGCAGTGACGTGGGCACGGCCAGTGGTGCCGTATCCAGCTATGACAACGGCAAGGGCTGTCCAGATCATCAAAACCGCGTGTACTGGTTCACCCATCCGGACGGTTCGCCCGACAACGGCAACACCATGCTGGGCTGGTGAGGCTGGATTGGTAAAGGTCAGGCCGTCGCCGCCGCAACATGATTGACACACAGCGTGGCTATCGTGCCGCCATCCGCCGGGGGCGCGTCGATCCCGCGCGCGCTCGAAACCCATGCAGCAGGTGTCATGTTCCGTTTTCTCTCCGTTGTGTCGCGTCGCCACGCGCTTGTGCTCATTCCCTTGCTGCTCGTGGCTGTGGCCGGTGGCGGCGTCTTCTGGTACAGCTACGCCACCGCGAACGCTTTACCGAACCTGGCCGGCACGCCATCCGGCAACGCGGCAGACGCAGCAGGCGACGATGCGCAAAGCGGCACCCACATCCTGCTCGGTCTGGCCCGCGATGCAATGCATGACGGCCGCCTGGTAGCGCCGGCCGGCAGCAACGCCTACGAGTTCTATCTCAGCGTGTTGCAGCTGGAGCCGCAGAACCGGAGCGCGCAGGAAGCCTTGCGCGAGTCCTTTCCGCGTGCTGCGACGGAGATCGAGCACACCATCAACCAGAATGATCTGGACGAGGCGCGGCGGGAGATTGACCTGTTGCGCGAGTTCGACAGCACCAATTTCACGCTGGCCTTGCTCGGCGGCAAGCTCTCCGCCGCGCGCAACATAGAAACGAAACGGCACGAGGCGGAAGCCGAACGCATCCAGCAGGCGAATGCCGGGCACGCGGCGGGGATGTAAACATGTGTCGCGGCATCCTCAAGCGGATGCCAGGTACTCGTCCTTGAGCCGCACGTAATGGTCCGCCGAGTAATGCAGCTGCTCGATCTGGCGGTCGCTGAGCAGGCGCACGAACTTCGCCGGGTTGCCCAGCCACAGCTCGCGCTCGCCGACCACCTTGCCGGGTGGAATCAGCGCGCCGGCGCCGACGAAGCCGTACTTTTTCACTACCGCGCCGTCGAGCACGCTGGCGTGCATGCCGATCAGGCAATAGTCCTCGATCGTGCAGGCATGCACTACCGCGGCGTGGCCGATGGTGACCCCCTCGCCGATCAGGCACGGAAAGCCGGGGCCGTACGGGCCGGCATGGGCGACATGCACAATGCTGCCATCCTGAATGCTGGTGCGGGCGCCGACACGGATGTAGTTCACGTCGCCACGCAGCACCGTACCGGGCCATATCGACACATCGTCGCCCAGCACCACGTCGCCGATGAGGGTGGCGGCCGGGTCGATATAGACGCGTTCGCCGAGGGTGGGCGTGATGCCCTTGAAACTGCGCAGAGAATTCATTCGCGCATGGTAGCGGCCGGCGCGGCGTTGCGCGCGCGGGTTTCGAGCACCTCGATCGCATGCCGGTAGCCGGCATCGATCGCACGCTGCCAGTCTTTCCAGTCGAGCATGCCAATGTGCTCCAGCGGTGGTGTGATCAGCAGGTCGGCGCGTTCGCGGCGCTGTTCGCTGGCCGTCTCGCCGTTGACCATGCCGGCGCGCACCAGGGTCGAGACCAGGCCGGGCCGGCGGATGTCCTGCCGTCGCTGCAACAGCAGGCGCCATAGCGGCGGCGTGGCCGACTCCTCGGCGGTGGTGAGCAGGGCGATATCGGCGCGGATATCCAGCGCGGTGATGTGGGCGACGCCGTCGGCCGCCATCACGTCGGTCGGCAGGTTGTCGACCAGGGCGCCGTCGACATGGACACGACCTTGATGCAGCACCGGCGGTAACACGCCGGGAATCGCGCTGGAGGCACGCAGCCACAGCCATAGCGGGCCGTGCCGATGCACTGCCATGCCGCCGCCGGACAATTGAGTGGAGACACAGAAGTACGGTAACGGCAGATCCTCGATCTCCAGCGCACCAAAGGCGTGCTGCAGCATCAGCGAGGCACGTCGGCCGCGCGTCATCGCCACCAGCGGCAGCGTCCAGTCCGACAGCGGCCGGCCCTGCACGAATGCACGACGGAAGATTTCCGTCATCGCATCAAGCTCCCAGCCGCAGGCGATACCGGCACCGATGATCGCGCCGATGCTGGTGCCGCCGACGGCATCGAAGACATGGCCGGCTTCGTGGAGTGCCCGCAGTACACCCAGGTGCGCCAGTCCGCGGGCACCGCCGCCGGCCAGCACCAGGCCGCGGCCATGCCCGCTGACCAGCCGCGCCAGCCGCACGATATCCGCGCCATTGCAGACATGGTGATGTCGTAGCACGCCACTGAACGGCGCGCGCCAGCGCTGCGCCGAACCCAGGCTGACCTGGTGACCGGCATGCAGCAACAGCAGATGCCGCGAGCGATGGCCGGTGCGCAGCGGATCCAGCACAGCGGGTTCGGGCCACGCTCGTGCCGGTTGCGCGGCCATTGCCGGCAGCAACAGCACGTCGGCCTGGCGCAGGCAGCGCTGTCGCCACAGCGGATCGCCACTCGCGTCCAGATAGATCACGAAGCGCAACTGCCTCTCGCGCTCGGCGAACCAGTCGCTGCTGCGGCCGGCGCCCTGCTCGCCGTCGATCACCGCGCAGCTGCCATAAGCTTCCAGCGCCTGCCCCAGCTGCATCGCCAGTACCCGCGCCGGTACCGCCTGATTGATCGGCAGCATGGCGAACGTGCGCGGCAGCCCGGGTCGATTCGCGTCACGATCGTGCTGCTGCAACTGCTCGATCGTGATCCGCGCCACGGCCAGCATGGCGTGCGGGTGACGCCCGAGCAGCGCCTCGAAGGCAGCGCGATCCAGTCGCAGCAGCTCGGAATCGCGCAAGGCACGTACCGTGCGGGTGCGCCGTTCGCCGCCCAACAGGCTGACCGCACCGACGCATTCGCCGACGGCGATCAGCCGGACCAGCTCGGCCACCTCCTCGGTCGGCCCGTCGTCGAACACGCCGAGGCTGCCGCTTTTCAGCAGATACAGCGCATCCGCCGCTTCGCCGGGTTTGAACAGCGGCCGCCCGCCGGGCAGGCCCAGCCACACCAGCTCGCGCGCCAGCGCTTCACGTGCCGGTGCATCCAGTTGCGCAAACATGGTGCTGCAGGCCAGCAGCTCGGTGACGTCCGGTAGCGACATGGCAGCAAGGTTACGGTGCCATCCATGACAAAACGGCATGGTGTAGCCGGGTGGAGGAAGCTGGACCGGGGCATTTGCCGGCTCGCGCGGACGCTTGATTTCGGTCGGCGCGATCGCCACGCTGGCGGCCTCAAGGAGATCCCATGAACCAAGACAATCCGCTGCTGGCCGACGCTACCCTGCCGGCGTTCTCGCAGATCCGCCCCGAGCATGTCGAGCCGGCGATCGACGCCATCCTCGTCGACTATCGCGCCGGCATCGATGCGCTGGTCGCACCTGGCGCACCGCGCGATTTCGCCACGGTGATGCTGACTCAGGAGCGACTGGAGCAACGACTGGCGCGCGCGTGGGCGCCAGTTTCGCATCTGCATTCGGTGGCCGACAGCGAGCCATTGCGAAAGGTATACGGCCCGGCCGAGGAAAAGCTCACCGAGCATGCCATCGAACTCGGCCAGAACCGTGCGCTGTACGCCGCGGTGCAGGCGCTGGCAGATGCGCCGGATTTCACGACGCTGCCGCGCCCCGAGTGCGCGCTGGTCGAACATGCGCTGCGCGATTTCAAACTTTCCGGCGTGGCGCTGGAGGAACCGGCGCGCTCGCGCTTCCGCGAGATCGGCGTGGAGCTGTCCCGGCTCTCCACTGAATTCTCCAATGCCGTGCTCGACGCCAGCGAGGCGTGGCACGAGCACATCACCGACGAGCGCGACCTTGCCGGCATCCCCGAGTCCGGCCGCGCGGTGCTGCGCCAGTACGCCGAGGATCAGGATCTGGCCGGCTATCTGGTGACACTGAAGCAGCCCAGCGTGCAGGCCGTGCTGACTTATGCGGACAACCGCGGCCTGCGCGAACGGGTGTACTGGGCCTATCAGACCCGCGCCTCCGACCAGGGTCCGAACGCGGGCAAGTTCGACAACAGCGCGCGCATCGAGAAGATCATGGCGCTGCGTCACGAAGCCGCCCAACTGCTCGGTTTCGCCAATGCCGCGGAGGAATCGCTGGCGACCAAGATGGCCGGCTCGCCGGCCGAGGTGCTGGAATTCCTGCACGATCTGGCCGCGCGCGCGAAGCCGGTGGCGCAACAGGAACTCGCCACGTTGCGCGAGTTCGCGCATGCCGAACTGAAACTCGACAACCTCGAATCATGGGATGTCGGCTACGCCTCGGAGAAGCTCCGTCAACAGCAGTACGCGCTGGACGAGGAACAGCTGAAGCCGTATTTCCCGCTGCCGGCGGTGATCGACGGCTTGTTTGGCCTCACCACCCAGTTGTACGGCATCACCCTCGCCGTTCGCGACGGCGTCGATGTGTGGCATCCGGATGTGCGCTACTACGACGTGCGCGATGCTGACGGCCGCGTGTTCGCCGGCGCCTACGTCGATCTGTACGCGCGCAACGGCAAACGTGGTGGCGCGTGGATGGACGTCTGTCGCGCCCGCTTCGACGACGGCGCCGATCCTGAAGGTGCGGGCTTGCAGCTGCCGGTGGCCTTCCTCACCTGCAATTTCGCGCCACCGACCGAGGGCAAGCCGGCCCTGCTCACCCACGACGACGTGCTCACCCTGTTCCACGAGTTCGGTCACGGCTTGCACCACCTGCTGACCGAGATCGCCTTGCCTTCGGTCGGCGGCATCGACGGCGTCGAATGGGACGCGGTGGAACTGCCCAGCCAGTTCATGGAGAACTTCGGCTGGAACCGGCAGGCACTGGATCTGTTCGCGAAGCACTACCAGACCGGCGAAAGGCTGCCGGACGAACTGTTCGAATGCATGCTCGCCGCGCGGCATTTCCACGCCGGCCTGTTCCTGGTGCGCCAGCTGGAATTCGCGCTGTTCGATTTCCTGCTGCACCTGGAATACGACCCGGCGCAGGGCGCACGCACGCTGGCGGTGCTGGAGCAGGTGCGCAAGCAGGTCGCGGTGTTGCACCCGCCCGCGTGGCAGCGCTTCCCGCACGGCTTCAGCCACATCTTCGCCGGCGGGTATGCGGCCGGTTACTACAGCTACCTGTGGGCCGAGTTGCTGTCGGCCGATGCGTTCGGTGCGTTCGAGGCCGTAGCCGAACAGGGTGCCAGCGTGATCGATCGGAACACCGGCGAACGCTTTCGCCGCGAGTTTCTCGCGGTCGGCGCCAGCCGGCCGGCGCTGGAAAGCTTCATCGCGTTCCGCGGCAGGAAACCGGAGCCGGAGGCGTTGTTGCGCAGCCACGGCTTGATCTGAGCTCGACGATCCGCGTCGCGCCGTCCCTCCGATGGTGCGGTGCGTTTCTTCGAGACGAAAAAAAGCCCGCCGAAGCGGGCTTTTCAGAGCCGCTCAAATCCCGAAGGATTTAGGCAACCTGGACTTCCTCAGCCTGCAGGCCTTTCTGGCCCTTGGTGACGACGAACGTGACGCGCTGGCCTTCCTGCAGGGACTTGAAGCCCGTGCCCTGGATCGCGCGGAAATGCACGAACAGGTCGTCACCGCTTTCCGGGGTGATGAAGCCAAAACCTTTGGCGTCGTTGAACCACTTGACTGTACCGCTCTGACGATCCGACATGTAACATACCTTTGAAGCTAGTGATGGTTTGCGGCTCGGAGCGAAGTGCACTTGACCGCAATAGGAGCAGAAGCCCTGAGTTTCCTCAGACTCTGCTTTCCCAGCATACACCGGAATGCAAGGTTTCGGTGGGTTTGTGTCGAAATTCATGAATACCGTTCGGTTCGCGTTGCCAAAAAGACGTTATTTACCTGCTTGAACCGCAGCGCAGCGCCATTTTGACGGGTGCCGTGAGTCAGCCGGAAGCGTCCGAAAATACCGGTCCGGGTAACCGCTACAGTCCATGCAGCCGTTTTGGGCGGTCCGCGCCGGCACATCCCTTACAATGCCGCGATGAAAATTGCCTCCTGGAACGTCAACTCGCTGAAGGTGCGCCTGCCGCATCTGGCCCAGTGGCTGGCCGACGCGCAGCCGGATATCGTGGCGCTGCAGGAAACCAAGCTGGAGGACGCGAAGTTTCCGGCCGGCGAGCTGGCTGCAGTGGGTTATCGCGCGGTGTATTCGGGCCAGAAAACCTACAACGGCGTGGCGATCCTGGCCCGCGAGCAGCCTACGGATATCGTCACCGACATCCCCGGACTGGACGATCCGCAGCGGCGCATCCTCGCCGCCAGCATTGGCAACTTGCGCGTGGTGGATCTGTACGTGGTCAACGGCAAGGCCGTCGGCGACGAGAAATACGCCTACAAGTTGGACTGGCTGGCCAAGGTGCGCGAATTTCTGGCGCGCGAGCTGGAACGTCATCCCAACCTGGTCGTGCTAGGCGATTTCAACATCTGCCCGGACGATCGCGACGTCTACGATCCAGTCGCCTGGGGTGAAGACATCCTGTGCTCACCGCCCGAGCGCGCCGGACTCAAGGCGATCACCGACCTCGGTCTGCACGATAGCTTCCGGCTGTTCGAGTCCGCCAGCCAGCACTACAGCTGGTGGGACTATCGGCAGGCCGCATTCCGTCGCAACATGGGCCTGCGCATCGATCTGATCCTGATCGGCGAGGCATTGAAATCCGCCGCCACGGCAGCAGCGATCGATCGCGAACCGCGTCGTTGGGAGCGCCCTTCCGACCACACACCGGTGACGCTGGAACTGGATATTTAAGGCAATGACCGCAAAAACCGAATGGCCCAGTTCGCTGGACGACAATGAACTGGATGAGCTGGACCGCTACCTGCGTGCGCATACCGGTGAAGGTGACCTGCTGCTGGACGGCGTACACGGCCTGCTCAGCGCGCTGGCGGTCGGCCCGCTGCTGGTACTGCCGGACGAATGGCTGCCGGAAGTGCTGCACGAACCGTTCGCCGACGAGGGCGAAGGCAACCGCGTGCTGGCGCTGCTGGCCAAGCTCAACGATTCGATCAGTGCCGAGCTCGACGTCGACGCCTACGAACCGATCCTGGGCGAGGTCGAGCAGGAGACCAGCCCGATCCCGATGCTGTCCGCCGCCGGCTGGTGCGAGGGTTTCAGCCGCGGCATCGACCTGCGCGCGAGTCTGTGGGAAAGCCGCCTGGCCGAGGACCCGCAGCTGATGGAGCTGCTTGGCCCGGTGATGGCGCTGGCGGTCGACGAAGGCATCCTTAGCGCGGATACCGAGTTCGAGAAGCTCAGCGAGGACGAATACGACGAGTGCCTGTCGCAGGTACCGGCCGTGCTCGGCGCGGTCAACCAGTACTGGCAGGCCAAGCCGGTCAGCGAGGCCGAAGTGGAGGCGATGGTGCTTCAGCAGCGGCCGGACAACGATGACGACGACAACGCGCCGCCGCGCCAGCGCAGCGGACACTGGGTGCACTGATCGCGCGGCCGGCCGTCGCAGCGTCGCCGGGATGAAACAATCCGTTCCGGCCACGGCGCTTGGATAAGCACGGCAACAGGGCCATCTTGGTGTGCAGTCATCCTTTACGGGAGCAAGCCATGAGCGATCGCCACATCACCCGCTGTATCCGCGGCATCGATACCTCCGACGGCGCCGGCGTGAAGCTGAAGCGCATCATCGGCCAGCCCGGGCTCGACATGCTCGATCCATTCCTGTTGCTGGACGAGTTCCGTTCCGACGACGCCGGCGATTACATCGCCGGTTTCCCGGAGCATCCGCATCGCGGTTTCGAGACGGTTACCTACATGCTGGCCGGGCATATGCAGCACGGCGACAACCACGGCAACCGCGGCGACCTCACGCCGGGCAGCGTGCAGTGGATGACCGCCGGTCGCGGCATCCTGCATTCGGAAATGCCGCAGCAGGAAAACGGCCTGATGTGGGGCTTCCAGCTGTGGGTGAACCTGCCGGCGAAGGACAAGATGACCGCGCCGCGCTACCAGGACATCGGCCCCGAGCGGATTCCGGTGGTGCATCCGGCGGAAGGTGTCGAGGTGAAGGTGATTGCCGGCGAGCTGGCCGGCGCGACTGGCCCGGTCGAGGGTATCGTCACCGCACCGGTCTACCTGGACATCAGCCTGCAGCCCGGCGCGGCGTTGACACTGGATCTGCCGGTCGGACATCACGGCTTCGCCTACGTATTCGAGGGCGAGTCGGCGCTGGTCGGCGGCGAGTCACTGCAGCGCAGCGAACTCGGCGTGTTGTCCGAAGGCGAGCAATTGCAGCTGGCCGGTAGCGACAAACCGTCGCGTCTGCTGGTGGTCGCCGGCAAGCCGCTGAAGGAAAGCGTGGCGCGTTACGGGCCGTTCGTGATGAACACGCCCGAGCAGATCCACGAGGCGATTGCCGACTTCCGCGCTGGCAAGTTCTGAGGCTTGTCGCGGAGCCTGTCCTGGCAGGCTCCGTTCATCCGGGTGTCGTGGTGTGGCCAGGTTCGCCGTGTCTCACGGCGAAAGCGTCTGCCTCACCCGCTCGACGACAGCGGCGAGATCGTCGCTGGCGTCAATGCTGATCGCGTGCTCGTCCTTGTCCGGCGGCTCCCAGGTCGCCAGTTGGCTGGCGAGCAAGGACGGCGGCATAAAGTGTTGCCGTTCGCGCATTCGATCGGCGAGCAGGTCGGGAGCCACCGTCAGCGCCACCAGTTGAAGCGTGGGCACGGCGCTACGCAGGTGATCCCGATAACGCCGGCGCAAAGCCGAGCAGGCCACCACGCAACCGTGTCGGGCCGGTTGCCCGACCATCCATGCAGCGATCGAATCCAGCCATGGCTGGCGATCCTGGTCGGTCAGTGCGATACCGGCGTGCATTTTCGCGAGGCTGGCCGGCGAATGCATGCTGTCGCCTTCCAGGAAGGGCAGGTGCAAGGCCGCCGCCAGCGCCTCGCCGACACTGCTCTTGCCGCTGCCCGATACGCCGATGATCACAATCGCCGGCGCAACCACCGCTGGCACCGGCCCGGGCATGGCGACTGACCGGCCACGCTGGCTCATCCCTTCACACTCCCGAGCAGCAGCCCTTCCAGATAATGCCGCTGCATCGCCAGGAACAGCACGATCACCGGCAACACGGTGACCACCGAGCCGGCCATCATCAGCTCGCTGTCCTGTGCATGTTCGCGCGCCAGCGAGGCCAGCCCGATCGGCAAGGTGTAGTGCTCCTGCCCGGTCAGCACGATCAAAGGCCACATGAAGTCGTTCCATGCGGCGAGGAAGCTGAAGATCGCCAGCGTGACCATGATCGGCTTCAGCAGCGGCAGCACGATCTGCCCGAAGATGCGCCACTCGCCGGCGCCATCGATGCGCGCCGCCTCCAGCAGTTCATCCGGAATGCCGCGTGCGTACTGGCGCACCAGGAAGATGCCAAACACGGTGGCCATCGCCGGTACGATCACGCCGGCGTAGCTGTTGACCAGACCGAGGTACTTCAGCAGCAGGAACAGCGGCAGCATCGCGACCTGGGCCGGGATCACCAGCGCGCCGATCAGCGCCTGGAACAGCCGCTCGCGGCCGGCGAAGCGCAGCTTGGCGAAGGCGTAGCCGGCCATCAGGTTGAACGCCAGCGACAGCACGGTGATCGCGCTTGATATCGCGAGACTGTTGAGCAGATAGCGGCCCATGCCGGCGTGCACGAACAGCTCGCGGTAGTTGCCCAGCGTGGCGTGCGCCGGCAGCAGGGGCGGTGGCAGCGCGGCGGCCTCGCCCGGCTGCATGAACGACACCGACAGCATCCACAGCAGCGGAAACAGCGCCACCAGCGTGCCGCCGAGCAGCAGGCCGTTGATCAGCGCCTTCGCCAGCCGCGGGCTCATGTCGTGTCCTCACGTCGCGCAAGCTTCAGCATCAGCAGGGTCACCGCGAACATGATCAGGAACAGCAGGAACGCCACCGCCGAGGCGGAGCCGAGGTTCCACCATTTGAAGCCCTCCTCGTACATCAGGTACAGCACGCTGGTGGTGCTCTGCAGCGGGCCGCCTTCGGTCATCACGTAGGGCTCGGCAAACAGCTGGAAATAGCCCGACACGGTGAGGATGCCCACCAGCAGCAGGGTCGGCCCGAGCATCGGCAGGGTGATGTGGCGGAACTGCCGCCACGCCGACGCACCGTCGATGCGCGCGGCCTCATAGAGGTCAATCGGAATCGCCTGCAGGCCGGCCAGGAAGATGATCATGTTGTAGCCGAAGTTCTTCCACACCGCGAACGCGATGATCGTCGGCATCGCCCAGTGCGGATCGCCCAGCCAGTCGATCGGATGGATGCCCAGATGGCCGAGCACGTCGTTGGCGATCCCGTACTTGGTGTTGAACAGATAGCGCCAGATCACCGCCACCGCCACCACCGTGGTCACCACTGGCGCGAACAGCGCGGTGCGGAAGAACGGCTTGCAGCGTGCCAGCGGCGAATTGAGCAGCAGCGCCGCGCCGAGCGAGGTGGCCATCGACAGCGGCACGCCGACGGCGACGAAGTACACGGTATGTCCGAGTGCCGACCAGAACAACGGTCGCTGCAACAAAGCCACGTAGTTGTGCAGCGCCACGAAGCGCAGGTTGTGGATGTCCGCGAGCGCGTAGAGATCGTAGTCGGTGAGGCTGAGCAGCAGCGCGGCAATCACCGGCAGCAGGAAGAACACGCCCAGCACCAACAGGGCCGGCGCGAGAAACAGCCACGCGGCGTGTTGCCGATTCACCGGGCGGCTCCCGCGGTGGGGTGTGGATGATCGAGAATCCAGCGGCGCTTCTCCAGGATGCGGTCGGTACGGCGATCCATCTCGGCGGTCGCCTGGTCAATCGTCAGCTCACCGGCGATCGCCTGCGCGGCGACCAGCTGCATCTCGTTGGCGATGCGTTCCCATTCGGGCACCGCCGGCGCCGGCTTCACATGCTCCAGCTGCTCGCGGAAGGCGCGTGCCTTCGGATCGTCGTGCAGCGCACCGCCGTTCCACGACGAACGCCGCGGCGGCATGTCGCCGAGCAGGTCATAGAAGCGCTGCTGCACCTGCGGTTGCGACAGATACTCGATCAACTGCCACGCGGCATCCTGGTGCTTCGATCTGCGAAAGATCACCAGACTGGACCCGCCGGCCACGCCGATACCGGGGCCATCCGGGCCGGGCAGCGGCGCGGTGGCCCAGTCGTCCTGCTCGGCGGCGGGCAGGCGCTTGCGGAACTCGCCGATGTTCCACGGGCCGGACAGGTAGAACGCATACACGCCACGGCCGAACTCCGACCACGGATTGCCGGCCTCCACATTGGTGATCGCCGGCGCCTGGTGCAACTTGAAGGTGTCGACATAGAACGTCAGCGCACGCTTGAAGCCGGCGCTCTCGAAATTGCCGTAGCGGCCGCCGTCGCGCAGCAGCGGATCGCTCTGCTGCAATGCCAGCGACATCAGCTGCTCGTACTCGTTGGTCGGCAGCAGGATGCCCCAGGTGTGGCGCTGCGGATCGCTCAGCGCGGCGAGCATGCGCCGCCACTCGGCCCAGTCGCGCGGCGGTGCATTGAAGCCGGCCTGCTTCAACAGGTCGTTGCGATAGAACAGCAGCCGGGTGTCGACGTACCACGGCACGCCGTACAGCGCGCCGTCGATGACATTGGTCGCCCAGATGCTGGCGAAGTAATCGTCCTGCCGGATCACCGTCGAACGGTCGACGCGTGCCTGCAGTGGTTCCAGTGCATCCAGCGCCACCATTTCCGGCAGCCAGGTATTGCCCAGCTGGGTCATGTCCGGGGTCGAGCCGCCGGCGAACGCGGTGAGCAGCTTCTGGTGTGCCGCGGACAGCGGCAGCTGCTGCACGTTGACGTGGATGTCCGGATGCGCGCGCTCGAAGTCCGGCAGCAGCTTGACGATCGCCTCGCCTTCGCGGCCGATCGTCCAGAACGTGAGCGCGTTGTCGTCGCTGGTCGATGAAGTGCAGCTGCCGAGCAAGGTCACACCGGCCAGCAGGCACACCGTCAGCGCACCTCGAATACCCCGCTTTCCTGTCGTCATCCCGGCGTAGGCCGGGATCGCTGTTGCTGATGCGAAAGGCCAAATGGATGGCCCGCTTCGTTGTTGGTGAAGCGATGACCAGCTCCGCTGTTGTGAAAGCTCCTCCGGCCTGCGCCGGGATGACGAAGTGGGGAAGTTTTTCGTGACTCCCACCAGCACACAGCGCAGCAGGCGCCGATATTTGCGGATGGCAGCCGCCGGATTCATGGCTTCGTGCTGGCCTGCCCAAGCCAGCCGCCGGTAAAGCCGGCGCGTTCGAGTCCCTTGCGGACGTAGGGGTTCTTCTTCATCACCTTCCACACGAAATCGCTGCGCCAGTTCTCGATCATCAGCACGATCGGGCCCTGGTCGATGCCGAGCTGCAGGGTTTCGGCCCATCCCATCCCGGGCACCACGGTGCCGGAATGTGTCTCGGCCTTCATGTGGAAGCTCGGGTTGAATGCATCGACGAAGCCGTACGGGTTGTAGATCCACTGACCATAGCGTTGCTTCATTTCCTGCAGCGCGGGTATCACGATCTCCGGCGCAAAGGCGATCGATCCGCCAGCGGCAGTGGGCGCGATGGTGCCATCGTCGGAAATGTAGTCCAGGCCGGCGCCACGTGCGGTGTACCCGTCGAACTTGCGTTCACCCGTGGCGGTCTGCTCGACGAAATGGCCCGGGCCGTTGCTGGCAGTCAGGCCCCATACGTTTTTGCCATAGCCGGTCCAGTGGCCGGGGTTGGCGATCGCATAGCTGCGCTGGCTGTAGACGGCGCGGCGGCTGTTCTCGAAATAGTCCAGGCCGTGCTCGCGGCTCCATGCATCGCGGATGCCGCGGAAGTCGACCCACACCTCGGTGTACTGATGGCCGAACAACGGGGCGAAGTTGAGGAAGGTCTGGCCCTGGAACGCGCCCCAGCTCAGGTGATTAGTGGACAGCCATGCCGGCCACGCATCGGCTTCGACCGGATGGGTCGGCGAGCCGAGTGCGAGGATGTAGACCAGCATGCCTTCGTCATACCCTTTCCAGTCGGCCGGGATGAACTTGCCGCCTGGCGTCCAGCCCATGCTGATCAGCGGCTTGCGCGCCTGCATCCAGGTCCAGTCGACATCGCGGTAGATCGCGTCAGCGAGTTGCCGGATCTCCTTCTCCTGCGGCGTGTCGCGGTCGTAGTACGACTGCGCGAACAGCACGCCGCCGAGCAGCAGGGTGGTGTCGACGCTGGACAGTTCGACCGAGCGCATGGCGCGTTTGCCGGTCTGCATGTCGAGGAAGTGGTAGTAGAAACCGTGGTAACCGGCGGCATCGTCCTCGCTGTCGTTCTGCGGCGCATGCCTGAAGAAGCGCAAGGTCGCGAGGGTGCGCTCGATCGCCTGCTCACGCGTGATGTAGCCGCGCTCGACACCGACGCCGTAGGCGGTCAGACCAAAACCCACCGCAGCGATACTCGAGAACGAGTGGCCGGGATAGGAATCGGGCACCAGTCCGGTCCTCGGATCGGCGCTGTGCCAGAACCATTGGAACGTGCGCTGCTCCAGATCGTCGACCAGCTGCTGTTGCTGCCTGGGCAGCGTGGCGTAGCCATGCGCCGCGGTCCTGGCCGCGACCGGCGACTGCCAGCCGGCGCCAAGCACCAGCAAGGTGGTGAGCGCGGTGGCTCGAAGGATGCGGAAAAGTTTGCTGTTCATGGGAAAGCGCTTTGTCTCACGATGGGGAAGTCGTGCGTAGCCGTCGTCTCGGTAATCCGCGAGACGACCCAGGGGGAAACGGTCAGGCCGCCATGCTAGGTGCGACGCAGTAGCGGTCGATGAAAGCCTGGTGCGGCGGCATCGCCTCGACACAGGAGTTGACTACCTGGCTGACGCTGGCCATGAACCCGGCCAGTTCCTGGTCCGACATCTTGTCGACCAGTGGATGGTAGCCCTGCGGCACGATGTGCTGGCCGAGCATTACCTGCACCCAGCTGACGGTTGCGAACATTTCCTCGGCATCGCGGAAGAAACGCCCGCTGTCCCTGAACAGGCGGATGTTGTCCTGCAGTTGTGCCGGGATGGACATGTTGCGGCACTGCTTCCAGAACGGCGTGTCTTCACGTTCGGTCGCGTAATAGTGCAGGATCAGGAAATCGCGGATGTGCTCGTATTCGAAGGTTGCCTGCGCGTTGTAGCGCTCGATCACGACTTCGCTGAAATCAGGTTGCGGAAACAGATTGAGCAGCCGCGCGATGCCGGACTGGATCATGTAGATGCTGGTCGATTCGAGCGGCTCCAGGAAACCGCTGGCCAGTCCCAGCGCGACCACGTTCTTGTTCCAGAATTTCTTGCGCACGCCGGTGGTGAAACGAAGTGGTCGCGGATCGCCGAGTGGGCGCCCATCGAGATGCTTCAACAGCGTCGCTGCCGCTTCGTCGTCGCTGATGTGTGCGCTCGAATACACATAGCCGTTGCCGGTGCGGTGTTGCAGCGGGATGCGCCACTGCCAGCCGGCCGTACGCGCCGTTGAGCGCGTGTACGGCGTGGGTGGTCCGACCTTTTCGCAAGGTACGGCCAGTGCGCGGTCGCACGGCAGCCAGTGGGTGAAATCGAGATAGCCGGTATGCAGCGCCTGCTCGATCAGTAGACCGCGAAAGCCGGAGCAGTCGATGAACAGCTCGCCCTCGATCCGTTCGCCGCTCTCCAGGATCACCGCCTCGACGAAGCCGTCGTGCGGCCGCAGCGTGGTCTGCGCGATCTTGCCCTCGGTGCGGCGCACCCCTCGCTGTTCGGCGTAGCTGCGCAGGTATTTCGCATACAAGCCTGCGTCGAAGTGGTAGGCGTAGGCGATATCCGCCAGTGGCGAATTGGCAGGCGCGTCGCTGGCCGAGGCCATGAACTTGCCACGCGGTGCCGCCGCCGTATTCAGCGAGTAGGCCCCGATATCGGTAGCCACGCCCTGCTGCCTGGCCTTGATCCAGAACTGGTGAAACGGCAGCAGGCTCACGTCGTGTCCGATCGTGCCGAAGCCATGGATGTACGAGTCGCCCAGTCGGCCCCAGTCGTTGAACTGGATGCCAAGCTTGAACGTGCCCTGCACCTGTTTGACGAACTCGATTTCGTCGATCTCAAGCAGATTGTTGAACAGTTTCAGATGCGGCACCGTCGCCTCGCCAACGCCGACAATGCCGATTTCCTCCGACTCCACCAGCCGGATCGAATAGGTGGGGTCGAGCACCTTGGCGAATGCGGACGCCGCCATCCAGCCCGCGGTACCACCGCCGACGATGACAATGTTCTTGATGTGGAGATCAGTCATGGGAAGCCTGCGGGTAGCAAGAGGGTGTTCATGACGAGAGGCCGCAAAACAAAGCCCGCGCGGAGCGGGCTTTGTTTCGGGCGTATATGCCGTTGCCGGCATGAGCCTTCACGAGCGTGCCTAGAAGTGTATGCCCATCGAGACCTTCAGCGTGCGTGGATAACCGGAAATATCGCCGGTCGGATTGAAGATCACCGGGGTCTTGTTGAGCACGCCGTTGGAGCCCCAGGTTTCGATGTAGTTGACGTAGTTGTTCCAGTTGAACGCATTGATCAGGTCGATACGGACGTAGGCGTCGAGACCGCCGTAGACCTTGAAGTTCTTGGTGGCCTGGAAGTCGATGTCGCGGAAACCGAAGATCTTGGGGCCGAGCAGGAAGCGCCCCTCCCCCGGTGGTGTGATCGATACCGAGCGGTTGCCGCTGCCGGCCACACCATTGCTGTCCTCGTTCGTGGGTATCGCTCCGTAGGAGGCGAGGTTGAGATCGGGAATTGGCGTGGCCAGGGTCAGCTTGGCACCTAACACGAAGCCCCACGGCCCATCGACCGTGCCGGTAGCCACCAGACGGTGCTTGGCGAGCGCGCCGCCAGTGAACGGGTAGTTGCCGATCTTTTCGTAGTCGAACGCGTACTGGTCGGTCGGATCCTGGTTGTCGTTGTTCTGGCGCGACTGACTGTAGGTATAGGCGATCGTCGTGCCCCAGTGCGATTCCTTGGTGTAGGGTTTTTCGGCGTACAGCAGCAGCTGGGTGGTGTCGGTTTTCAGGCCGTTGTTTCCGATGATCAGGCTGCCGAAACCGGGGATGCCGTTGCCCCAGGGCTGGCTGCCGTTCTGCCAGAAGCTGCCGTCCGGGTAGCGGTTGCCGAGGGTGAAGACGAGGCCGTCGTAGCTGCGTACCTCGGCGAACGTGACGCTGGTGTTCCAGTCACCGATCTTGTTGCGCATGCCGATGCTGAACTGGTCGGAGTAAGGCGCCTTCAGGTTGTTGTTGACCATGTCAACTTCCTTGCCCGCCGTGGTACCGGCGACCAGCGCCTGCAGGGTGCTGATGTCCAGGTACTTCGGGTCCCACGTCAGGCAGCTTGGTCCGAGGTTGCAGGGCTCAAGCGGCGTGTTGAACAGCAGTGTGGGTTGCGACAGCACTGACTTGGTCTGTTCGACCTGCAGCGACTCGTACAGATCGCGGTCGTAGGAGCGGCCGAGGCCGCCGAAGAACACGTGCCGCTCGTCACCATTGATGTCATAGGAGAAACCAAAGCGCGGCTGCCACTCGTTCTTCGGCGCGCTACGGTTGTTGCCGGTGCTGATGTAGTCATTGACGTTGACGCCACCCTTTGCCAGCGTCTGCGCATAGGTCTGTCCGGCCGGTGCATTCGGGTCCTGGCTGTTGAATGCCGCGATCACGTTCGCCGGGGTGACATAGTTGAGGTACGACGGGGTCTCCTCGTAGTCCCAGCGCACGCCGAGGTTCAGGGTCAGGTGGTCATCAACCGCCCAGTCGTCCTGGATATAGGTGCCGAACTGCTTGTCCGAGCTGGTGGCGACCGGACTCTGTCCCGGTACCGGTGAGCCGAACTGCACCTGGTACGGGATCGCTTCCGTACCGTTGTTGGGAGTTACTGCATAGGAATAGAGCGCATTGCTGTCGCCCGCGTCCTGCGCGGTCAGCTTCACCGCCTTGTATTTCACACCCATCTTGATGACATGGTCGCCATGCCATTCAAAGTCGTTGAAGGTCAGGTCGTCCTGCAGAGCCGGGCCCTTCTGACCCTTGTTCTGCTGGGCCAGCGGCGAATTGCCGGTTTGCAGGATGTCCTGGTTCAGGTCGGTGGCTACGACATAGAGTGCACCAGCGCCGGTGATCGCTGGAGTCGGTGTGAAGAACGCGTTTTCGTAGGTGGCCTGCAACCGGTTGAACCAGCTATCCGTGCTGTGATCCCAGCGCATGTCGAAGCGCTTGTCGGTGTTGAGCGTATTCAGGGCAGCGGTCGCGGTGGTGATGCCGCCGATGCCGCTGATCGAGGTTTCGTGGCGATAATGACCGCTGATCTCGAAGCGGTCCTTGTCGGTCGGTTCGAAATCGATCTTGCCAAACCAGTCGTTTTCCTTGAACGGCAGGCTGGCCGGTCCGAACTGGGCTTGCGCGCTGGCCGGCAACTGACTCCAGTATTCGGACGCGCCAGCCGGAACCACAGCGATCGGGGTGTCGAATTCCTTGCCTTCATAGGCGATGAAGAAGTGCGCCATGTCCTGCACGATCGGCCCACCGAGATCGAAGCCGTAATCCTTTTCGTGCGACGGGGTCTTCTTGCCGGAGGCTTGCTCGGAGGGTGTTTCCGCACGCATGGCGGTGTCGGTGAAACTGCCGAACACATCGCCATGGAACTGGTTGGTGCCGGACTTGGTTTCGGCGGTCACGGCGGCGCTGGAGATCTGGTCGTATTCCGCTTTGTAGTTGGAGGTGATGACCTTGTACTCGCCGATTGCCAGCTGCGGGAACGGGTTGCCCTGGCTGGCGTTCTGGCCGGTGATGCCGCCGGACAGCACGTAGTTCTTCTGGCCGACGCCGTCGATGTACACATTGATGGCGCTGCTGGCCTGGGCACCGGACTGCAGGCTGGTGGTGCCGTTCGCGCTGCGGGTGAACACCATGCCCGGCACGGTATCGGCGAACTCGAGGAAGTTGCGCGACGCCTGCGGGGTGGTCTCGATCTGATGCAGCGAGACTTCGGTACCCACTTCGGACGTCTTGACCTCCTGCAGCGTGACCGCAGAGGCAGTGACCGTCACGGCGTTGAGGTTGGTGGCGTTGGCGGTCGCCGCCGCAGCGGCGGTCAGGTCGAGCGTGAAGGTGGAGGCCACGGTGAGCGTGACATTTCGCTCGGTACCCGCCCCCGCATCCACCTGATAGGTGCCGGGCGGCAGGCCGACCAGCGCGTAGCTGCCTTTGGCGTCGGCCGTGGTGCGGCGTACCGCGCCGGTGGAAATCTGCTTGGCCGTCACCACGGCGTTGGCGGCCGCGCGACCGCGCAGGGTGGCGTCTGAGCTTGCGGCGATCGACAGGGCGGATGTGCTGATGGCGACCGCGGCTATCGATGCCTTGATCAGATTCGCGAGCAATTTCTTCTTGAACTTCGTCGTCGTATTCATGCTTCCCCTCCCAGAGATATCTACAGACCTGTTTGGTGGCGGCTTTCTTTATGAGCGACGTCCGTGTGCAGATGACCCCTTGTTGTGGTTCGTGCCGCAGCTTTCGCGGACGACAATTTCGCAACCGAGCGTTTGCACGAACGGAGGTGCCTGATCGGGGCTTTCGAGCAGTTCGGCGAGATGCTCGAGTGCGCTTCGGCCCAGATCCGCAATGCTCACGCGCACCGTGCTGAGCGTCGGGGTGACGTAGCGTGCAATCGGAATGTCGTCGAACCCGGCCAGCGCGATGTCGCGTGGCACCGCCAGCCCGGCTTCGCGGAAGGCGTACAGGCAACCCACCGCCATCATGTCGTTGGCGGCGAAAACGGCACCTGGGCGTTTCTTCTGTGCCAGCAACTGCTGGCCGGCGAGATAGCCGGATTCTTCGGTGAAATCGCCGGCGATGATATTTAGCGGTACGCCCGGCACGCCGGCTGCCATCGCCGCGCGATAACCCTGCTCGCGCTGCTGCGCATCGAAGTTGCCGGCCGGACCGGCAATGTGGGCCACGCGCGCATGCCCGGCATCGAGCAGATGTCGCACCATCGCGTGCGCACCGCCGAAATTGTCGATGTTGAGGACGGAATAGGTCTTGCTCTTCACCGCACTGTTGAGCAGCACAGCGGGCACCGAAGCGGCCAGGTTGGCGTGCAGGAAGGCGGCATCCACGCGTGCCGACAGGATCAGCATGCCGTCGACACGACCCTGCATCGCGCGCAGGGCGGCGGCGGCATCTTCGGCCCCTTCATGCGAACTGGAGACCAGCAGGTGCAGGCCACGCGCCCGTGCCGCCAGGTCGATGCCACGGATCAGTTCGGAAAAGAACTCGCCATGCAGGTCCGGCAGCAAGGCACCGATGGTGTGCGTACGACGGGTAATCAGGCTGCGTGCGGCGGCATGCGGCACATAGCGCAGCCGGTTGGCGACCTCGCGGATACGCTGGCCGGTTTCCGCGGTGACCCCGCCGCCGCCATTCAAGGCGCGCGAAACGGAGGCCACGGAAACGCCGGCCTCACGCGCTACGTCTTTGATGGTGGTGGTCGCCATGGGGGTTGTCCGAAAGTGTCGAAACCCTGCTGCGGCGCCAACGTAATCGTTTTCATGGCGTGTTGTAAAGCACTCGTAAACAGGCGCCTTGCTGCGATGCGGAAGGTTTTCGCGTGCGTGCTCACAATGAACGCAGACCAGCCACTGCCGGCGCGGCGGCCTGGACGTATGGGCGGAAAAATGTGGTTATGGCAACGCAACAACGGAGCGTGGAACCAGGGGCATGAATCCATGCGTCGTCGCTCGCGGATCTGTGACCAACCAGACCAACACGGTGTCGGTGGGCCTGGCGAACGACCAGCGTGCATCCGACTCAAATCGCGCCAGTGTCGCGGTCGGTGCGTCGGTCTCTGGCGCGGAGTCGTCGGCTGGCGTCGGCTCCAGCTGGCAAGGTGTTGCGGGAGTGCGCAAAAGGCGCCCCCGCTTCCGAGTGCCGCAAACATCACCATCACTGGCAAGCAGCCAGTTGCCCCATGGACAGGGTTAACCGCCGGCAGCCGTGGCATGCCGTGAACGGTATCTCACGGCATCCCGTGCGTCAGATCTGGTCACGCAAGGTGAGCATCGCCGTCTTCTCGGCGCCGTTGCGCCGATAGACAATCGTCAGCCTGGTGCCCGCTGCGCGCGTTCTCAGCCGCGCCCGGGCATCGGACAGCTGCGCGGTCACAGCCGGCTTTCCATCCATGCTCAGGATCACATCCCCCACCAGGAAACCCGCATCGGCCGCCGGGCTGTTGGTGGCGACGCCGGTGACCCGATAGCCGCCCTCTTCGGCGTTTATCCACAAGCCGGATCGATCGAACTGACCAGCATCCGCCGGTGGCGGGTCGAGTCGCTTCAGGTACATCCGCTGATGCGCGTAATCGAAGGTGACCACGAAACGCTTGAGCAGGCCGCTGCCGATATTGCCTTCATAGTTGGCGTCACTGATCGAGCCGCCCTTGGATTCGGACAAGCCGCCAACGATATTTCGTAGCTGGACGCTGCCGATCTCCATGCTAGGGATCCTCACGACATAGGAGCTCGAGGATCCGCCAGCGCCCCACCCCACGATGGTGCTGACGCCTTTGCGATAGCGTTCGCGCAGCTTCGCTTTCGCGACGAACGGACTGGTGATATCCAGTTCGGTACGCGAGCCCGTGTCGATGTCGAAGCGTGCCGGCATGCCGTCGATGCTGCCCGTGACAAACGGCAGATGGTCGTAGAACACAAACGGCACCAGCGTGCCCGCATCCTTCGGATCGAAGTGGGCGAAATCAGTGACCGTCATCGTCATGCTGCCGTAGTCGATCTGCACGGCAAAGCGCCGGAAGAATTCGAAGCCGAGCATGCCATCGACCGGAATGCCCTCGATCGCCTGATCGTAGACGTTGGTGACGAAGGCGGTCTGGTCGAGCATGCGTATACCGCCGATGGTGATCTCATGCACCTGGGCAAAGCCGCTCGTTTCGACCTTTTCGCCCGTGCCGGACGAGGCGGCCGCACCATGGGTGGCCAGTGCCGCCGCCGCCGCGGCCCTGGGTGACAGCAACGTGTGCCCGCCGGTGTCGACGATGAAGGTGTATGGGCCTTTCCCGTTGACGAAACCCTCAACATAGATGTGGTTGTTGAGGAGCCGGAACGGCATCGTCACGCTGGATTTGCCGCCCTCGATCGTCATGCCGGTCGGCGGGATGTCGGGCATCGCGTAGGCAGCCAATGGCCGTGGCTCGCCGAATGTGGCGTGGCGAAGCTTCAGCGTTTCATAGTGGTCTTTTCCCACACCGGAATCGAAGGTCAGTGTGTGCGGCAACATCACCGCACCTTCGCGAGCGTAATCGGCATAAAACGTCTGCGTCTTGAAAAACTGTCGTTCCTCGGCGATCCGCGATAGCAGATGGGTACGTGTGTCGAACCAGGCGTCGAAGGGTTTTCCTCCGCGCGGTGTGATGGACAGGTGGTCGAGCGTCGTCCCTTCCATGGTTTCGTGTCCGACATAGGTGATCTTTGCGCCGCCATGGTCCGCACGCCACCAGAGATTCGCGCGGCGATAGGCCTCGCTTATGGACGTCTGGATACGATCGCCACCTTGCTGCGGTGTGTTGGCGCCGGATAGGTCGCGCATCCACGGGATCTTGCCGTCATAACCGAAACCACGGCGGAACGGCCCGACGCTGTCGCTATCGACGAAGGCACCGGTGGCGAGGTCGTCGATGGAGAGACGATCACCGACCAGTCCCGATGTCGCGTACTGATAGTCGCTGGTCAACGTGCCCGAAGCCGGCATCGCACCCATCGCGCGGTGATTGGCATCAAGCACCTCATCGACCTTCGATACGGTCGCCGCGCCGGCGCTCGATATCACGAGTGCTGCGATCAGGCCCGACGGAGTCCAAAGAGTCTTCAGCATGCAACGATTCCCATGATTGACGAGGATGCTCGCGCCGGGCCGGCCGACACGGGTACTCGTTCGGTCGCCCGCACCAGCCTCGACGGTCCAACGAGTGCAGCGTTCCCGGCCTGAGCAGGGCCGTGCCGCTTACGTAGCAGGACGATGATTGCGAGAACGACACAGGTCCGAACTGCCATCTCGACTATGCCAAGGAATCTCTCACATTGCATAGGTCACAAGTAAAAAACGGATGATCGATGGATACAGAAGTGCCGACCCCTTGAGGAGCAAAGAGTGATGTCCTTCACCTGCAAGCTTGCTCGTGCTCGTGCCAGCACGCCTGCCTGACGAGATTTACGTTCGGGAATTCAGCCCATGGCCTGTCAGCGAGCAGTGCCCTTCAGCATTTGCAAGGGCTGCTCGCGATCGCTGCGATAGCGAGGCCTGGTGCTCGAAATCCCGCATCGAGAGAGGCACCACTTCGCGACAGAGTCGAGTGCGATCTGAAGACGAAGCTCGGCACCATGTGAAGCGGGTTCTTCGCCAAATGCCTGCGTGTTTCGGTGGCAGTCGCCGAATCGGAGCGATGTCAGCCATGGCGCCGGAGGGTTCCGCATAGGCACTTTTGGCAGAGTTGATGCTTGGTAAGGAGAAGGTACTTAGTAAACATGTGGATCCAGGGTGATCCGGCAGACGTCAGCTGACCTTATGGGGTCGAACTGACACGAATGAGCAACTAGTGACATCGATTGACATTGCCGAGAGCGGGATCCCACTGGGGCCGAACCAGACACTTGTTAAAAAAATCTTTTCGTCGTTAAATGTAGGTTAATCTTTGTAGGCTCAAGCGGCTGTATCCTTAACCTCCCGCGAAAGTTGAAGAAACCAAAGCCAAGTTGCTGTTTTTACATACTATGACCATCCTGCTGACCCTGTTGCTTGTCCTGCCTGCCGCGCTGATCGCCAGCGCGATCAAGCGTGTGCCGGCCGGCCAGGTGCACAGCCTGTATCGGCACGGCAAGCCGGTACGCCTGTTGCAGGCGGGGACGCATCTGGCGCTGCCGCTGCTGGACCGGGTGGCGCACAAGATCAATCTGGCCGGACAGACGCTGCACTTCCAGGAGCCGCTGGCCGACGCACACGACGTGTGCGGCACGGTGTACTGGCAGGTGCTGGAGCCGGAGCGCGCCGATGCCGTGTTCGAGCAGGTCGATCAATTGATCCGCCGCGGTGCGCAGGAAGCCCTGCGTAACGAGCCGGAAGTGGATCACGCGGACCGTCGCGATCTGGGCGCGCGGCTGAAGCAGTCGCTGAACAGTGCGCTGCGCGAGCGCGGCATGATGGTGACCCGGGTCGAGCTCGATGTGGCCTGAGCATTGAATCGCGCCAGGGCGCCCAAGAGCGCCCGTGCCACAGGGGAGATTGGTAAACCTTGAGACCCGCCACGGCGGGTTTCCTTTATGGCCATGGATGGCCGGTATGCCGAAAACGCAGGAGCAGTTTTCGGCAATGGCGTTTCCGAGCATGACCCGCTGGCATCGTCGCCATCCGGCGCGGATACTGCCGCCCCGATCACACAGGAAAACATCATGGCTGCGCGCGACGCCTTGCAGGCCCGGCTGGAACAGGGCGTCGCCGAGCTGGGACTGATCCTGCCGGCCGACGCGGTGCCGCGCCTGCTCGACTATCAGGCTCTGCTGGAACGCTGGAATGCGGCGTACAACCTCACCGCCGTGCGCGATCCGGCGGAGATGATTACCCGCCACCTGCTCGATTCACTGGCGATCCTGCCGTATGTGCAGGGCGCCACGCTGGCCGACCTGGGTACCGGCCCCGGCCTGCCCGGCATCGTGTTGGCGATCGCGGCGCCGGGGCGCGAGATCCTGCTGGTCGATTCCAACGGCAAGAAGGTGCGCTTCCTGCGCGAGGCGATCCGTGCGCTCAAGCTCGATGGCGTGCGTGCGGTGCAGTCGCGTGTGGAAGACGTCGAGGGCCAGTACGACTGCGTCACCGCGCGCGCGTTCGCCAGTCTCGCCGACATGCTCGGCTGGGGCGGCCATCTGCTCGCGCCGGACGGCATCTGGCTGGCGATGAAGGGCAAGCGACCGGATGATGAGTTGCCGGGCATCCCGGCGGGTTTTGCGGTGCGCAGCATGCATGAACTGGCGGTGCCGGGGCTGCCGGCCGAACGCCATCTGCTGGTGCTCGGCCGCGCCTGATCCGGGTCAGTCGTCCAGCACCGCGCCGTTGCTCTCGATCACCTGCGCATACAGCTTCGCGGTGGCCTTGGGCGTGCGCTGCTGGGTGGCGAAGTCGACGTGATACAGCCCGAAGCGCTTGGAGAAGCCGAGCGACCACTCCAGGTTGTCCATCAGCGACCAGGCGTAATAACCCTTCAGGTTCACCCCGGCCTCGATCGCGTGATGCAGCGCCTTGAGGTGTTTGCGCAGGTAGTTCGTGCGCAACGGATCATGCAGTTCACCGTTCTCGGCCACCGGCGGGTCGTAGAACGCGGAGCCATTCTCGGTGATGTACAGCGGAATGTCGCCGTAGCGATCCTTGAACCAGCTCAGCGTGTCGGTGAGGCCCTGCTCGAACACTTCCCAGCCGGTTTCGGTGTAGGTCTTGTTCGGTTGGCGCACCGGCACTGCCTTCAGCGGGTACGCGTCCGGATCGTGCTTCACCACGGCGCGGGTGTAGTAGTTGATGCCGACGAAATCGACCTTCTGCTGGGTCAGCTTGAAATCGTCAGTCGGGAAATCCGGCCACGCCTCGCCGAAGATTTCCTGCAGCTCGGGCGGGTAGCTGCCGAGCAGGGCCGGATCGGCGAACTGCTGATTCATGTAGGCATGCGCGCGGCGGGTGGCAGCAAGATCCTCGGCGCTGTCCGAGTGCGGGTATTTCGGCTCGATGTTGAACACCACGCCGATCTCGTGTTTGCCGTGCGCGCGGTAGGCCTGGATGCCGGCGCCACTGGCGCGCATCAGGTTGTGCGCGGCGATCGGCGGCTCGAACTTGCTGCGGTGCCCAGGCGCCAGCGCGCCATGCAGGTAGCCGCCATCGGTGACCACCCACGGCTCGTTGAGGGTGGACCAGCGCGGCACGCGATCGTCCAGCGCCTTGAACATCACCTCGGCGTAGTCGGCGAACCAGTGCGCGATGTCGCGGTTCAACCAGCCGCCACGATCGTCCAGTGCCGCCGGCAGATCCCAGTGGAACAGCGTGGCGTTCGGCGCGATGCCGTTTTCCAGTAGTTCGTCGACCAGCCGCGAATAGAAATCCAGTCCCTTGGCATTGACCCGGCCGGTGCCCTCGGGCAGCACGCGCGCCCAGTTGATGCTGAAGCGATAACCGTGCAAACCGAGCGCCTTCATCAGCTGCACATCGCCCTTGTAGCGACGGTAGTGATCGCAGGCGACATCGCCGGTATCGCCGTTGAGCATCATGCCGGGCGTGTGTGCGAAGCGCTGCCAGATGCTGGGGCCGGCGCCGTCGGCCAGCGGTGAGCCTTCGATCTGGTAGGCCGAGGTGGCAGCGCCCCAGTGGAAACCCTCGGGAAAGCGGAAACTGCGGCGTGGCATGCGTATCCCTGCGGCTCGATGCTTGATGTAAACGGTTACATGGGCAGAATAGCCCAACGTTCCACCGCTGTGCAGACAGTGCATGCTGCGGTGGGGCGCTGGCCATCGTGGCCTAACGGAACGTGGGCGGCAGAAGCCATCCGGGCTGCAAAGCCCTCTGTGCGGTCTATTTTTCCGTCACTTCTTGGCCCATAGAATCACGATGGGCCGGCGAATTGACGAAAAACTATCCTCGCGCAGAGGACTTTTCGCCGCGAATGTTTCTACCGCCCACGTTCCCAACACCGGAGATGTCGATGGCGGCCGTATGTCTGGATCAGCTGCGCAAGGTCTATCCGAACGGCCACGTCGGTGTGGCCGGCGCCAGTTTCGAGATCGCCGATGGTGAGTTGCTGGTGCTGGTGGGGCCTTCGGGCTGCGGCAAGACCACCTTGCTGCGGATGATCGCGGGGCTGGAATCGATCAGCGCCGGCACGCTCAGCATCGACGGCCGCGTGGTCAACACGATGGCACCGAAGGATCGCGACATCGCGATGGTGTTCCAGAACTACGCGCTGTACCCGCACATGACGGTGGCGGAGAACCTGGGCTTCGGCCTGAAACTGCGCGGCCTGCCGAAGGCCGAAATCGATCGCCGCGTGGCCGGGGCGGCCCGGACGCTGGAGCTGGAATCACGGCTCACCTCACGCCCGGCCGCGCTGTCCGGCGGCCAGCGTCAGCGCGTGGCACTGGGCCGTGCGCTGGTACGCGATCCGAAGGTATTCCTGCTCGACGAGCCGCTGTCCAACCTCGACGCCAAGCTGCGGCTGTCGATGCGGGTGGAGATCGCCCGCCTGCACCGGCAGCTCAAGGCCACCATGATCTACGTGACCCACGACCAGATCGAGGCGATGACCCTGGGCCAGCGCATCGTGGTGCTCGACGGTGGCGTGATCCAGCAGATCGACACGCCGATGAATCTGTACGAACGCCCGGCCAACCTGTTCGTCGCCGGCTTCGTCGGCAGCCCGGCGATGAACCTGCTGCACGGCACGCTGCGCCATGACCATGGCTGGGTGCTGGCCGGCGCGGATGGCGACATCGCGCTGGGCGAGCCGCCGCAGGCGACGCTGTGGCAGCCGTGGCGCGATCGCGAGGTGGTGCTGGGCATCCGCCCGGAAGACCTGCAGCCACAGGATGCCGACGCTGCGGCGTTCAGCGCCCAGCTCGAAGTGCTCGAACCGGTCGGCAACGAGATCTTCCTCAATCTGCGTTACGGCGCGCAGGCGCTGGTCTCGCGGGTGTCGCCACGGGCCCTGCCCGAGCCCGGCAGCAGCGTTGCGCTGGGGCTGGTGGCGCCGCGGCTGCATCTGTTCGACGCCGCCAGCGGCGCCCGGATCGGGGCCTGAGGGCGGGGAGCGTTCGGCAGGGTGAGGCATTACACTAACCCTCTCCCGCGTACGGTAGCTATCCATCCATGGCCCGCATCATCGCTGTCGCCAACCAGAAGGGCGGCGTCGGCAAGACCACCACTGCCGTCAATCTCGCTGCCGCCCTCGCGGCCGCGAAGCGCAAGGTATTGCTGGTCGACCTGGATCCGCAGGGCAACGCGACGATGGCCTCGGGCATCAACAAGCGCGAGGCCAGGCCGAGCGGCTGCGAAGTGCTGCTGGAGGAAGCGGAGATCACCAGCGCGATCGTGCCGACCGATGCGCATTACGACCTGCTGCCGGGCAACGGCGACCTCACCGCCGCCGAACTGAAGCTGATGGACGCGCTGGCGCGCGAGCACCGGTTGAAGGAGCTGCTGGCGAAGATCTCGGCGAACTACCACACCATCCTGATCGACTGCCCGCCCTCGTTGAACCTGCTCACCTTGAACGCACTGACCGCCGCCGATGGCGTGCTGATCCCGGTGCAGTGCGAATACTTCGCGCTGGAAGGTCTGTCCAGCCTGCTCGACACGATCAAGGCAGTGCGCCACCGGCTGAATCCGAAACTCGAAATCGAAGGCCTGCTGCGCACCATGTACGACGTGCGCAACAACCTCGGCAACGAAGTTTCCGCCCAGCTCACCCAGCATTTCGGCGATAAGGTGCTGCGCTCGATCATTCCGCGCAACGTCCGGTTGGCGGAAGCGCCCAGCCACGGCCAGCCGATCCATCTATACGATCGCAGCTCGCGCGGCGCGATCGCCTACATCGGCCTGGCTGGTGAAGTGATCCGGCGCGAACGCGGCTTGCCGCCGCGCGTCGATCCTGTCGACCCGGTCGACGACATCGAACCGCCAGTGCATGGCGACAGCGGCGCCCTACTCAAGGCGCCGGCCGCCAACCATCAGGAATAGAGCATGGCTGCTGCGAAAAAACGTGGATTGGGACGCGGGCTCGATGCCCTGCTCGGCGGCGATGGCGAGGCCACGCCGTCGGTGCTCGCGCAGGAAGGCGAGCTGCGCATGCTGCCGATCCAGCAGATCCAGCCGGGCAAGTACCAGCCGCGCCGGCACTGGAACGACGAGGCGCTGGACGAGCTGGCCGCGTCGATCAAGGCGCAGGGCCTGATCCAGCCGGTGGTGGTGCGCGCGATCGGCAAGAACAGCTACGAGCTGATCGCCGGCGAACGCCGCTGGCGCGCGGCACAGCGGGCCCAGCTGGCCGAACTGCCGGCGCTGGTGAAGAGCGTGCCGGAAGCGGCGGTGCCAGCAATGGCGCTGATCGAGAACATCCAGCGCCAGGATCTCACTCCGCTGGAAGAGGCCGATGCGCTGAAGCGGCTGATCGACGACTTCGACCTCACCCACCAGCAGGCGGCCGATGCGGTGGGTCGTTCGCGTGCGTCGGTGTCGAACATGCTGCGGCTCACCGAGATGCCGGAGTCGATCAAGCGGTTGCTCGACGAGGGCAAGCTGGAAATGGGCCACGCCCGCTGCCTGCTGACCCTGCCCGAACGCGATGCCGAAGGCCTGGCGCTGGAAGCGGCACGCCACGGCTGGAGCGTGCGCGAACTGGAAGAAGCGGCCCGGCGCATGCAAAGCGCACCGAAGGGCAAGGCGAAGAGTGCGCCCTCGCGCGATCCGAACATCGCCGATCTGGAACGCCAGCTCAGCGAGCGGTTCGCCACGCGCGTGGAGCTGGCGTCAAGCCGCGGCGGCCGCGGCAAGCTGGTGATCCATTACCACAGCAACGACGAGCTGGAAGGCATCCTCGGCAAGATCCGCTGAGCCGTCCGGCATGGCCACCACCAAGTCATCACGATTGACCGAAAAGCAGTTTTTGCTGATCGCCCGTGCGCTGGCCGAGCCGCGGCGCTACCGCCTGCTGAAACAGATTGGCGAGGCTAGCGCGCCGACACCCTGCAGCTGCCTGCAGCAGGCGCACAAGGTCAGTGCGGCCACGCTGTCGCATCACCTGAAAGAGCTGGAAACGGCCGGACTGATCGAGATCGTCCGCGATGGCAAGTTCGCCAATCTCGTCCTGCAGCGCGACGTGCTGCACGCCTATCTGGAACAACTCGCAAAAATCTGACCGGGTGCCATTGAAATTGACCCGGGCCACCCCTTATCGATATGACAGTTAGACAATTGTCTAACTGAAATCAATCGAACCGGAGAGCACAGATGAGCAAGTTGACAGGCAAAGTGGCCGTGGTGACGGGCGCCTCGAAAGGCATCGGCGCAGGGATAGCGAAGGGGCTGGCGGCGGCCGGCGCGGCGGTAGTGGTGAATTATGCGTCCAGCCGGGAAGGCGCGGATCGCGTGGTGGCCGAGATCACCGGCAGCGGCGGCAAGGCGATCGCGGTACAGGGCGATGTCTCCAGGGCGGCCGATGTGCAGCGCCTGTTCGCCGAGACGAAAAGCGCGTTCGGTACGCTCGACGTGCTGGTCAACAACGCGGGCGTGTATCAGTTCGCCCCGCTCGAGGATGTCACCGAAAGCGAATTCCACCGGCAATTCAATACCAATGTGCTCGGCCTGATCCTGACCACGCAGGAAGCTGTGAAACATTTCGGTGAACACGGTGGCAGCGTCATCAATATCGGTTCGACAGTAACGCGTCTGGGCCTGCCCGGAACCACCGTCTACACCGCGACCAAGGGTGCAGTCGACGCGATCACGCATGTGCACTCGAAAGAGCTGGGGCCGCGGAACATCCGTGTAAATTCGATCAATCCAGGTGGCGTGGAGACCGAGGGCACCCACACGATGGGCATGATCGGCAGCGACATGGAAAAGCAGATGGTCGCGCAGACTCCGCTGGGACGCCTGGGCCAGCCCGGGGACATCGCGACGATTGCGGTATTCCTGGCTTCGGCCGATGCGGGCTGGCTGACCGGTGAGACCTTGTTGGCATCGGGCGGCATGCGTTGATTCATGCGTAGGCGCGGGTACGTTTGCATCGGCTGATGGTGTGTTCACGCTGCGACGAGTTTACGGGCGCCTAACCCGTGGACTCGTCGCAGCGAGACGCATGGGCGATAATGATCAGCTGTCCCAGTGGATCCACCGTCATGCCCCAGCTCTCAGTGGTCGTCCCCGTCTTCAACGAGCGCGACAACATCCCGCCGCTGCTCGCCGAAATCGCCGCTGCCCTGCGCGGCAGGATCGACTACGAGGTCGTCTACATCGATGACGACTCCAGCGATGACAGCCGTGCGGTGCTGGCGGCGCAGAAGGCCGCCCATCCGGAACTGCGCGTGCTGCATCACGTCACCCGCAGCGGCCAGAGCACGGCGGTGTGGAATGGCGTGCGCGCGGCGACCGCGCCGTGGATCGCCACGCTCGATGGCGATGGCCAGAACGATCCGGCCGACATCCCGAAACTGCTGGCGGCACGCGAAGGCGCCGCGGCCGACCTGCGGCTGTTCGCCGGTTGGCGCACCACCCGCCGCGACAGCTTCAACAAGCGTATTTCCTCGAAGATCGCCAACGCGGTGCGCTCGCGCATGCTGAAGGACGCCACCCCGGATACCGGCTGCGGCCTCAAGCTGTTCGATCGCGAAGTGTTCCTGCGCCTGCCCTATTTCGACCACATGCACCGCTACCTGCCGGCGCTGGTCAAGCGCGCCGGCTTCGCCTGCCAGAGTGTGCCGGTCGGCCATCGTCCGCGCACCGCCGGCGTGTCCAAGTACGGCATGCTGGATCGTCTGTGGGTCGGTCTGGCCGACCTGCGCGGCGTGGCCTGGCTGATGCGCCGCGGCAAGGTGACCAAGGTCGAAGAGCTCTGAGTCGAGGAACTCTGATCCACGTCATGCCGCGCTGATCCGGTCGTCGTATGCTGGTGGTCTTCCGTTCGGGAGATCACTCATGAGCATCGCCGTCAAACGCGTCTACGAACCGGCCGCGAAAGCCGATGGCTATCGCGTGCTGATCGACCGCTTGTGGCCGCGAGGCCTGAAAAAGGAAGCGGTGCCGCTGGACCTGTGGGCGAAGGAGCTGGCGCCGTCCACCGCCTTGCGTCAGTGGTTCGGCCACGAGCCGTCGCGCTGGGACGGTTTCCGCCATCGCTACGCCAGCGAGCTGGATGCGCTGGCCGAACACTGGCAACCGCTGGCCGAGCGCGCGGCGCGGCACACCGTCACCCTGCTTTACGGCGCGCGCGACGAGGAGCACAACAACGCGGTGGCGATGAAGGCGTACCTGGAAAACTGGCTGCGCATGCACGGCCCGCGTTGACACCCGGGAATGCGATCAGGGCTGGCGCCGTGGTAGCACCGACTTCGACCAGTGGGCCAGCGCCTCGCGTGCCTGCCGGCGGCCGCGTTCGATCAGTTCGCGCGCGCGATAGAACTCGTACGCGGTCGATACATTGCGCGGCAGCTGGATCAGCAGATCCGGCTCGTACGCGGCCAGGCGCAGGCGCGACAGGTTCGCCTGCATCAGGTCCATCGACTGGTTGAGCAGATCCCATGCACCGGGCTCGCGCGGCTTGCCTTCGCTGTGCGGCAGCAGCCGGCCGAAGAATTCGCCGAGGCGGTGCCGATAGCTGCGCTCATCCGCATCGCCCTGTTCGATGGTCTCGGGCGCCGTCAGCTGTGCCGGGCCATCCATGCTGACCGCGAACAGGTAATCGGCCGGATCGCGGATCAGCGGGGTCACCGGCACCGGGTTGAGCAAGGCGCCGTCGAGCAGCCGGCGCCCGTCGATCGTGTAGGGCCGGAACACCGTCGGTATTGCGATCGAGGCGCGGATCGCGTCGAACAGCGAGCCGCGGGTCAGCCACACCTCACGCTCGCGGTCGAGGTCGGTGGCGACCGCGGTAAAGGCGAGCGGCAGTTGCTCGATGCAGACGTCACCGATCATCTCGCGCAAGGTACCGATGATCCGCTCGCCCTTGATCAGGCCGCCGCCGGAAAACGTCCAGTCGAGCAGCTTGAACACGTCGAGCCTGGCCAGCGTGGTGACCCAGTCGCGGTACACGTCGAGCTTGCCCATCGCATACACGCCGCCGATCAGCGCGCCCATCGAGGTGCCCGCAATGGCGGTGATCTGGAATCCCTGCGCCTCGATCTCCTCGATCACCCCGATATGCGCCAGCCCTTTCGCGCCACCGGCACCGAGCGCCAGCGCCACGCTGGGCTTGCGCGGTACGGCGGCCTCGTGCGGTACGGCGCCGGGATCGGCGATGTCGGTATGGCTCATCGCGGTATGCCGGTCAGGCCTGCGCTTGCTGGTAACCGCCCAGCGCCAGCTGCAGCAGAATCTTCATTTCCTCGCGCAGCGGCAGCGGCGCTATCACTTCCGCGTCCGGGCCGTACTTGAGCACGTCCATCAGCAGTTCCTTGGAGTTGGAGTAGGGCACTTTCAGCTCGTAACGGCCATCGGGCAGCCATTCGCCCTTCTGCTGTGAATGCCAGTGCTCGTCGGCGACCCAGCGCGCGGCGTGCTGCGAAAAGCGGATGGTGGCCCACGCCTTCGGTTTGCCGGCGAAGATGCCGTAACTGGAGGCGAGCAGTTCGTTGAGATCGCCCTCGCCGACATCCTTCGCCGCGGCATCCAGCGCATGCGCCTCGGCGATGCGGTCCACCGCGAAGCTGCGCAGTGCCTCGCGGTCGTGGTCCCACACGTCCAGATACCAGTTGTCGCGGTAATGGGTCAGCCGCTGCGGCGACACGGTGCGGTGGCTGTCGGCATTGGTGGTGCGTGCGCGATAGCGGAAACGCAGCTGTTTCCGCTCCAGCACCGCGCCGGCGACGATACGGAACACCTGCTGGTCCAGCTTGCGCTCGCCCCACGGAATCACCCGGATGCGCTCGATCGGCAGCGCCTTGCCGCTGCCCTGGTCAGACAGCAGACCCTCGATACGGGTCTTGAACGGCGCCAGCGCACCGGCCAGCACGCCGGGTCCGGAGCGGCTGATCAGCTCGTTCAGGGCCAGCAACGCGGACAGCTCGTCGGAGGTCAGCCACAGCCCCGGCAGTTCGAAGCGTTCGCCTTCACCGACTTCGTAGCGGAACGCGGCCTGCTCGCCGCCGGCGCTTTCGATCGGCGCGCGCAGCGCGTCGCGCAGAAACGCGATGTCGCGATACAGCGTGGCGCGTGAGCATTCCAGTTCGCCGAGCAGGCGCGACAGTGGCACCGGGTAATGCGCCGATTTCAGCAGGCGGTGCAGGGTCAGTATGCGTTCGTAACGATCCATGGCTCGGGTCGGCATCGGATGGGGAAGAGGGCGTGGTCTAGCATGGTGGCGCGCCGGAGTGGTCGCAAGTCACGCATGGCCCGCGGGTGCAGATCGTGCCACCGGTGCGTTCGTTCCCGCAGCCCAGCGCATGAGGGGCCGGTTCCGGGGTGTGCTGACCGCCGCGCGAAACGCGGCTCGCGTGCCGGCCCGACAAGGATGATGCCGCACCGCCGGTTCCGCATCCGGGCGCCGTTCATTGCAAGTTCAAGCCTATTTGTTAAGGTAATACTTACCAATAATTAACAACTGGACTGCCCCTATGAGAAAGACCCTGATCGCCGGCTTGCTGCTGGCCGCCCTCGCGAGCTTTGCCGTACAGGCCCAGGACACGACGACCACCGATACCAGCGCGGCCAGCAACAATGGCGGCTGGACCGGTTCGGGCGAATTCGGTTTCGCTTCCGCCACCGGCAACACGCGTTCACAGAACATCAACGCCAAGCTGGGCCTGAGCCAGGAAAACGACCAGTGGAAGAACAACTTCTTCCTGGACGCCCTGCGTGCCAAGAGCCAGCTGAAAGTGGTCGATGCCGCCGGCAACACCACCAACGAGTACAACACCACCGCGAATCGCTATGACGGCGGCGCCTCGGTCGGCTACAAGTTCGACCAGCGCAGCTACATCGTCGGCGCCGCCCGCTACGAGCACGACGAATTCGGCGCCAACCTGTGGCAGGGCGTGGTCTCGCTCGGTTACGGCTATATCGCGCTGAAGGATGATCGCAACGAGCTGTCGTTCGAAATCGGCCCGGGTTACAAGGAATACCGTCCGGCCAATGTCGACGTGGTGGTCAATGGCGCCCTCGTGCCGCTGCAGCAGTCGACCCAGAATGAATTGGTCGCCCGTGGCCTGGTCGACTACAAGCTCAAGATCTCTGCCAACACCTCGTTCGAGGACACGTTCCTGATGGAAGCGGGCTCGAAGAACACCTACATGCAGAACGATATCGGTCTGGCGGTCAGCATGACCAAGAAGCTGGCACTGAAGGTCGGTTTCCAGGTGCGCCACAACAGCAACGTGGTGGTCGGCCTGAAGAAGACGGATACGCTGGCGACCACCAACCTGGTTTACAGCTTCTGAGTCGAACCCGGCTCCCTGCCGTGACATCGACGGCCCTTCCGCGCAGGCGGGAGGGCCGTTTTCGTGGTGGAGTCGGGGCCGGGATTGAGCCGGATCAGAGCCCGAGCAGTTCGCCCGCGCCTTGTGCCAGCAGCGCGGCGGCGACCTGCTGGCCCAACGCAAGGGCCTGCTCGCCGGAACTGCTCGCTTCGGCATGCAGCAGTCGACCACTGGCCGCATCGCCGACCATGCCGCGCAGGTGCAGGCCGTGTTCGCCGAGCACGCACCACGCGCCGACCGGCACCGTGCAGCTGCCGCCGAGCGCCTGGTTCATCGCCCGCTCGGCAGTAATGGTGAGCCGGGTGTCGGCGTCGTCCAGTGCGGCCAGCAGGTCCAGCACGGCGATCTGGGTTTCACGTGCCTCGATCGCGATCGCCGCCTGGCCCGGTGCCGGCAGCCAGTCCGGTGCGGCCAGTCGGGCGCGGATACGCGAAGCGAGACCCAGCCGTTCCAGCCCGGCGCAGGCCAGCACGATCGCGTCGTAGTCGCCGGCGTCGAGCTTGCCCAGCCGGGTGCCGACGTTACCGCGCAGGTCGAGCAGCACCAGATCCGGCCGCAGTGCACGCAACTGCGCCTGTCGCCGCAGCGACGAGGTGCCGACGCGGGCACCGTGTGGCAGCGTGGTGAGGTCCGCGTAATCATTGCTGACGAAGGCATCGGCCGCATCCGCGCGCGGCAGGATCGCCGGCAACACGAAACCCGGTTCGAGCTGGGCCGGCACATCCTTCAGCGAATGCACGGCCAGATCGGCGCGGCCTTCCAGCATCGCCACCTCGAGTTCCTTCAGGAACAGCCCCTTGCCGCCGATCGTCGCCAGCGGCTGATCGAGAATCTCGTCGCCGCGGGTACTCATCGGCACCAGTTCCACCGTCAGCCCCGGATGCGCCGCGCGCAGCAGCGCGGCGACATGCTCGGCCTGCCACAGCGCGAGCGCGCTCTTGCGGGTGGCGATACGCAGGGTGGAGGGATGCATCGGAACTCCGCGACATTCGGCAGGGTCGTATTGTCGCGTAGTTTGCGTGTGCTGGCGCAGCCGCAGGCGCGGCGTATCCGCACACGGCTGTCACGCCGGTGGCGGGGCGGCTACGATGGCGGGTATCTCACGGGAGACAATTCATGCAAAGCGGCAACCCGGCACTCAACAAGAACACCTTCCTCGACGCGGCCAGCGGCGCGATCGTCGCGCATGGCGACGAGGCGATGACGATCAACGGCACGGTCAACAAGACCGGCCTGCTGCTGGTTCTTGTCTTGGTCGGCGCGATGTACAGCTGGAGCCAGTTCAGCGGCCCGGCCAGCATGCCGGCCATGCTGCCGCTGGTGCTCGGCGGTGCGATCGGCGGCTTGATCCTGGCCCTGGTCACCGCGTTCAAGAAGACCTGGGCACCGGTCACCGCGCCATTGTACGCGCTGGTCGAAGGCGTCTTCATCGGCGCGCTGTCGGCGATCTTCGAGATGCGCTATCCGGGCATCGTGATCCAGGCGGTCGGGCTGACCTTCGGCACCATGGCCGCGCTGCTGCTGGCCTATCGCAGTGGCTTGATCCGGGTCACCGAGAAATTCAAGCTCGGCATCGTCGCTGCCACCGGCGGCGTGATGCTGCTGTACCTGGCCAACTTCGCGATGGGCTTCTTCGGCCATTCGATGGGCTTCATCAACGGCCACAGCGGCATCGGCATCGCGTTCAGCGTGGTGGTGGTGGTGATCGCCGCGCTGAACCTGGTGCTCGACTTCGACATGATCGAATCCGGCGTCAACGCCGGTGCGCCGAAGTACATGGAGTGGTACGGCGCGTTCGCCCTGGTGGTGACCTTGGTGTGGCTGTACCTGGAACTGCTGCGGCTGCTGTCGAAGCTGCAATCGCGCAACTGATTTCACGGCCATGCAGGGAAGCATGCTGCGCCGTCTGCCGGGCCTCGATCTGCTGCGTGCCATCGCGATCGTATGGGTGATGTTGTTTCACTCGTACATCGTCGGTGGCCTGGGCGAGCGCTTTGCCATGCTGGAAAGCTATGGATGGATGGGCGTCGATCTGTTCTTCGTGCTGAGTGGTTACCTGATCGGCTCACAATTGCTGAAGCCGCTCAGCCGCGGTGAGCCGCAGGCATTCGGCAATTTCTACCTGCGCCGGTCGTTCCGCGTGCTGCCGGCGTTCCTGGTGGTACTGGCGCTGTACTTCAGCGTACCGGGCTTGCGCGAGGCGGATGGCATCCAGCCGCTGTGGCAGTTCCTTACCTACACGGTCAATCTGCTGATCGACTACCAGCACAACAAGGCGTTCTCGCATGTGTGGTCGTTGTGCGTGGAAGAGCATTTCTACCTGATCTTCCCGCTGCTGGCCTGGTGGCTGACAAGGCGGCCATCCGCGACGAAGTTCATCGGTGTGTGCGTTGCCGTCGTGCTGACGGGCATGGCCATCCGCGGTTATGTCTGGCTGCATGAACTCGCACCGGCGCAGAGCTCGTTCGCGTTCGGCCTGCGCTTCGTCGAAGGCATTTATTACCCGACCTATACCCGGCTCGACGGTCTGCTTGCAGGTGTGATGCTGGCGGCGATCCAGGCCTTCCGGCCAGCGTGGTGGCAGGGAATGCAGGCACAGGCCAACCGGCTGTTGCTACCCGCAGGTCTGGTGATGGTCGCCCTGGCGATGTGGTTGTTCCGCGATCGCACCGGCCTGCTGCCGAGCATTGTCGGTTATCCCTTGCTCTCAGCCGGCCTGGCACTGCTGGTCGCGGCGGTAGCCGGCACGCGCAGCTGGCTGGCCCGGTGGCGAATACCCGGAGTGGAATGGCTGGCGCTGGTTTCCTACAGCCTGTACCTGATTCACAAGGCGGTGTTCCATCTGGTCGAAGGCGCGTTGCCAGGCTGGCTGCAGAAGCAGGGCCTGCTCACGTTCGCCATCTACGCGGTGGCGAGCCTGCTGGCCGGGGCCTTGTTGTATTACGGCGCGGAGCGACCGTTCCTGCGTCTACGCGAACAGCTGCGCAGCAGGCAGGCTGTTCGTGTGATGGGTCGTGGAGTGGCGTTGCCGTCGGCGGAAACCCCGTAACGCGGTCTTCGTCAATGCGGCAGCAACGCCTTCGCCCGCTTCACCACGTTGTCCACCGTGAAGCCGTATTCGCGCAGCAGCACACCGGCCGGCGCGGAGGCGCCGAAGCGGTTGACGCCGAGCATGTCGCCGCTGGCACCGATGTAGCGATCCCAACCCTGCGATACCCCGAGTTCCACCGCGAGACGCGCGGATATGGCAGGTGGCAGCACGCTGTCGCGGTAACTCTGCGGCTGCGCGTCGAACAGCTCCCAGCTGGGCATCGACACGCAGCGCACGGCGATGCCTTCGCCCTGCAGCTGGTCGGCGGCGGCGGCGATCAGGCTGACCTCGCTGCCGCTGGCAATCAGGATCAGCTCGGGCTTGCCGTCTTTCGCGTCGCTCAGCACGTAGGCACCGCGGCGCACGCCGTCGGCGCTGGCGTAGCGCGTGCGGTCCAGCGTGGGCAGGTCCTGCCGGGTCAGTGCCAGCATGACCGGATGTTTGGCCGATTCCACCGCCACCTTCCACGCCACCGCCGTTTCGTTGGCATCGCCGGGGCGGATCACGGTGAGGTTGGGAATGGCGCGCAGGCTGGCCAGCTGTTCCACCGGCTCGTGGGTGGGGCCGTCCTCGCCCACCGCGATGCTGTCGTGGGTGAACACGTGCACCACGTGCACGCCCATCAGCGCGGCGAGGCGGATCGACGGGCGCATGTAGTCGGAGAAGATCAGGAAGGTGGAGCCATACGGGATGAACCCGCCATGCGCGGCCAGCCCGTTGCTGATCGCGCCCATCGCGTGCTCGCGCACGCCGAAGTGCAGGTTGCGCCCCGCGTAGCTCCAGCCGGCGCTGTCGGAGCCTTGCGTGTCCTGTCCCGGGATGGCGGCGGGGTTGAAGTCGCCGAGTCCCTTCAGGTTGGTATGCGTGGATGAGTCGAGATCGGCCGAACCGCCAAACAACGCGGACAGTTTCGGCGCCAGCGCATTCATCACCTTGCCGCTGGCGACGCGGGTGGCGAGGCCCTTGGCATCGGCGGGGAACACCGGGATGTCCGCATCCCAGCCAATCGGCAGGTCGCCACGCAGGCGCCCTTGCAGTTCGTTCGCCAGTTCCGGGAACGCCTTGGCATAGGCGGCCATGCGCTGGTTCCACGCGGCTTCCGCCTTGGCGCCCTGCTCGAGGGCCTCGCGGAAATGCGCCAGTGCCGCTTCCGGCTCCAGGAAGTCGGGCTCGAGTGGCCAGCCAAGATTCTGCTTGGTCTTCTTGGTGTCCTCGACACCGAGCGGCGAGCCGTGTGCCTTGAAGCTGTCCTGCTCGGGCGAACCGAAGCCGATATGTGTGCGCACCAGGATCAAGGTTGGTCGCGTGGTATCGGCGCGGGCCGCGTCCAGCGCGGCGCTGATCGCGTCCACGTCGTTGCCGTCGGCCACGTTGAGGATCTGCCAGCCGTAGGCTTCGAAGCGTTTGGCGCGATCCTCGGAGAACGTGATGTCGGTGCCGGCAGCGAGCGTGACGTAGTTGTCGTCGTACAGGCAGACCAACTTGCCGAGCTTGAGATGCCCGGCCAGCGAGGCGGCCTCACTGGCGACGCCTTCCATCAGATCGCCGTCGCTAACGATGGCCCAGGTGCGATGGTCGATCACCGCATGACCGTCGCGGTTATAGCGCGCGGCCAGATGCGCTTCGCCGATCGCCATGCCCACCGCATTGGCCAGGCCCTGGCCGAGCGGTCCGGTGGTCACTTCGACGCCCGCCGTATGGCCGTATTCGGGATGGCCGGGCGTCTTGCTGCCCCACTGGCGGAACTGCTTGAGGTCGTCCAGCGACAGCGCATAACCAGTCACGTGCAGCAGGCTGTACAGCAACGCGGAACCGTGGCCGGCGGACAGCACGAAGCGGTCGCGGTCGGGCCAGTGCGGGTTGGCCGGGTGATGCTTCAGTTGCTTCGTCCACAACGTGTACGCCATCGGCGCGGCGCCCAGCGGCAGGCCGGGATGGCCGCTGTTGGCCTTTTGCACCATGTCCACCGACAGGAAGCGAAGCGTGTTGATGCATTGCTGGTCGAGAGGGGTGGACATGGGTTTCTCCGGTGGTGGTTGTGGACGCACACGCGGTGCGCGAACTCTTTGCTTCGTAGGGCGGGCACTGCCCGCCGTACTTGCCGATGGGTGGCGTATCGAAGGGCCGGCGAGCAGTGCCCGCCCTACGAAGCCTCAGGCGAGCGCGGCGTCGACGATTTTCTGCGCCTCGGCGAGCAGGCTTTGCAGATGCTGTTCGCTCTTGAAGCTTTCCGCATAGATCTTGTAGATCGCCTCGGTGCCGGACGGCCGCGCGGCGAACCAGCCGCTGGCGGCGACGGCCTTGATGCCGCCGATCGCGGCGCCGTTGCCTGGCGCCTTGTCGAGTACCTGCTCGATTTTCTCGCCGGCGAGCTGGTCGCTTTTCAACTGCCCGGGTGACAATTTCGCCAGCGTCGCCTGCTGCGCCGGGGTGGCCGCAGCGTCGACGCGGCTGGCGAACGGCTGGCCGAGGTCGGCGGTCAGCTGCGCGTACAGTTCGCCCGGATCCTTGCCTTCGCGCGCGGTGATCTCGGCTGACAGCAGTGCCGGTACCAGACCGTCCTTGTCGGTGGTCCACACCGAGCCGTCGTGGCGCAGCAGCGAGGCACCCGCGCTTTCCTCGCAGCCGAAGCCGAGCGAGCCGTCGAACAGGCCGGGCGCGAACCACTTGAAGCCGACCGGCACCTCGTACAGCTTGCGACCGAGCCGCTGCGCCACGCGATCGATCAGTGCCGTGCTGACCACGGTCTTGCCGACCGCGGCGTTCGCGTTCCATCGCGGCCGATGCTTGAACAGGTAGTCGATCAGCACGGACAGGTAATGGTTCGGCACCATCAGGCCGTTGCTGCGGGTGACGATGCCGTGGCGGTCGTGGTCGGTGTCGCAGGCAAACGCGACGTCGTACTGGTCCTTCAGGCCGATCAGCCGCTGCATCGCGTACTTCGACGACGGGTCCATGCGGATCTTGCCGTCCCAGTCCACGGTCATGAACGCGAACTGCGGATCGACTTCGGTGCTGATCACGGTGAGGTCGAGCTTGTAGCGGTCGGCGATCGGCTGCCAGTAATGCACACCGGCGCCGCCGAGCGGGTCGACGCCCATGTGCACACCGGCGCTGCGGATCGCATCGAAGTCGATGATGTTGGCGAGGTCGGTGACATAGGTATTGAGGAAATCGTGCTCGTGCGTCGTGGCGGCCTTGCGTGCCTGCGCCAGCGGCATCCGCTTCACTTCCTTCAAACCCGCTTCGAGCAGTGCATTGGCGCGGTTCTGCACCCAGTCGGTGATGTCGGTGTCGGCCGGGCCGCCGTTGGTCGGGTTGTACTTGAAGCCGCCGTTGTCCGGTGGATTGTGTGAGGGCGTGATCACGATGCCGTCGGCAAGCCCGGATGTACGGCCCTTGTTGTAGACCAGGATCGCGTGCGAGATCGCCGGCGTCGGGGTGAACTCGCCACCGGTGGCGATCATCGTCTCGACACCGTTCGCGGCCAGCACTTCCAGTGCGCTCTCGAACGCCGGCTGCGACAACGCGTGGGTGTCGAAACCGATGAACAGCGGACCGTCGATGCCCTTGCCCTTGCGGTACTCGCAGATCGCCTGGCTGATCGCCAGGATGTGCCACTCGTTGAAGCTGCGCTCGAACGAGCTGCCGCGATGGCCGGAGGTGCCGAACGCGACGCGTTGCGCGGGCACCGACGGGTCGGGCTTCAGGTCGGCATAGGCGGCCAGCAGTTTCGGGATGTCGACGAGGATCGACTTCGGTGCCGGCTTGCCGGCGAGTGGACTAATCTTCTGGCTCATGTTCTCTGGAAACCTTTCATGGAGTGCTGCCGACTTTGTAGGAGCGCACCCTGTGCGCGAATGCTCTGAGGCCTGACCATGCCAAGAACATTCGCGCACAGGGTGCGCTCCTACAATGCCATCACGAACCTGCCGGTGACTGGCCATTGCGCAACTGGCGATAGCGACGGATCAACGTGTTGGTGGAACTGTCATGCGCGAGTTTCGGTTCGCCCGCTGCGGTCAGCTCGGCGATGGTGGTCTTTGCCAGCTGCTTGCCCAGCTCCACGCCCCACTGGTCGAACGAGTCGATACCCCAGATCGTGCCCTCGACGAACGTGACGTGCTCGTAGAACGCGATCAGCTGCCCGAGCACCGACGGCGTGAGCTTCGGCGCCAGGATCGTGGACGAGGGCCGGTTGCCCGGCATCACCTTGTGGGGCACCACATCGGCCGGTGTGCCCTCGGCGGCGATCTCCTCTGCGGTCTTGCCGAACGCGAGCGCTGCGGTCTGCGCGAACAGGTTCGCCATGAACAGGTCGTG
>JBOHYM010000080.1:0-25821 GCA_050737735.1 Rhodanobacter sp. | reverse complement strand
GTCTGGTGAAAGGCGTCGCGGCTGAAGCCGCTCCCACAGGGTTGGCGATTACGGCTTGTTCTTCAGCAGGTCGCGGATTTCGGTGAGCAGGACCACGTCGGCCGGCGGTGCTGCCGGAGCTTCTTCCTGCTTCTTTTGCATGCTGTTGATGGCCTTGACCACCAGGAAGATTGCCGCCGCAATGATGAGGAAGGTGATGACGGTGTTGATGAAGTCGCCGTAACCGATCGCCACTTCCGCGATCTTGTGCTTCGGGTCGCTGTCATCACCCGGCTTGAGCACCCATTTCAGCTGGCTGAAATCGATACCGCCGGTGAGCATGCCAATCGGCGGCATGATGATCTTTTCGACCAGTGAACTGACGATCTTGCCGAAGGCACCGCCGATGACGACACCGACCGCCAGGTCAACGACACTGCCGCGCATGGCGAAAGCCTTGAATTCCTGCAGCATGCTCATGCTTCTTCTCCGTGAATTGGGCCGAATGGCCTATGGACTTTAGCGCAGAGATGTCGTTGCGCACAGAAGCATGACGCATGAATTCAGACGATCCGGCCATCCAGTTCGGCGACGCCGACCAGCTCGGCGTGAAAGCGGTCGCCGCGCTGCAATGCAGCAACGCCGGCCGGCGTGCCGGTGAAGATCAGGTCGCCCGCTTTCAGCTCGAACAGCGCGGACAGCGCCGCAATAATTTGCGGCACACCGTGCACCATTTCGCCCAGGGAGGTCTGCTGGCGCAACTCGCCGTTGACGTTCAGGCGCAACACGCTGTTTGCATCCAGCACCACTTCCGTCGCCGGGCGCAGCGCGGAAACCGGTGCGGAATGATCGAATGCCTTGGCGACGTCCCACGGATGCCCCTTGGCCTTGGCCTGTGCCTGCAGGTCGCGGCGGGTCAGATCCAGCCCCACGCCATAGCCCCACACCAGTGCGGCAGCCTGTTCCGGCGCCAGGTCGTGGCCGCCACGGCCAAGCGCGACTACCATCTCCACTTCGTGGTGCAGGTCGCTGGTGGCCGAGGGATAGGGCACATCGGCACTGTCGCTGACCACCGCGTCGGCTGGTTTGCAGAAGAACATCGGCGTGGACTTGTCCACGCTGGCGCCCATTTCGCGCGCATGCTCGGCGTAGTTGCGGCCGATACAGAACACCCGGCGGATCGGGAAGCGCTGGTCGCTGCCGATGATCGGCAGGCTCGGAAGGACGGGTGGAGCAATCGTGTAGGTCATGCCGGCTAGCGTAGCAAACTGCCAGGAGGGGAGTTGGGGCTTGCATGGGTGACAGCTGTCATTGACGATGGCTGATGCTGCGCCCTGATGGCGCTGCCGCCGATCAGTCAGTCTTGTACTTGTCGAGCAACCGGCCATGCCGGGCAGGGAGTCAGGGTGAGCAACGCCGATCTGTTGAAGGAACTGCGCATCGAGCGCCACCAGCGTGATGATCACGAGGGTGGCAACGGCCGCGGGTCGTGGATCATCGGTGCGGTCGTCGTGATTGTGCTGTTGCTGGGGGGCGCCGGCTGGATGCTGTTCGGGCATCGCCCGCTGGCTGTGCAGACCGCCGTGGCGGTCGCACCGACATCCGCGAGTGAGGCCGGTGCAGTGTTGCAGGCCACCGGTTACGTCACTGCACGGCGGCAGGCCACCGTGTCGGCGCAGATCACCGGCACGCTTACCGCGGTGCTGATCGAGGAGGGTGATCACGTCAAGCAGGATCAGGTGCTGGCCCGGCTGGACGACAGTGCCTACAAGGCGGCGCTCGACACGGCCAAGGCGCAGGCGGCCGCCGCCCATGCGCTGGTGGCGCAGTACCAGGCCCAGCTGGCGCAGAACCTGCGCGATGCGGCGCGCCAGCAATCGCTGGCTACGCAGGGGCTGGTATCGAAGCAGTCGGCCGAGCAGGCGGTCACGCTGGCCGACAGCACGCGCGCCATGCTCGTCTCGCAGCAGAAGACGGCGCTATCCGCGGATGCCCAGGTCACCGAGGCACAGGTCAATTTCGATTATTGCGTGGTGCGTGCACCGTTCACCGGCGTGATCACCACCAAGGATGCGCAGGTCGGCGAGATCATCTCGCCGTTCTCCGCCGGCGGCGGCTTCACCCGCACCGGTGTGGGCACCATCGTCGACATGGATTCGCTGGAAGTCGACGTCGACGTCAACGAGGCCTATATCGGCCGGGTCAAGCCGGGCATGGCCGCCGAAGCGGTGCTGGACGCGTATCCGGACTGGAAGATTCCCGCCCACGTGATCGCCATCGTGCCGACCGCCGATCGCGGCAAGGCCACCATCAAGGTGCGCGTGGCACTGGAGCAGAAAGACGCCCGCCTGGTGCCCGACATGGGCGTGCGGGTGTCGTTCCTCGAGGTGAAGCCGCAGGCCGCCGCACAGGCGCCGCAGGGCGTGTTGGTGCCGGCTGTGGCGATCGTGCAGCGTGATGGCCACAGCATGGTGTTTGTGGTCGTGGATGGACAGGCGCGCCAGCGCATGGTGAATCCATCCAGCCAGGCCTACGGCGAGCTACGCCTGCTGCCGGCCGCTGTGAAGCCTGGTGACAGCGTGGTGGTGTCGCCGCCGCCAGGGTTGCACGATGGTTCGGACGTTCGGGTCAAAAACGGCAAATCCTGACGGCGTCGTCGATTTGCCGGCACTTCATTCGTCGATACCCAGTCGATCCAACAGATTCCAACTTTCATCGGAGAAACATCATGGGCACGCTGATCGATATCCAGAACCTCGCCAAGACCTATACACGTGGCAAGCAGAAGGTCGAGGTGCTGCACCACGTCAACCTGGCGATTGCCGAAGGTGACTTCCTGGCGCTGATGGGACCGTCCGGCTCCGGCAAGACCACCTTGCTGAACCTGATCGGTGGCCTGGATACACCGAGTGCCGGCAGCATCAGCGTGGGCGGCCAGCGCATCGACCAGCTCGGTGGCGGCGCGCTGGCGAAATGGCGCGCGTCGAATGTTGGTTTCGTCTTCCAGTTCTACAACCTGATGCCGATGCTGTCGGCGCAGCGCAACGTGGAGCTGCCGTTGCTGCTGACGAAACTGTCGGGTGCGCAGCGCAAGAAGAATGCGTCGATCGCGCTGCAACTGGTCGGCCTGGCCGATCGCGCCACGCACAAACCGAGTGAGCTGTCCGGCGGTCAGCAGCAACGCGTGGCGATCGCCCGCGCCATCGTCTCCGATCCCACCTTGTTGGTCTGCGACGAACCGACCGGCGACCTGGATCGTCAGTCCGCCGAAGACGTGCTCGGCCTGTTGCAACAACTCAACCGTGAACACGGCAAGACCATCGTGATGGTCACCCACGATCCGAAGGCCGCGGAATACGCTAGTCATACGCTGCATCTGGACAAGGGCACCCTGGTCGAACAGGCAACGGCGTGAGAAACATGCATGCCAACTTGGGTTTATCGCAAGCCCGAACCCCTCATCCGTCCCTTCGGGCCACCTTCTCCCCGACGGGGAGAAGAGGTTTTGCTGAGGAGCATTTCTCATGAAATACCTTCATCTGATCTGGGCGGCGCTGTTCCGGCGCAAGACCCGCACGATACTCACCTTGGTATCGATCATCGCTGCGTTCCTGCTGTTCGGTATGCTCGACGCGGTGCGTGTCTCGTTCGCGGAAGCGGGCCAGTCGGCGAACGGCGCCGAGCGCCTGCAGACTGGCGCTCGGCTGTCCTTCATCCAGCCCTTGCCGCAAGGACTCGGTGCGCAGATCGCCAGGGTCGATGGGATCAAGGACGTTGCCTACGCGAACTGGTTCGGTGGGGCTTACCAGGACCCGCATAATCAGGTTTTCACTTTTGCGGTGAGCCCCAATTATCTTGACCTCTATCCCGAAGTCGAGGTGGCTCCCGATCAACGCAAGGCGTTCGATTCGACCCAGAACGGCATCCTCGCCGGCGAGACCATCGTCAAGAAATACGGCTGGAAAGTCGGTGACAAGATTCCACTGCAGTCGCAGATCTTCCCGAACAAGGACGGCACCAAGAACTGGAACTTCGATCTGGTCGGCGTCATGCGATCAAAGGACGCGAAGGCCTTCCAGAGCCAGATGATCATCATGCACTGGAAGGCGTTCGACGAGACCACCCCGAAGGGCTACAACGGCGGTATGGTTGGCTGGTACATAAGCCGCGTCAATGACGTGAATCAGTCCGATCGCATCGCCAAGGCCATCGATGCACTGTCGGCCAATTCCGATCACGAAACGAAAACCCAGACGGAGCAGGCAGCGACCGCGAACTGGATCAAACAGATGGCCGACATCGGCCTGATCGTGACCTCGATCATGGGGGCCGTGTTCTTCACCCTGGTGCTGCTGACCGGCAACACGATGATGCAGGCGGTGCGCGAACGCACATCCGAGCTGGCTGTGCTCAAGACGATCGGCTTCTCCAGTACCAGCGTGTTGATGATGGTGCTGGCCGAGTCGGTTCTGCTGTTGCTGCTTGGCGGTGTGATCGGGCTTGGCCTGGTCAGTCTGCTCGCCCCGATCATGTCCTCGCAAAGCGGCGGCATGATCACTCACACGAATGTCGGTGCAGGTAGCTGGGCGCTGGGTATCGCCCTGGCCGTGGTGATCGGGCTGGTCATTGGAATCTTGCCCGCATGGCGTGCGATGCGCCTCAACATTGTCGATGCATTGGCCGGGCGCTGAGGAGAACACGATGAATTTCCTGATCGGTCTGGTGACCTTCGTTGCCGTCATCATCGGCGTGGTGGTGTTTCTGAGCCTGCCTTGGCCGGGCATGCTGGTTCTGCTGGTTCTGCTGGGCTTGTGGATGGCCCTGACCCGGCGTGGTCAGCAGACATGGTCGGTGACCGCAGTCGGTGTCAGCACGTTGCCGCAGCGGCTAGGTTCCTCCGCCGTGATCGTGATCGGCATTGCCGGCGTGGTCGCTGTGCTGGTCGCCATGTTGGCGATGGCCGATGGATATCGCGAAACTCTTCGACGCACCGGTTCCGACGACACCGCGATCGTGCTTCGTGGCGGCTCGGCCTCGGAAGTTTCCTCGGTGCTCGATCACGACAGCACGCTGGTGATCGCGCAGGCGCCCGGCATCGCCAGGGACGACCAGGGTAAGCCGATTGTCTCGCCGGAACTCGTGGTTGCGGCCAATCTGCCGATGAAGGGCGGCGACCCGGAGAAGGATGTCGGCAGCGTGCAATTGCGCGGCATCGGCGACGAGGCATGGAAGCTGCGCACCAATGCGAAAATCATCGCCGGGCGCAAATTCGAACCGGGCAAGTACGAACTGGTCGCCGGCAAGGGCGCGCAACACCAGTTTGCCGGTCTGGAACCGGGACAGCAGATCAAGCTGGGCAATCAGACCTGGACGGTCGCCGGCATCTTTGCCTCGAACGATGCAATGGATTCCGAGTTGTGGGCCGATGCGGGCATTGTCGGCCCCACGTATCGGCGCGGCTCCAGCATGACGACGGTGTTCGCGAGACTTACCGGACCAGCCGCCTTCGACAAGTTCAAGGCGGCGCTGGCCTCCGACCCCCGTCTGCAGACCGACGTATCGACGACGCTGGACTATTTCAGCGCGCAGTCCGAAGGCACCACGAAGGCCATCACCATCATCGGCATCGTGGTCGGTGCGATCATGGCGATCGGCGCGGTATTCGGCGCACTCAACACGATGTTCGCCGCGGTGGCCACCCGCGCCCGCGAGATCGCGACACTGCGGGCGATCGGCTTTCGTGGCTTGCCGGTGGTCATGGCGATCATGCTCGAAACCATGCTGCTCGCGTTGATCGGCGGCGCGCTCGGTGGCGTTATCGCGTGGCTGATCTTCAACGGCTACACCGCTTCCACGCTTGCCGCCGGCACCACGGGTCAGCTCACCTTCGAGTTCAACGTTGCGCCTGCCGTGCTTTGGACCGGACTGAAATGGGCGCTGGCCATCGGCTTTGTCGGTGGTCTGTTCCCGGCCGTGCGCGCGGCGCGGTTGCCGGTGACCACGGCGCTGCGCGAGCTATGATCGAAGTGGGTTGAGTTCTGCACGAGGATGTATATGTATCAAGGACGATGGCTGGCCGTGCTGTTGGTGTTTGCATTGTGCGGTTGCACGACCTTCGTGACACGACAGATTGAGCGTCCGGGACATGACAACCGGGCGCAGCTCGAGTGGTTCCGGCAGTTGCTGAAACAAGCCAATTTCCAGTTCCACAGCGTGAGTACACGACAAGGTGCGCGCATGGTGTACTGGTATGGCCAGCCACGTGCCTATGACTTCAAGCCCGCGATCACCGAGCAACATGCCAAGGGTCGTTCCTCTGTCAGCATCAACTTTGGTTTCCATTCCGATTCCGATTTCGCTGTGGCGTTGACTAAGGCGCCGCTGCTCGCACCACGGGGCAGCGTCGTGCTGCTGCATCCCTGGAGCATGGAAGGCAGTGTCCTGACCATTTGGGGTCTGGAACTAGCCAAGGCTGGTTATGTGGTGGTGATACCCGATCTGCGCAGTCATGGCGAGTCGGCCGATGCGCCGGTGGGCTATGGCCCGCGCGAGTCGGATGACATTGTCGATCTGGTGCACGATCTGCGTGCGGCGAACCGCCTGCCGGGTCCGCTGTATCTGTTCGGAGTTTCCTACGGTGGCACCGTGGCGTTGTTTGCCGCGCCGAAGCTGGCAGATGTGCATGGTGTGATCGCGCTGGAGCCTTACGTCAATGCTGCAGCCGTGATCCGGCGCGCACCGGCCAGCGGTCTGTTTGGCTATCGCTGGCTGGCGTCACTGATCAGTTCGCGCGAAATGGACAACGCCATCCAGCGCGCCAGCCGGCAGCTCGGCGTCGAGCTGGCGCATGTCGACCCTGGTGATGCCCTGGCACAGACGCGGGCCTGCGTGCTGATCCTGCGTGGTGCCGACGACAATTTGATCGAAGGCGATGCCCTGCGTGTGCTGAGCCAGCGCTCACCCCGTGCCAGCTACGTGGAAGTGTCCGAGGAGGGGCATCTGAATTTGCCATTGCGTACCGACCGGCTGATGCCACCCCTGCTTGAATGGATGCAGACGTTGCCCACCGACCGGGGCAAATCCTGCCCGACCTTCGTGCCGCTGCCGTTTGCGCCCCCACCCACGGCCTCCCCGGCGGCACCTGCGCAAGTACCGTAGGTTGGGGTGAGCGTAGCGAACCCCAACAGGTCCACGCCGCGATGCCGGTGATCACGGAGTTGCGCAGGTCTTGTGGGTCGGGTATCACGCGATGGCCCTGGCTCAGCCCTCGCCGAGGATCAGCGCGCTCGCCCGCTCGGCGATCATGATGGTGGGTGCGTTGGTGTTGCCGGTAGGCAGGTTCGGCATCACCGAGGCATCCACTACACGCAGGCCCTGCGCGCCACGCACGCGCAGCTCGCTGTCGACCACGGCGCGATCGTCCCTGCCCATGCGGCAGGTGCCGACCGGGTGATAGATGGTTTCCGCCTTGCGCCGGATGAAATCGGTGTACTCGGCGTCGCTGCTGATCCGGCATTCGGGGAAGACCGGCTCGCCGCGATACGCAGCGAACGCATGCTGATCGAGGATTTCGCGCGACACGCGTGCCGCCTCGATCATCCGCTTCAAATCGTTGCCCTCCGGATCGCTCAGATAGCCGGCGTGGATCGCGATCGGTTGCGCCGGATCGGCCGAGTGCAGGCGCAGGCGGCCGCGGCTGCGCGGATGCAGGTAACAGGCATGCAGGGTGTAGCCATAGCCGGGCAGGCGATGGCGGCCGTGATCGTCGAGCAGGGCGGGCACGAAGTGGAACTGCAGGTCGCAGCGCTCGTCGTCGGCCAGAGCGCTGCGCACGAAGCCGCCGGCTTCGGCGATATTGGAGCTGCCCGGTCCGTCGCGATGGCGGAGCCAGCGCAGGCCGGCGCTGAGTTCGTTGAGATGATCGTAGGTGATCTTCTGCCGGCTGCCGTCCAGCGTGCAGATGTCCAGATGGTCCTGCAGGTTGCCGCCGACCTCGGGCAGGTCGGCGAGCACGGCGATGCCGTGTTCGCGCAGATGATCGGCGGGGCCGAGGCCGGACAGCATCAGCAGTTGCGGTGTGTTGATCGCGCCAGCGGCAAGAATCACCTCGCTGGCTTCGATGCGTTCCTGACCATGCCGACCGCGGCGCAACTGCACGCCCACCGCGCGACCGCGTTCGAGAAGCACACGCTCGACCAGCGCATGTGTGCGCACGTGCAGGTTTGCGCGGTCGCGCACCGGCTTCAGGAAGGCCGCGGCCGACGAACAGCGTGCGCCATTGCGCTGGGTGACCTGGTACAGCCCGAAGCCGGCCTGCTGTGCACCGTTGAAATCATCATTGCGCGGGAAGCCGGCGCTGATGCCCGCATCGATGAGTGCGGTGGATAATTCGTTGTGATGGCGCAGGTCGGCGACGCCGAGCGGACCACCGACACCATGCAGTTCGCTGGCGCCGCGACTGTTGTCCTCGCTGCGTCGGAACCATGGCAGTACCTGCGACCAGGACCAGCGCGCATCGCCGCTCATCTCGGCCCAGTCATCGTAGTCAGCCGGCACGCCGCGCACGTAGCACATCGCATTGATCGAACTGGAACCACCCAGCGTCTTGCCACGCGGCCACCACAGGCGACGCTGGTTGAGTGCGAGTTCGGGTTCGGTGCGGTAGTTCCAGTTGAGCCGCCGGTTTTGCGCCAGTCGCGCGATGCCGGCAGGCATGTGGATCAGCGGGTTCCAGTCCGATGCACCCGCTTCAAGCAACAGCACCCGCTTGCCCGGATTCGTGCTGAGCCGGTTGGCCAGCACGCAGCCGGCGGAACCGGCACCGACGATCACGTAGTCGTAGCTGTTCACGGGATTCCCGCCGTTCGCATGGGTGAATGCAGACGCATGCTAGTCTTGCCGCGCCCTACGCTGGATGTGCCTGTGAGTTTGCCTCGTCAAACCGTTGTGGAACAAGCTGCCGCGCCGATGTTGTCCGCGCTGGCGTTTTTTTTCGTGATGACTTCGTACTACATCATCCGGCCGGTCATGGGCCAGCTGAGCGGCGCGGTCGGCTCGCAGTCGCTGCCGCTGTTCTACGGTGCCGTATTCGTCGTGATGCTGCTGCTGACGCCGGTGTTCGGCATGCTGGTGGCACGTTTCCCACGCAAGCGGCTGCTCGGCTGGAGCTACAGCTTCTTCATCCTATGCCTGCTCGCGTTCGTGCCCGCATTTGTGGCGCAGGATCGCATCGGAGCGCGCGAGTTGGGCGTGCTGTTCTTCGTCTGGGCCAGCGTGTTCAACCTGTTCGTGGTGTCGCTGTTCTGGAGCTTCATGGCTGACATCTTCTCCAGCGGTCAGGCACGGCGGGTGTTTTCGCTGATCGCACTCAGCGGCATGGCTGGCGCGATCTTTGGTCCATTGGTGACCAAGTTGCTGGTGCAGCTGATCGGTGTGGCGTCGTTGTTGCTGGTCTCGGCGCTGGCATTGGGTCTCTCGATGATGCTGTTGCTGAAGCTTTCCGCGCAGCACGACCGGCAGGCGGGCAGCCGTGGCGACGAGGCAATTGGTGGTTCGCTGTGGGCCGGCATCAGGGAGCTGTGGTCGCGTCCGTTCCTGCGTTACATGGCCTTGCTGATGTTGTTCGGCGACGGCATCGGCACGTTGGCGTATGCGCTGGTGGCCGATTACGCCAAGGCGCATTTCACCAGCACGGTCGCGCGCACGTTGTTCTACAACGATCTGGATCTGGCCACCAACCTGCTCGGCGCGGCGCTACAGCTGAGCTTGACGCCGTGGTTGCTGGTGCATCGCGGCGCCGGCTGGGGACTGGTCGTGCCATCGCTGGTGAATGTGGCCTTGCTGGTCGGGGTCGCGCTGATCGGTGGCGGCAGTTTTTCGTTCTTCGGCTACAGCGTGCCGCTGCTGGCGGTGATGCTGGTGATCACGCGTGGTTTCGCTTATGGCATGACCAAGCCGGCGGTGGATGCGCTATACACACGGGTGCCGCGCGAGACGCGCTACAAGGGCAAGAATTTTGTCGAGACCGCGGTATGGCGTTTCGGCGATGTGGTGGTGACGAGTGCGGTCAGCGGCCTGCGTATGCTGGGCTGGGGCGTCGGTGGGCTGGCCTTGCTTGGTGCAGGTGTTGCGGCACTGGCCACCGTGGTGGCCCGCCGCGCCGGATGGTCGCCAGATCTGGCGACCGACGATGGGCCCACACGAATCGGCAAGGACGAGGCAGCGTCACGAGTCTGACGACGATGCGTTCGTGGGGATCGTCGGACGTTCTCCAGCAGGATCCTTCCGGGCTCAGCTGGTGATGTAACGCTGCAGGTGCTCGATCTGCTCGGCCTGCGCATCAATCACCGCCTTGACCAGGTCGCCGATCGAGATCACGCCGACCACCGCGTTGCCCTGCACGACCGGCAGATGCCGGATACGGCTGTCGGTGCACAAGCGCATGCAGTCGAATACATCGGTATCCGGGCCGACGGTCACGGGTTCGCTGCTCATGATGTCGGACACGGCGGTCTGCGATGACGACCGGCCCTGCAGGATCACCTTGCGCGCGTAGTCGCGTTCCGACACCACGCCGATCAGTCGCTCGTCACGCATCACCAGCAGGGCGCCTACCCGGTGTTCGGCCATGCGCTTGATGGCTTCGAGTACCGGTGCTTCCGGCGCGATGCTGAAGATCGTACTGCCCTTGCTTTCAAGCAGATGCTTCACCTGACTCATGCCTGGACCTCCGCTGGCCCCCCGGGCGGGCCGTCTGTGACGAGTCTAGCGCGGGCATCGGTGCGGCGTGTAGTAAAGCCGTGAAGTCACGCCGGGGACGCGTTCGTCAGCGCGAGTCGCGCGGCAGGCGTTGTTCCTCGATGAAATACAACGGGCGGCGCTTGCTCTCGGCATAGTTGCGTCCGAGGTATTCGCCGATCACACCCAGCGCGAGCAGTTGCACGCCGCCGAGGAACAGGATCACCAGCATCAGGGTGGGATAGCCGCGTACCTGACCGCCGTACAGCAGCGATTTGACCAGCACCAGGATGCCGTAGACAAAGGCCAGCCCGGCGGCGGCCAGCCCGACCCAGGTGGCCAGCCGCAGCGGCGCGGTGGAGAACGAGGTGATGCCCTCGATCGCCAGCTGGCCCAACCGCCAGTAGTTCCACTTGGTGGTACCGGCCTGGCGTGGGTCGCGCAGGTAATGCACCGAGGTCTGCCGATAGCCGATCCAGCTGAACAGGCCTTTCATGAAGCGCTGGCGTTCGCGCAGCTGGCCCAGCGCATCCAGCGCGCGTCGCGAGAGCAGGCGGAAATCGCCGGTGTCGCGTGGGATCGCGGTATCGGACAGCCGCTCCATGCTGCGGTAGAAGGCCGCCGCGGTGAAACGCTTGAAACCACTCTCGCCCTGGCGCGCACTGCGCGTGGCGTACACCACGTCGTAGCCGGCCCGCCATTGCTCGACCAAGGCGGGAATCAGCTCGGGCGGATCCTGCAGGTCGGCATCGATCACCACCGCCGCGTCGGCGGTGACGGCGTCGAGGCCGGCGGTCAGCGCAGCCTCCTTGCCGAAGTTGCGCGAGAGTTTGAGTGCGCCGGTGCGGGGGTCGGCGACGACCAGCGATTCGATGATCGACCAGGTGTCATCGCGGCTGCCGTCGTCGACATAGAGCACGCTGGCGTCGAGCGGCAAGCCGTCCAGTACCTTGCGCAGCCGCTGGTGGAACAGCGCCAGCACGGCCGATTCGTTATAGGCGGGAACGACAACGGTGAGCTGCGGCATGGGCGGGGCCAGCGAAAGAGGGGTTCATGCTAACCAACTGCCCGCACCCGGGCGAGCGTCCCGTTCAATGTGCGCGGCGAGGCGGCGCATGGCCTTCGATATAAGCCGGTCCACCGAGCTGGTTCATCTGCTGCTGGATCCAGCCGGCGCGCCGCAATACATAGGCGCTGGGGCGATCCGCGCGCAGGCGGCGCGGGTTGGGCAGCACCGCCGCCAGCCGTGCCGCCTGCGCCGGATCGAGGCGTGCCGGCGTGGCGTGGAAGTAGGCCTCGCTCGCCGCGCCGACGCCGTAGATGCCGTTGCCCAGCTCGGCGATGTTCATGTAGACCTCAAGGATGCGCTGTTTTGGCCAGGTCAGCTCGATCAGTACGGTGAAATACGCTTCCAGGCCCTTGCGCACGAAGCTGCGGCCGTTCCACAGGAACAGGTTCTTGGCGGTCTGCTGGCTGATCGTGCTGGCACCGCGCAGGCGGCGGCCATCGTCGGCGGCGTCGATCGCATCGTGGATGGAATCGAAGTCGAAGCCATGGTGATACGGAAATTTCTGGTCCTCGCCGGCCACCATCGCCAGCGGTACCCAGGGCGAGACCTGATTCCACGGGACCCAGTACTGGCGCAGCTGGAAATCCTTCTCGCCATGCACCCACGCACCGAGCTGGCGTTCCAGCATCACCGCGGAAGTCCACGGCGGTACGAAACGCAGCAGCAGCACCAGCAGCCAGCTCAGCGCCAGCCATGCCAGGGCCAGCAGTGCCAGTGCGCGTAGCAGGCGAATCAGCCGGGGGCGACGGAACCGAGGTGGCATGGCGGTACGCAAGGAAAGGTCCAGGCAGTATAAGGGCGTTGTTCCAGTCGCCTCGCGCCCCTATTTATGGCGATTGATCTCAAGAGAGTCTCGCTGTGGAAAACCTGCCTGTCGACGATGTGCTGCACCGCTTTCTGCTGGAGCGCGCTGGTGTGCGCGGCGCGCTGGTGCGGCTGGGTCCGGCCTGGCGTGAAGTGGCCGGTCGTGCGGACTATCCGCCGGAGGTGCATGCTGTGTTGGGCGAGGTCCTGGCAGCCAGTGCGTTGCTGACCGGCAATATCAAGCTGGACGGCGCGCTGTCGGTCGAGCTGAAAAGCAGCGGAGCGCTGCGCCTGCTGTTTGCCGAATGCACCGATCAGGGTCGTCTGCGTGGTCTGGCACGCTGGAATGAACCGCTACCCGCGCCGTTGGCGTTGAATGCGCTGCCCGATGCGGGCATGGCGATCACCATCGGCAACGTGGAGCGCGGTCAGCGCTACCAGGGCCTGGTCGACCTGCAGCATGCCGGTGTGGCCGAGGCACTGGAAAACTACTTCATCCAGTCCGAGCAGTTGCCGGCGCGGATTCTGCTGGCCGCCAGCGATAAATACGCGGTCGGTCTGATGCTGCAGAAAATGCCGGACGAGGGTGGCCATCATGCCGCGCAGGATGATGATGCGTGGAACCGCATCGTGCACATCACCGCCACCCTGGGTGCGGAGGAATTGCTGGCGACGGCACCGCAACAGTTGCTCTATCGGCTCTACCACGAGGAGTCAGTGCGTTTGTTCGAGCCACGCCCGCTGGCATTCGGCTGCAGCTGCAGTCGCGAGCGGGTGACCGGGATGCTGCGTTCGCTCGGTCGCGACGAAGTCGAGGCAGCACTGGCGGCGCGTGGTGACGAAATCGAGGTGATCTGCGAATTCTGCGCGCAGCGCTATCACTTCGATCGCATCGACGCCGAACTGCTGCTCAGCAACAACGTGGTGCCGACCGCACCGGACACCACACAGTGATCGCGGTGGGTTGACCCATCGGGTTCGTTGTCGCTCAGGTCCGCAGCAACGGGTTGTCCTTGCCCAGCCAGATCCTGGCTGGCTGCGGCGTGGCAAACAGGAAGCCCTGGCCATAGCGGCAGCCGACCCGTAGCAGGGCCCGCCGTTGCGATTCTTCCTCGATGCCTTCGGCGATCACCTTCATCTGCAGTGAGTCGGCCAGCACCTGGATCGCGCGCACCAGCGCCAGTCCCTGGGTTTCCTCGTCGCCTTGCGGCAGCTCGGTGATGAAGGAGCGGTCGATCTTCAGCGTCTCGAACGGGTACTGGTGCAGATAGCTGAGCGAGGAATAGCCGGTACCGAAATCGTCGAGCGCGATGCCGATGCCGCGGCTGCGCAGGTTCTTCAGTATCTGCTTGACCTGGGTCGGGTTCTCCAGCAGCGCGTGCTCGGTGACTTCGATGCGGATGCAATGGGCCGGTACGGCGTACTGTTCGAACAGCGCCAGCAACCGCTGGTCGAGATCGGCGGAACGGAAATGCCGGCCGGAAACGTTGATGCTGATGAAGCCCTCGGTGCCGATCAGGCGCACGGCCTGGGTGCAGACCTGTTCGAAGATCTGCCAGTCGATCGCCTCGGCACAGCCGCATTCCTCGGCAATCAGCAGGAAATCATGCGGCGCCAGCAGGCCGCGCTCGGGGTGATGCCAACGCAGGAGTGCCTCATAACCGACGACGCGACGATCGTCGAGTTCGACGATCGGCTGGTAGTACGGCTCGAATTCGTTGCGGCTGAGCGCGTGGCGCAGGTCGCTTTCCATGTCCAGCAGCGACAGCGCTTCGCGCCGCAGGCGATCGTCGAACAGTGCCGCACGATGGCGTCCGCCATCCTTCGCGTTGTACATCGCCGCATCGGCGTCGCGCAGCAGCTCCTCCGGCTGTCGGTAGTGCGCACTGGACAGCGCAATGCCGATCGAGGCGGAGGTGAAAATTTCCTTGGTGCCAAGCCGGAACGGCGTGTGCAGCTCGTTGATAATGCGTTCGGCAATCAGGATGGCCTTGCCGGTGTCGCTGATGCCTTCCAGCAGCACCGCGAATTCGTCGCCGCCCAGACGTGCGACCACGTCGCGGGTTTTCAGGCAGGCGCGGATGCGGCCGCCAACCTGGAACAGCAGGTCGTCGCCGACCAGGTGCCCCACCGAATCGTTGATCACCTTGAAGCGGTCCAGGTCGATGAACAGCACGGCAAATTGCTCGCCCGGATTCGCGGCGCAACGCTGCATGGCGTGTTCCAGCCGCTGCAGCAGCAAGGTGCGGTTGGGCAGTCCGGTCAGCGAGTCGTGCAGCGTTTCGTATTTCAGTCGGCGTTCGACTCGCTCGCGTTCGGCAATCTGCTCGCGCAGGTCACGGTTGGCCAGCGCCAGTGCGCGGGTGCGTTCCGTGACGCGGCGCTCCAGCCCGGCGTAGGCCTGCCGCAGCGATGACGCCGCCTGCTTGCGCTGCAGCGCATTGGCGATGTGGTAACTGACGAAGGTCAGCAGTTCCTGGTCGCGCTCGCTGTAGGTGTGCTCGGGCGAATAGCTCTGCAACGCCAACACGCCCATGGCCTTGCCGCCCCATACCAGCGGCACGCCCAGCCAGCACACCGAGGGCGAGCCGAAGTGGCTGATCTCGCCCATCGCCACCAGGCGGTCGATGTCCTGTGGATGGGCCAGCAAGGGCTTGGCATGGCGCAGCACATACTCGGTGGCGCCACGACCGTGCGCGCGTGGCGGCCGCACGCTGTCGACATCGTCCACCGAGTAGGGGAAGGCCAGTTGCCCGCTCTCCTCATCGAGCAGGGCGATGTAGAAGTTGCGCGCGTACAGCAGGCCGCTGATCACCTGATGCATGGTCGCGTAGAATTTTTCCAGGCTCTCCGAGGTGTTGGCCAGCTCGGCAATGCGGAACAGCGCCGCCTGCAGCCGCTCGCCGCGCTGGCGCTGCAGCACCTGCTGGCGCAGCACGCGGTTGGCCTCGCGCAGCGCGGCGGTGCGATCGGTCACCCGGCGGCCCAGTTCGATATGCGCCTCGCGCCGCTCCAGTGCGGTCTGCACATGCTGGGCCACGTAGTTCAGCAGCTCCATATCCTGTTGCGAATAATGGGTATCGGCGCGGTAGCTCTGCACCACGATGCCGCCAACCACACTGCCGCCGCGCGACAGCGGTACGCCCAGCCAGTGTTCGCAACTCGGTCCGACCAGCAGGAAGTGATCGCCGAGCTGCTGCCGCAGCTCGTCGATGGAACCCATCAGCGGCCGGCCTTCCTGCAGCAGGTTCCAGGTCAGGCTGTGCAGCATCTCACGCAGCGGCAGATCCTGATCGGGCGGCGGCGGATCGGTGTCGGCGATGTCGACGTAATAGGGAAAGCGGATGGTATCGGTGGCCACGTCGTACAGCACGATGTAGAAGTTTTCGGCGTACATCAGGCTGCTGACGATGGCATGCAGCGAATGCATCATCTCGGGCGTGTCGTGTCCGGCACCGGCCTGTTCGGCAATCGCGTAGAGCGCGCGCTGCAACCGCTCGGCCAGCGCCAGGCGCGAAATGGCTTCGTATAGTCGGCTGGTCTCGGCCAGCTGGCGCAGCCGGGTATCGGCCAACCGCCCCAGCCAGGACAGCGGACCACGCACGCTGTCAGGCAGTGGCAGTTCGGTGGCTGCTTCCAGCGTGAGCATCCGCGGGCCCTGGGGATCCTCTGCCAGGTCGAGCTGGCTGGCCCCGGGCAGGTGGCCAGCTGGCTCATCCATGCGGCGCCAGCGCAGCCGGCCGTGGATGCCGAGGTTGCCGAGTATCTGCTCGCAGATTTCCATCACACTGGCAGCGTCGGCTGCCTCGAACAATTGTTCGACCGCCCCGTACAAGGCCGCAAGATCCCGCGCCACTGAGGGAGGCTGGGATGGGCGTATCGTCGGGGTGGCGCTCATCGGGCGGTGGTCGTTTCCGGGGCGATCCGGCAGGATCGACATCAAAAGCCTTTATAACGTGTAAGCCGGCCCGGTCGCCAGCGATCCGGTGTCCGGAACCCGCGCAGGGTCGCGCTGGTCGAAGCACCGCACAAGTATGTTTTTTGTGCGTTGGGGGCAGTTTGGGGGTGTTAGTAAAATGTAAAACGAGATATACTCGGGGCCCGTTTCCGTTCTTGAATGAGTGGGTTAGTCCAAAGCTTATGCGTCGTCTCTGCGCCCTGCTGATCTTCCTGTTGCCGCTTGTCGCGGCCGGGCAGTCTGTGGGCGGCGACAGCGCGATGGCGCAGCAACTGCTGACGCAACCGCCGAAAGTTGCGCCCGGCGCGGTGCCGCTGTGGCGTGGCACCGATGGTCGTCTGCTGACGCTCAAGGCCGATCGCAGCCTCGGCGCGGATGCCCAGCTGCAGAATGCACCGCTGGCGCTGCGAGCGGTCGACGCGGCCACGGTGACGACGACGGGGCTGCAGTACGGGCTGGGTCCGAATCTGCAGGCCCATGCCGATGTCAGCGAACACTCGTGGGTCAACCAGCCGTTGCGGATCATCAGCAGCGAAGTCGGCGCCACCTATGCGGTAGGGCGCTACAGCCTTGGTGTGAGCGTGGGCGCCAACAGCACGCCTGACAACAGCAACGCGTTATTGCCGCGAGTGTTGCCCGGTGTCGTTCCGGGTGTCGATGGCCTGAGCGGTTTTGACAGCAGCTCGCAGTTCAATGCGCGTGGCCGGCTTGCCCTGGGCAGTACGAGCGGGATCGATCTGGGCGCCAGCGTCGGTCGCATCCGTCTGTTGCCGGGCAACCTGCTCGGTGTCGATACGCTGGATCAGAAGGCGCTGAGTTTTGGTATCGATCACGGCTCGGTGAGTGGCGTGCTGATTGGCCGCACCATGCAGCCGGACGCGAATATTCCCGGTGGGCTGAATGCCGATCGACGCTGGAACAGTATCGATCTGGGCGTCACCTGGCATCTGCCGTGGCGCGGCTCGCTGAGCGTCGGTGCGCAGAATCTGTGGTCCTCCGGCAGTCCTGCGAATACGCCGGCAGGCCCCGAGCCGGATCAGTCGCGGACACCGTACGTGCAGTATCATCAGGATCTCTGACTGTCCATCAGACCTTGCTGACGCCGTCGCTCATGCGACGGCGTTTTCGTTTGCGCTGCCTGGACAGGCCCGGGTCTAGGAGCGTGGACGGCTTCTACCGCCCACGCTCCTAGTCCTGCCTGCGGATGCGCAGGTCGCCGCTGAAGGTTTCCACATTGATCGTGCCGCGGCCATCGCCGAGACGGGTGTCCAGGCTGCTACCGGGACCGTGCTCGGGCTTCTGCGGTGTGCCGAAATCGCTGCGCAAGTCGCCACTGAAACTGCTGGCGTGCAGACTGCCGGCGGTGGTCGCAGGCAATTGCAGTTGCACATTGCCGCTCATGCTGTCGATGCCCAGGCTGCCGCCAGCGGCCAGGGCACCGGACAGTTGCACGTTGCCGGATACCGTACTGAGCGTGAGTTTCTTCCATGGGCCACCATCGGCCTGGATGCGTCCGGAAATGGTCTGCAGTTTCACGTCGCTGCCGAGTGCCGGCGCAAGGATGTCACCGCTTACCGTTTGCAGATCAGCCTGTTCGGCATGCCCGGCCAGCTCGATGCCGCCGCTGACGCTTTCCACTTTCAGTGCCGGTGTGCGTGCATTGATGCGGGCCCTGCCGCTGACGGTGTTGACGCTGATGCTGCCGCCATCGATGCCGTCGATGACCAGTGGCGCGCTGATCACGCCGATGTCGAGCGAGGCGGCCCTGGGCACGTGCAATTCCAGGGTGGTGGACGCCATCCGGTTGTCGCCGCTCCAGTTGAACCAGCCCGAGCCGCCCTGCGGCTCGACCTTGATCGCCAGGCTGCTGTTGCTGCCGGTGATCGCCAGTGGCTTGGCGCCCTCGCCGAGCTGGCCGCCGACCTGCACCTCGTTGCGGTCCCACGCAGTCACGGTCACCGTGCCGGCGATGTTGCTGACACTGACATGGACCGTTGGCGTGGCGGCGTGACTCAGCTGGATCGGCGTGCCGGCGAAGGCGTGGCAAACGCACAGGCAAAGCAGCAGGGGGACATAGCGGGCGGTTCTCATGGTCATTCCTGGGGTTCAGCCGGCCTGGCCGGCCAGTTGGCGCAGTTGCATCTGCTGGTGTTCGGTACGGCTGAGCAGGCGTTGCAATGCGGGTGAGTCGGGGGCCTGCTGAATTGCCGACTGCAGCTCCATGCGCGCGGCGTCCAGTTCGATGGCGGCGCCTGCAAGACGCGGGTCAGTGGGTTTCCATGGTGTCGTTGCGGTGCTGGCCAGCGGGGTAGCGGTCGCTGCATGGTGCAGGTGCCAACCGATGCCGCCGGCCAGCAGTACCGACGCGGCAAGACTGGCAGCCACCAGCCAGCGCATCCGGCGTGCACGTGGATGTACGGGTGTTGCGAGCGAGCGGGCGGCATCGACGTCGTCCAGCGTGGCCTCGATCGCAGGCCACAGGTCGCGTTGTGGCGCGAGTGGTTGCCGCAGGTCGCGCAATTGCCGGTGCCATTCGAATTCGTTCATGAGCTTTCTCCCAAAGCCTTGCGCAGCAGACCACGAGCGCGATGCAGTTGTGCTTTCGACGTACCTACCGCCATGCCCAGTTCGCCGCCGATATCCTCGTGTCGCCAGCCTTCGATGTCGTGCAACACCAGCACGGCGCGCGCGCGCGGTGGCAACCGACTGATCGCACGCTCCAGTTCCTCGCGCTCCGCGGCGCAGAACGGCGTTTCGCCGGGGTCCGGCAGCTGATCGTCGTCGAGCATGCTGACCGGATCGGCGCCGCGTGCGCGGATGTCCATCAGCGCCACGTTCACCGCGAGCCGGTACAGCCAGGTGCCAAACGCGCTCTCGTGACGAAAGCCGGGCAGTTTCTGCCACGCACGGATGAAGGCATCCTGGGTCAGGTCCTCGGCGCGAGCGTGGTCGTAGCCGGCGAGCCGGTAGACCGCGCCATGCACGCGACCCACGTGCAGCCTGTACAGCCGCTGGAACGCGTGGCGGTCACCGGCAGCCGCGGCATGCACGTCATCGGTGTCGTGATCTGCCGGCGGCGCAGGCGACATGGAGCTTCCAATGGCAGGGCAGGCGGCGATCATCTTGCCAGCTTGGATGCGCTGTCGCGCAAAAGGGTTTGCATCATGGCCGTGGCGTCGGCGTCATGGTACCGGCACGGGCGGGTCGCGTGGACCCACGCCGTGCCGGCGTTCGATCAGGAGGCTGCAGCTTCGCGCTGCGGCTGTTCGTCGTCGGCGAGCGCAAGAGCCACGCGTTGCTGCTCCTTGCGCAGGCGCTCGGGCAGGCTCGGGGTGAAGCTGTCCAGATAGTCGCCGATGGCCGCGAGTTCGACCTGCCAGCCGGCGGTGTCCACCGTGAGCAGTTCGTCGAGCTGGGCACGGTCGAGCGTGACTCCGTCCAGCTTCAGTTCGGCAGCGGCCGGCAGGATGCCGATCGGTGTCTCGACACCGTCAACGCGATCCTCGACGCGGTTGATCATCCACTCCAGCACGCGCAGGTTGTCGCCGAAGCCCGGCCACAGGAACTTGCCGTCCTTGCCCTTGCGGAACCAGTTGACGTGGAACACCTTCGGCAGCTTCGCACCGGGGCGGTCGAACGACAGCCAGTGCGCGAAGTAGTCACCGTAGTGGTAGCCGCAGAATGGCTTCATTGCCATCGAGTCACGACGCAGCACGCCGACCGCGCCGGTGGCGGCGGCGGTGGTTTCCGAGCCCATCGCCGCGCCCATCAGCACACCGTGGCTCCAGTCGCGCGCCTCCATCACCAGCGGCAGCAGCGACGGCCGGCGGCCGCCGAACACGATCGCGCTGATCGGCACGCCCTGCGGCGCCTCGGCCTGTTTCGACCAGGTCGGGCATTGCTTCGCACTGACCGTGAAGCGTGAGTTCGGATGCGCGGCCGGCCCGTTGGCGGGATCGTACGGACGCCCCTGCCAGTCGGTGACCGGCGTGCCGGGCAGGCCTTCCCACCATGGCTGGTTGTCGGCGGTGACGGCGACGTTGGTGAAGATGGTGTCGTGCGAGATACTGCTCAGCGCATTGGGATTGGTGCTGTTGCTGGTGCCAGGCGCGACGCCGAAGAAACCGGCCTCCGGGTTGATCGCATACAGACGTCCATCCGTGCCCGGACGCATCCAGCAGATATCGTCGCCGACCGTCCATACCTTCCAGCCGTCCCGGCGATAGCCTTCCGGCGGAATCAGCATGGCGAGGTTGGTCTTGCCGCAGGCGGACGGGAACGCGGCGGCTACATAGTGCGTCTCGCCCTGCGGGTTCTCGATGCCCACGATCAGCATGTGCTCGGCCAGCCAGCCCTCGCTGCGTGCCTGATGGCTGGCGATGCGCAGCGCATGGCATTTCTTGCCCAGCAGCGCGTTGCCGCCGTAGCCGGAGCCGTAGGACTTGATCGAGAGCTCGGCCGGAAAATGCATGATGAAACGGCGCTCGGGGTCGAGTTCACCGGTGGAATGCAGGCCCTTGATGAACACGCCGTTCGAGAGCAGACCTTCGTGTTCGATCCGCGCCTGCGCCGCGGTGCCCATGCGGGTCATGATCTTCATGTTGGCGACCACGTACGGACTGTCGGTAATCTCCACGCCGCAGCGGGCCAGCGGGGAATCGATCGGGCCCATGCAGTACGGGATCACGTACATGGTGCGGCCTTCCATGCAGCCGTCGAACAGCGCGTCGATCTTCGCGTGCGCTTCGGCCGGGTCCATCCAGTGGTTGTTCGGGCCGGCGTCTTCCTGCTGTGGATGGCAGACCAGGGTGAGATGCTCGACGCGCGCCACGTCCTTGGGATGGGAGCGGTGCAGATAGCAACCTGGATGGGTGTGCTGGTTCAGCTCGATCAGGGTGCCGTCGGCCAGCATCTGCTGCACGAGCGACTGGTATTCGGCATCGGAACCATCGCACCAATGGATAGCCTTGGGGCGGGTCAGTGCCGCTACCTCATTCACCCAGTGCTCGAGTGCTGCCAGCTTGCTCGCCATCGTATCCCTCTAAGGTCTTGAGAAAAAAAGGAACTGAAACGGTAGTTTGCAGCAACTGGTATTGCAAGGACCCTTGCAACAAAAACGGCGCCAGAGGGCGCCGTTCGGGTGAAAAAGGATAGCGAGGCGGGTCAGGCCGGGATCAGGGTCGCGATCATGTGTTCGACGTAGGCGTCGAATTCCTCGTGGTTGATCCGCGGCAGCCCCAGCGTGAAGTTCAGCTGCAGGAAACCGACGTAGGCGGCATAGGTCAGCCGCGCCCGGTTCAGTGCCTGCGGTGCATCCAGGCCGGCTTCGCGGTAGGCGGTGTTCAGAAATTCCATCCGCCGCTGCGACACGCGTGCCATCACCGGCACCACCTGCGGATGGTCCAGCGCCTTCAACAGCGCGGCATAGACGCGGTGTGGCTGCAGCTCGTGCGCCACGCGACGGAACAGTTCGGGCAGGCGCTCGCGTGGATCGGCAATCTGTTCGATCTGGCCGAGTACCTCGCGCTCGCCGTACTGCTCCCAGCGTTCCAGCGCGGCCTGCAGCAAGGCTTCGCGGGTGCGGAAATGCCAGTAGAAGCTGCCCTTGGTCACGCCCAGCTGGCGTGCCAGCGCCTCCACGGCAAGGGCACCGACGCCTTGTTCGGCGATCAGGTGCAGCGCGGCGAGTTCCCAATCCTCGGCCGACAGACGGGTGCGTTCTGGCTTGCTGCTGACATTCATATGCGTATGGTAGCGATAGCCTGCGGGTTTGTAATCTGCACCGGACAAGATGTCTGAAATGCATGGAATTCGTTGCCGCAAGGGAAAGGGCGGCGGCCATGTATTGACGGCGCTCGCCGAGGCAATCCATACTCGTCCGTATGGTTAACCTCGCTCCCGCCCCGACTGTGCTCAGCCGCTTCCCCGTTGCCGACCTGGATCTGGCGGTGGAGACACGCCGTCCGGATGGCAATCCGACGCTGTTGTTCGCGCACGGTTTCGGCCAGACCCGTGGTGCCTGGAAAGGTTCGGCTACGGCACTGACCGAGGCGGGTTGCCGCTGCGTGACGTTCGACAGCCGCGGTCACGGTGAAAGCGATCGTGTGGCAGGTGGTAACTATCACATGGACCAGTTTGCCGATGACTTGCAGCGGCTGGCTGCGGCCCAGCCGGAACCGCCGATCCTGGTGGGTGCCTCGATGGGCGGCCTGCTCGGTATCGTGATCGCCGGCGAGGTACGCCCGGCGCCGTTCCGTGCGCTGGTACTGGTCGACATCACGCCACGCTGGGAGACGGCAGGTGTGGAACGCATCCTCACCTTCATGCAGGCGCATCCGGACGGGTTTGCCGATTACGCCGAGGCCTCCGAACAGATCGCTGCGTACCTGCCGCAACGGCGCGAACGCAAGAGCGAGGAACAACTGCGCCCGCTGCTGCGCGAAGGTGCCGATGGCCGGTTGCGTTGGCACTGGGATCCGGCCCTGCTGGCTGGCGATCTGCTGCAGGAGAACGAGCGTTACCAGCCGCTCCTGCAGGCGGCTGCCGCGAAGATCGATGTGCCCGTGCTGCTGCTGTCGGGCGCGCGCAGCGATGTGGTGTCGCGCGCCACCGTCGAGGAGTTCCTGCAACTGGTGCCACATGCGCAGCATGTGGAGCTGTCGCACGCCACGCACATGGTGGCGGGCGATGCGAATGATGCGTTCACGCGCGAAGTCGTGCGCTTCGTGCAAAGTCTGGATCCATCAGCTGACCGGTTGCGTGCCGGCGCTGTTCAACCGTGATGAGGTGCTGAGATGTCCGTGATATTGACCCTGCTGGCGGCGCTGATTGCCACCGGTGCCTGTGCCTACCACCGCAGCAGCCTGCGCATCTGGGCGATCGCCACGATCGCCACCACGCTGGTGGTCGGCCTGCTCGTGCATGCGCCGTGGACGATGGTGATCCTGCTGATCATCGAGGCGGCGATTGCGGTACCTCTGCTGCTGCCGGATTTCCGCCGCCGCCAGATCAGCGCGCCGCTGCTGAAGATGTTTGCCAAGGTCACGCCGAAGCTGTCCGAGACCGAACAGACCGCACTGGAAGCGGGCACGGTCGGTTTCGAGGGAGAACTATTTTCCGGAAAACCTGATTGGCACGAACTGTTGAAGCAGCCGAAGCCCGAACTGAGCGTGGAGGAACAGGCCTTCATGGACGGCCCGGTGGAACAGCTGTGCGGCATGATCGACGACTGGCAGATCACCCACGAACTGGCGGATCTGCCGCCGAACGTGTGGGAGTTCATCAAGAAGCACCGTTTCTTCGGCATGATCATTCCAAAGCAGTACGGCGGCCTGCAGTTCTCCGCGCTGGCGCATTCGGCGGTGCTGCAGAAGCTCAACAGCATGTCGGCCACGGTGGCCTCGACGGTGGCGGTGCCAAATTCGCTCGGGCCGGCCGAACTGCTGCTGCACTACGGCAGCGACGAGCAGAAGAACCATTACCTGCCGCGCCTGGCGGTGGGCGAGGAGATTCCCTGCTTCGCACTGACCGGTCCATACGCCGGTTCCGACGCCACCTCGATTCCCGACATCGGCATCGTCTGCAAGCAGGTGGTCGATGGCGTCGAGACGCTGGGCCTCAAGCTCACCTTCGACAAGCGCTATATCACGCTGGCGCCGGTCGCCACGGTGATCGGCCTGGCCTTCCGCATGTTCGATCCCGAGCATCTACTCGGTGACAAGGAAGACCTCGGCATTACCCTGGCGCTGCTGCCGCGCTCCACGCCCGGTCTCGAGATCGGCCGTCGCCACTTCCCGTTGAACGTGCCGTTCCAGAACGGGCCGGTGCGCGGCAAGGAAGTATTCGCGCCGTTGTCGGTGCTGATCGGCGGTCCGCACATGGCTGGCCACGGCTGGCGCATGCTGGTCGAGTGCCTGTCGGTGGGTCGCGCGATCTCGTTGCCGTCCAATGCCACCGGCGGGATGCGCGCCTCGGCGCTGGGCACCGGCGCGTATGCGCGCATGCGCAAACAGTTCGGTCTGGCGGTAGCCCGCTTCGAGGGCGTCGAGGAAGCGCTGGCGCGGATCGGCGGTCTCACCTACGCCACCGCGGCGCTGTCGCGTGCTACTGCGGCGGCGGTCGACCGTGGCGAGAAGCCGGCGGTGCCATCGGCGATCGCGAAGTACCACGCCACCGAATGGGCGCGGCAGATCGCCAGCGACACCATGGACGTGCACGGCGGCAAGGCGGTGCAGCTGGGGCCGAGCAACTACGCCGGACGCGGCTGGTCCGCCGTACCGATCGCGATCACGGTGGAAGGCGCCAACATCATGACGCGCAGCCTGATGATCTTTGGTCAGGGCGCGATCCGCTGCCATCCGTACGTGCTGAAGGAAATGCAGGCGCTGTCGATCAGCGACCGCGGCGAGCAGCTGAAGACGTTCGACCGGCTGCTGTTCGGCCATATTGGTTTCGGCATCTCCAATGCGGTGCGCAGCTTCACGATGGGCCTGACCGGTGCGCGCATCGGCGAGACCGCTGGGGACGCCTATACCCGCCGCTATTACCGCAAGCTCGACCGCTACTCCGCCGCGCTGGCGCTGTGCGCCGACGTGTTCATGGGCGTGCTCGGCGGCAAGCTGAAATTCAAGGAGAAGCTGTCGGCGCGTCTGGGCGACGTGCTGAGCTATCTGTACATCGCCAGCGCCATGCTCAAGCGCTACGAAGACACTGGTCGGCCGGAAGCGGATCGCCCGTTCCTGGCCTGGGGTTTCCATGAGTGCATGTGGCTGATCCAGAACGCGCTGGACGGTGCGATCCGCAACTTCCCGGTGCGTCCGGTGGCGTGGCTGCTGCGCGTGCTGGTGTTCCCGCTGGGTCGCCGTGAAGTGCCGCCGTCCGACCGTCTCGGCCGCCGTGTCGCCGCACTGCTCACCGCGCCGAACGACGCGCTCGATCGCCTCACCGAGTGGGTCTACACGACGCCGACGCCGAATAACACGATCGGTCGCATGAAAGCGCTGCTGCCCGACGTGATCGCCGCCGAGCCGGTCGACCGCAAGTTCGGCAAGGCGCTGAAGTCCGGCCAGTTCACCTCGCACGACTACCTCGGCCAGCTTGCCGAGGCGCAGCAGGCCGGTGTGATTTCCGATGCCGAGTTCGACCTGCTCAAGCGCGTGCGCGAGGGCGTGTTCGAGTTCATCTCGGTGGATGACTTCGAGCCGGATGAGCTGCGCGCATTCAAGACGCGCGCGGACAGGCCGGCCGAGGTGTAAGCGGGCGGAGCTGTGTGACG
>JBOHYM010000079.1:0-19652 GCA_050737735.1 Rhodanobacter sp. | reverse complement strand
AGGGTGAATTCACCGCTCAACGGCACGTGTCGACTGGTGAGGCCGCCTTTTTAGGCGCCTGATGTTGCGATGTTAGGTGCGGACGTATGGACGTCCGTTTCATACTGTATAGATCAGAGCATCCTTAACGGTCAAGGCTGGACAAATTACGCTCTCGGATTTACTACGCCGACCGGGTGTGTATCTATGTACGCCATGATGCGCGGCACACCGACTGGCGGGGTGGCGCTATGGCGTCGCTTGAAAATTGAAGCCGGCGTTATACCCACACCGTTCAACGACCTTGGTACGCAGCTCGGCAACCAGCTCACGAATGCCGGCAGCGGCGTGCAGATCGGTGACCAGCGCAATCTAACGCAGCGCACCGTGACGAACATCCCAGCCAAAGTGCCCAGCGTCATCGCTTACACCGCGACCTCCGGCACGCCTGCGACTGCGACGATCAGCGTTGCAGCATTCACCACGCTTGCCGGCGGCGGCGCGACGAACATTAGTTATGGCGCAATGAGCACTAGTGTCACTGGCACCAACGGCGCGACGGTTGCCTATTACCTGTATTTCGATGACCCGACGTTTGCCGGCGGCACTCGCACGCTGGTCGCAACGACCAACGGAAACGACGTGTACGGCAGCAGCGGGCGCGTACTTGTCGGTGGCGTCAATGTCACTTTCCCCACCTCCGGGGGCGGTTCTGGTGGCGGTGGCGGTGGTGGCGGTGGCTTCTGCGTCGGCGTCGACATGTTTGTCATGGGCGAGCGGACTGCCGGCGAGTCTCAAGCTGGCGCCCTGTTTGATTGCGTCGACATCCCTCGCAGCGGTCTGGCGACGTTCAAGCGACGGCTGCTTTCCAAAGAAACCGTGATGACTGAGTGCGTGCGGTTCGAGTGTGAGAACGGCGCCTGGTGCATCTTCGGCATGCTCACTCCCTTCGACCTGGTCGAGGGTGGCGAGAAGCTGGCCATCGGCATGCTTGGCGAACTGGTGCTCACCGACAAGGGGCTTTCCCGTGTGATCGAGGTGCGTCCGATCGGCGATCACCTGGTTTGCTACAACCACTTTGGCGGCATCAGCTACGCCGCCGGCGGCGATCCGGATAACCGGATCTACTCGCACAACACCAACCCGTCCAAACCTTGAGACCGCCATGGCCTATACAAAGCCCGTTCAAACACCGTTCGCCGCCAACCTGCAGCCGCACGAGTTCGTTGTGCAGCTCGACACGGGCGACTATGTGGCTGTGGATGCGGAGATGAGCGTCGAGCCGAATACTGGCAACCCGGCCGTCATGGTGAGTGCTCGCGCCGTTGACGCCACGGGTATGACTCGCAACGACAGCGGCACGCCGCCGATGCCGATCGCATCCGCGTTCAGCCATACAAGCAACCAGACCGAGCTCGCTGCGTTGGGCGGTGTCAATGCATTGCAGCTTCAGGCATGTCTGGCCGTACTCGGCGAGACGACGACGATCTGGAATGACTCCGTGCACGCCAGCGTCATGGAAAACGCCAGCATCCGCACGAATCTGGCCAGTGCGGCGCACGCCGGGCCGGTGACGGACCTCTCGACACTGCTCTAGGCGCTCCACCCTATCGACTTGTAAGGTATTGATTCGATTAGAGCGCTTTGAGCGATATGACGGCGCCAAAATAGACACGCTATTTGTTCTAGATCAATGCACTACGCCTGACAGCGCGCCTGCCTGGGGGGCAGAGGGTCGTCGGTTCAAATCCGGCCGCCCCGACCAATTCGCAAGGTTCACTTGACGGCGCCCAAGGGCGCCGTTGTCGTTTGTACGCACGCGACGTCATGGGTAGTGGCGCGCTAGGCTGTGCCGGAATCGCCCAGCCAGGAGGTTGCGTATGCCGTTGAACAGCTGTCACCCGGATGCCCCGCACATCAAGTTGAAGGCGCCTGACTGGTATGTCTCGGCGCTGATGCTGGACCGTGCGCTGGACGCGATCCTGCGCAGGGTCAAGAAATTCGACCGCGAGCATGACATTCCCTACCTCGCCGGTTACAGCAAGGACGGCAAGACCATCTACATCGACCGTCACCTGCCGAAGAGCTTCACCTTCCGCGGTCGCACGGTCGAGGTGGACCGCTTCCTGATCCTGCACGAGGAGGTGGAGAAGACGCTGATCGATCAGCTCGGCCTGCACTATCTGCATGCCCACCAGATCGCCACCCGCGCCGAGGAGGCGGCGGTGAATGCCGAGCGCATCACCTGGAAGGCGTACGACCGCTTCATGCAGAAATACGTGAAGTCGATCGGCGACGAACGGCTGAGCAAGGTTCCGGCTGATCTCGACCTCAAGCCGTATCGCGACTACCACGATTACGATCTGATGCAGCGGATGCTGCAGCATATCGATCGCGTGCCGGGCACTAGCGCGGGCATGCGCGACGAGTTGAAGGAGTATGCCGCGGCGTTCCATGAGGAACACCGGCTTGAACAACGCCATGCATCCGGCAAGTCGGCGGTCAAGGGAAGTGCGAGTGGCCGTGCGGCAGCAAAGGCACCGGCGAAGAAGCCGGTCGCTGCAAAGAAAGCAAACGCGAAGCAGGCAGCTGTACGCGGTAAGCCGCGTTCGCCAGCGGGCTGATTACGGATGACTGCCGGCGCACATGCACACGCGCGGGTGCCGGCACGCAATCAGTACAGCACGCGGCTGCGCAGGGTGCCGGGGATCGCCGCCAGTTGTCCCTTGAGTTCGTTCGCCTGCTGAGCGTCGGCGCTCACGTCGATCACCACGTAACCGACTTCGCTGTCGGTCTGCAGGAACTGCGCGTCGATGTTGATGTTGCCGGCCGAGAACAGTTCGTTGATGCGCGACAGCGTGCCCGGCACGTTGCGATGGATGTGCAGCAGGCGGCGGCTGTGCGGGTGTTCGGGCAGGGTGACTTCGGGGAAGTTGACTGCCGACAGGGTTGAGCCGTTGTCGCTGTAGCGGATCAGCTTGCTGGCGACCTCGATGCCGATGTTGTCCTGCGCCTCCAGCGTGCTGCCGCCGATGTGCGGCGTGAGGATGACGTTGTCCATGCCGACCAGTGGCGAGACGAAGGCGTCGTCGTTGCCTTTCGGTTCGAGCGGGAACACGTCCACCGCAGCACCGGCCAGATGGCCGTCGCGCAGTGCCGCGGCCAGCGCATCGATATCCACCACGCTGCCGCGTGAGGCATTGATCAGCATCGCGCCGGTGCGCATCTTCGCCAGCTGCTCGCGTCGGATCATCAACTGCGTGGCGGGGGTTTCCGGCACGTGCAGGGTGACCACGTCGGCGCGCTCCAGCAGCTCGTCCAGGCTGGAAACCGCGCGCGCATTGCCCAGCGACAGCTTGGTTTCGATGTCGTGGAAAATCACGCGCATGCCAAGGCTTTCGGCCAGCACGCCGACCTGGGTGCCAATGTGGCCATAGCCGACGATGCCGAGCACCTTGTCGCGCGTCTCAAAACTGCCGGCGGCGGACTTGGTCCAGCCGCCGCGATGGCACAGCGCGTTCTTCTGCGGGATGCCGCGCAGCAACATGATCGCCTCGGCGATCACCAGCTCGGCCACGCTGCGCGTATTGGAGTAGGGCGCATTGAACACCGGTACGCCGAGTTTTCGCGCGGCGGTCAGATTCACCTGGTTGGTACCGATGCAGAAGCAACCCACCGCGAGCAGCCGCTTGGCCTGGGCCAGTACGTCTTCCGTGAGTTGGGTGCGAGAGCGGATACCGACGATGTGCGCGTCGGCGATGCGCTGCCGCAGCTCGGCTTCAGGCAACGATTTCGCATGCAGTTCGACCTGACTGTAGCCGGCGCGGCGAAAACTCTCGACCGCACTGGCGCTGACACCCTCCAGCAGCAATACCTTGATGTCCTGGCGGGGGTAGGAGGTCTGCATCGTCGTTCCTGGCAAGGGTGGAGCATCTACTATGCCAGAGCCTGAGGCGAACTGCGGCACTGCAGCACTGGACGCGACGCGATGCGGCTGGCAGGCTGTGCGGACACTCTGGAGCCCAGCATGTCCGACGCCCGCCTTGCCGACCTGTCCCGCTGGCTGCCCGATCTGCGCCTGCTTACGGCGGCGGCAGATCTGGAGCATTACGGCCGCGACTGGACCCGACGCTGGACACCGGCACCGCTGGCGATCGCGTTGCCGACGAGCATCGACGAAGTGCAGGCGATCGTGCGCTGGGCCAACGAACACCACGTGGCGATCGTCCCGTCCGGTGGCCGTACCGGCCTGTCCGGTGGTGCGGTGGCAGCAAACGGCGAGCTGGTACTGAGCCTGGAGCGGATGAACCGTGCGCTGGACTTCGATGCGGTGGACCGTACGCTCACCGTGCAGCCGGGGATCATTCTGCAGACCGTGCACGAAACTGCCCGCAGGCATGGCCTGATCTATCCGGTCGATTTCGCCGCACGTGGTTCGTGCTCGATCGGCGGCAATATCGCCACCAATGCCGGTGGCATCCGGGTGATCCGCTACGGCAACACGCGCGAATGGATCGCTGGCCTGAAGGTAGTGGCCGGCAATGGCGAACTGCTTGAGCTCAATCGCGGCCTGGTCAAGAACTCCAGTGGCTACGATTTCCGCCAGTTGCTGATCGGCTCGGAAGGCACGCTGGGCATCGTGATCGAAGCGACCTTGAAGCTCACCGATCCACCGCCGCCGTCGCAGGTGATGCTGCTGGCGTTGCCGGACATGGATGCGCTGATGCGGGTGTTTGCACTGTTCCGTGCGCGACTGACCCTGCAGGCGTTCGAGTTCTTTACCGATCACGCGCTGGAGCATGTGCTGGAGCATGGAGCACAGCGCGCGATCGAGGGTGACTATCCGTACTACGTGGTGGCCGAGTTCGATGCTGCCGACGAGCGGACGCAGGACGCCGCACTGGCGGCGTTCGAGCACGCACTGGAGCAGGGTTGGGTCAGCGATGGCGTGATTGCGCAAAGCGAGGCGCAGGCCGTCGCGCTATGGCGGTTGCGCGAAGGCATTACCGAAAGCCTGGCACCGCGACGGCCGTACAAGAACGATGTGTCGGTGCGGATCAGCGCAGTACCGGCCTTCCTGCACGAGATGCAGGCGCTGCTGGCGCGCGAGTATCCACAGATCGAGGTGGTCTGGTTCGGCCATATCGGTGACGGCAACCTGCACATCAACGTGCTGCGGCCGGACGACATGGCCGAAGATGCGTTCATCGCGCAGTGCGAACACGTCACCAGGTTGCTGGCAACAACCCTGCAGCGTCACGGTGGCAGCATCTCGGCCGAGCACGGCATCGGGCTGGTCAAGCGGGACTATCTGGAAAGCACGCGCAGTGCGGCGGAAATCGCATTGATGCAGGGCGTACGCAAGGTGTTCGATCCGAACGGCATCCTCAACCCGGGCAAGTTGTTCGCGGGCGGCTGAGGGGGCCGGAACGAGGCGCATGTTAGGCTAGGCGGCTTGTCAGTTCGTTTTGAGGAGCCGTCATGTCCCCACCGCTTCGTTCGTTGTACCCCGAGATCGAGCCCTTCGACAGCGGCTTGCTCAAGGTGTCCGCACTGCACACGCTGTACTACGAGCAGAGCGGTAACCCGAACGGCAAGCCGGTGGTGTTCCTGCACGGTGGCCCGGGTGGTGGCACCAATCCGAAGTGTCGGCGTTTCTTCGATCCGGCGATCTACCGCATCGTGTTGTTCGACCAGCGCGGCTGCGGCAAGTCCACGCCGCATGCGGAACTGACCGACAACACGACCTGGGATCTGGTTGCCGACATCGAGCGACTGCGCGGGCATCTGGCGATCGATCGCTGGCAGGTGTTCGGTGGTTCGTGGGGCTCCACGCTGGCGCTGGCGTATGCGCAGACGCATCCGGACAAGGTCACCGAATTGGTGTTGCGCGGCATCTTCATGCTGCGGCGCTGGGAGCTGGAATGGTTCTACCAGAAGGGCTGCGATGCGTTGTATCCGGACGCCTGGGAGACTTATCTCAACGCGATTCCGCAAGTCGAGCGCGGTGACCTGATGAGCGCTTATCACCGCCGCCTGATCAGTGCCGACGCGAAAACACGCACCGACGCCGCCCGTGCCTGGTCGGTGTGGGAAGGCGCTACCAGCTTCCTGTGGCAGGATCCGTCACACATCGAATCCAGCGCCGAGGACGAGTTCGCACTGGCATTCGCACGCATCGAATGCCACTACTTCGTCAACGGCGGCTTCTTTGAGCACGACGACCAGCTGCTGCGCAACGTGGACCGCATCCGCAACATCCCGGCGGTGATCGTGCAGGGGCGCTACGACGTGGTCTGTCCGCTGCGCAGCGCATGGGATCTGCATCGGGCGTGGCCCGAGGCGGATCTGCATATCGTGCAGGACGCCGGGCATTCGGCATTCGAGCCGGGCATCCTGCATGAGCTGGTGGAGGCGACCGACCGCTTCGGTCGCTAGCTCCGCTTGCTCCGAGGTCGTAGGGCGGGCACTGCCCGCCAGCTTTTTCTCAAGTACCCGGCAGCGGCGGCCAGTGCCCGCCGGCTGCTTCAGGGGATCTCGAAAACCTCCCAACGACGCCCTTCTGGTATCGCTGTGATGAGGTTATTCGAGGCGGCCTTCAATCGTTCGTCGGCAGCTGCTTGGTGCCGAAGATCTTGTCGCCGGCATCGCCGAGGCCGGGCAGGATGTAGCCGTGCTCATTGAGGCGCTCGTCGATCGCGGCGGTATAGATCTCGATGTCCGGATGGGCGGCCTCGATGCGCTTGAGGCCCTCCGGGGCGGCGACCAGGAACAGGCCCTTGATGCGCTTGCAGCCGGCGGCCTTGAGCATGTCGACAGCGGCAATCAAGGTGCCGGCGGTGGCCAGCATCGGATCGACGATCAAGGCGATGCGCTCGTCCATGCGGCCGCTGAGTTTTTCGTAATACGCAACCGGTTGCAGGGTGTGTTCATCGCGCTGCACGCCGACCACGCTGACCTTGGCCGAGGGGATCATGTCGAGCACACCGGGCAGCATGCCCAACCCAGCACGCAGGATCGGCACGATGGTGATCTTCTTGCCCTTGATCCGCTGCACGTGCAGTGGGCCGGCCCAGCCGCGGATCTGTTCCTCGGCGGTTTCCAGATCCTTGGTGGCTTCGTAGGTGAGCAGCGCGGCGACCTCGGAGGCCAGCTCGCGAAACTCCTTGGTGCTGATGCCGGCATGGCGCATCAGGCCAAGCTTGTGCTGGATCAGCGGATGATGGACTTCGACGATCTTCATGGGTGACTGTCTTCAGGGGCAGCGCACGGCGCGCGACAGTCAGGGAGCTTAGCGAAGCGGCCCTGCACACGCACGCATGATCATGTATGCGTGTGCAGTAGCCGATACAGCCCCGTGTATTACGGCGTGGCTGCTGCTGCACCACCCTTCAGACAGCTGCTCATGAACGCCTTGTGCGCCGCGCCGGTGGGCGCCTTGAGCTTGGCGTCAGCATTGCAGCTTTTCATTTTTTCCTGCTGGGTCTGCTTGGCCGTCATCGGCGCGGCTGCAGCAGGTTCCGCCGCGGCCGTGCTGCCACCCTTCATGCAGGTGCTCACCGCGCTCTTGTAGTCGGCCCCTTTCTTGCCCTTCGCGGCACTGCTGCAATCAGACATGCGTTGCTGCGATGAACTGAGCGTCTTGGTGGCAGGGGCGGTCGTGCTGGCTTGCGGTGCCGCTGCGATGGCGGCGCCCGCAAAGGCGAAAGCGGCACTGATGGCAAGCAGGCGTAATGACATCGACATGGTGGAGCCCTCCCTAGGTGACCGGCAGCTGCCGGCGAGGCAAGTCTATGCCGGCTGACGATGGCCGTGGAAGATCACCCTGGATCCAGTGCACGCCGCATTCATCTACGACAACGCAGCCTGACTGCATTGCCGCAGATGGGGCCTGAGCAAAGCATCTGCTCAGGTTGCAGGAGCTGGGCGAACGATCAGGCTGCTTCGGCCTTGGCTTTGCGCGGGCCTTCCAGCAGGGCCTTGCGCACATGTGCCAGGACCAGGTCGATTTCGGCACTGGTGACGTTGAAATGCGGGGTGAAGCGCAGCGAGTTGATGCCGCCGTGGATTACGCCGATGCCATGCTCGCGCATGTACTCCTCGGTGGAACCGGCGCCATAGCACTTGTACTCCGGTGCCAGTTCGCAGGAGAACAGCAGGCCGGTGCCCTGCACCTTGGTGATCATGCCGCCGAGTTCGTTCTTCAGCGCATTGAGCTTGTCGACGAATTCCTTGCCGCGCACGCGGATGTTGCTGCGCACGTCATCGCTCAGCTGGCCGAGCGTGGCCAGCGCCACATCCAGCGCACGCGGGTTCGCGGTCATGGTGTTGCCGTAGATGCCCTTGCGGTACAGGCCGGCGGTATGCGCGCTGACGGCCAGCACGGACAGCGGATACTGGCCACCATTGAGCGCCTTGGAGAAGGTTTCCATGTCCGGCGCCGGCAGCTTCTCGAAGCCCGGGTAGTCGGTGATCGAGAGCACGCCATGCGCGCGCAGGCCGGCCTGGATCGAATCGACCAGCAGCAGGGTGCCGTGCGCTTCGGTCAGCGCACGCGCTGCCTTGTAGAACTCCGGCGTCACCGCACGGCCCGGGTCGCCTTCGCCCATCACCGGCTCCAGGAACATCGCCTCGATGAACCAGCCGTGCCGGTCGGCGTCGGCAAAGGCCGCCTCCAGCTGGGCCACGTCGTAGGGTGCCACGGTGAGCAGGCTGTCCTCGTGCCGGTAGCTGGCGAGGTGCTGCTGATAGGTCTTGCGGCTGGAATCGGAGTACAGCGCCGGCTTGTCGGTGCGGCCGTGGAAGGCACCTTTCACCGCGAGCCGCTTGATCGTGCGGCCGGCATAGCGGCCACCGACATCGGTCATCAGCTTGGCATTGACATCGGCGATGCGGCAGGCCAGCGAGACCGACTCCGAACCGGAGTTCAGGCACAGGTAGCGTGTATACGGGCTGCCGCCGCGGCTGCGGCCGAGCTCCTTGTTGAGCGCCGCCGTGAACTGCAGTTGCGCCACGCTGGGCGACATCACGTTGGCCATCACCTGCGGGCGGCTCAGCGCTGCGAGGATCGCCGGGTCGTTGTGGCCGAAGCCGAGCATGCCGTAGCCGCCGTTGTCATGCACCACGGCGCCCTTCAGGGTGACCACCCACGGGCCGCGCGCAGCGGCCGCCAGGTACGGGTTGATCGCGTCATCCGGATAGAAGTTGACGAAGCCGGCCTGGGCCTGGGCGAGCTGTTCGGCCTCGTCCAGTTTCAGGAAGTCGCCCATGCCAGCCGCGGCCATGTCGGCGCGCAGTTCATGGTGGCGTGCCACCGCCTCGGCAATCGCCTGGACCAGCATGGGGTCGATCGCCGCCATGCGCTCGATGCTGGCGTCGTCCAGACCGGTGGTGCGCGGCTTGCCGCCGAATTCGCGCAGTTCGCGCAGCTGTTCAATCACTCGCATGACGCTTCTCCTCAAGCCTGTCGGCGCCTTGCTCCCAACGCAAAGCAGGCCGCCAGGTTTCTGAATTGGGATGGCTGTACCGCATCGCCGCCGGTGCGTATATCCGCAGGCCATCAGGCATTCTGACGCACCGCCGCATACGGGCTGGCAGGTGCAGGTATCCGAGCAGGATAGCGCGCGGCTTGATTCTCCGGTACCCCGGGTGACGGCTGTCACCCCCGATGACTGACGCTGGCGACTGCCCGCCAGGCCTTGTTCCGCGCAGGATGGGTGGCACTGGAGGAGAACCCCATGCCGCATTCCCGCACCCCGCTGGCCCGCCTCGATGGCGCCGTCAAACGCTACGCCACCCTCATCGCGCTGGACGGCGCCGATCTGCAACTGCGGCGCGGCGAACTGCTTGCGCTGCTCGGCCCCAATGGCGCCGGCAAGACCACGGCGATCGGCCTGCTGCTGGGCCTGATCCGTGCCGATGCCGGCACGGTCGAACTGTTCGGGCAGGATCCGCAACGGATCGAGGCGCGCCGGCGTATCGGCGTGATGCTGCAGAACGCTGAGTTGCCGCCCACGTTGCGGGTGGGCGAACTGCTGCGGCTGACCGCCAGTTACTACCCGGCGCCACGCACTCTGACGGAAACCGCCGAGCTGGCCGGCGTCAGCGATCTGCTCAGGCGGCCCTACGCGAAACTCTCCGGCGGCCAGCAGCGGCGCGTGCAATTTGCGCTGGCGCTATGCGGCCGGCCCGAACTGCTATTCCTGGACGAACCCACCGTGGGCATGGATATCGAGGCGCGGCAAAAGCTGTGGGCAACGATCCGCCAGCTGATTGCAGAAGGTTGCTCGGTGCTGCTGACCACGCATTACCTGGAAGAGGCCGAGGCGCTGGCTGACCGCGTCTGCGTGATGGCACATGGCCGAATGATCCACGAGGGCACGGTCGACGAGCTGCGCGCACGGGTGGCGCTGAAGCGCATCCGCTGCCTCAGTGCACTGCCGCTCGATACCGTGCGCGCGTGGCCCGAGGTCAACGACGTGCAACGGGATGGCGAGCGGCTGCATATCACGGCGGCCGAGGCCGAAATCGTGGTGCGCCATCTGCTCGATGCTGACCGGCACCTGCGTGAACTGGAAGTGCATCGCGCTGGCCTGGCCGAGGCCTTCACCGAACTCACTCGCGATGCCGACGCGGCATCGGATACCGACCAGCGCGAGGCCGCCTGAGATGGAAACCATCATGTCTGTCACCGAACTGGCGTCGACCGGCAACATGCCACGCCGTCGCGTCATCGGCGCCTATCTGGAAGAAGCGCGCAGTGAATGCCTGCGTTATATGCGAGCACCGGGTTTCATCCTGCCGATGACCCTGTTCTCGACTGTGTTCTACTTGATGTTCGGGGTGTTGATCAATCACGGCGAGGCATCGCGATACCTGCTGGCCAGCTACAGCGCGTTCGGCATCATCGGGCCCGGCCTGTTCGGTTTCGGTGTCTCGCTGGCAATCGAGCGCGACGGTGGCCTGCTTACGCTCAAGCGCGCGCTGCCGATGCCACCGGGTGCCTACCTGCTAGGCAAGATGGTGATGGCAATGATTGCGGCCACGATCGTGATTGTGTTGCTGTTGCTGATCGGCGTGTTCCTCGCCCACGTGGTGTTGTCCTGGGGCGAGATGCTGGCTTTGCTGCTGACCGGCATGTTTGGCGTGTTGCCGTTCTGCGCGCTGGGCATGTTCGTGGGCACCTTGATCAAGGGGCAGGGCGCGCCGGGCCTGCTGAACCTGGTCTACCTGCCGATGGCTTTCCTGTCGGGCCTGTGGCTGCCGTTGGCGATGCTGCCCGGCGCGTTGCAACGCATCGCGCCGATCTGGCCCAGCTATCACCTGAACCAGTTGACCCAGGCGGCGGTGGGCTTGAACAAGGAGCCGCTACTGGGACATGTACTGGTGCTGGTCGCTTTTGCCGTGGGATTCCTGTTGCTGGCAGCGCGGCGCCTGCGCCGACATGGGTGAAGTAGCATGAATGCCGGTCAGCTTGGCCAGTGGAGTCTCGCGTGATGCTCAAACTCATTTCCGGGTGGCTGACTCCGGCGCCGGATTCGCTGGTGGCCGGCAGCGTGCGCAAGGGCAAGTCGCCATGGGTCGATGCCGTTCACCTGCTTTGGTCGGTATGGGTATTCCTGACCCCGGTTTTCAGTGGCTATACGGGGCAATGGGTGGTGCTCACGCTGATCAGCTACCCCATTTTTCTCGTGCTGTACGCCAGGTGCTGCCTCTCGTCACGCCGGACCACCCAGTGGTACGCGTTGGCCTTGGTGGGACTCAGTTTCGCGCTGATGCCCTGGTATCCCAGCGGACTGAGTTACTTCATCTACGGCTGCGTGATGATGTGCAGCTGCCGCATGAGCCTGCGCCGTTATCTCGCCGTGCTCGTTGTGCTCAACGCTGCCTGCCTGGGTGAGGTGTGGCTGCTGCACTATCCATGGCAGGCCGTGATATGGATACCGATCATGACCTTCATCATCGGTATGGTCGTCAATGCTGAGCGAGTCGGTGAAGCCAAGGACGCCGAGCTGCAGCTCTCCCACGACGAGGTGCGTCGTCTGGCCGGGCTGGCCGAGCGTGAACGCATTGGTCGCGATCTGCACGATTTGCTCGGCCATACACTTTCGCTGATCACGCTGAAGCTGGAGCTCTCGCGCAAGCTGTTCGATCGCGACAGCGAGGCGGCGCGGCGCGAGATGGAGGAGGCGGAAAAAGTCGCCCGCCACGCACTGGCCGAAGTACGCAGCGCGGTCAGCGGTATCCGTGCCACCGACCTCGCTGCGGAACTGGCCTCAGCGCGATTGCTGCTGGAATCGTCGCGGGTACATTTTGAATACGGCGAGCTGCCGACCGATCTACCGGGTGATATCGAGCACGGCTTTTCGCTGATCGTGCGCGAGGCCGCCACCAACATCACACGTCACGCGGAGGCCAGTTCCGCAAAAATCGAGTTCGTCCGTGAGCACGCCAGCGTGCGCATGCTGATCAGCGACAATGGTCGAGGCGGTATCGATGCCGATGGCAATGGTCTGAGTGGCATGCGTGAACGTGTGCGTGCGCTGGGCGGCACGCTGGCCATCGAGTCGCCGCGCGGTCACGGAACCAGGCTGCGGATCGTGGCGCCGGTGCCGATTCTGCGCCTGGTCGAAATGTCACGTGTGTCACCAGATGTGTCGCTCGGACCGACGTTGACCTCAACCGCTTCAGGACATCCCGCCGCATGAACCGATCGCCATCTGGCTTGCTGCGCCCGCGTTACGAGGTATCCGCATGATCCGCATCCTGCTGGCCGAGGATCAGGCGATGGTACGCGGCGCGCTATCAGCGCTGCTCAAGCTGGAATCCGATATCGAAGTGCTCGGCATGGCTGCCGATGGCGAAATCGCCTGGCGCGAGCTGCAGCGGTTGAAACCCGATGTGCTGGTGACCGATATCGAAATGCCCGGCCTCACCGGACTGGAACTGGCGCAACGCATTCAGCGTCAGGAACTGCCGATGAAGGTGATCATCGTCACCACGTTTGCGCGGCCCGGATTCCTGCGCCGCGCATTGGATGCTGGCGTGTCCGGTTATCTGCTCAAGGATGCACCGGCCGAGAACCTCGCGGAAGCCTTGCGCACCGTCCATCGTGGTGGCCGCGCGATTGATCCGCAGCTGGCGCTGGAGGCGTGGTCTGAAGCGGATCCGCTGAATGATCGCGAGCGCCAGGTACTGCGGCTGGCGGGCGAAGGTCAGTCTGCCGGTGACATCGCCACGCAGCTGAATCTGTCGCACGGTACCGTGCGCAATTACCTGTCCGAGGCGATCGGCAAGCTAGGTGTGGCCAACCGCATCGAGGCGTATCGGCTGGCACGGCAGAAGGGCTGGCTGTAGCTCGTTGCGCATCGACCAGCGTGCTGCGGGATAATGTCCCGTTTCCGTGTGCCAGCCGAGTGCTCCTTGAAGAAGTCCGATTTCGATTTTGAACTGCCGCCCGAACTGATCGCGCAGGCACCGCTGCCCGAGCGTTCGGCCAGCCGGATGCTGCTGCTCGACGTGGCGGCGCAGGCGCGGCAGGACCGCATGTTCCGCGAGTTGCCCGATTTCCTGCGGCCAGGCGATCTGCTGGTGTTCAACGACACCCGCGTGCTGCCGGCGCGGTTGTACGGGCGCAAGGAGAGCGGCGGTGCGGTCGAGATCCTGATCGAGCGGGTCACCGGTGCACATGCGGCGACCGTGCAACTCGGCGTCAGCAAGAAACCGAAGGAGGGCGGCCGGATTGAGCTGGCCGACGGCAGTCATGCGGTGGTGCTGGGGCGCGACGAGGGTTTCTTCCGGCTGCATTTCGAGGCGCCGGAACCGCTGGAAAAGCTGCTGCTCAAGCTCGGTGAGATGCCGCTGCCGCCTTACATCGAGCGACATGCCGACGCCAGCGACCTGGAGCGCTACCAGACCGTGTTCGCGCGCGAGCCTGGTGCTGTGGCCGCGCCCACTGCCGGCCTGCATTTCGACGAAGCCATGCTGGAGACGTTGCGCGAACGCGGCGTCGAGTTCGGCTACATCACCCTGCATGTGGGTGCCGGCACGTTCCAGCCGGTGCGTGCGGATGATCTGAAGGATCATCACATGCACTGCGAGTGGCTCAACGTGGGTGCCCATCTGGTCGGGCAGATCCGGCGTGTGCGCGCGAATGGCGGCCGGGTGATTGCTGTCGGTACCACGGTGGTACGTGCGCTGGAGAGCGCCAGCAAGGACGGCGAGCTGCATCCGTTCTCCGGCGAGACGCAGATCTTCATTTTCCCCGGCTACCGCTTCAGCAGCATCGACGGCCTGCTCACCAACTTCCACCTGCCGCAATCGACCCTGCTGATGCTGGTGTCGGCCCTGGCCGGGCGCGAGTTCGTGCTCGACACGTACCGCCATGCGGTGGAACAGCGCTACCGCTTCTTCTCCTACGGCGATGCCATGCTGATCCTGCCGCAGAGTGTGTGACCGATGCTTTTGTAGGAGGGGCTTCAGCCCCGACGGCTCGGGTTTCACTACAAGCAACGGCGTGGGGGCTGAGGCTCCTCCCGCAGGCTCCCGCTGCGGGCCGTTGCCCGGAACGCTCCTCGAACACGCGATAATGGCCCGATGACCTCCCTCCAGTTCGACCTTCACGCTACCGACGGTGCTGCCCGCCGTGGCCGTCTCACCTTTGCCCGCGGTACGGTAGAGACACCGGCGTTCATGCCGGTGGGCACCTACGGTTCGGTCAAGGCGATGACGCCGCGCGACGTGACCGAGATCGGTGCCGAGATCATTCTCGGCAACACGTTTCATCTGTTTCTGCGGCCGGGGCTGGAGATCGTCGAGAAGTTCGGCGGCCTGCACAAGTTCATCGGCTGGGACAAACCGATCCTCACCGACTCGGGCGGTTTCCAGGTGTTCTCACTGGCACACAAGCGCAAGATCACCGAGGAGGGCGTGACGTTTGCTTCTCCGGTCGATGGCTCGAAGGTGTTTCTGTCGCCGGAAGTGTCGATGCAGATCCAGAAGACCCTGGATTCGGACATCGCGATGATCTTCGACGAGTGCACGCCGTACCCGGCCACCGAGAAGGTCGCCTCGGATTCGATGGAGTTGTCGCTGCGCTGGGCCGAACGCTCGCGTCGGGCGTTCGATGAGCTGCAACGCGTCGATTCAAAGCCGCCGAACGCGCTGTTCGGCATCGTGCAGGGCAGTGTCTACGAGAACTTGCGCCAGCGGTCGGCGGCGGGACTGGTGAACATCGGTTTCGATGGTTATGCGGTGGGCGGCCTGGCGGTGGGCGAGCCGGAGGCCGAGCGCAACCATGCGCTGGATTTCACCGTGCCGCTGCTGCCTGTCGACAAGCCGCGCTACCTGATGGGCGTGGGGCGGCCGGAGGATATCGTCGAAGCGGTACGCCGCGGCATCGACATGTTTGACTGCGTGATGCCGACGCGCAACGCGCGCAACGGTTTCCTGTTCACTGCCGAGGGCACGCTGCGCATCCGCAACGCGAAGTACGCCACCGACACGCGGGTGATCGAGGAGGGCTGCGACTGCTACGCCTGCAGCCACGGTTTCAGCCGCGCCTACCTGCGCCATCTGGACCGCTGCAACGAGATCCTCGGCAGCCAGCTCGCCACCATCCACAACCTGCGCTACTACCAGCGCCTGATGGCCGGCCTGCGCGCGGCGATTGCCAGCCGCACGCTGGATGCCTTCGTGGCGGAGTTCTATGCGCGGCGCCAAGGTGCGGTGATTTCGTAGGAATCCAACACGGATTCCTGGCGAGAGCAGCTGTGTAGGGTGGGCACTGCTCGCCGCACTTTCCCCAGTGGCACCGATCAACAACCGGCGGGCAGTGCCCGCCCTACGGCACGACGGGTAGCGAGGCCAACGCGGCACGATCCAGTCACGCTGGACTTGCAATGGGGCCTGCCTGCCCTCAATAGGTCATGGGTACATGGCTCGGGGTGCCATGGGTTGCCGTGCATGCGCTGAGGGGGCATGGCATAATCGACGATCTTTTAGCGGGCGTTCAGCGGAAATCCCTGCTGGCGCCATAACTTGCGAGACAAACCGATGAGTTTTCCGATCTCTCCCGTGCTTGCCCAGGCGGCGCCGGCTGCCGGCGCCCAGGGCGGCGGCCTGTCCATGATCCTCATGATGGTGGTGCTGTTCGGCCTGATGTATTTCATGATGATCCGCCCGCAGATGAAGCGGCAGAAAGAGCATCGTGCGCTGATCGCTGGCCTGGCCAAGGGCGATGAAGTAGTCACCAACGGTGGCATCGCCGGGCGTGTGGAAGAGGTGGGCGAGACGTTCATCACGGTCGAGATCGCCGCCAACGTCAAGGTCAAGGTGCAGAAGGGCTCGGTGCAGCAAGTGCTGCCCAAGGGCTCGCTGAAAGCCGTCTGATCGACCGCTGCAAGGCGCCGCCCGGCGGCTGCCCGTCGCGCGACTATTCCTCGATTGTTGCTACCGCCGCGGGCTGCTGCCGCGGCTTTGATGGATTCAGGGCATGAGTGATTTTCCCCGCTGGAAGTACGCGCTGGTGGCGTTGGTGATGCTGTTCGGCATCATCTACGCACTGCCGAATGCATTTATCCCGCTGCCGGCCGTGCAGGTCACCGCCAACCGCGATGCGCCGCCGATCGACCAGTCCGTGCAGCAGAAGGTCACGGCCGCACTGGCCGCGCAGCACCTCGTTGCCGGCGAAGTGATCGTGCAGGGCGACCATCTGCTGGCGACCTTCGCCAATACCGACGTGCAGAAGAGCGGTGCCGATGCGATGAAAGCGGCGCTGGGCGACGGCTATACGGTCGCGTTCAAGCTGCAGTCGACGGTGCCGGGCTGGCTGAGCGCGATCGGTGCGCGCGCGATGCCGCTGGGCCTGGATCTGCAGGGCGGTGTTCACTTCCTGATGCAGGTCGACGAGAACGATGTCATCGACAAGCAGGAAAACAGCTACGCGGACGACATCCGCGCCCTGCTGCGCGACAAGAACATCCGTTACGAATCAGTGGCGCGCAATGCCGTGCGCGGCCAGGGCGTCGCGGTGATCCTGCGCTCGGCCGACGACCGCTCCAAGGCCTCCGATACGATCGCCAACGAATATACCGACCTGCTCGTGGCGAATGGACCGAACACGGGCGACCGTTTTGTACTCAATGTCACGGTCAAGCCGGACAAGCTGCGCGAGATCACGCGCAACACGATCACCCAGAACCTGGGCACGCTGCGCAATCGCATCAACGCGCTGGGTGTGTCCGAGCCGCTGATCCAGCAGCAGGGCGACAGCCGCATCGTGGTCGAGCTGGCCGGCGTGCAGGATCCGGCCGAGGCGAAGCGCCTGATCGGCGCCACCGCGACGCTGCAGTACCGCGCCGGCATCGGCTACGCCGGTGATCCCGCGGCGCAGGATGCGGCCCGCACCGGCAATGTGCCGCCGGATGCCAACCTGTTCTACATGCGTGGCAGCCAGGTACCAGTGCTGGTGAGCAAGCGCATCATCGTGACCGGCAACGAACTGGTGGATGCCTCCTCAGGCGTCGACCAGCAGAGCGGTACGCCGATGGTCAGCGTGACCCTGAACGCTGCCGGTGCGAAGAAGATGGGCGATTTCACCAACGCCAACGTCGGCAAGCCGATGGCGGTGGTGTATGTGGAGCGCGTCACCGAGACCAAGATGGTCGATGGCAAGGAAGTACGCACACCGAAGATCACCGAGTCGGTGATCAATGACGCCACCATCCAGGGGGCCTTCAGCAAGCAGTTCCAGACCACCGGTCTGGCCAGCTCGAAGGAAGCTTCCGATCTGGCCTTGCTGCTCAAGGGCGGTGCGCTGGCCGCGCCGGTCGACATCGTCGAGGAGCGCGTGATTGGCGCCAGCCTCGGCCAGGACAATATCGACAAGGGCTTCAAGGCGGTGCTGCTCGGACTGGCGCTGGTGCTGCTGGCGGCGGCGATCTACTACAAGCTGTTCGGCCTGGTCGCCGATATCGCGCTGTTCTTCAACCTGGTGATCCTGCTGGCGGTGATGTCGCTGATCGGCGTGACCCTGACCATGCCGGGTGTCGCCGGTATCGTGCTGACCCTCGGTATGGCGATCGACGCGAACGTGCTGATCTGCGAACGCGTGCGTGAGGAACTGCGCAACGGTTCCACGCCGCACGCGGCGATCCGCGCCGGTTACGAGAAAGCCTGGTCGACCATTCTCGACGCCAACGTCACCCACCTGATCGCCGCACTGGCGTTGACCACGATGGGTACCGGTGCGATCAAGGGCTTCGGCGTGACGCTGATGATCGGCATCCTGACCTCGCTGTTCACCTCGGTGACGCTGACTCACGCGTTCACCGCGATGATCCACGGCCACCGCAAGCTCAAGACGCTGTCGGTCTAAGGAACCACCATGGAAATTTTCAACCACGACAGCAATATCCCGTTCCTGGGGATGCGCAAACACAGCATCGCGATCGCCCTGTTCCTGATGATTGCCTCGGTGGTGCTGATTGCCACCAAAGGACTCAACTATGGTCTCGATTTCAACGGCGGTGTCTCGCTGATCGTCGATTACGACCAGCCCGTGCAGATCGCCGATGTGCGCGCGGCGCTGACCAAGGGTGGTCTCGATCATGCCGTGGTGCAGAGCCTGGGCGGTACCCGCGAAGTGTCGATCCGCATGCAGCCGAAGGACGACATGGCGGCGGAGCAGGCATCCGGCGGCAAGGTCAATCTGGATCGCATTTCCGATGACGTGATCAAGATGCTGCAGTCCACGCGTCCGGATGCGAAACTCAAGAGTCATGAATTCATCAGCGCGGAAGTCGGTGCAGAACTGCGTACCGACGGCATGTGGGCGGCGCTCTTCGTCATGCTCGGTATCGGCCTCTATCTCGGCATCCGCTTCGAGCGCCGGTTTGCCTTCGCCGCGATTGCCACCGAAGTCCACGACGTACTGGTCACGCTGGGCATCCTGGCGCTGGTGCAGCGCGAGTTCGACATGACCGTGCTGGCCTCGGTGCTGGCGGTGATCGGTTATTCGATCAACGATAAGGTGGTGGTGTTCGACCGTATCCGCGAGTTGTTCCGCCTGGCGCGCAAGGCCGAGCCGGAGGAAATCCTCAACCGCTCGATCAACAACACGCTGTCGCGAACCATCATCACCTCGCTGTTCACCGGTATCACCATGGCAGCCCTGTATTTCTTCGGTGGCCCGGCCGTGCACGGCTTCGCCATCACCATGCTGATCGGCATCGTGGTCGGTACCCTGTCCTCGATCTTCGTGGCCAGCCCGATCCTGCTGTGGCTGGGCGTATCGAAGAAGGACCTGATGCCGGTGACCAAGGAAAACCCCGAGCTGGCACGGCGTCCATAAGCCTGCTGGCTTTCCGAGACAGGAACGGCCCGGTTTGCACCGGGCCGTTTTTTTATGGCGCAGTCTGGATTTTTTGTGGGAGATTCTTATGTTGGCATGCAAAGAGCGATTTCAGTCGCGACGCTGTGGCTCGCCATGAAGCCAGGAGCGTCGGGGCTGAAGCCCCTCCCACAGGGTGGCGGTGTGCGTGGTGCTTTTTGTGGGAGATTCTATGTTCGCATGCAAGTCTTTTGATGGATTTTCGGTTGGTAGTCCGAACCGCTCTTGAGGAGGGCGAAGGCGATACGGGCGAGTTTGCGACCGAGTGCGACGAGGGTCTGTG
>JBOHYM010000078.1:0-5087 GCA_050737735.1 Rhodanobacter sp. | reverse complement strand
GTCTTCGCTGCCGTCGGTCAAGCCGTCCGCCGCGAACAGGTGCGTCGTTGTCGCCGTGCTGGCCGCGACGGCATCGAGCTGACCCTTGTTCACCGCATCGGTCGCCGCCGTTCCGGCGGCCACGTTGGTGATCTGACGCTCGTTCCCGGCACTCCCCACCGAGACCGTGTTGGCACGGTCGGCCAGCGACTGTGTGCCCAAGGCAACACTATTGCTGGCGGAGGCCTTGCTGCGATAGCCCAGTGCCACCGCATCGACTGCAGATGCAACGCTATTGCTGCCTACGGCAGTGGAGCGTGCCGCACGTGCGTTGGCTGCGGCGCCGATCGCCGTGCTGTAATTTTTACTGGCAAGTGCGTTGTAGCCGCTTGCAAAGCTGTATGCGCCTGATGCAAGGCTGAAAACACCAAAGGCACTGCTGTAATCGCCCGATGCAAGGCTGAAAGCACCAAAAGCACTGCTGTAATCGCCTGATGCATGACTGTGGGCACCCAGCGCAGTGGCCAGATAGCCGTCGGCAATGCTGCTATCGCCACCCGCAGTCCCACCTTCGCCGGCCACTGGCGCTGTCGGTGCAACTGCCCCTATGGGCTTGGCTACGAACTGTGCCGCCATTGCCGGCGCGGCGCTTAGCGCCATGACCATACCAGTGGCTGCCATGGTGGCGCGCAGGCGCCTGGAGGCGCCGCCCTTGCCATTAGCCCGGGCGTACTCGGAAGCAACCACGAGCATGCCCAGCGACTTGTTCCATACCTTGCTGTAGATCTTGTTCATGACTGCCCCTGTAGTAACAACATTCAATTGTTTGGCGCTGGGTGACTCTCTTCCGCGCCTCGTTGCGCCAGGCTGAAGTGCATCGAGCATGCCGCGCACGATTCACGCCATAGCGCAGTTTCTTTTATTCAGAACAAGTAGCCGTCTATACGTCCATGCAGCATCAACTTCGGAATCCCCGGCTCGCAGGCGATCCCGCCTGCCGCCCAAGAACGCCATGCAACGGCTTGTGCTGAGGGCATGCGCGCGACCCGGCTGAATTGGCAGGAACGGATGCCGTTTACACGGCATCCGTTCCTGCTGCCTTCCCCTCTTAACGCGCGGTATCTGTGAAGCTGCCCAGAACACTCACGTCGCTGTAATCGGTTTCGCCGACCACAGCGAGGTAGTAGGTACCCGCCACCGGACGTGCGACCAGGACAGACTCGCTGTTGGTGCCGGCATGGACCGACTTGTAGGTGTTGTTCGCGGGATTGGGCGCCTCGCCCACCTTCACATAGATCGACACGTCACCGGTGCCACCCAGGGTACGCAGAGTCAGGGCAAGTGCACCGTTCGGCACCTCGATCTGATAGAGCTTGCTGGTGCCAGCCTTGCCGCTCTGAGCAGTGACCGTCAGCCCATTCTGCAAGGTGACCGGAGCAAATGGACTCCAGGCATTGAACTGCTTAAGCGTTTCCGCATTGCTGAGGCAGGCATCCAGGCTGGTGACCTGGCCGGCGGTGACCAGTTCTTTGCTGGCCAGATCGGCGACGTAGGTGTGCATGGCTGCGCGATAACCACCCACCGTGGCCGATCCTCCGGCAATCATCTTGGCGTTGGCATATACGTTGGCGCCGATCACGATGCCACCCGGGATCCAGGTCGGCACACTGGTGTTGCAGGTGAGCAGCATCTGGCCGGTTTCATTGAGCTTCCAGCCCTCATCCTTGAACAACGCCGGGGTCAGGTCCAGGTTGATGTGACCAATCAGATCCGAGCTCTCGAAAGGCTCCATCAGCGCGTTCGGCGAGAGGCTGATGTCGTAGTGCGAGAACGAAGAGCCCTGGGCCAGGACGGTCGGTACGTACATCAGCACGTTACCTGTCGCATCGGCACCGGACATGCCGGAGCCATAGGCGAGGCCACCGGCCAAACCGGTTAGGCCAGTTCGCAACTTGGCTCCGTCAACGTCGCTGACGACGATGACGGGAATCGGCACAGTGACGGCCGGTGAAACAAAACCAGGGGCATTGTTGGCCAGGATGACGCCAATTGCCCCGGCGTCCCTGGCGTTGCCGACCTTGATGTCGAACGAACAAAGGCCACGATCGATCAGCGCAATCTTGCCGGCCACGTCAGCCGCATTGGCGAACGGGATGCAGCCCTGCGTCGGGGTACCATCCGCACCTGGATTAGCGGAGGAAGTGACAGCTGCCACGATGGCACCACCGAAGTTGCTCATGGTCGCGTTCGCCGGTGGCGAAACCGCACCAAATTTATAATCGCCGGCGACAGCTGCTGGTGCCGAGATATGCAACACCTCCGGCGGACCCAGGAACAACGGCGCCTCTGCCACCACGTGGGGAGCACGCAGGACCATCTTGCCATCGTCCTTCGCGGCAATGACGCGCTGGGCGTTGGTCAGGTCGACCCAAGCCTTCGCATACGTGTTGCTGTAGGCAAAATGAGAATAGATGTCGTCCCGACTGCTGGGCATTGCGCCGCTGGTCAACGAGGTGCGCCCGGAAAAGCCGAGGCCATGACCCATCTCATGCAGCATGACGTTCAGCAGGTTGCTCTGACCAACCGGGGTTTTGCCGTCCAGGCCGAAGTACCAGCCACTATCGGGCATGCAAGTCGACGTACCCAGCGCGCCGTTGAACGACATCGAGATATGCGACGCGGTCGATGTGGCGTCAGCGCCGGTGAGCTGGTTGGCCAGAGCCGCGGGGTACCACATGTTGCTCAACGTGCCCGCAGGCATGTTAGCCACTTGCGTCGCATCCCAGTTCTGATAGCTCACCACACCGGTCGAACCAAGAACGGTGCCTGTGCTATCGCATTGCAGCGGCCCGAACTTCGCGTCAATCCGAATCGGCACCGTGCCCTGCAGTACGGCGCCCCACATGTTTGCGGCAAACTCAAAGACGATGCGCGCCTGCTCGCCGCGGGTGGTGCCGGCGTTGCCGCCGACCGGCGTGACCGGCAGAGTGCTGTTGAGGCCGGCATTCGCCGCGTCTTTGTTGACGATGACGATCTGGGATGCAGAAGCCGTACCAGCCAGGCCCAGCAGCCCGGCGGCGAGGAGGGCGCTGAAAAGCGCATTGCGACGGATCATTGGGTCACCTCCGTGCTTGCTGCCTGACCGTCAGGACCGCCATGCGTAACCACCAGCTGGCCATTGGCATTCAGCTTGCCCACCAAGGTGTTCATCTCGCTTTCCGGCGTCTCGATCGTTTCGACGACGATGCCGTTGGGCAGGCGCACCTTGCGCAGCGTGAGAAGCGATTCCGCCTCGTTACGCGGACGACCGCTGGTATTGGGCAGGAGGGCGTCGCTTTGGCGCCTCTGCTCCATGACCTTGGCCAGTGCGGCGGCTTCATCAGCCGTGGGTGCACGCAGCTTCTTGGTGACCGGATCAAAGAAGCCCACCTGCATTGCCCCGCCACTGACGGCTGCCACCGGCTGTGCCTGCTTGTTGTCAGCGGCGATCGCCGCACTGGCGACCAGACCCGTCAGGACCAGGGCCACTGCCTGGGCCATTACTTTCTCGTGCATGAAAACTCCTCCCGATTTGAATACGAAATCGCTTGTCGACTTCGCAAAAATGGAGCGGAACTTACCGCCGCCCCTGATTCCCTGCGCACGGCGCTTCGCCCCACCGAAGCTCAGCCATGCATCCATTACGAGCGCACTTGCCCGTCACGCATGTAACGTCTATCGACGTCGCGCGATGCGAACGGAAAATTCCAAGAAGCCATCAAATCGCTGGAGTCAGGACATCGACCGGATGCTGCCCAGCTCGCAGACACATCACTCCGGCCGCACCATCTGAGGCAACGCGACCCGACTGATCAGCAGCCGGTGATCCGTTGCCCCAAAAGCACACCAACAACCCCCAGCTTTCGATACCTGAAAACTGCCCGACGCCATGCCCTGCGTGCCCCACGCCACACGCTTGACCTAGCCTGTCTGTCACTCCAAATTCTTGTTCGTGTCAGATGAAACTAACAGCAAGATCTTGCGACAGTCAACATGATTTTGTGAACTGACTCACACTTCAAAAGGTTGAGTCTTGACGAGGCGTATTGCAGTGCAACCAAACCACGGCTTGCACCGCAAGACGAGTTTGGGAGAATGAAGACTTTCCTGATCCGGCTACGCCATGCAGCTGCTTGATATCGGCGCCAACCTCACGCATGAATCGTTTCATCACGATGTTGATGCCGTACTGCAACGTGCGCACACGCATGGCGTGAGCCGAATGGTGGTTACTGGCGCATCACGCGAAGGCAGCTTGCATGCGCTTGAGCTGGCACGTCGTTATCCGGGAGTGCTGTATGCCACTGCTGGCGTGCATCCGCACCATGCTATCGACTACAACGACGATGCCGATGCCTCGCTGCGTAAGCTGGCACAACAACCGCAAGTTCATGCGATCGGCGAGACCGGACTCGACTACAACCGCAACTACTCGCCACGTGAGGTGCAACTGCAGGTGTTCGAACGCCAGCTGCAGATCGCGGTGGATGTGCAGAAATCGCTGTTCCTGCATCAACGCGATGCGCATGTCGACTTCATCGCGCTGCTGCGGCGCTATCGCGATCGCGTGCCAGCGGCGGTGGTGCACTGTTTTACCGATACCGGCGAGGCGCTGCGCGATTACCTCGCGCTGGATTGCCATATCGGCATCACCGGCTGGATCTGCGACGAACGCCGCGGCACCCATCTGCGCGAACTGGTGCGCGAGATTCCGGCGAACCGCTTGATGATCGAGACCGACGCGCCCTATCTGCTGCCACGCACGGTGCGGCCGGCGCCGGCACACCGGCGCAATGAGCCGATGTATCTGAAGCACATCTGCGAGGAGATCGCGCGTGACCGTGGTGAGCCGGTGGAAGTGACCGCGGCGAATAGCACCGCGACAGCCGAGGCGTTTTTTGGGCTGCCAGCATCGTCCCGGTAGGGCGACAGGGCGAAGCCACCACCCTGTGGGAGGGGCTTCAGCCCCGATGGCTCTGGTTTTTCCGCAAGCAACGGCGTCGCGACTGAAGTCGCTTGTATGTTTATCCACGGCGAGTCAGAAAGGGCTTGCCGGGGTGGAGGGACCT
>JBOHYM010000077.1:0-14487 GCA_050737735.1 Rhodanobacter sp. | reverse complement strand
CGACAAGCCCCCGTCGCGGGGCGTCGCGGCTGAAGCCGCTCCCACAGGATTCAAAACCTCCGAGGCATCCATTGGACATCCTGCTCGCCAACCCCCGTGGCTTCTGCGCCGGCGTCGATCGCGCCATCGCCATCGTCGAGCGCGCGCTGGAATCGTGGGGCGCGCCGATCTACGTGCGGCACGAGGTGGTGCACAACCGTTATGTGGTCGACAAGCTGCGCGCCGATGGTGCGGTCTTCGTCGAGGAGCTGCACGAGGTCCCGGATGGCGCCACCGTGATCTTCAGCGCACACGGCGTATCCCAGGCCGTGCGCGAGGAAGCCGAACAGCGCCACCTGAAGGTATTCGACGCCACCTGCCCGCTGGTCACCAAGGTACACATGGAAGTGGCCCGCCTCGGCCGTATCGGCCGCAGCGTGGTGCTGATCGGTCATGCCGGCCATCCGGAGGTCGAAGGCACCATGGGCCAGTGGAATCCGGCCAATACCGGCGAGATCCTGCTGGTCGAATCGCTGGAATGCGTGGACAGGCTCGTACCGAAGTTTCCGCATCTGTTGTCCTACGTCACCCAGACCACGCTGTCAGTGGACGACACCAAGGCGATCATCGAGGCGTTGCGCGCAAAATTTGCCGACATCGAAGGTCCACGCAAGGACGACATCTGCTACGCCACGCAGAACCGCCAGGACGCCGTGCGCCGGCTCGCCGATGCCGTCGACCTGATGCTGGTGGTCGGCTCGGTCAACAGCTCCAACTCCAACCGCCTGCGCGAACTGGCCGAGAAGCAAGGCGTGCGCTCGTTCCTGATCGACGGTGCCGAACAGATCGAGCGCAGCTGGCTCGATGGCGTCACCCGCATCGGCCTCACCGCCGGCGCTTCGGCACCGGAAAAACTGGTGCGCGACGTGATCGGCCGCCTGCAATCGTGGGGCGCCGGCGAAGTGCGCGAACTGGACGGCGAGCCGGAGAACATCACCTTCGCCCTGCCCAAGGAACTGCGCGTGGTCGGTGGCAACACGACTGCCAGCCTCTGAACCGGACACCGCTTCGTAGGGCGGGCACACTGCCCGCCGGCTTGTACCTTCGGCTTGATGGAAGAGGGCGGCGGCCATTGCCCGCCCTACAGAACATGGTGACGGCGTCATGCAGCGCGATGTGCCGTGCTTGCGCCATTTCGTCCCGCACCGTAAAATTCGCGGCTCTTTGCCGGAATAGCTCAGTTGGTAGAGCGGCGCATTCGTAATGCGTAGGTCGTAGGTTCGATTCCTATTTCCGGCACCAGAACTTCAAAGGCCCGCTTATGCGGGCCTTTGTTTTGCAAAGGCCTTCCGCGCGGGAGCTCAAAGAGCATTGAATGTTCTTTGCAGCAGCTTTGGTGATGGAAGTCGGGGTGGCATCGACGGTCTGGTGCCGGTGAAAAGCTGTTCGAGATCTGTAGTGCGTACACCTGCGCGCCGAAGCTGATACATCTCAAGCCTCGTCACATTTGAATGGCCGACGGACGTTCGTCCGGGCCGGCCTCTGCAAAAAGTTGCGCATGGCATCTGCCGGTCGTCGTGGCAGACGCCCAGACCGCCCTGCCGCTTGTCGGGTTATCTCTACCACTCATCGGAGAATGGCCACAATTTCAAGCGCAAGATATTGACGCAAATTATTACGTTGCTATGGTGCCGGAGAATCAGCAGGGGAATCCTCATGCAATCGTGGCCGTGCCAGCCCAGTGTTTCGTCGATGAGAGTGGGAGAGCCGTACCTGGCTGATGGGCGGCTGTCCAGGTATGGACTGGGCAGCGCGGCGGTATCGCGGTCCGTACGGGGTGCCGGGAAGCGGTATGAGCGTGGCTTCACCCTGGTCGAGCTGATGATCACGCTGGCCGTGGCCGTTGTGCTGATCATGATTGCCGTGCCGAGTTTCAAGAGCATCACGCTTTCCAACAAGCTCACCACCGCCGCCAACGACATGGTCAGTGCGCTCCGCACTGCGCGGATGGAAGCTATCAAGCTCAATGCCCGTACCCAGTTCTGCAGCGATCTGGCGGCGAACAACAATACGGGTGACACGCTGGGTGCTGCTTGCACCACCGATGCCGGAGCCGTGTTCGCGATAACCGGCGCCGGCGTCACGCCGATACGTGCAGGTGCGACCGGACTGGTAGCGCCACTGCAATTGAATGGAAGCGTGATCGCAGTGCGTTTCAGCAGCCGCGGGCTGGGTAGTGCGATCGGTAGCTCAGGCGACCAGATCGCCGACATCTGCACCAGCGCGATCACCACCGACAATCACCGGATCATCAGCATGGCGGCGGGCTCGATTGTCACAATCGCCACCACCTCGGGAGCATGTCCGTCATGAATGACTGCATCAGCCTGGCACTGTGTGCTGCTGCGAAGGCCGGGGATGAAACCCGCCTGGGATCGGTATCCGAGATGCACGTAGAGCCGGCGGGTTTTCCTGTGCGGCAAGTTCGCCGCCAGCCGCGACCTTCTGCCGCTCGCCAAGGCGGTGTCGGCCTTATCGAGGTGCTGGTGGCCGTGCTGGTCGTTTCCGTCGGATTTCTTGGCCTGGCAGCGTTGCAGGCAAAGTCCCTGTCCACCAACAACAGCGCGATGGCGCGCAGCATGGCCACCATCCACAGCTATTCGATCCTGGATGCGATGCGCGCGGACATCGCCAGTGCCAAGAACAACACCTATAACAAAACCGTCAAGGCCAGTGCGTGCCCCACGGATACTTCGACCCTGGCCGGTGCCCAGCTCAATGATTGGTGCACTCAGCTGGGCAACAGTCTCGGCAAGGTGGATACCACCACGGGCAACGTGGATTGCAAGGCCACCGGCGTATGCATCGTCACCATCGCCTTTGACGACAGTCGGGCCGGCGTGGGTGGCACAAGCAATCAGACCATCACTACCAAGGGCATGCTATGAGCGAGCGTCCCTTCATTCGGTGCGGCTCCGTCCGGGGCGGGATTCGTCGCTCGGGCTCGCCGGCCGGGTTCACTCTGATCGAGCTGATGATCGCCATGTTGCTGGGGCTGATTGTCATTGCCGGTGTCGTCAGCGTGTTTCTGGCTGGCCAGCAGACTTACCGCACGAATCAGGCGCTGGGTGATGTGCAGGATGGCTCGCGCATCGCGTTCGAGATAATGGCCAATGACATCCGTCATGCCGGTCTGCTCGGCTGCAGCAACAACGGGCAGGTTGCGAATGTCCTCAACAATGGTCCGGGCATGGGTGGCACCGCCTGGTGGGCCAACTGGGGCAACGCACTGCGCGGTTACGGCGCGGGCAGCGCGACGCCCGATCCGCAGTTGACGGTTGGCACGGCGACGGGACAACAACTCGCCGGTACCGATTCGTTGATGCTGCTGAGTGCTGCGGATTCGGGCTTGAGCATAGCCAGCAACAATCAGGCAGGAGCGCAGTTCACGCTCAACCAGACTAGTACGGACATGAAAGTGGGCGATGTGATGATCGTGTGCGATCCCCACCATGCGGCGATCTTCAAGGTCACCAGTTACACCCCGTCCAGCAAGACGCTGAATTACGCGTACAAGTCCGACACGACCGGCAACTGTTCGACTGGCCTGGGCTTTCCCAGCGTATGCACCCCGGCGGGCAACGCCTATACCTTCGGGGCCAATTCGCCGATCGTCAAGCTGGCGGCGAGCGACTGGTATATAGGCAACAACGGCCTGGCTGGTGGCCGCTCGCTGTATCGCCTGGAAATATCCACCAGCGACGGGACGGCAGCGGCGCAGGAAATGGTGCGCGACGTAACGGCCATGAACATCAAGTATCACCAGTCACCGCAAGCCAAGTTCGTGCCGGTCAATGAAGTTACCGACTGGAGCAAGGTCGATGCCGCGCAGGTCACCTTGACGGTGCAGAGCACCGACAAGCGCGTGGGCACCGATGCCAAGTCTATCCAGCGCATCTTTGCCGTCACCTCCACCGCGCGCAACCGGGTGAACTGAAATGAACGACTTCCCTGCCTTCAACCTGTCCGCGGCTCGCCCGCCGAAGCCGACTCGCAGCGCGCACCAACATGGCTGCTCCCCGGGTCGCGCCGGGCAGGGTGGTGTGGCGTTGGTGACAGCGTTGATCCTGCTGATCGTGGTCACCCTGGTCGGCCTGGCGGCGGTTCGTGGAACCATCATGCAACAGAAAATGACCGCCAATTTCTACGACCGCGAAATCGCCTTCCAGGCGAATGAGGCGGCGCTGCGGCTGGCCGAGGCTGAGATACAGGCCACCACGGCGGTGGCGCCAGCCGGTTTCCGGGACTGTTCGCCGACCAGTGGAAACGTCTGTCTGGCCGATCCCCTCAGCAGCCTCCCGGCCAGTGCCGTCAAGCCCGTTCCTGTCGCGGCGTACGATGCGGGCAAGCTGGCTGCAGCCCAGCCCCAGTACGTTATCGAGTACATGGGGAAATTCGAGATTCCGGTGCCCAACGTCAAGCAGCTTTCCAACTGCTCCGGTTATGCCCCCTGTGGCTCGACCAGCAGGGCTGACTTTTACCGCATTACCGCCCGCAGTGGCCCGGCCGATGTTGGGAACCGTGCCAGCGTGGTGCTTCAGTCGATGTATAGAAAGTAAGGGATTTTCGGCGTTTCCGCGTTTGTCATCGCCAGGCGCTTTGCCAACGCGTCATGGGTTCACGGGGTTCGTTGCGCAGTAGTTATCCCGTCGCAGCATCCGTGCCACAGAGATCCGGTGGTCCGGTAATACCCTCCAATAGCCGTGTCATGGCGTTGCCGGGTATTGGTCGGATCCAGCCAAACATGAAGGGGAAAAGGCATGTCTACCCAATCCGCGAAACTATTGTCTGCACTGACAGGCTTGCTATTTTCCTGTGTGGCAACCGCAGCGACCACCTATACCGACAATTTCTCGGGGGCGTCGAGCAGCCTGACGTGGCTTTCGCTGAATGATGCGTGCCTCACGGCGGGCAATGGCACAGGGAGCATCAAGGCCTGTACTACGCCCAAGGACACTGCTGGTTCCGGAGCGCTCCGGCTGACTTCCGCGACAAATAACCGGACCGGGGCGATTCTCTCGGATTTCACGTTCCCGTTGAGCCAGGGCATGCAGGTCACGTTCACCACCTACACGTACGGCGGCAGCAAGGACGGCACCGCAAAGAATGGTGCGGACGGTATTTCGTTCATGCTCACCGACGGCACGGCAACAGCGCCCAAAGTTGCTGGCGGCCTCGGCGGTAGTCTGGGCTACAGCTGTTCCAATATAAATGACACTTACGAAGGTATGGCCAATGCCTATCTCGGGCTGGGTGTCGATGAATATGGCAATTACCTCAACAGTGGTGATAACACTAATACTGGTATTCTTAATTCCAATGCTACCGGTGGATCGAAGGATTATGGTACTAATTCCTTCGGAGACAAAAGCAGTGGTTATTACCAACCTGAGCGAATTGGCTTGCGTGGTGCAGGAAATACGACTTGGGCGTGGCTGAATAGTAAATATCCTTCATATTACACGGGGAATACTCCGGATAAAGGGAAGGTCACAGCCGCGTGTAAATCTGGACAATATGTTTCGGGGGCCGTTGCCAAGGATGGGAATGGGCAAAAAAAGGGAGATCCAATATATAGTGCTATTACCAATAACTACAACGCGATCGTCGGTGGCTACAAAATCCTTCCTGACAACCTGCCCATCGCAGCCAACAATGCGACAACCAGAGGCGCTGGTTGGCCGATCACCTATAAATTGACGCTTTCCCCGGCGGGCTTGCTGAATTTTTCATATAGCTACAATAACGGCGCGTTTCAGCCAGTCTTGGTGAATAGCCTGATCACGGCCAGCAATGGCCCGTTGCCGGCATCTTTCCGGTTCGGTTTTTCCGCAGGTACCGGCGGCAGCAACAACGTCCATGAAATCACCTGTTTCCAGGCCTCGCCGCTGCAGTCCAACAGCAGCGCGGGCGCCAATACGGTGCAGTCGGGTGAGGTGAAGACCGGGACGCAGATCTATCTGGCGTCTTATTCGGCGGATAACTGGTGGGGTTCCCTGCAATCCGTGCCGTTGGTCACCACCGGCGGAACACTTAGCGTTTCATCGGTCGCCAGCTGGGACGCTAAATGTGTGCTGACCGGTGGCGCCTGTGATTCGATGGGTACGGATGCCCAGGGCAAGCCGATCAAAACGGTTGCTGTCCAGGGGCCTGCGGCACGGACGCTGATGACCTGGGGTGGTGTCAATGGCAAGGGATCGCCGCTGCAATGGACCAGTCTCAGCCCAGCTCAGCAGACCAGCCTGAACAGCACCGATAGTGCGGGCCAGAACCGCCTCAAATGGTTGCGTGGTGATCGCACCGTCGAGCAGTTGCAGAGTCCGCCGGGTACGCTGAGGGCACGCAACGTGGTGCTGGGCGATATCATCAATTCGAGCCCGACGTGGGTAGGCGCTCCCTACAGCGACACCTATTCGAACGCGTTCAGCGATGGCCTGTACGGCGTACCGGGTAACGAGTCTGAAAACCAGACTGGCGCGCCAACCTACAATTCGTTCGCCAGTGCCAATGCGACGCGCCTCAATGTGGTCTATGTGGGCGGCAACGACGGGTTTCTGCACGGTTTCAGGGCCGGTGCCTATACCGCTGCCGGGACCTATGTCAATACCAACAATGACGGCAGGGAAATCCTCGGATTCATGCCGTCCGGTGTGCTGGCAAGCAAGACGGCAAAACTCACTGATCCGTTGTACGCCCATGACTATCTGGTGGATGCGACCCCGGGTGTGGGCGACCTGTTCTATGGCAATGCCTGGCATACATGGCTGGTCGGTGGTGTCGGTTCCAGCGGCAAGGAAATATACGCGCTGGATATCACCAACCCCGCTGGCTTTTCCGAAGGTACGGCGCCCTCTGTGGTTATCGGAGACTGGACCAGTGCAACGGCCGGGATGTCGAATCTCGGGAATACGGTCGGCACGCCGATCATTGCCCGACTGCACAACGGCCAGTGGGCCGTCATCTTCGGCAACGGGCTGGGCAGCGGCACGACGGCGGGTGTGTACATCGGCCTGGTCGACAAGACCAGCGGAGCCATCGGTGCGTTCCGGTTCCTGGACACTGGTGTCGGTTCGGCTTCGAGCCAAAATGGCATTACTTACGTGACGTCGGTGGATCTGGATGGGGACCGCATCGCCGACTACCTCTATGCGGGTGATCTGCAGGGCAATGTCTGGCGTTTCGATCTCACCAGCAATGACCCGACCAAATGGGTTGCTTCGAAGTTCGGCAATGCCGCGGCGACACCCTTGTTTGTAGCCAAGGACGCCAGCGGTAATCGCCAGCCGATTACCACGGCCGTTACGGTGGCATCAGTCAAGACGGGTGACATGATCCGTGACATGGTGTTCTTCGGCACCGGTCAGAAGACGCCGGTTGATGCCACCAGCGGGGACAAGTACGCCACGGGCGTGCAGACCTTTTATGGCATCTGGGATTGGGACATGGCTGGGTGGAACGGCAAGTCCAGCGTGAAGTACGCACAGTTGACGGGTACCCAGGCGATTGCCCGGGCGGCCTTGCTGAGACAGACCTTGGTGTCGCAATCGACCGCGGGTTCCGATGGCCAGGTACTGGGCTATCGCGCCATGAGCACCACCAAGACGGTCTGCTGGCAGGGCAGCACCACCTGTGCGGCAGGTTCCAATAATCAATATGGCTGGTTGTTCGATTTCCCCGATGCACAGGAGCAGATCATCTACAACCCGGTGATGATTGGTGGTGCGGTGGTCGTCAGTACGGCTAGCCCGCCGGTCATCTCGGCGTTGCAGTGCAACCCCGGACTGCAGAGCGGCTGGACCATGGCCTTCGACCCGGCGTCGGGCGGCGGTCTTGCTCAGGGCTTTTTCCCTGGTGCGGACGGCAGTTTCGGTACCGGCAGCGATGGTTCGACGGTCGGCGGCATCCGGCTGGATGCGGTCGGCAGTCCGACAACGGTCAAGTCGGGTGACCAGACTTACCTGGTGACCCAGACAGTCAAGGGCAGCGCGGCACTCAGCAAGGTGAATCCCCCGTTCGGCGATAACCCGTCGCGCGTCTCCTGGAGAGAGATCAAGTATTGATCAGAGGCGACATCGAATGGGAATGCCCGTTACTTCTGCAGCCCTTGGCGTGGGTGAGATCACGGAAATTTGTGATTGATCCCGCGCCAAGGCTCGCCGGGGCAGTATTCCCAGCCGGCTTTGCTGCGATCTGACGGATGGCGGGCGCAGGCAAGCAACAAGGTGATCGGTTTTGGATGTCCAGACACCATGGGCGGCACGCAACATTATTTTGGTGGGCAGCCGCAACGTTGAAAAATCGAAGGGGAGCAAGGTACGCCATGAGCAGGTCTTTGTATCGGAAAACGAGGCGCCACGGCCTTGCGAGCGGTTTCACCCTGATCGAACTGATGATTGTGGTGGCGATCGTCGCCATCCTGACTGCGATCGCGTATCCGTCGTACACGAGTCATGTCATCAAGACCCGCCGGGCTGCGGCGAAGGCATGCCTGTCGGAATACGCCAATTACATGGAGCGTTACTACACCACCAATATGAGTTACGCGGACGCAGGCAATCCAGGGCTGGATTGTGAAGGTACGGCGCAGACGGGCAAGTACTACACCTGGACACCACCAGGCAACCTGACCGCCAGTACCTACACTATCAGCGCCGCTCCCAAGGATACTCAGCCAGATACTGAGTGCGGCACGCTCACGCTGGATCAGACGGGTACGCGAGGTGCCAACGCGGCTGGCTGCTGGTGAAATCGACTGAAAAACCTCCCCTGCAAGGGAGGTACGCCGGATTATCTGGATGATGGGTGGAGCAACTTTTCGCTGCTGGTAGAGGTGGCCTCATTCCAGAAGTGGTTGCAGCCGTTCGCGCAAGCCGCCCTGTCGCTGGATCGGGCGCGCCAGCGCGGTGCGCAGCGCGTCGTCGGTGGTCCAGATCTCGGCGTGGTTCCTGGCGCGCGAGATGGCGGTGTAGACCAGCTCGCGGGTGAGGATGCGGTTGTCCGCGTCGGGCGGGAGTACTACGGCCACGTCCTGGTATTCCGAACCCTGGCTGCGGTGGATGGTGATCGCCCACGCGCTTTCGTGGGCGGGCAGCGCGCGTGGCGAGAAGCTGCGCAGGCCGGCGTTGCCGTCGCGGTCGCCGAGTTCGAACCACGCGCGCAATCCTTCGGGACCTTCCAGAGCGATGCCGATATCGCCGTTGAACAGGCCGCGCGCGTAATCGTTGCGGGTGATGATGAGCGGGCGGCCGTGGTACCAGGCATGGCTGGTGTCGATGCCGAAGCGTGCCGCGAGCCGACGAGCGATCAGCGTGTTGATGCCTTGCGCACCGAACGGCCCATCGCGCAGTGCGCACAGGATCTGCAGTTGGCGCAGACGTGGCAGGGCATCCGTGGGTTCGATGTGCGAAGTGAGCAATGCCTGCAGCAGTTCGGCATGTCGCTCGATCCAGCCGTCGACACAGGCGCGCAGCGCCTGCGGGTTGGCGCAGCGACGCAGGCGCAGGTCGCCGTCCGCGCGTTCGGTCAACAGCGTGTCCAGCCAGACCGGGTCCGGGGCATGGCGCATGGCTTCGATGCCGCGCTGCAGGCCGCTGCCGGCGCGCCAGCTGTGGGTGAGCGTCAGTACGTGGCCCGCCAGCGGCGTGTTGTCGTCGGTGGTTTCCGGCGGGTGTTGCAGCAAGGGTGCCAGCAGGTTGACCATGGCCGGTGGCAGCTGGTTCGACGGCGTGCCGGCGACGATATCCGCGAGCACCGAGCCGGCATCCACCGAGGCGAGCTGGCCCGGATCGCCGAGCAGGATCAGCACCGCATCGGGTCGCAGCGCCTCCAGCAACTGGCGCATCATCGCCAGATCCACCATCGAGGCTTCGTCGACCACCACGATGTCCTCGGCCAGCGGATTGTGCGGGCCGCGGCCGAAGCTGTTGTCGCGCGGCTGATAGCCGAGCAGGCGATGCAGCGTGCGTGCGTCGGCGTGGGGAATGTGTGGCAGGAGGTCGCGTAGAGACGGGTTCTTCGTAGGGCGGGCATTGCCCGCCGGCTCTTGATCTTCGGTCTCAGCGGTAAAGGCGGCGGGGAGTGCTCGCCCTACGTCGGTCGGGATGGAGGCATGCAGTTCGCTCTTGCCCTTGGCGATGGCTTGCACCAGTCGCTGCGCGGCCTTGCCGGTGGGGGCGGCCAGTGCGATCGACGGTTGTGCCGGCAGGCCGCAGGCGCGGGCGTGGTGCAGCAGCATCAGCAGCATGCGCACGACGGTGGTGGTCTTGCCGGTGCCGGGGCCGCCGGTGAGCACGAAGAAGCGCGCACCGGGAACGGCGGCGACCGCCGCATGCTGCCAGTCGGTGGGGCCGTCCGGCATGCCGGCGAACAACGCCTGCAGATCCTCGGCCAGCGTGCTGGCGGCAATCGGCAAGCTGCGTTGCGCACAGCGCCGCAGGATCGCCGCGGCCAGCTTCGATTCGTGCTGCCAGTTGCGCCACAGGTAGAAGCGGTTCTGCGCATCGAGCACGAAGGGCGTGAACGCCGAGCCATCGCCGACCCAGTCGTGCTGGCGCAATGCGGTCAGCGCGTCGGCATCGAAGCCGGCATCGGTCAGCGGATCGGTCAGCCATGCACAGGAATGGCCATGGCCTTCGGCATTGCTGGTCGCGCGTACGGCCGCGGCCAGCAGGGGCGAGCCGGTACGCTTGAGCACCCATTGAGCGAGGGTCTGGTCGATCGCGCGTTCGTCGGTTTCCGTGGTTCGCGGCAGGATGAGATTCATGCTGCAGCCTCCTGCGCACCGGCGAACGCATCGTCCAGCGCCTCGATCAAGGCCACCGGCCAGCGATGTCGCCATACGCCAAGCCCCGGTCCGAGGCCCAGCGCGCGGACAAACAGATACCAGCTGTCGCCGAGATGTTGTTCGGCCGTATAGCCATCCATCCGCTGGCGCAGATAGCGGTGCAGTGCGACGGTATAGAGCAGTGCCTGCAGCGGGTAGTGATGCTCGGCCATCGCGGCATCGAGCGAGGTGCCCCGATAATCGTTCAATCGCGCGCCGAGCCAATTGGTCTTGTAGTCGAGCACGTGGAAGCGGCCATCCCATTCGAGGATCAGGTCGGCAAAGCCGGTGAGCATGCCGTTGAGGGTGGCTGCGTCGAGACTGGCCGGGATCACCTCGGCTTGACCATGGGCGACGCAGAGCCTGCGCAGTCGTGCCAGCGAGACCTGCTGCACCGGGAACTGGAATTCGAATTCGACGATGCGGCGCTCGGCCGGCACGTCGATCAGGCGCAGGCCGTCACCGAGATCGGCCTGGCGGGCGCGATCGATCAGACGGCCGACGCGTTCCAGTGCTTCGTCATGGGCAAGGTTGTTGGCCTTGACCGCCTGTGCGCCGAGCTGGTTGTGCAGCAGCTGCCGCTGCGCAGGCCACACCGGACCGGGCTGGGTCAGCTCAAACACGTGATGCACGGCGTCACCGAAGCGCGGGCCGCGCAGCGGATACAGCATTTGCAGGCGACTGTCCTCGGCGCTGTCGTCGGGTTCTTCCGGCACGATCGCGGTTTCGTCGGCGCCGGTTTCATCGGCCGCCCCGCTGTCGTCGAGTACCACGGCGGCGGCTGCATAGCGGGTCAGGCCACTGAAACTGTGCAGCCATTGGAACGGGCGCGAGCGCGGCAGCGGAGTTTGCGTGGCGCGTGGCGCGCCGATTTCGACCGGTGCCTGGTAACGGGTGAAGGCATCCGCGTATGGCGTGGTCAGCGCGATGCCGCCGAGAGCTGCGGCCATGGGTTCAAGCGAGACCTCACCTTCGGGCAGCGCCAGCTTTTGCTGCGCTTGCCGGATCAGTTGATCGATCGCTGCGCACTCCCAGGCATGTGCGTCGTTGCCGGGCAGCGGGCTGCGATCGACCCAGTACACGTGTACCGCGTGGACGGCGCGGGTCAGCGCGACGTAGAGCAGGCGCAGACGTTCCTCGAGTTCCTCGCGGAAGTGCTGGCCACGATGCTCGATGAAATCCACCGAGCCGAGGTCGATGCAGCGGTGGCCGGCCGCGTCGTGATAACGCAGCAGTTGCGGCGGGTTTCGCTTGCGATCGCTGATGCGCCAGACCAGTGGCAGGAACACGATCGGAAACTCCAGTCCCTTGCTGGCGTGGATGGTCAGCAGCTGCACGCGGCGGGCGTCGCTCTCGATGCGAAGCTGGCGTTCATCGGCTGCATCGGCATCGCCGTCACCGCCTTCCTCGCGCATTTCCAGCAGCCACGCGTACAAGCCATCCAGCCCTTGACGGGCACCTTCTTCCGCCGCCAGCAGTTCGCCCAGGTGGCGCAGATCGGTGAGTACGCGCTCGCCTTCGGGCAGTGCTAGCAGGGCGGTGGCGCGCGCGGCCAGCAAGGCTTCGATCAACGCCAGCACACCGCGCATGCGTACCAGGGTGCGCCATGCCTCGAAACGCTCCAGTTCGCGTTCGAAGGCGGCCGGCTGCGTTTGCCATGCGCTGAATTGTTCCAGCGTCACGCCGAGCAGACGGGTGGCCAGCGCGCCACGCACGGCCTGGTCGTCGTCGGGGTGGAGCACGGCGAACAGGATCAGTTCCAGCTCACGCGCGACCTCACCAGCGAAGATGTTGCCGCGACCGCTGCCGACACAGGGCACGCCGCGGGCGACCAGCCGCGTGCGCAGCGCCACGACCTGCTGGTTGGTCGACAGCAGCACGGCGACGTCGCCGGGCGTCACACGCTGGTTGCCGATGTGCTGCCGCGGATCGTTGAGCAGTTCGGCGATGCGGTTGGCGCAGTCGTCCAGCGCCCGTGCTTCCAGTTCGCCGAGGGCCCGCAGCGGGTTACCGTTGTTGTCCTGTGCATCGCCGCGGAACGGGTGGATCACCAGCGGTCGCGCTACGGGTTCGCCGTCGACGGTATATGGCTGCTCGTCAGCCTTGCCAGCCGGGACAACTTGCTGATAGCGGATCAGGGGATGGCCGAAGCCGCCTTCGGTGTGGCCGTACCAGGCGTTCAACGCCTCGACCAGCGCTCGGCTGGAGCGATGATTGGTGCCCAGCGAGAAACGCTGATCGGCCTGTTCGGCGGCGCGCAGGTAGGCGGCGATGTCGCCGCCGCGGAAACTGTAGATGGCCTGCTTGGGGTCGCCGATCATCACCAGGGTGCCGCGTTCGCGGTAGATACGGTCGAAGATTGCGAACTGGCGCTGGTCGGTGTCCTGGAACTCGTCGATCAGGGCGACCGGAAACGCCTCGAACAGGCGATCGGCCAGCACGCTATCCGCGTGTTCGCCACACAGTCGCTGGTACACCGCGTCGATCAGCATCGAGAACGTCAGTACATGGCGCTGGCGTGCGCGGCGCGGCATCTCCTCGCGGCAGGTTTGCGCCGCTTCGGCCAGCACGGCGCCGCGGGTGAACAGGCTGCGCAGTTGCAGCAACGGGCGCAGCGTCTGCAGTGCCTTGACCAACGGATGCGCGCTGAGTGTGCCGGCTGTGGCGGCGGATTCCTGCTCGGTCACCTTGTCCGGTTCGAAGGCGGCATCGAGGATGTCTTGCAATGCCGCTTCGACGTCGCCACCGGCCTGCAGCGCGGCGGCGATCTTGTTGAACCGGTTTGCCAGTGCAGTCTTGCGCGGACCGTACAGCGATTTGTCGTCGGCCAGCCGTTGCAACTCGACGATGGTTGCTTCGGTGTGCAACGCGGCGACCTGCCGTTCGAGTTCGGCCAGGCCGCCGGCCATGATCCGGGCATCGGCGTTGTTGGCCAGTCCGCCGAGGTCGCGCAGCAGGCCTTCCGGGCCGTCGTCCAGCAACAACTTGGCTTCACGTGGATCGACCTCGCCGGTCAGGTAGCGGCGGCGCCAGAAATCCTCCACGCATTCGCGCTGCAGTTGCTGCTCGTCGAACAGCTTGTCGTTGGCGAACGCGGCGCCGCTTTCCAGCGGATAATCGCGCTGGATGCGCTGGCACAGGGCGTGGATGGTCGATACGGGCGCGCGGTCGAGGTCGGTGCGGGCGAGCTGGACGCGGCGCAGCGTGCGGCGGATGCTTTCTGCGTCGGGGCACCGTGCACGCAGATAGTTTTCCAATGCGTTGTCGTCGGTCGCTGATGTGGACGGCAGCGATTGGAGCAGCCGCTCAGCTTCGACCAGGCGTCGGCGCAAACGCTCGCGCAGTTCCTGCGCGGCGGCATCGGTGAACGTGGTGACCAAGATCTGTTCCACCCGTAGATCCCGTTCCAGCAGCAGGCGCAGGTAGATCAGGCCGATGTTCCAGGTCTTGCCGGTACCGGCGCTGGCTTCGATCAGGATGCGGCCATGCAGGGGCATTCGGCGCCAGTCGAGCGCGGGCAGGGTGGCGGTCATGGCGTTGCCCGGCGGGTGTGGGTGGACAGCAGTCGTAGGAGCGCACCCTGTGCGCGAACCACTCGCCGAAAAGCATCGCGCACAGGGTGCGCT
>JBOHYM010000076.1:0-28834 GCA_050737735.1 Rhodanobacter sp. | reverse complement strand
AGTACTACCTCAACGAGCAGATGAAGGCGATCCAGAAGGAGCTCGGCGACAACGAGGAGGGCCCGAACGAGGTCGAAGAGCTGCAGAAGAAGATCGAGACCGCGGGCATGCCGAAGGCCGTGCTGTCCAAGGCACGACAGGAGTTCAACAAGCTCAAGCAGATGTCGCCGATGTCGGCCGAGGCGACGGTGGTGCGCAACTACCTCGACTGGCTGGTCGGGGTGCCCTGGAAGAAGCGCAGCAAGGTGCGCAAGGATCTGCAGATGGCGCAGGAGGTGCTGGACGCCGATCACTTCGGGCTGGAGAAGGTCAAGGATCGCATCCTTGAATATCTCGCCGTACAGCAGCGCGTGTCGGTCATGAAGGGCCCGATCCTGTGCCTCGTCGGGCCGCCTGGCGTCGGCAAGACCTCGCTCGGGCAGTCGATCGCCAAGGCGACCAACCGGAAATTCGTGCGCATGAGCCTGGGTGGCGTGCGCGACGAGGCCGAGATCCGTGGCCATCGGCGCACCTATATCGGTTCGATGCCTGGCCGCATCGTGCAGAACATCAACAAGGTGGGTACCAGGAATCCGCTGTTCGTGCTGGACGAGATCGACAAGATGTCGATGGATTTCCGCGGCGATCCGTCGTCGGCCTTGCTGGAAGTGCTCGACCCGGAGCAGAACCACGCGTTCAACGACCATTACCTCGAGGTCGATCTTGACCTGTCCGAGGTGATGTGGGTTGCCACAGCGAACTCGCTGAATATCCCCGGCCCGCTGCTTGACCGCATGGAAGTCATCCGCATCCCCGGTTACACCGAGGACGAGAAGCTCGGTATCGCGCAGAAATACCTGCTGTCCAAGCAGCTCAAGGCCAATGGCCTGAAGCCGGAAGAGCTCAGCGTGGATGAGGAAGCGCTGCGCGACATCGTGCGTTATTACACGCGCGAGTCCGGTGTACGCAATCTGGAACGCGAGATCTCGAAGATCTGCCGCAAGGTGGTGAAGGAGCTAACGCTCGGTGAGGTGAAGAAGGCCAAAGGGAAAGCATCCACCGCCAAGACGACAGGCAAGGCGAAAACAAAGCCGGGAGCTGGCCGGGTCAAGGTGGATTCGGCCAATCTGGATCATTACCTCGGCGTGCGTCGCTTCGATTTCGGGCGCAAGGAACTGCAGAACGAGATTGGTCTGGTCACCGGACTGGCCTGGACCCAGGTCGGCGGCGAGCTGCTCAGCATCGAAGCTTCCGTGGTGCCCGGCAAGGGGCGGCTGGTGAATACCGGCCAGCTCGGTGACGTGATGAAGGAGTCGATCCAGGCGGCGTTGTCGGTGGTGCGTGCGCGTGCCGACCGTCTCGGCATCGATCCCGAGTTCCACCAGAAATTCGACCTGCACATCCACGTACCGGAAGGAGCCACGCCGAAGGATGGTCCCAGCGCGGGCGTCGCGATGTGCACGGCGCTGGTTTCGGTGCTGACCAAGGTGCCGGTGCGATCCGAAGTGGCGATGACGGGTGAGATCACCTTGCGCGGTCGCGTGCTGCCGATCGGCGGTCTGAAGGAGAAGCTGCTGGCGGCGCATCGCGGCGGCATCACCACCGTGATCATTCCGGAAGACAACAAGAAGGACCTGGCCGACATGCCGGCCAACATCACGTCCTCGCTGGAAATTCATCCGGTGCGCTGGATCGACGAGGTGCTGGATATCGCACTGGAACGCCCTTTGCAGCCCAATCCGGCGAAGGAGGATGCTCCGGCTGCGGTAGCCGCCGAGCCCGCGGAAGTGCACTCGCGCACGCATTGACCCGGTCAATCGGGGATTCAGGAAAGCCCTGCTTCGGCAGGGCTTTTTTGTCGGCGTGTCATCGCCGGCTGGTTGAAGTCACGCCGTAGCCCTCTGGCCTTCGTTTTGCAAGCGATATTGTTTCGTGGTGAATCAGCCGGAAACGTTGCTGTGGCTTGTGTTGCGGATTCCGGCAAGGCACTGGTATAAAGGCGATACCGCAGTCCCGGCGTTACTTCAGTCAGCGCAGCGATGCGGGGTTGCGTTACGGCGCCTCGTCAAGAGCCAACCATCCATGCCGACGTTGTCCAGTTCTTGGACTGACCACGTTTGGCGAAACCGAATAAGGGAGTTTTTTCAATGAATAAAACCGATCTGATCAATGCCATCGCCGAAAAGGCCGAGCTGACCAAGGCCGATGCCGGCCGCGCGCTCGAAGCCTTCTTCGAAACCGTGCAGAAGTCGTTGAAGAAGGGCGAGGACGTCTCGGTGGTGGGTTTTGGCACGTTCACCGTGCGCAAGCGCGCTGCCCGTACTGGTCGCAACCCGCGTACCAACGAAGCGATCAAGATCAAGGCTTCGAAAGTTCCGGCTTTCAAGGCTGGCAAGACCCTCAAGGATGCCCTAAACTAAGCGGCTAACGCTTGGTTTCGGGTGCTTAGCTCAGCGGTAGAGCGTCGCCCTTACAAGGCGGTGGTCGTAGGTTCGATCCCTACAGCACCCACCAGAAAAATGCGGAGTGGTAGTTCAGTCGGTTAGAATGCTGGCCTGTCACGCCGGAGGTCGCGGGTTCGAGTCCCGTCCACTCCGCCACAGTTCGCAAGGGCGCCCGCGTGGCGCCCTTGTCATTTCGGCAGGATGCATGGGGTGATGCTTCGGTTGATCGGGTAGGCTCCAGCGCTGGCCTGTATCACCGATGCACCACGCGCGTCATGCATCTTCAACCACGTTGCGGGAAGATTTCAATGCTGCAGGCAATGCGTAACAAGATGCATGGATGGCCATCCATCGTCCTTCTTGGTGTTTGCGTTTTTGCAATGTCGTTCTTCGGCATGGAGTCCTACTTCATGTCGCACTCGGACTCGTTTGTGGCGCAGGTAGGCAAGCATGAGATCAGCCAGAACGACTATCAGAACCGGGTGAACCAGTTGCGACAGCAGATGAGCGCCGAGCAGGGTGATCATTTCGACGCCAGCATCTTCGAGAAGCCCGAAACGAAGCAGCGCATCGTCGACGGCATGATCGACCAGCAACTGCTGCTGCAGGCCAACGACGACTGGGGCCTGCGTGTCGCCGACCAGGCGGTACGCGACTACATTGCCCAGATTCCCGCCTTTCAGGTCAACAATCAGTTCGACGCGAACAGCTACCGCGCGTGGCTGCTCAACCAGCGCAAGACGCCGGACATGTTCGAGGGTGATATCCGCGCCTCCCTGTCGACCGAGCTGCTGCCGAATGCGATCAACAACAGCACCATCGTCAGTGATGAGCAGGTTGATCATTTCCTTGGGCTGCTTACCCAGCGTCGCGATGTGCGCTACTTCGTGCTGCCGCGCCCGACCCTCAGCGACAACCAGGTCAGCGATGAGCAGATCGAAACCTGGTACAAGGCGCATCTGGCCGACTACATGAATCCCGAGCAGGTCTCGGTGAAGTACCTCGAAGTCGACGGCAATAATCTCAAGCTGGATAGCACGCCGAGCGACGATGAGCTGAAGAAGCGTTACGAGGATGAGAAGCAGCGTTTTGTGCAGCCGGAACAACGCCTCGTTTCACATATCCTGATCAACGTGCCGGCCAACGCCACGCCCGATCAGCAGAAGGCGGCGCTGGCCAAGGCCGAAAAAATTGCAGCCGAAGCCAATCCCGGCGATTTCGCCAAGCTGGCCGAGCAGAATTCAGAGGATCTGGGCTCCAGGCGTCAGGGCGGCGACCTGGGCTGGCTGGAGAAGGGCGTGACCAACGCGGCCTTCGACGCGGCCCTGTTCGCGCTGCAGAAGGACCAGATCTCCAAGCCGATCCTGTCGCCTGATGGCTATCACATCATCTGGTTGCGTGATGTTCGCAGCGGCGAATCCAAGCCGTTTGCCGAAGTGCGTGACCAACTGATCAAGGAAGCCTCGGCGGCCGATCGCGACCGCAAGTACAACGAGGTTGCCGGCAAGATGTCCGACAACACCTATCAGAATCCGAGTTCGCTGGAGCCGGCAGCAGCGGCCCTGAACCTGCCGATCAAGAGCACGGCGTTGTTCTCGCGCAAGGGTGGCGAAGGTCTGGCTGCGAATCCGAAGGTGATCGCCGCGGCATTCAGTGATGACGTGCTGGTACAGGGCAACAATTCCGGTCTGATCGATCTCGGCAACGATCACTCGGTCGTGATCCACGTCGACAAGCACGTGGCTGCTGCCGCCCGCCCGCTGGCCGATGTGCGTGCTGATGTGCAGAAGAAGATTCTCGACGAGCGCATTGCCGCTGCCGGGAAAAAGCTTTCCGACGATGCGCTGGCACGCCTCGACAAGGGTGAGGCCATGCCGGCCGTGGCATCCGCGATGGGTGCCGAGCTCAAGAGCGTGAAGGAAGCGACGCGTCAAAGCACCGATGTACCGGCGCCGCTGCTGACGCAGGCGTTTCTGTTGCCGCATCCTGCGGCAGGCAAGCCGCAGTTTGCCGAGGTGGACATGAAGGACGGCAGCTATGCGCTACTGGCAGTGGACAAGGTGCAGGACGGTGACTTGTCCAAGGTCCCGCCAGAACAGCGTGACTCGCTGCGCCAGCAGATGACCCAGGCCTATGGGGCCGAGGCAACGCGTGAATTGCTTGAGCTGCTCAGGGCAAATGCCAAGATCAAGATCAACAAGAATCTGATGTAAAACCGGCAGGCCAGATCATGCTGGACAGAGGGGCGGCCAGTGGCTGCCCTTCTTTATGTTGGTCGGAGGCGGAGATCAGATATCGGCCATGCCGAGGATGCTCCCGCCGGTATCGACAGGGACGATTCCGTCGGTCCTGCCTGTAGCCGTATCCGGGCAAAAGTAGGCGTCGAACTTGCTGGCGTCCTCAACGCTGGCGTTGCGGCGCAGCAGTGCCTTCTGTTCGATGTGATCGGGCATCCTGGGCGAAACCCTTGGGCGCAACGCCTGCTGCCGTTGACGGGGCGCTGTCAGCTGTTGCTGCTGATCTGCAACACCTGACCCGGCTTCAGCGTGTTTCCGCGCAGATGGTTCCAGCGCTGCAACTGCTGCGTGCTCACCGAGTAGCGACGGGCGATCTGCCACAGGCTCTCGCCGTTCTGCACGGTGTGGGTTTTCCGACCTGTGCGGGCGACCGCCGGGGTGCTGGCCGCAGGGGGTTGTGCTACCTGATCATTGTCGAGGCTGCCGGCAAGTGATGCGCTGACGGTGCGGCCGTTCGCCTGATCCAGCAACGCATCGCGGAACTGTTGGGCATGGCTGACGGGCAGCAGAAGATACGACGAAGCGGAGGTGTCGATCGTGTCGCTGCGGAACGCTGCGTTGAGATCTTTCAGCGCACTCACCGACATGCCGGCGTGATCGGCCGCCAGCGCGATCGGCATCGAATGGGGCATGGCTACCTGCACCAGGTGCTGTTCGCTTGGCAGGGTGGGCAGGCTGACATGGAAGCGGGCCGGCTCACGCACCACGCAGGCCATCGCCAGCAATTTGGTCAGATGTTCACGGGTCACCTTGCGCACTGGCCATTGCGGAACCACCGGCTCATCCGCGGGCATGCCACGCTGCTGGATGAGCTTCTTCACCGCGAACTCGCCGGCGTTGTAGGCGTAATCGGCCACCCGCCAGTCCTGGAATTGGTCGTGGTACTGCTTGAGCAGTTTCATCACGGCGTTGGCGGCGGCGGGTACGTCGAGCCGTCCGTCGTAATGCCCGTCGACGCGCAATCCCATCGAGCCGGCCGTGACGGGCATGATCTGCCACATGCCGGCCGGCAGGTTGCGGCGACCGGGCACCGGCCGGAAATGGCTTTCGACCCAGGGCAGCAGCACGAATTCACCAGCCACGTCGTATTGCGCAGCCACCTGCTGCACATAGACCAGTTGCGGCAATACCGCTTGCAACTGGCTCTCGAACTGCTGTGGGTTGCGGGTGTAGCGGTGCGCCCAGCTCAGTACTTCGGGGTCAGCATCACAATCGGCCATGGCAAAACTGCCGCGCAGCTGATCCCATGCGTCGGTGGTCGCTGCTGTTACCGCGGCTGTATCGAGCGGAGCGACCGTGGGGGTATCCACGGTTATTGTCGGCCGCGGTTCGATGAGCTGCCGGTGCGGTGCCTGCGAGGGCGCCCCGGCGCAAGCGACCAGCAGGACCGACAGCGCCAGCGGCAGCACTTGAAGGCGGCGCATCCTCATCCGCCGAATCCATTCTTGGCTTCGCGTATGGCGGCAAAACGTGCGACGCGATCATTGTTGACACCACGTTGTCGGCACCATGCAGCAACTTCAGCGGTATCGACGCGCAGAAAAGGATTGGTGGCCAGTTCGCCGGCCAGTGCCACGGGCAGGGTGGGACGCAGCTGTGCGCGTAGTGCCGCGACTTCCTGCAGTCGCTGATGCAGCTCGGGATTTTCCGGTTCGACAGTGCGCGCAAAACGTCCGTTCGCCTCGGTGTATTCGTGGCCGCCGCACACCAGGGTTGCTCCCGGCAGCGTCGACAGGCGATCAAGCGATGCGAGCATCTGCGCGGGGGTGCCTTCAAACAGCCGACCGCAGCCCAGACTGAACAAGGTGTCGCCACACAGCAGCAGGCCGGCGCCGATGTAGGCGACATGGCTGAGTGTATGGCCCGGTATGGTGATCACCTCGAAGTGGACCCGTGGTGACGCCAGCTCGACCGCATCGCCATCGCGTACCCGTGTGGTGACGTCACCGATGCGTTCGTCGTCCGGCGCGTACACCGGCGCGGCATGGCGCTGGCGCAGCTCGGCGGCGCCACCGATGTGGTCGTGATGGTGATGGGTCAGCAGGATCGCGCGCAGTTGCAACTGTCGTGCCGCCAGGGCCTGCTCCACCACCGTGGCATCACCGGGATCGACGACGATGGCGTTGCCGTCATCGTCGTGCAGCAACCAGATGTAGTTGTCGGCCAGGGCCGGTAATGGGACGAGATGCAAGGTGGGCTCCGCTGCGTTTATTAAGGACCATCCGACAAATCGGATGTGGATCCCCTGGCGAACGACAGACGCAGCCATCCAAGGCGCGCATCAAGCGGCCGACTATAAAGAGGCTCGGCCGGGAACTCGTTAGAAGATCGTTAATCGAGCGTTTGGTCGTTCAGCTGCGTGCGGCAGTTCCGTTTCGCCTGCTACCGCTGGTCGCCAACCGCTACACTTCGGAAACAGATTGGGATCAGGCCGGCTGCATGCTTCAACGCGATCACGACATCTATGCCAGTGCGCCGTTGCGCCAATTGCTGGATGACCAGACGCGGGTGATGGCCACCGATCTGCAGCGCTGTTTCGGCACGCATGGTCTGCTGCTGGGTGCGGCAGCAAGCGATGTGCCGCCTGCCTTGCTGTCGCTCGGTTGCTGGACACGAATGTGGGCACGCAACAATCGTTACCGGGGCGATCTGCATGCGGCGACTGACGAGCCGCTGCCCTTCGTCGACGACGCATTCGATCTGGTGTTGTTGCGACATGCGCTGGAAGTCGTGCCGGCACCATCGGCCCTGCTCGCCGAGGCGATCCGCGTACTGGCACCGGGCGGTGTGCTGGTGGTGACCGGGGTGCACCCGCTCAGCGGCTGGGCTCCATGGTTCTGGTGGCATGCGCGTGGCAGGCAGCAAGTGCTGCAGGTGCCGCTGCAACTCAGCCACAGCCTGCAGCAGGCCGGGCTGGAGATGGAGCGGGCCGAGCGGGTGGGTCGCCTGTGGCCTACTGGTACACCGGCAGTCGGTCAGAGCGGCGTGAATGCCTGGGGCGGGGGTTATGTGCTGATAGCGCGCAAGCGCCGTCGGATGGCCACGCCGCTGCGAATCAAGACGGCACCCGTACGGGTACCGGCCAACAGCCGATTGTCGCCCGGAACGCGGCGCAGTTCGGCGCTGTGACTTTCAATGGAATCCGTGGAAAACGATGAGCGAAGTGGAAGCATTTACCGATGGTGCCTGCCTGGGCAATCCGGGGCCGGGTGGCTGGGCTGCATTGCTGCGTGCCAAGGGCAGCGAGCGTATGGTGGCCGGCGGCGACCCAGCCACCACCAATAACCGGATGGAGCTGATGGCGGCGATCGGCGCGCTGGAGGCGCTGAAGCGGCCATGCCAGGTGACGCTCACCACCGACTCGCGCTATGTGATGCAGGGCATCGAAGAGTGGGTGCCGAAGTGGCGCGCCAATGGCTGGCGTACCGCCGACAAGAAGCCGGTGAAGAACCAGGATCTGTGGCAGCGTCTGTCTGCCGCAGTCAGCACGCATCAGGTGCGCTGGCAGTGGGTGCGTGGACACAACGGGCATGTCGAGAACGAGCGGGTCGATCAGGCTGCGCGTGAACAGGCCGAACTGATGAAGGGTGCGGCATGAGGCAGATTGTCCTCGATACGGAAACCACCGGCCTCGAGGTTCGCCAGGGCCACCGGCTGATCGAGATTGCCTGTGTCGAGATGGTCGAGCGCCGTCTTACCGGCCGGCATTACCAGACCTACCTCAACCCGGACCGAGCCATCGACGAAGGAGCGCGGCAGGTCACCGGCATCGCCGACGAGTTCCTGCTCGACAAGCCGCGTTTCCCCGAGGTGGTGGACGAGTTCCTCACCTTCATCGACGGTGCCGAGCTGATCATCCACAACGCCAGTTTCGATATCGGCTTTCTGGATGCAGAGCTGGGGCGACTGGACAATGGTCGTGGCCGGATCGGCGATCGCTGCAGTGTGCTCGATACACTGGCGATGGCGCGCGAACGCTATCCGGGGCAGCGCAACAGCCTCGATGCGCTGTGCAAGCGATTGGGCGTGGACAACTCACGGCGTGACCTGCATGGCGGTCTGATCGACGCGCAGCTGCTGGCCGACGTCTATCTGGCGATGACCTCAGGCCAGGTGGCTTTCGACCTGGGCTTCGAGGGCGCGACCGAACAACACGAGGCCATGGCGATGGCACCGATGGAGCTGCGTGTGCGCCCGCGTGTCCTGCGTGCCTCGTCCGAAGAGCTGGCCTTGCATGAGCAGCGCCTTGATGCGCTGGACAAGAGTGCGGGTGGCAGCAGTGTGTGGCGTCAGGGGTGATTCTTGCGGGCGTTGGTGGATTGGCTCTTGAAACCTCCCCCGCATAATCGCCGGTGCGTCACTGATGGTGGTGCAGCACGCTGCGCTCCAGCGAGGTTCGAGGCCAAAGCCTGAGGAGCGGCCAGCAATCAGCGCACCAGCATCTTCAACATGCGATCGGCAAAGCCCTGATAGGGCGGCTTCAGCTTGTCGCTCAGCGGCATTTTCGACTGGCGGAGGATCGGTAGCGCCTTGGTGAAGGTCAGGAAGCCATCATGTCCGTGATAGTGCCCCATGCCACTTGCGCCAACTCCACCAAAAGGAAGGTCGTTGCAGACGTTGTGCAGCAGGGTTTCGTTGATGCTGATGCCACCGGCCACGACGGATGAAAGCACTTGCTCAATCTCGCCTTCATCGTTGCTGAACTGGTAAAGCGCCAAAGGTCGCTCGTGCGCGTTGATGTAGGCAATCGCTTCATCAAGTGAGCCATAGCTTTTAATCGGCAGGATGGGCCCAAAAATCTCCTCCTGCATGATTGTGCTGTCGTCATCCGGTTCGATGATCAGCGTTGGCGGCAACAGTCGCTCGGCTTCAGCGCGAACGCGATCTTCGGGTTCGACCAGAGTGATGACTTCGAAGCCGCGCGCCCGCGCATCGTCGATATAACTTATCAACCGCCGGTACTGGCCTTCATTGACAATGCGCGTCAGATCCTGGTTGCCGTCAAGCTGCGGGTAGCGCTGTTTCACTTCCTTGCGCAGCGCCTGCACGAGTTCATCCAGCCGCTCCCGGGGAACAAGCGCGTAGTCCGGCGATATGCACGTCTGCCCCGCGTTATAGAGCTTTCCGGTCACCAATCGGCTGACAGCTTTAGCCATAGGCGCTTTATAGCCAATAATCGCCGGCGACTTGCCGCCAAGCTCCAGCGTGACGGGCGTGAGATTTGCCGCTGCTGCTGCCATGACTTTGCGCCCGACAGTGGTCGACCCGGTAAACAGCAAGTGATCGAATGGCAGTGCTGAAAAAGCGGCGGCGACATCGGCATCGCCCAGCGCCAAAGCGACCCGATCGGCGGGAAATACCGCGCTCAGTAGTTCACTTAGAAATGCATTGGTTCGCGGCGTGTATTCGGAGGGCTTCAGGAAAACATGATTTCCTGCGGCAATGGCAGTGACCAGGGGAATGAGGGAAAGACTGATCGGATAATTCCACGGCGAAATCACGCCAACGACGCCGAGCGGCACATGACGAACTTGAGCGCGCGCGGGCCAGAGTCGCCAGCCGACTGATCGGCGCCGTGGCTTCATCCAACGCTGCAGGTGAGCAAGTATGTGATCGATCTCCGCCAAGACGGTCATGCCTTCGCCGAATAGCGTTTCGTGGCGCGATCGATGGCCGAAGTCGGCGCTGATGGCGGTTACCATGTTTTCCAATCGCCCTTTCAGGGCAAAGCGCAGCCGCTTCAGATCGTCGCGACGCTGGTCGTAGCCGGGACGATGCCTTGACCATGCGCTGCGCAAGTTTTTCAGCACCAGGGTCAGGTCATCGGGTTGCGTGTTGCTTTGCATATCCATTCAGGACCTCGTTATCGCCAGGCGACTTGGCCATAGCTTCAATAGAACGCGTTGACGGTACATGGCCGGCGACTGTCTGCGGAATCTTCATCAGAAGTGATAGCTTGCTTCCACCCCATACATGCGTGGTGGCGTGATGCTCGCAAAAGGGGTGCCCAAGGTTGTTGCCGTGACGTTGTTGATCTGGCTGACATAGCGTTTGTCGAAGGCATTGTTGACGAATAAGGCAAAGCCCCATGGCTGATGCGGTGCGGACCAGCTCAGCCGCATGTCGGTGCGATTCTGCGCCGTGCCAAGTTTGAATGCTGGTGTGGTCAAGCATTGAGCTTGCGCCACTGCATCCGCGTTGCAACGCGTCTTTCCCCGATACCCATCCTGGACGCTCAAGTCCAGGTTGCCGCCGATGATGTTCTGCCAGGTGTAATCCATGCCCGCGGCCCCCGACCACAATGGCTCGCCCGTAGGTTATCCGGACAAGACCGTTCCATCCGGCGCGACATACTTTTGATAGTTCGAATCGATGTATGCGGTGGTCAATGTCAGTTGCAAGGCATCGGTCGCTTGCCAATGCATTTCAAGATCCATGCCGGTGGCTTGCTGGTCGCTGGTCGTCACGACGTAAAGCGGCAACGCGCCGTTGCCGCTGGCATCGAACGTCAAGGATTGCAAATTCGTGTATCGGTAGTGATATATGGAGGCATCGAGAAGTATTTTCGCTGTTGGAAAGTACGCCTTGATACCCGTCTCGTAGTTCCACACGATCTCCGGCTCGTAGTGCGAATCGGGCAGCTGGATGTTGTAGCCGCCGGCTTCGTAGCCTTTGGTAACGGAGCCGTAGACCATGACATTCGGCGTGGGCTTGTAGCTGAGAACGGCGCGGGGACTGGTATCGGTCCAGCCGTTGCTGACGACCAGCGGCGCGTTGGTGGAGGCGGGTGTGTTGAACTCGAGGTTGGTACGGAATGTCGAAAGCGGCACGCCGACCGCGTTGAGGAACCCAAGCACCGCGGGGCTATCAAGGGCGGCGTCCAGCTGGGTGGCGATACGTGGTGGGTTGTACCAACTGAATTGCTTCTCGTCGCGAGTGAAGCGGATGCCCGTAGTCAGATCCAGCTGGCTCGTAAGATGCCAGATGACATCGCCGAATGCCGCATACGCTTTCGAGGTGCCTTGGTTGTACATGGTCTCTTGCCACGGATCACCGACGAGATTGGCGGGTATGCCTACCGAGTTCAGAGTCTGAGTGAGGAAGCCATACAAGGATCCGTTTGGCGATCCGGGAATAGGGGAGACGTTTTTAATCAAGGTGTCGATGCTTGCCGTATTGAAATCCAGTGGCGAAGCCTGGCTGGCGTTGTCATGGTAGTAGCTCAGGCCGCTCACCCAGTCCGCCAGATCGGTTTGTCCCGAGAGTTTCAGCTCCTGCTCCCAGCTGGTGTTTTTCTCGATGTTGATGTCGGCCAAGTATAGATTTTGGCGATTCGTGCCATCGCCGTCTTCATTGTTGAAAGTGGAAAAATGGCGATACGCCGTGGTGGATTCCAGGTCGCCGAATGACAGCGAATGGTCGACGAACATGGTGAAACTGTCGAAGGTGCGTTTCTCCAGCGAACCGCCGATCACGTCGTTATAGAGCGGCGCGGTGCGCGGATCGAGATAGGTATTCGGATTCGGCGGGAAGGCAGGCACGCCTGGCGATGCCGGCAATGGAACAAGGCCGATGGCCGGTCGGGCGGGCTGGTTGAGCTTTTCATGCTCCCACGTGACGCGTACGGTGTTATCGCCCGGTGCATTCCAGCGAAACTGGCTGCGCATGCCCCAATCGTCATTCTTCTCGTAATGCTGCCCCGTCGCGGCATCACGTAGCCAGCCGTCGCTCTGGTTGTCGACAAAACTGATGCGTGCGGCCATGTCGTGATTCAGCGGCACATTCAAAAAGCCGTCCACATAGTGCATGCCATAGTTGCCCAGGCGGGTTCGTAGCTCTCCGCTGAGTGTGTCGGTAGGCTCATTGGTGACAACGGAGATCGCGCCCGCCGCGCTGTTGCGCCCGAACAGCGTGCCCTGGGGACCTTTGAGAACCTCGATGCGCTGCACATCATTGAATGTGAGCAGCGCACCGCCCGTCTTGCCCGTGTACACGCCATCCTCGTAGATGCCGATCGGCGAATCCGTGCCGATCCCAAAGTCACTGACGGAGATGCCGCGCAGCGTGCAGGCCGGTTGCGTGGGCTGTTCTGCGTTGATGTAGAGGCCGGGGATATAGCCATTCATTTTGCTCAGGTCGGTCGCGGCAACTGCGTCGATCTGCTTATTGGTGACGATCTGCATGGCGATCGGCACGTCCTGCACTTCCTGCGTCCGGCTTTGCGCCGTAACCGTTACATTCCCCAGCGTAGTGGCATTGGTGTCTCGCGTTGAACCCGTGGCTGGTTTGGTTGGTGTCTGGGTTTTGGCTGCATTCGTGGCGGCAGGGGCAGGAGGCTGCAACACGGAACTGCTGGCTTCTTGTGCGAATGCATGCACGGACAGCAGGCATGACAAAGCCATGCCTCCATGCAGGATACGTCGCAGAGAATCAGCTAATGGATTTCTATGATTTGACATGCGCCGTCCTCCTGAAGTGAAGCCATTGCATTACAGAACTGCGACCATGCAGTCGTATCGCGTGCTCGATTGCCACCTGGCGTCATGTCGGAAATCAATGCGTCTGGGTGGCTCCCCAGGGAATAGACTGCCCCCAACAGTTGTTCTAATCTGGGGACAATTTCGGCCAATACGGACTTCGGATGCCTCGCTCGAAGCTTGAGGTGCGACAGTTCATTCCAGAAATAACCCCCTATACATTGGTCGCGCTGACGGAACTCGTCGCCGACTACGGGGTAGCTCCCGAACGCCTGTGCGAGGGGATGACGTTCACCCTGAAAGAACTGTTGCGAGGCACCTTGGTCTCCAATCGCCAGACCTGGCGAATGATTCGCCGCGCCCTGAGGCTGACCGGACGTGCGGACCTTGGTATTGAACTAGGGTGTCGACAAGATATGCGGCATTTCGGATTGCCTGGCGTGGCCATGACGGTCCAGGGAACCTTCGAGGAAGCGGCGGCGCTCGCCATGCGTTACCAGAAGCAAAACGGCAGCCTGGTGGAGCAAACGCTGTCTTTCAATCCGGCGGACGAGTGCGCAGTGCTGGTTGCCAGGCCACGAATCAACGACCCTGCCATACGGCCCTTCCTTCTCGAGGAATTTCTCGTCAGCGCGCTGTTTTTGGTGCGCACGATGCTGGGCCGGGAATTCACCGCTAACAGTATGGAGTTTGCCTACCGTGCTCCGTCCTACGTCGAGCGTTACCGGGAGCTGTTTGGCTGCAAGCTGACGTTCGACTGCCCGCAAAACCGGGTGTTTATTGGCCGGCACTGGCTGGAGACGCGCCTGCCAGGCCGATCTCCGGTCATGGCCGCCGAGCTCGAGGCGATCTTTGAAATACGCGCCAACGCGGCAAACTCACCCTCCGATATCGTCACCACGGTTGAATCGTTGTTGATGCGGGAGGGCAACATCGCACTTTCATTTGAGCAAACTGCGAAGGTTCTCGACGTCAGCATACGCACGCTGCGACGCCGACTCGACGAAACGGGTACCACGTTTCGCCAGCTCAGTGATCGTGCGCGCGCTCGAGTCGCGATGGATCTTCTGTGTAGACAAGGCATGACCGTCGCCTCCGTAGCAGAACGCCTGGGGTTCAGCGATCCACGTGCTTTTCGCCGCGCCTTCAAGCGTTGGGAAGGTCAGCTCCCCGGACCGCTGCGCCGCTCTGTCGATACGATCATTTAGATTTGGCCGCGACCGACCCTATGCAATCGGATGGCGGACCGGTTCCACTGTGCCAGGTAGTCATTTGGGGAAGCACGAATCGTGATCGCAAGCACCGAGCCAATGTCTGCGTGGGGAAACGGGGGCGCGGGCAAGCCTGTCTGGCGCAACTGGTCCGGACTTTGCGAGGGGCGCCCGTCGGCCCTGCTGACGCCCCCGGATGAAGATGCGCTGCGCGGGGTAGTTCGCAACGCCAGCCACGTCCGTGTCGTGGGCGCTGGTCATTCGTTCTCGCCATTGGTTCCTACCGACGGCGTCATTGTTTCGCTCGATCGCCTCAGCGGACTGATCGCGCACGACGTCGAGCGGCACCAGGCCACGCTCTGGTCGGGCACGCGATTGTTCGACGCCGGCCCGCTCTTGCATGGCATCGGTCAGGCCATGCCCAACCTGGGCGACATCGACCGCCAAAGCCTTGGCGGCGTGCTTTCCACCGCTACCCACGGCACGGGAGTGGGGTTGCCGTGCATCGCAGCCCGGCTGATCAAACTGCGGATGATCACCGCGCAGGGCGAAGCCCTGGATATTGACGCCGATCAAGATGCTGATCTGTTTCATGCCTCGGCGGTATCTCTGGGTGCGCTGGGCGTCATTACCCAGGTCTGTTTGCAGAACGTCCCCGCATTTCGCTTGCGCGAACGCGTCACGGTGCTGCCGCTTGATCATGTGCTGCGCGATCTGGATGGATGGAAGCGCAATCATCGAAATTTTGAACTATGGGCGTTTCCCTACAGTCGGCAGGCGATCGTCAAGACACTGGATGTCACGGATTCACCCGCCACCAAGGAGCAGCAAGGAGGCGATTCGGCCGAGGGCTTGCTGAAATTATGCAGCGAAGCCGCAAGAACCTTTCCCAGGCTGACACCGCTACTGCAAGGGCTGGTAGCACGCTTTGTGAAGAGCACGGAACGCGTGGATTATTCGTATCGGATCTATCCCAGCGCGCGCAATGTTCGGTTCAATGAGATGGAGTATCACGTTCCCGAGGAGATCGGAGCGACTGCCCTCGATGAGGTGTGTCGTGCTGTCACTACGACCCGCACCGGCGGATTTTTCCCGATCGAGTTTCGTTTTGTCGCGGGCGACCCCTGTTGGATCAGTCCCTTTCAGGGCGGTGCGCGCGCATCCATCGCCGTACATCAGTATCACAAGCAGGATTTCAGACCGCTATTTGCCGCGGCAGAACCGATCTTGCGTCGACACGGTGGACGTCCCCACTGGGGAAAGATGCACACATTGGAGCATGCTGATTTGCTGAAGCTGTACCCGAAGCTGGAGAATTTCCTTCGCGTTCGCCATGAACTCGATCCGCAGGGGAAATTCCTCAACGCACATTTGCGTTCTCTGTTTGGACTACACGCCGCATGAACTCCCCTCGATCCTTGCCTGATAGCCAGGCCCCGCACGAAAACTATTTCTCGGTATTGCAAGCCGCCTTGCGGAAAGCGGGCATTGCGTGGCCGACACTGGTATTGGACCGTGATCGAATGCGCCGCAATGCGTCGCGGCTGAAGGTGCTTATTGCCAGCGAAAAGCGCCTTCGCCTGGTTGAAAAGTCGCTGCCTGTTCCAAGCATGCTGGATGAATTGATGCGGCTGACAGGCACGAGTGCCATGATGGTTTTTCACGAGCCACAGCTTCGCCAAAGCGCCTTGCGATTTGCGGGAAGCGATCTGCTCCTGGGCAAGCCGATGCCGGTGCAGGCAGCCAGTCGTTTCTATCGTGATTTGGGCGTAACGACTTTCGATCCGGCAACGCAACTTCAGTGGCTCATCGACACTCCGCAACGCCTTCACGAATATCTGCAAGTCGCGCGAGGTCTCGGCATTCGCATGCGCATCAATGTCGAAATCGATGTCGGTCTTCATCGTGGCGGCGCCGGTGACCCGGGCGTACTCCACGCGATACTGAAGACGTTGCTGGCTGCGCCGGAAAATCTGGAATTTTCCGGTTTGATGGGTTACGACGCGCACGTCGGCAAGTTGCCCGCGCTGGTGGAAAGCCGGGCTACGAGCTTTGCCAAGTCCAATCGAGCGTATGCGGATTTTCAGGAAGTGGTACGCCAGCTGCTGCCCCACTTATCCGACACGGTTTGCTGGAACGGGGCAGGGAGCCCAACCGTGGCCTTGCATCACACGGGCAAGTCGCCTATCAATGACGTCAGCGCCGGATCATGCTTGCTGAAGGGAACGATGTTCGATCTGGAACTGCTGGCCGAATTCGAACCGGCGATCTTCATTGCCTCACCGATATTGAAGGCCTGGGATGGAACGCGCCTGGCGGGACCGACCTGGTTATCCAAGGCGTTGTTCGGCGGCAGGTCGTCGCGTGCGCGAACTTATTTCACCTACGGCGGGGATTGGCGCGCAGAAGTGATTTCTCCCGCGCAAGTGGTCCCCAATAAATTTTTTGGCGTCAGTTACAACCAGGCGATGTTTTCAGGCCCGAAACACCATGCGCTTGGCGTGAATGATTTTTTGTTTCTACGCCCGCACCAGTCCGAAGGCACGCTTCTGCAATTCGGACCGCTCCAGGTGGTGGAGGACGGTGAGGTCGTCGACGAATGGGCGCCCTTCACCGAGTAGCCCATAAAGAGATCAGGCGATCTGCCGTGGTGGCGTGAGGGCTTGTCGGCGAAGCAATAGCACGAGTGGAATCGCGGAGGCCGATATGGCCGACATCACGATCAATGCAATCGTGGGTTGCGTGACCAGGGCTTGCACCGCCATGGCGATGATCAGGGCGCCGGCATTTCCGGCCATCCAGATCATGGCGGTTGCGGTGCCGGCATTCGGTCCCGCGCGACGCTCCGTGACCTCGAGAATGATCGGCATGACCGCAAGCAGGAGCAGCCCATCCACCGGCATGGCGATCATGCCCGTCCAGACGCTGGGTATGAACGCGAGCACCAGCGAGGCGATGACGCCAATGACGCTTGCGATGAGCATCAGCGCGTATTCTTTTTTCAATCGCGCGACTCTGACCGGCAATATCGATGTTCCCACGATGCCGGCAATGATCATGCCCAGCAGCATCGATCCCGATGCGGCTGGCGGCACGCCGGCAGGCTCAAGCAGCGCTTGCAGCCATGTCAACAAGGCCGTAAAGCTGCCAATGCCGATGAACGCAATCACGGTGATGCTGCGAATGAAAGGATCCTTCCACAGCCAAAGCAGTGACGAAAGGCCCGGCGATGCTTCCCCGGCGGCAACAAATGAACCCGGACGGCGCAGGCACACCACCAGGCCGATGGCGACGATCACCGTATAAAGCGTGCTGATCGTCGTCAATGACGATAGCTGGGACTGCGTCGAAAGAATGGAACCCAGCGCGATGGCGAGCAGCTGTCCGACGTAAACGCTTGCCATCGCGATCGCGATGCCAAGTGGTCGATCTCGTTCGCGTAGATAATTGCTCGCCAGTTTCGTGATGCCGTTGAGGATCAAGGGTTGGCCGACCGCGGCCACCAGTTGTCCGGCCAAAGCCCAGTAGAAAGTGTCGTTCAATTGCCTTATCAATGCGCCGCCGGCAATCAAGGCCGCACCGAGGATCAGGCTTGCGCGAAACCAGCGATCCAGCAACAGGCCTGCCGGGATGGAGACCAAGACGTACATCAGCGGAAACACTTCACTTAGCCAGCCAATCGCAGCGACCGACGTTTGATAGTGTTGAGCGGCGACCGTGGTCACCGGTGCATAGATGAGTTGCAAACCCATCGCCGCCGAGGCTGCAAAGGCGTAGGCAATCACTACCGGCCACGCATTGCGGGGTTGCGTCATGCGTCGGACCCGGCTCGCGCCTTGGAGGCATATGCGCTATCTAGTGCGTGATCCAGTGGCATGCGTGCGATCGAGGTTTCGTCGACCGAGCCGCAGTAAAGCCATGGCCCGTACTCACACACACTCGTAATCTTCCAGTACGTATCCGTCGAGCGGTTTTGCAGATTGGCGACGACCCGGGCAGCTGGATCCAGCGCAAGCACGATGCTGTGGCGCGTGGGTTTGGGCTGGATAAATGCAGGCAGGCGCGAGATCACCGTGCGGATAAAACTGTTGCCGGAGAGGCCGTCGAGGAGCGCATTGCGAGGGGCGGCGATTGCCAGCCAGAAGCGATCGCGACCGTTGTACGAAATGTTGTCGGGGAAACCAGGAAGATTGTCGATAAACAGGTCGGCCGATCCGGCTTTGGGGCCCTTCAGCCAATAACGCTGTACCTGATATTGCCCGCTTTCCGCGACCAGTACGTAATCGCCATTCGGCCCGACCGCAACGCCATTGGGGAATTGCAGGCCGCGCAACAATACGGTGGTCTCGCCATTCGTCAAATCATGTCGCATAAGGCGACCATTACCGGCATGCTCGATGATGTCGTCAATATCCTGGCAGACGCCCCACTTATGGGATGAATCGCTGAAGTAAACCACGGTGCCGGATGCATCGACATCAAGATCGTTGGTGAAACGATACGGCACACCCTCCGCCTGCGAACTCAGTACCTCCACGCTTCCCGCTGCGTCGATGCGCAACAGACCGCGTATGCCATCGCATACCAGCACGCCGCCATCCCGTTGCGGCATCATGCCAAAAGGTCGCCCGCCGGTGTTGGCCAGGAGCTGATGGCCGTTGCCATCGGCGTCGAAGCGGACGACGCGACCGTCCAGGTAGCCGGCATAGATCCGCCCCTCTGCGTCGGTGGCGATGCCTTCAGGACCTACGCCGCCGATATCCCCGATTCGGACAAGCTCCCTGAGCCTGTCATTGACGCGATAGGGACCATCCACGAGAGATGGAGCGGGTGGGGCGCGCCACAGGACCGGCTTGATTTGCGTAGGCCACATCAACAGATACAGCACAACGGCCACGACCAAGATGATTAGCACCAGCCACATAAGTACTCCTGATGGATGCGCCCGCTCATCGGTCCTGATTCTTCGCACGGCGGATCGCCTGCAGTCGGCGCCCCTTTTTCTCGGCCCCGTCGATCATTCGGCGCATGATGCTGGTATTGGCGCCGAACATGCGAAGGAACCGTCCGAAGGCCCAGGGCATGACGACTTCATGCGGCCTGGTCTCGATGGCTCGCAAAATAGTTTGCGCGACAAAATCGGCCGTCACCGATTTCTCGGTAAACGCCAGCACTGCAGAGTCATCGCGGAGTTCTTGTTCGAGCATCGCCGTCTCGGTCGAGGGCGGGTGAATGATCGTGAAGTGCAAGGGACCATGGCGCTCTTCAAGCGCAAGACTATGGTGAAACGCACGTAGTGCGTGTTTTGTTCCGGCGTAACTGGCCATGCCAGGCATCGGAAGAAAGGACGTCATGCTGCATACAGTGAGCAGATGACCGCTGCCCTGATCCTGAAACCGAGGCAGCGCCAACGTCATTCCATACATCGGGCCCATGAAATTGATTTCCACGGTACGCCGATGCTGCTCGATAGTGACGTCGCGCGTGTAACCGGTATGGACAATGCCGGCATTGTTGATCAAGACATCGAGGCGACCGAAATGTTGCCAGGTGGCATCAAGGCACGCATTCCATTGATCTGGCGAACGTACGTCGAGGGTGATGGCCAGCGCTCGTTCGCCCAACTCGCGCGCCAGTGCCTGCGCGCCCGCCGCATCAATATCCGCGATAGCGACTTTGTCCCCCGCCTTGATGGCCTGTCGCGCTGTCGCCGCCCCGATCCCACTCGCAGCGCCGGTGATAAGCAGTACCTTTTGTCGTGAATCGCTCATGTTGTTTCCGTTGCTGATAACCCTTGAAGGCCATGGGTTCGAAGCTGGTAATCAGCATGCCTGCAAAAATTACGGCAAAGGGACTTCAGGCATGTTTTGGCCGATTGGGTTCCCCCTGAAGCGCTTATGCTTTGACCACGCGCAAAATCACTTCTTTATAGATGGCGAGCATCCATGAACACAGCGAATCGCGACATTTCCTCCAGCGTCCGGCAGCAGGTTTCCATGGATGAGTGGAAGCTGCGCGTCGACTTGGCCGCGGCCTATCGGCTGGTGGCCCTATACGGCTGGGACGATCTGGTTTTTACGCATTTGACCGTGCGAGTGCCGGGGCCGGACCATCATTTTCTGATCAATCCCTACGGCATGATGTTCGAAGAAATGACCGCCTCGTCGCTGGTGAAAATCGACCAGCATGGCGAGAAGGTGATGCCGTCGCCATATCCGATCAACCCAGCGGGATTTACGATCCATAGTGCGATACACGCCGCTCGGGAGGATGCCCAGTGCGTCATGCATACACACTCGTTGAATGGCATCGCTGTTTCGACGCAGAAGGATGGCCTTCTGCCCATATCGCAGCAATCCTTATTCGTCCTGGCCTCGCTCGGGTATCACGGTTATGAAGGGGTTGCATTGAATGACGAAGAGAAGCCCCGCCTGGTCCGCGACTTGGGAAGCAATGTTTTCCTGATGCTGCGAAATCATGGTCTTCTTACGGCGCACGGCAGTGTCCCGGACGCTTTCCTGGCTATGTATATCCTTGAAGCGGCATGTACGATTCAGGTCAGGGCGCTTGCAGGGAATCGCGAGCTGGTTCCTATCCCTCAGCCGCTGGTGGATGGCATCAAGCTGCAGGCGGAAAAAGTCACCCGCGGCATGGGTGGGGCACTGGCATGGCCAGGTCTTTTGCGAAAGCTCGATCGCCAGGATCCGAGCTACGCCGAATAAGAACGCAATCGCCGTCAGACACGGGTATCTCAAGTGGCTCGCGGATGCGTACGGGTATCGCGTTCGCTCCTTTCGTCGAAGAGTGTGCCGAGCATGGCATCTCTCGCACCGCCGCCTACCGGCTCGCTGACAAGGGTATGCTTGAGACTTTCACCCTAGGCCGCCGTCGCTACGTGGTGCTTGAATCCCTGCGGTCGCTGCCCGAACGCATGATGACGAAGGTGGCTGCGTAATGGACGTACAGACTTTCCTCGACCTTCTCGAAGACGTCCAGCCTTTCCGCAAACACCAGTGGACCGCGAATTGTCCGTTCTGCCACCACTTGGCGAAAAGCGGGCGCCTCACCGTGACGGAGAGCTGGAATAAGCGCCCCTCAATGACGTGCCATAACCGCTGCGATGTGAATAGCATCCTGCGGGTCATGAACCTGACGCGCCAGGATTTGTTCATCAAGGTGCGCGAGAAAGAGGAGGCGCAATGAGCGCGCCTCCCCAGATACGACGAAGCCCGGCAGTTGCAGCTGCCAGGCCTCAGGGTCGCAGTGATAATTCTCTTGCACAAGAGCTCTTGAATCTGATGTCGGGTGAATGCCGGAGGGTTCAAGAAGGCGATCTCACGAGTATCGATTCGATGCTGATCTCTCAAGCTCATAGCCTCGACGCGATCTTTACGAAGCTGGCATTGCGCAGCGCCAGCAACATGAAAGCCGGGTACCAGTCTGGTTACCACGGTTTGAGTGGTTGCCAAACGCGAGGTTGCCAGTGAGGTTGCCACGGAAAAGACTGATGTAGCTGTCCCAGGTAGTGTCTAGGCGATCATGCGCAGCGCCTGTCCGTGTGAGAAGTCGCCCAGGTCATCGGCTGTCGCGAGACAGAGGACCGCCGCCAGACTCGCGGGGCAGAGCTAGATCGGCTCGCTAGCCAGGCGCTTCGAAGCGGGCACTGACGCGGAAGCTTGTTGGAGAATACCGTCTCAGAGTGGTATGAGAAAGTTGGTGACGGAAGGGTAGTGCCCGAACCGGTCATAAACAGGATTCGGCTAAAGCGCTTGATACGTCACACCCTGGGCAATATGTATTGCTGTAGATTCACATCAAGCACCATGAAGCAGCGAATCTGTATGTCTAAAGGCATGTTGTGCGACTTGCTAGGGTGTATATACAATGATGCCCTAGAAGCGAAAGGAAGCGTCCATGCAGCTCAAGATCTCCACTCGCATTCAGCGAAAATTGAATGAGAAGCATGGCGTCACCCACAAGGAGCTGTTCGAGTGCTTCGAGAACCGGCGCGGTTCCGATCTGTTCGACACACGCGCTGCGCACATCACTGATCCTTTGACCCGATGGTTCCTGGCCTATACCAACCACTGTCGGCTTTTGAAGATCGTCTTCATTCCGCGAGGTGACGTGATGGAAATCAAGTCGGTATTTGAACCGAATGAAGAGGAAGTGCGCATCTACAGGAAGTATGGTTTAGGAAAATAGCAAGATTTGCTGCACCACAGGGGTGTTTGTTTTAACTGAGGAGAGAAGATATGACCACGACCCGAAAGAAGGTGCCCGCCGAAGATGCGTGCCCGTGGGAATCAGGGGAACTTGGTCGTAGTGAAGAGCACGTACGCGTGGCCACGCCGGAAGAGATGGCGGCTGTCGACGATGCGCTTGGGCTGCAAATGATTTCGATCCGTCTGCAGAAGGGCCTCTTGGAGGCTCTTAAAGACATTGCCAAGTTCCATGGCATTGGGTATCAACCGATGATCCGAGATCTGTTGAATCGATTCGCCAAGTCTGAGATCCGCACGCTCATGGAGATAAAGTTGCACGGGCTTGAACACGAGCGAGGGGAGGCTCCTATGAAGCCCGTGGATGACTTCGTAGCGCGCTTACAAAAAGTCGCTTGACCACTCGGCCCCGCTCTCAGCGGGGCTTTCTTTATCTGGCTCCTCACTACTGGCGATGCCGTGATCCCTGCGCATTCGTGATCCGGATAGGCTTAGGTGAACTCACGCACAGGAACGGCAATGGGCCCTGAAATCGCAACTCATCGTGGTGTTGAAATCCGTTACGGCTACAGCATCCACGATGACCAGGTTCACGCGCACTTCGTCTTGCCTCAGAAGAACATCACGCCAGGCTTCCAGTGTAGTGTGAGCACTCACATGTCTCCGACGCCCTCCGAAGGGAAACACCATGTGACTGCACACGACGAGGCCGAGCTCCTCAAAAGAGTTCGTGCTGCGATTGATCGGTATTTAGACGATTAGAAACCGCTGATCGCTGCCAGCTTTCTCAATGCTGTATGGGGCAGAGTAGTGGACAGAAAGCGCAAGACACAAAAAAGCCCCTGAAAACAGGGGCTTAATCGTATTTCTGGCGGAGAGGGTGGGATTCGAACCCACGGTTGGCTTACACCAACGCCTGATTTCGAGTCAGGTACATTCGACCACTCTGCCACCTCTCCAGTGGGTTGCATGGTGGCTCATGCGAGCAAGGAATCATACGCGAGAGGACTTGCCGTGACAACAAGTGGCAGTTCCGGCATGCTGCAGCAGCTCGCCTTACCTGAAAGCCCATGATCGAATTCGGACACGGAACGCATGTCGGCCTGCGCCGCACACGCAATGAGGATACCTATTACGCCGACGCGTCACTCGGCATGTTTCTGGTGGCCGATGGCATGGGCGGGCATCAGCACGGCGAGGTCGCATCGGCTCTGGTGCGCGATGCGATGGTTGATCTGGTCAGTCGTGGGCACAGCCTGATCGAGGCCGTGCATGGTGCTGCCGAACGGCTGCAGGCACACACCCGGCCCAGTTTCGACGTGCTGCCGATGGGCACCACGATTGCCGCGTTGCGGCTGACCGCCGATGGCTATGAAGTCGCCTGGGTGGGTGACAGCCGGATCTACATGTGGAAGCAGGAGCTGCGGCAGATCAGCCACGACCACTCGCTGGTGCAGGCGCTGATCGAGGCCGGTCAGCTCGATCCGGCACAGGCATCGCAGCATCCACAACGCAATGTACTTACCCAGGCGCTGGGCGTGACGGCCGCGGAGCAGTTGCACATCGGCATGGCGCGCGGCCAGCTGGAGCCAGGTATCGGTTTCCTGCTGTGCAGCGACGGGCTGACCGAGTGCGTCAGCGACGCGTCGATTGCGCGCACGGTTGCACGTACCGACCTCGCCTCGCAGGAGTGTGTCGACCAACTGTTGCTCAGTGCACTCGATGGCGGTGGCGACGACAACATCACCGTGATCATCGTGCGCTCAAGTTGAAGTCTTCCTGGCCGTAGATGGCGTGCCCGGATATTCATCGAGCAGCAGAAAAGACAAGGGCCGCTTGCGCGGCCCTTGTCTTTTACAGGCAGTGCATCGCTCAGAAGCGATAGGTGCCGGTCAGGCTGACCACGTCGCCGTGATCGTCGAACGTGCCGTTCATGCTACCCGCACCCAGGGAGACCGGGTTGGTCAGATCGACCCGCGTCCTGCCGACGAACTGATGCTGATAACCCAGATCGACGCCGAGATGCTCGGTTGCCTGGTAGCCAAGGCCCAGGCCGACGAGGCGACGTGCACCATCAGGAATGCGCGGATCGCGGCTGAGGATGCTGGTCGGGGTGTTGTCATAGCCGACACCGGCGCGCAGGGTCCACTGGTCATTCAGCTTGTAGTCGCCGCCGATCGAATACAGCATGCTGTCCTTGTATTTCTGCGGCAGTGAGACGAGTGTGTTGCCATTCGACATCAGTACCAGGTTCTGGAAGCTGGACCAACCGGTCCACTTTGCCGTGGCGGCGAGGGAGAGGCGGTCGTTGAACGCGTGCAGCCAGTCCAGACTGGCGAAGGCGGGCGTGTTGAGCTCGGCACTGGCGCTGGCACCATTGGGGTTGAGTGTGGGCAGACCCGCATCCGGGAAGACAACCGGGGCCAAGGCGATAAGCTCCTTGCCGGCAGAGCTGCCGTACATGGCATAGCTGCCGCCCAGCGTCTGGTTCACCTGCGAGTGGTAGCTCAGGCCGATGCTGTCCTGCTGTGTCGGTTTCCATTCAAAACCGCCGAAGTAGCCAAATGCGAACTTCTTCTTCACCGTCACATTTAGCTGGACATCGCCGCTCTGCGGGGCGCCGAGAATCGGGGCGCCAAACAGTGCCGCCGCCGAACCATATGGGTCAAGCATGGTATTGAGCTGTGCCTTGGTGCGCTGGCCGAGGATGCCCAGGCCGATCGAGAATTCATCATTGACCTTGAGGCCGGCCGAGAAGCTCACGGCAATCGACTGCAGGCTGGTCTTGGTGCCGAAATAACGGCCCTGCCATGTCGGGTTGTATTCGCTGACCAGGCCATACGGCACGGTGAGACTGCCGCCGAGGGTCAGGCGATCGTTGATTGGTGCGGCGAACGCCATGTTCGGAAATGGAATGAACTTGCCGAACCCGTTCGGGTTGCCACCGGTGGTCGGATGGCCTTGTTCGTCGGTGAACTGCCCCTGGAATTCCGCGCTTGGACGAATGCCGGTACCGGTCACCTGCAGCACAGGTGCGGTGAAGAACGCCATCGCCGCCGGATTGTTGTAGACCGCGGTGGGGTCGTTGGGGAACAGCGAGCCGCCCGCATTGGCGCGTGCCCAGCCAGCGGCATTGTCCGTGGGCAGCTGGAACGAGCCGGCTTCGGCACGCAGCGGGATCGTCAGTGCGGCAGCCACGGCCAGGGCGAGACTGGCCTGGGTGCCGAAACGGGTAAAGCGTTGCAGGGTATGACGGTTCACGATGGTTCTCCTGTGATGGCAGTCTGGGGTGGGTGCCCACAGCATGGTCGGTTTCTGGTTTGGGGCTGATGTGGCTCGGGTAGTCGCCGACATGGTCGGCAGTCACGATGGCTGGTAGTTGCTTTCTTCAGTGGGCCAGCCCCCCTTCCTTGATCCATTGCTGGTCGCCAAGCGTGCCATGGGATTCGCGGTGTGGTGCGGCGGCAGGCTCCGTGTTGGCGATCGCGGTGTGATGATCGAGTTGCAGTACCCGTTCGATCAACTGGATTTGTTCCGGGCTGTCGAAAGGGGCGGTGAGTATGGGTGATATCAGCGAGATCAGTCGCGCCAGCAGTTCGGCGTCGTTGATCGCTTCGCCCTTGCTGATGCTTGCGATCAGTTCCTGCATGTCCTCGCCCGCGAGCATGCCGGACAGTGCCTTCAACGCGAAGTGCAGGCGCAGTCCGAGTTCGTGGCGCGGCAGCGTGGGGAGCGCGCGCGAGAACGCCTCGAAGAAGCGCCCGGAGATCGATCGGTAATGCTCCTGCAGGTAGCCGCGGATGAACGGCGAAGGATCGCTGTAGACCCGACCAAGCAGGCGCATGAAGGCCGGCCCTGAGGTGCTGCCGTGACTGAGTCGGAATGCCGGAACGAACAACATGCCGAGTACGGTCGTGGCATCCAGGCCTTCCGGGCGCTCCTGCTCGCAGGCACCGAGAAGTTGCAGGCGTTCCCGGTTGAGGCGGTCCAGACGCTGCGACAGGACCTCCTGCACCAGCGCTTCCTTGCTGCCGAAGTGATAGTTCACGGCGGCAAGGTTGGCGCCCGCTCGTGCCGTGATGTGGCGCAACGACATCGCTTCGTAACCACCCTCGATGAACAGCCATTCGGTCGCTTCAAGCAACCGTTTGCGCGTATCGCTGTGGCTGTGGCGCTGGTTTGTACTCAATGAATCGTGCCCCGTGACGTGCGTCGGAAGTGGCCTTGGCGCCTGCTTCAAATCATGGATTGAAACGTGTGTATGAACGCTACCGACGGCACCCGAACGGGGCAAGCTGCAGCGCACTATCGATGCAGGGAGTGTATTTTTTCGCAAGAAATAGCGTGGTGACCAGGTCCGCAGTCCTTTGCCAGGCAACGAAACGGACGCGAGCAAGCATCGGCTCAGACGTGGCCCATGAAACAGAAAGGGCCGGGTGATCCCGGCCCTTTTGTTGCAGTGCAATGACAAAACCGCCCTCTAAGGACGGTCGAACGGCTCAGCCAGCCTTCTTTTTCGCAAGTCGCAGCCAGGTATCGACCACGGTGTCCGGGTTAAGCGACAGCGATTCGATGCCCTGTTCCATCAGCCATTCGGCCAGATCCGGGTGGTCGCTCGGGCCCTGGCCGCAGATGCCGATGTACTTGCCCTTGGCACGGGCGGTCTTGATAGCCATGGCCAGCAGCTTCTTCACCGCCGGGTCGCGTTCGTCGAACAGGCTGGCAACGATGCTGGAGTCGCGATCAAGGCCGAGGGTGAGCTGGGTCAGATCATTCGAGCCGATCGAGAAGCCGTCGAAGATGTCGAGGAACTCGTCCGCCATCAGGGCATTCGAGGGTACTTCGCACATCATGATGACCTTGAGCTCGTGTTCGCCCTGCTTGAGGCCGTTCTTGGCCAGCACCTCGATCACCTTGCGGCCTTCGCCGAGCGTGCGCACGAACGGGATCATCACCCAGACGTTGCCCAGGCCCATGACCTCGCGCACGCGCTTGACCGCCTTGCACTCAAGCCCAAAAGCCTCGGAGAAGCTGGGATCGACGTAACGGCTGGCGCCGCGGAAGCCGATCATCGGGTTCTCTTCGTGCGGTTCGTAGCGCGAGCCGCCGAGCAGGCCGGCGTACTCGTTCGACTTGAAGTCGGACAGGCGCACGATCACCGGCTTCGGATAGACCGACGCCGCGATGGTGGCGATGCCCTCGGCCAGGCGGTCGACGTAGAACTCGACCGGACCCGGGTAGCCGGCGATGCGCTCGTCGATCTTCGCCCTCGTCTCGGCGTCCTGCTTGGCGTATTCCAGCAGCGCCTTGGGGTGCACGCCGATGTGGCTGGCGATGATCATCTCCAGTCGGGCCAGGCCGATGCCGGCGTTCGGCAGCATGCCGAAGTCGAACGCACGTTCGGGGTTGGCCACGTTCATCATGATCTTCAACGGTGCTTCGGGCATCGCACCAAGATCGGCGGTGATGCGTTCAAACTTCAGGATGCCCTCGTAGATCGTGCCGGTGTCGCCTTCAGCACACGACACGGTGACATTGGCGCCATCCGGAATCAGTTCCAGCGCGTTGCCGGTGCCGACCACAGCCGGTACGCCCAGCTCACGCGCAATGATCGCCGCGTGGCAGGTACGGCCGCCGCGGTTGGTGACGATCGCCGAGGCGCGCTTCATCACCGGCTCCCAGTCCGGGTCGGTCATGTCGGCGATCAGCACGTCGCCCGGCTGCACTTTGTTCATGTCGCTCAGCGAGCGGATCACACGGGCCTTGCCGGCGCCGATCTTCTGGCCGATCGAACGGCCTTCGGCCAGCACCTTGCCTTTCTCGCTGAGGTGGAAGCGTTCGAGCTGCGTCGCGTGCGAGCGCGACTTCACCGTCTCCGGGCGCGCCTGCACGATGTAGATCTTGCCGGTGTTGCCGTCCTTCGCCCACTCGATGTCCATCGGACGGTCGTAATGCTTCTCGATCACCAAGGCCTGCTTGGCGAGTTCGTGCACATCTTCGTCGCTGATCGAGAACTTGTTGCGCAACTCGGCGGGCGTGTTTTCGTTGCGCACGCGCTCGCCGGGCTTGTCGGAATAGACCATGCGGATCTGCTTGGAACCGAGCGAGCGGCGCAGGATCGCCGGCTTGCCCTTCAGCAACGTCGGCTTGTAGACGTAGAACTCGTCCGGGTTCACCGCGCCCTGCACGACGTTCTCGCCCAGG
>JBOHYM010000075.1:0-9479 GCA_050737735.1 Rhodanobacter sp. | reverse complement strand
CCGGCCCATAGTGGTTCTATGGGCCAAGAAGCGGCGGAAAAATGGACCGCGTAGAGGGCTTTGCAGCCCGGACGGCTTCTACCGCCCACACTCCGTAGGGCTGCAGGGCCTGTTCGATCGCCTGCTGCGCCAGCGGTGCCATCACTGCGTAGCCGGCTGCATTCGGGTGCAGTCCGTCGGATGACAGATCCTTTTTCAGTGCATGGTGGCTGTCGAGCAACGCGTCGTAGTAATCCAGATAGACGAAGTGCTCACGCTGCGCATAGGACGCGATCCACGCATTGAGTTCGAGAATTCTTTGCGGGGGTCGACCTTTCGTCATGCCGGCATCGATGTAGTCGTTCACGGGTGTGACCGAGGCGAGCACGACCTTGATGCCGTTGGCCCGGGCCAGCTCGGCCATCGAGGCGAGGTTGTCCTCGATCATGCCGAGCGTGGACGGGCCGGTATTGCCGGCGATGTCGTTGGTCCCGGCGAGGATCACCACCACGCGAGGCTTCAGCGCGATGACGTCGGGACGGAAACGAACCAGCATCTGCGGCGTGGTCTGACCGCTGATGCCGCGGTTGATGTACGGCTTGCCGGGAAAGAACACACCCTGTTCGCGGCCCCAACTGTTGGTGATCGAATCACCCATGAACACCACACGCATCTCGCCGTGCTTTGGTGCGGAAAGCCGGCTGTTCGCGTCGCGGTAACATGCCAGGTCCGCCCAGTCGGCCAGGCGCTTCTCGCTGGCGGCGAGGCGCTGCGCAAGCAGGTTCGGTGCCGGAGTGGCAGCTTGTGCAAGGGCCAGCCCGGCATACAGCAGGCCGGCAAGGATCGTGACGGAGCGTTTCATGCCCATGCCTCGCGCGCGGCGGAAGGCGCTCAGGATAGGCGCTGCGGCCGAGGCACACAAAAGAACATCGGCAATCATGGTTATGCTGCCTTCGCGCGTGGTCTGCATGAACTACGGCAGGTTTCAGTCAGTGATGTCCGGCTCGAAAAAGCTCCAGCGCACGTCATCGAACTGCGCCTTCATCGCGGCCTCGACAGTGTTGATCGCGTCGATCAGATTACGGTCGCTGGCGGTGGGCTGCATGCGTGCCTTGACCGCGACCATCACATCCGGGCCCATCTGCAGGGTGATCAGGTTGAGTACTTCGGCCACTTCGGGGCGGCTGTCGAGGAAGCGCCGCAGTTCGTCGCGGCGGCGTGGTTCCACGCCCTGGCCGATCAGCAGCGCCTTGACCTCGATCGCCACCAGCACGGCGACCACCATCAGCAGCACGCCAATCGCGATGGTGCCAGCGGCATCGAAGATCAGGTTGCCGGTGAGCATGGTTATGCCGATCGCCAGGGCGGCGAGGCACAAGCCGAGCAGGGCCGCGAGATCCTCGCCGAAGATCACCAGCAGCTCGCTGGAACGCGTTTCGCGGAACCAGGTCCACAGCCCCTGCGTGCCGCGTGCCTTGTTGACCTCGTGCAGGCAGCCACGCATCGAGAAACTTTCGGCGACGATGCCAAACAGCAGCACGCCCAACGCCAGCCATGGCCACTTCAGTGGTTCCGGATGCGTGAGCTTGTGGATGCCCTCGTAGATCGAGAACATGCCGCCGACACTGAACAGCAGGATCGCGACGAGGAAGGACCAGAAGTACAGCGCGCGGCCCCAGCCCAGCGGATATTCATCGGAGGGTGGTCGCCTAGCCTGGCGCATGCCGAGCAGCAGCAGGCCTTGGTTGCCGCAGTCGGCCAGCGAATGCACCGCCTCGGCCAGCATCGCGCCGGAGCCGGTGACCACCGCCGCGAATAGTTTTGCGACAAAAATGGCGAAGTTCGCGCCAAGCGCGAGCAAGATCGCCTTCAGCGAATTGGCGTGACCGGACATGCAGCGTCGATTCCCGAAGTGGATCGGTGAAGTCTAGCGGTGACGCCGGACTTCGCGACGAAGGTTCAACGGATGCCGACGCCCACACCCACGCCGAAGCGGACGTTGTTGCGGCCCTTTTCCATTTCCGCGGCTGTCCAGACGTGCGACTGCGCCACGCCGACCAGCGGGAACACGTAGTCGGCCTCGCCCACCTTGCCCGCACGGCTGCCATTGAGCTTGCCGCTGACCGTCATCAGCGCGCCCGGCGGATAACTGAGCGGTTCGACATAGCCGGGCATCACGGCGATGAAGCGGCCGTTGCCGCTGTCGTTCGCCCTGGGGCGTTGCGAAGAGTCCAGCGGGTAAGCCAGCAGTTCGACTTCGCTGTGGTCGGCGAAATTCGTCACCTGCACGATGCGGCCACCCCAGATCACCTCGCCGCCGGCATAGCGTTCGGGCGACTGCGCCACCTGGGCCGGCACGGCGACGACCGCGTTCGGCACATTCTGGTAGATCGGCGCCGGGGCGCAGGCGGCCAGCATCAGCGCAAGCAGCGGAGCAGCGGCGTGGCGCAGGGAGCGGGCAGTGAAGGGCATGGTCGGACTCCGGTGGACGGCTGAACGATAACAGCGATGAACGGTTGGCTACGTTACAACAATCCGCGTGCGAAGCTTGTGTGGCGATGTCGGAAACGGAACCTCCGGAAGCTCGAAGATCTGCTTTTTGCCGTCATTCCGGCGAAGGCCGGAATCGCTTTCCTGACATCGAACGTTGGTCATCCATTTTGTCTTTCGCAAGATCAACATGGATGACCAGCTTTGCTGTTTTGAAGCGATTCCGGCCTTCGCCGGAATGACGAGATTCGGGGCTTTCTTTGTATCTGTGTCATCAGCGCTTGCGAACCGGTCCGCCGCGCAACGGCGGTCGCGTAGCCGCCAGACGCGACGGCGGCAGCGGGCTCGGTGCAGGCGGTTCGGCGCCTTCCTGCAGCAGCCAGTCCAGCTTCCACTCGGCCGGACGATCCTGCGATAGCAGGCTGGCCAGCACGCGCAACGGTTCGCGCAGCACGTCGTCAAGGTTCCATGGTGCGTTGAGGATCACCATGCCCGAGCCGTTGAGGCGCAACGGAGAATCGTCCGGATGCACCAGCAGCTCGGCACGCAGCACGCGCTTGGCGCCGCTGCGCTGCAGGCCGCGCAGGAATGGTTGCACCTGGCTGCGCAGCTTGATCGGATACCACACGGCGTAGACGCCGGTGGGCCAGCGCTGCAATGCTTCCTTCAGGGCCTTATCGATCAGTTTGTATTCGGCGTCCTGCGCCTCGTAGGGCGGATCGATCAGCACCAGGCCGCGCTTTTCTTTCGGCGGCAACAACGCCTTCAATGCCTCGTAACCATCACGCTGGTGCACATGCACGTGCGGATTGCCACGGAACAGCTCGCGCAGCTTGGCCGCTTCGTCCGTATGCAGCTCGCACAACTGCGCGCTGTCATCGGGGCGCAGCAGCCTGGCGACCTGCAGTGGCGAGCCGGGGTAGTGCTTCAGGCCCTGCTGGTTATCTTCACTGCCGAGGATGCTGGCGCGCCAGCGCTGCAGCAGCGGTGACACCTTCTCGGCCGGATGCAGGCGCGTGATGCCGCCCTTGTGCTCGCCAGTCTTTTTTGCCTCGAAGCCATCCAGCGCGTAGTTGCCGCTGCCGGCGTGCGTGTCGATGTAGCAGAACGACGTCGGCTTGGCCTGGATCGCCTCGATCAGCGCGAGCAGCACGGTGTGCTTCAGGACATCGGCGAAGTTGCCGGCGTGGTAGGCGTGGCGGTAATTCATGGCAGTCACGGCGGGCAGGGTGGTCAAGTATAGACGGGCAGGTGTCTGCTTCCCGTTGTGTGCTTCCCCGGTGCGGGTCCGCATGGATGCATGTCCAGGGTTGAGGTGAGGCAAAACAGCGCCTAAGCTGCCCCGATGCACCGCATTCCGCGCCAACTCGCACGCTCGCCACACCTCCGGGTGATGGCCTGGCTGGCGTGGCTGATGCTCGCTGTTGCGCCGGTGCATGCGGCACCGTGCGGCGCGATGGAGATGGCTGCAGCGATGGGCCACGGGGCGCATGCGGCCCAGGTTTCCGATCATGCGCAGCACGCCATGCCGGTCAAGGCGGATTGTTGCGGCGGTCAGGATCATGCCCGTCACGGGTCGACCAGTACCTGTCATTGTGCGGTGACGTGCGGTACAGCGTTGCCGGTGATGACGATGGCCGCGCTTGCACCGGTGGCTCCCGCTGCCCTGCACGGTTCGTTGCGTCACGTGGTCGCGCCGAAGCTCGCGCATGCGCCACCGTTGCGACCGCCACTGCTGCGGGTTTTCGAACTGACCTGATCCGTTGCGCGCTCCGGCCATGGCCGCTTGTCGCTGCGCGACGGCAGCCATGACTGACCCCGGCCCGCCGGAGCACGCTGCACGGAGCTGCACCATGAAACCTGTTTATCCCTCGGCAAACGTGATGCCGAGCTTGTCCCGTCGCCGATTCGTGCAAGGCCTTGCGCTGGGTGGGGCGTTTGCCGGCATCGGGCTGTTTCGTTCGTCACCTGTCTGGGCATTGACCAGCGAGGGCCAGCCGACCGTGCCAGGCGGTACCGACTTTGCGCTCGATGTGGTCGAGGCACCGGTGAACTACACCGGTGCGGCGCGACTCGCCACCACGGTCAACGGCAGTGTGCCGGGGCCGGTGTTGCGCATGCGCCAGGGTTCGACCGTCATCTTGCGCGTTACCAACCGGCTGCGCGTGCCCACTTCGATCCACTGGCACGGCATCTTGCTGCCGTTCCAGATGGATGGCGTGCCGGGCATCAGCTTTCCCGGCATCGCGCCAGGCGAGACCTTTGTCTACCGGTTCACCCTGCGCCAGTCCGGCACCTACTGGTATCACTCACACTCGGGCTTCCAGGAGCAGACCGGCCTGTACGGCGCACTGGTGGTCGAACCGGACGGACCGGAACGTCACCCCACCGAGCGCGATTACGTGGTGATGCTCAACGACTGGACCGATGAAGATCCTGCGCACATCTACGCCAGGCTGAAGAAGCAGAGCGACTACTACAACAGAGCCCAGCCCACCGTCGGTGATTTCGCGCGCGACGTGCGCCGTGAGGGACTCGCAGCAGCGCTGGCGCAGCGTCGCATGTGGAACGCGATGCGCATGAATCCGACCGACCTGAGCGACGTGTCGGGCCTCACCTATACCTACCTGATGAACGGCACGGCACCAGCCGGCAACTGGACGGGGATTTTTCGTGCCGGCGAGAAGATCCGCCTGCGCTTCATCAATGGTTCGTCGTCGACGATTTTTGACGTACGCATCCCGGGCCTGAAGATGACCGTGGTCAGCGCCGACGGTCAGGACGTCGAGCCGGTGGCGGTCGACGAGTTCCGCATCGCGGTGGCGGAGACCTATGACGTCATCGTCGAGCCGCAGGACGAGCGCGCCTACACCCTGTTCGCGCAGTCGATCGATCGCAGCGGTTACGCGCGCGGCACGCTGGCACCGCGGCCGGGCATGGAAGCGGCCGTGCCAGCAATGGATGCGCGCGTGTGGCTCGGCATGCAGGACATGATGGGTGACATGGGCGGCGCGCACGCCGCGGGCCCGATGGCCGGCATGGATCACGGCGACATGGCGGGCATGGACATGGGCAGTACGCCGGTAGTGCATCACGCGCGTACCGAGTCCGGCCCCGGCGTGGACATGCAGGTCGACACGCCGCGCACGAATCTGGACGACCCCGGCGTTGGCCTGCGTGACAACGGCCGGCGCGTGCTGACCTATGCCGACCTGCACACGATCGGCGGCCCACTCGATACACGCGAACCCAGCCGCGAGATCGAGTTGCACCTGACCGGCAACATGGAGCGCTTCATGTGGTCGTTCGACGGCGTGAAGTTTTCCGATGCCAAACCCGTCCATTTCAACACCGGCGAACGACTGCGCATCGTGCTCGTCAACGACACCATGATGAATCACCCGATCCACCTGCACGGCATGTGGAGCGAGCTGGAGGATGCCGATGGGCAATTCCAGGTGCGCAAGCACACCATCAACGTACAGCCGGCCCAGCGCATCAGCTACGCGGTGACCGCCAACGCGCCGGGACGCTGGGCGTATCACTGCCACATGCTCTATCACATGGAGGCGGGCATGATGCGCGAGGTGGTGGTGTCATGAGTGCGCGCATGCAGATAGTTGTTGCTCGCTGGCGCCGACGCATGCTGATGGCCGGCTTGCTGTTGGCGTGGCCGTTGGCCGCATCCGCGCAAAGTACCGAGTCATCGGCGAATCCGCCGATGGCGATGGACCATGCGGCGATGCCGGGCATGGATCAGGGCGCAGCGCCTGCAGCAGATCACGACACGATGCCGGCGATGGATAACAGCAGCGCGACCGCGACGAGCACACGCAGTCCTGATTACTCCGACGGCATCGGTCACACCAGCATGCCGGGCATGGACATGCTCGACAGCCAACCGCTGGGCATGCTGCTGATCGATCAGCTGGAGCTCACCGACGGCCGTTACACCACCGGCCAGGCCTGGGACGTGGAGGGCTGGTATGGCAACGACAGCGACAAGCTATGGCTGCGTAGCGAGGGCGATAGCAATAACGGCCGCATCGGCGAGGGTGATGTCGAGGCATTGTGGAGCCACGCGATCGCCCCGTTCTGGGACAGCCAGCTCGGCGTGCGGCAGGACGTGGGCGAAGGTCCGCATCGGCAATGGGCTGCATTCGGCGTGCAGGGACTGGCGCCGTACTGGTTCGAACTGGAAGCGACGGCTTACGCGGGTCCGTCAGGTCGTGCCGCGGCGCGCTTGCGCGCGGAGTACGAGCTGCTGTTCACGCAGCGGTTGATCCTGCAGCCGGAGTTCGAGCTCAATCTCTACGGCCGGGACGATCCGGCCAGTCGTGTTGGCAGCGGACTGTCCGATACGCAGCTGGGTCTGCGTCTGCGCTACGAGATAAGCAGGCAATTCGCGCCGTATATTGGCCTGGTCTGGATGCACCGCTACGGCCGGACGGCAGACTACGCGCGGCAGGATGGTCAGCCGTTGATGGACCGGCAGTTCGTCGCCGGTGTGCGCATCTGGTTCTGAGGACATTCCATGAAACGCTTTGCCACCATCATCACAACTGCTATGACCCTGGTTGTCGTGGGCATCGTCGGAGTCGGCGTATTCGTCTACTCCGGCATCTACAACATCGGTGCAGATGATCCGCACACCCGGCCTGTCCTTGTGCTGATCCAGACGCTGCGCGAGCGCTCGATCCAGCGACATGCGCAAGACATCAAGGTACCGAATCTCGATGATCCACAGCTGATCCTCAAGGGTGCGGGCCAGTACGCAGCCATGTGCACCGGCTGCCATCTGGCACCGGGCATGGCCGACTCCGAGATCAGGCCAGGGCTGTATCCGCAGCCGCCGGAGCTTTCAAAGGCACATCCCGATCCGCGCGTAGCGTTCTGGGTGATCAAGCATGGCATCAAGATGAGCGCGATGCCGGCATGGGGCGGCAGCCACGATGACGCCACCATCTGGAGCATGGTGGCGTTCCTGCAGAAGCTGCCCGGGCTGACGCCAACGCAGTACAAGGACATCGTGGACAGGGCGCCGCCGGATGAAGACATGGACATGGGCGGGGACCACGATCATCCCGCGGCAGGCAAGCAGCCCGGCATGCCCATGCCTGCCAAGTCAGCCAGCACGGACATGCCAGACGATGCTCAGTAGGCGACCGTGATGCGCTGGCGCAGCGCGTCGTGCTGTTCGATGCGGTCGAGCAGGGCAACGGCGTAGTCGGCGACGGTGATGCGGCTGACGTCGTTGGCATCGACCAGCAGCTGATCGCCGCCTACGCGGTAGGTGCCGTTGCGCTCGCCGTCCTCGATCAGGGCAGCCGGACTGACATAGGTCCAGTCCACATCGGCCTTGCTGGCGCGGAACACGTCGAGTGCGTTGCCTTGCGCGTTGGCTTCCGGTTTCCAGGCGTCCGGGAAGTGCGGGTCGTCGATGACCTTGACGCCCGGCGCGACCTCCAGCGTACCGGCGCCACCGACCCACAGCAGACGCTTCACGCCGGCTTTCGGCAGGTTGTCCAGCAGCAGGCCGGCGTTGGCGGGTACGCTGTCGGGGTTGCCGTCGCGACGGGCAGACAGGCTGGCGACCACGGCATCCACGCCACGCAGGGCATCGAGCCAGCTGGCCGGCTGGGCGACGTCGCCGGTGACGACCTTGAGCTTGTCATGGCGCTGCGCGAGTCGGGCTGGGTCGCGCACGATCGCGGTCACTTGATAGCCGCGTGTGAGTGCTTCATCGAGGATGCCCTGGCCGAGGTGGCCGGTGGCGCCGAATAATGCGATTTTCATGCGTAGCTCCGGGTGGATTGGGAGGTCGGTCAGCGTGAGTCCGGCTTCAGTCGACCATGCTGTGGCTTTCGGTGGTACCGAGCAGCTCGGGTTGTTCCGTTCCCCGCTGCCGGCGATTGAGCAGCGGATGTACAAACACCGCGGCCAGGATCACCACCACACCGGCGTAGAACCAGTGATCCAGTTCGTGCTGCTCGCCCAGCAGCACGATCGCCAGCACGATCGCATAGACCGGCTCCAGGTTGGTCACCATCTGCGTGCCGAACGCGCTCATATGGCGCAGCGCGACCAGCGCCAGCGTGAACGGCAGCAGGGTGCAGCCGAACGACAGCGCGAGCAGGAGCAGGGCATCGTGCAGGTTCGGCAACATGAAGGCTGGGCCGGCGTGTGGCAGCAGTGGCGCGAGCAGGGTGAGAAACACGGTGCCGGTACCCAACTCGATGCAGGTCACCGTCAGCGGGTCGCCATGTTCCACCAACCGTTTGTTGAGCGAGCCGAACAGCGCCACGAACAGTGCCGACAGCACGCCGACCGCGATGCCCAGACGCATGTCGTGCGGCACGCCGCCGACCACCATCATCACGCCCGGCACCACCGCGACGCCGATCATCAGTTCGCGTGGGTCGAACTTGCGTCGTGCGATCCACGGTTCGATGAAGGCCAGGAACACCGGCCCCAGCGCGATGCAGGTGGCGCCGACCGAGGCATTGGACAGCTTGATCGCCGCATAGAAGCTCAGCCAGTGCAGCGACACCAGTACGCCGATGCCGGCGTACGCCCAGATGAGCCGTGCCGGCATCGCGCGCAGGCCGCGCCAGACCTTCGGCATCAGCAGCAGGGCAACCACCACCAGCAGCATGCGCCACCACACCAGCGGCAACGCCGGCAGCGTGATCAGCTTGCCGAGGATCGCGGTGAAGCCCCACAGCAATACGCAGAAGTGAATCTGCAGGCGGGCCAGGTTGACGGGTTGCATGGGGACTTCGCGCAGGAGGGTGCCGGCATTCTAGCGCCAGCCTTCGCGTTCGACTCGTGTGGGAGATTCTATGTTGGCATGCAAGGAGCGACTTCAGTCGCAACGCTGTGGTCCGCAGCCAGGCCGGAGTCGTCGGGGCTGAAGCCCTTCCCACACGGTCACGGCACCGGCCCTGACGCTCGAGCTCGCAGCTTTTTGTGGGAGCGGCTTCAGTCGCGACGCTCTTTTGGCGGTGTAC
>JBOHYM010000074.1:0-3114 GCA_050737735.1 Rhodanobacter sp. | reverse complement strand
AGGTCCCTCCACCCCGGCAAGCCCTTTCTGACTCGCCGTGGATAAACATACAAGCGACTTCAGTCGCGACGCCGTTGCTTGCGGAAAAACCAGAGCCATCGGGGCTGAAGCCCCTCCCACAGGGTGGCGGCATCGGCCGTGATGTTCCGGCTTGCGGCTTTGTGGGCGACTGAAAACCCACTAAGCCTCTCGTCTTTACCGATCCTCGCGCTCGTACGGGCTCACCAGCCCATCGGCCGAATAGCGCTTGTACTGCCACTGGTATTGCGCAAAGGCCAGCTCGACACAATCCTGCACACCCTGGTTCAACGCGGCGCAGGCAACGGCCGGGCCGGCATCGGCCAGCCGCTCCGGCGCCGGTAGCAGATGGATGCGATAGCCGGCCCCGTGCGGCAGACGCTCGGCAAACGCAAACAGCACGGTGGCACCCGTCCGTGCGGCCAACCGTGGCAGCAGCACCATGGTCAGCGCCGTGCGGCCGAAGAAGGGCGCGAACTCGCCCTCGCCGGCACGCGGCTTCTGATCCGGCAGGATGCCGACGGTGCCACCTGCAGCCAGCCGCTTGTACAGCGTGCGCACGCCGGCGCCGTCTGCACGGACCTGCTCCGGCGCCAGCGCACCGCGCACCTTGCGCAGCAGCTGCTCAACCACGGCGATCCGCGGCGGCCGATACAGGATCGCCATTGGCGTCTTGCGACATAACCAGTAGTTCAGCAACTCCCAGCAGCCCAGATGCGGCGCCGCGATGATCACGCCCTTGCCAGCAGCCAGCGCGGCATCCAGCAACGCCTCGCCGCGCACCTCGCGCACCAGCGCCAGTGCGCGCTCGGCGCCGGCGCCCCAGACCTTGACGATCTCGCTGACCGACTTGCCGCTCTCGACCACCACCTCGCGCAGCAACGCGGCCTGCGCCGTCTCATCCAGCGACGGCCGCGCGATGCGCAAGTTCACCGCCGTGTTTTGCACCATCTGGCCGCGCTGCCACAGCAGCAAGCGACCCAGGCCGCTGCCGACCACATGCAGTGTGCGCAGGGGCAACAGCGCCAACAGGCGCAGCAGCAGATAGAGGAGATAGATGTCGGCACGCATCCGGACAGTTTACGGGAGCCAGCCGGCTACACCGAGGATCGCCGCGCCCGGATCGCCGGATTGCTTCGGCATCTTTCACTGCCTCCGGTGGCACCGTAAGCTAGCCACCTCATCCTCACCACGCCGCCATGATTGCCCTGATCCAGCGCGTCCTTTCTGCCCGCGTCGATGTCGGCGAGGAAACCGTCGGCGCGATCGGCCCCGGCCTGCTGGCGCTGGTGGCGGTGCAGCCGGACGACGGCGAAGCGCAGGCCAAACGCATGCTGGAACGTCTGCTGGGCTATCGCGTCTTCGCCGACGACGCCGGCAGGATGAACCGCTCGCTCACCGATACCGGCGGTGGCCTGCTGCTGGTCAGCCAGTTCACTCTGGCCGCCGACACGCATTCCGGCATGCGCCCCAGCTTCACCCGCGCCGCACCGCCCGAACACGGCCGGCGCTGGTTCGATCGACTGCTGGAGCTGGCACGCGTCGCGCATCCAGGGGTGGAAACCGGACGCTTCGGTGCCCATATGGTGATCCAGCTGGTGAACGACGGCCCGGTCACTTTCTGGCTCGACACCGGCTGAACAGGCACACACGAACCACGCATGACCCGCACTCAGCAAAAATCCTGCAAGGTCGCGATTTGGCGCGATTTTTGCGTGCCTCGCTGGAACTTTTTCTCACTTGAAAACTGGTCAGAAAAGCAGCACACCGCTATAATGTCCGGTTCTTGAACCCCGCGGCGGTCGGTTAATTAATGAACAGCAAAGCTCCCCACGAGCAACAGTCCGAAATCAAGGCGCTCATCTCCAAGGGTCTGGAGCAGGGCTACCTGACGTACGCCGAGATCAACGACCACCTGCCCGACGACATCGTCGATCCGGAGCAGATCGAAGACATCATGGCGGTGCTCAAGGGCGTCGGCATCGAAGTGCACGACGCGGCCCCCGACACCGACACCATCGCCGATGGCGCCGCACCCGGCAGCACTTCCGGCGATGACGATGCCGCCGCCGAAGAGGCCGTGGCGCTGCTGTCCGCCGTGGACGCCGAAGTGGGCCGCACCACCGACCCGGTGCGCATGTACATGCGCGAGATGGGCACGGTCGAACTGCTCACCCGCGAGGGCGAGATCGCCATCGCCAAGCGCATCGAGGAAGGCCTCGGCCAGGTGCAGACCGCACTGGCCAGCTTCCCGCTGACGATCGAACTGCTGCTGGAGGAATACGACCAGCACCTGGACGGCAAGCGCCGCCTCAGCGAAATCCTGGCCGGCTTCCTCGATCTGGAAGAAGCTGCCGATCTTGCTCGCAAGGAGAAGGAAGCGGCCGCGGCGCTGTTGCCGGAACCCGATCCGAACGACGAGACGGAAGCTGACGACGACGAGACCGCCACCGAGGAAGAGGAAGAAGCCGGCCCGACCGGCCCCGATCCGGAAGAGGTCAAGCGCCGGATGGAGTTGCTGCGCGACTACTACGGCAAGTTCCAGAAGGCCGCGCCGAAAGCCGCCAGCATCACCGACAAGAAGATCGTCAAGCTGCGCGACCAGATGGCCGAGGAATTCCTCAAGCTCAAGCTGCCGTCCGCATTGATCGACGGCTTCGTGCGCAAGCTGCGCGAAGTGGTCAACGACATCCGTCATCACGAGCGCGTGCTGATGGACATCTTCGTCAAGCAGGTGAAGATGCCCAAGGCCGAGTTCATCAAGACCTTCCCCAGCAACGAGGGCAACCTCGAGTGGGCGGCCGAGCTGGGCCGCAAGCGCCAGAAATGGTCGCCGAACATCAAGAGCCACCGCGAGGCGATCGACGGCGAACAGGAAAAACTCGCCACCATCGAGCGCAAGCTGTTCCTGCCGTTGATCGACATCAAGGACATCAACCGAGCCATGGCCAGTGGCGAGGCCAAGGCCCGTCGCGCCAAGAAGGAAATGGTCGAGGCGAACCTGCGCCTGGTGATCTCGATCGCCAAGAAGTACACCAACCGCGGCCTGCAGTTCCTCGACCTGATCCAGGAAGGCAACATCGGCCTGATGAAGGC
>JBOHYM010000073.1:0-102446 GCA_050737735.1 Rhodanobacter sp. | reverse complement strand
GTGAGGGGCGGGACGATATCTCCCACGGTCTGTGCCACTGGCCAGATGCGACTAAGGTCCCTCCACCCCGGCAAGCCCTTTCTGACTCGCCGTGGATAAACATACAAGCGACTTCAGTCGCGACGCTCTTTCCGAAAATTTCATCCTGGCAGCAAAAAGCGTCGCGACTGAAGTCGCTCCCACATAGAGTCGCTCCCGCATGGGAAGCGGCTATGCGTGCAGCGCCGCCTCCAGCTGTGCCAGCCGCGCCGGCGTACCCACATCGGTCCACGTGCCGCGATGATGCCTGCCGGTGATCGCGCCGGTTGTTATCCCTGCGCGCAGCAGCGACACGAGCTTGAAGCTCGGTGGCTTCGTCAGTGCGCCGGGCACGTCGCTGATGCGGGCAGGCCAGTCTTCCATCCATTTGCGCCGGTAGACGCCGATACCGCTGAAAGTGAGTTTCGGTTTGCCGGCTTCGTGCAACATGCCGTGCGCATCCAGGGCGAAATCGCCGTCGGGATGATGGGCGGGATTGTCGACCATCAACAGATGCGCCAGCCCGGGCGGTTCGGCGGGCAGGGCGGCAAAATCCGCATCGCACCAGATATCGCCGCTCACCGCGATGAACGGCTCGCGGCCGAGCAGCGGCAACGCGTTCAGCATGCCGCCGCCGGTTTCCAGCGGCGTCGTGCCCTCGTAGGCATAACGGATGCGCAGGCCCCAGCGCGAGCCGTCACCGAGCGTGTCGGGAAACTGTTCGGCCAGGTGCGAGGTGTTGATCACTACGTAATGCACGCCGGCCGCGGCCAGCCGTTCCAGATGCCACACGATCAGCGGCTTGCCGCCGACTTCCAGCAACGGCTTGGGCGTGTGGTCGGTCAACGGACGCATGCGCTCGCCGAGGCCGGCGGCAAAAATCAGCGCGTGCTTCATGCGTCCACCGGCAGGCGCAGGTCACGTGTGCCAACGCAGCGCTGGAGCAGGGCGACAAAATCGGCCAGCTCGGGATAACCGCTCGCCACTTCGATCACGTAGTCGTACACCCGCGGCAGGTCATCCAGATAACCGTGTTTGCCATCGCGATAACACAGCCGGCAGAAGATGCCGAGCACCTTGATGTGGCGCTGCAGCCCGATCAGGTCGAACCAGCGCAGGAACTGCACACGATCCACTGCGGCATCGATCAGCTGCGCGGCCTGCAGGTGCTGGCGGTAATCGTCCACCCAGCCCTCCACGCGCGCACGGTCCCATGCGATGTAGCAGTCGCGCAGCAGCGAGGCGAGGTCATAGGTGATCGGGCCGACCAGTGCGCCCTGGAAATCGATGATGCCGGGACTCAGGAGTCGTGTCGTGATGGTCTGCGGACTATCGTGATCCACGATCAGCAGGTTGCGGCTGTGATAGTCGCGGTGCACGAAACAATGCGGCTGTGCCAGCGCGTTGTGCAGCAGCACGGTGAAAGCCGCCTCCAGCACGTCCCATTCCCCGCAGTCGGGCGTGTGCCCGAGATGCCGGCCGAGGAACCACTCCGGCATGATCTCCAGCTCGCGCTGCAGGAACGCGCGGTCATACGGCTGCATGCCGCTCACGTCCACGTCGCGCTGCATGCACAGCAGTGCCTCCAGCGCGTGGCCGTACAGCGCATCCACCGTGCCGTCGTTCAAGGCCGGCAGGTACAGCTGCGAACCAAGATCCTCGATCAGCAGGAAACCTTGCTGCAGATCCTGCGCCCGCACCGCCGGCACATGCAGGCCGGCAGCAGCCAGTCGTGCGCCGATCTCCAACCAGGGCTGCGGGTCCTCCTGCGCCGGCGGCGAGTCCATCACGATCCAGCTGCGGTCCGCATGCCGGGTGCGCCAGTAGCTGCGGAAGCTGGCGTCGGCCGAGGCGGGTTCCAGCGTCAGCGCGGGATCGCCGAGGGTGTTGCGAACCCAGGCGAGACGGGTGGTGGCGCGGTCGTTGGCAGTGGTCATGGCTGCTGGTGGAGCGGAAACAGCATGCAGCTTAGCGGTGCGCCTTGCGGTGCGCGAGTCGCATGGGCGCAGTGGGTACGCCGGGCATGGCCGTGCGTCGGGGCAAGAGCAATCAGGCGGAACGTTTGCGCGAAGGTGTACCGGCAAGCGCCGCAACCAGATCGCGCAGCAGTTGGCGGTGCGCAGCCGGCAACGCATGGATCGCGTCGACCAGTTCGTCCGTATCGTATGAAGCGGTGCCTTCCTTGACGTGCTTGCCGGCGCCGCGGCGGGACTCCATTTCACCGAAACCCAGGAGCCCACGATCGACGCGAAGCCAGTCGGCGAGCACGGTCAGCTTGTCCGGCTGCGGAATGGCTTGTCCATTCAGCCACCGCGAAGCGGTCTGGAAAGTGACGGAAGGGCCGCGAAAGCGCGTATTGAACTGCGTGGCCAGCACTGACGGCCGCGGCTCATACCCCTTTGCCCGCATCGCTGCCGCTAGACGCTTGGAGAATTCCGCTCGGTGATCGCTCATGCCACGGCACGGTACGCGGCGCGATGTACTGGAACTAACGTTGCACGTTCACTACGATTAACGTTTTACGTTAATTAGGGGCATTACGTGGCCAAGTCCTTGCTCGAACAGTTGCCTGAGGTTGTTGCCCGTGGGCGACAGCAGGCGGAGAAGACGCTGGAGGGCAGGGAAGAGCGGCGCCGCGCGGTGCGAAAGAAGCTCGTGGACGATGTCGAGAACGCAGCCACGGAGCAGGAAGCAGTCAAAGATGGGTATCTGGTCGACTACATCTCCGGCAAGCCGGTGAAGGATGGACCGGAGGAACGCGAGGCCGTCCAGGTGTTCTCCAGAATGCTGGTGGAGGACCACGGTTACCCGAGTGCCTATATCCAAACCAGGCTGCAGCACACGGTCAACGCGCGGGCACGCACGCACAAAGCCAAAGCGTGTGGCGTCGCTGAATCACTTCGATGCGGAGCGATTTGGCGATGATTGAAAATACCTTGAGCGAAGTCCGTCGCGTGCCATCCGAAACATCAGATAGGCACACGGAACTACTGACGCAATTACGAGAACTTCTGCCTGCAGCTTTCCTCGATGGCGAACTTGACCGCATCGCCTTGCTCGATGCGCTTGGCTTGGGCGAAGAAACCAAATCGGCTTTTGCTTTTTCGTGGCCCGGCATTGAACAGGCACGGCAAGATGCACGCACACCGACCACTGCCACGCTGATCCCGGATGTGCAGGCGTCGGTGCAATGGGACGACGCCCGGGATGTTTTGATCGAAGGCGACAATTTGCAGGTGCTCAAGCTGCTGAAAAATGGCTACACCGGCGCCTTCAAGCTGATCTACATCGACCCGCCATACAACACGGGCGACACATTCACCTACAACGACGATTTCTCGGTTCCCGAGGCCGAATACCTGCGCGCCACTGGCCAGGTGGACGACCAGGGCGCGACCATCAGCAAGAAGGAAACCAAGGGCCGGAAGCACGCGCCGTGGCTGACCATGATGTTCCCGCGCCTGGTGGCGGCACGTCACCTGCTGCGCAAGGACGGCGTGTTCCTGGCCAGCATCGACAACAACGAAGTTCACCATCTGCGGCTGCTGCTTGATGCGGTGTTTGGTGCTGAAAACTTCGTGGATATGATGACGTGGCGTGGCGCGCGAAAGGGGGACGCGAAGCTTACCGGTGGCGGGCAGGATTACATCCTTGTCTATGCGCGCAACAAGTCTTATCTCACGGAAAATGACATTCGTTGGCGTGAAAAAAAGGAAGGGCTTGGGCCAATTTACGTCAAGGTGGGAGAACTTCTCGAAAAGCACGGGGAGAATTACGACGCTGCAACAGAAGAACTCAAGGGTTGGTATAAATCATTGTCAGATGAAGACCCGTCAAAATCACACGCTCATTACTGCGTAATAGACAAGCGTGGAGCCTTCTTTCCTGGTGATATTTCAAGTCCAAATCCGCGTCCAAACCTCATTTTCGATTGGAAAGGCTACTCTGTACCGCAGAATGGCTGGCGTTATGAGCGCACCAAAATGAAGAAGCTTGACGAGGATGACAGACTTCTTTACCCGAATTCCAAAGACAAGCGCATCCAAGTCAAGCGTTATTTGAGGGAGCACGAAGAATGGGCTCCTGCATCTGTTTTCTACCGTGATCGACGCGCAGCGTCAGGTGCGTTGAACAAACTCATGGGCACCAAGGTCTTCGACGACCCCAAGAGCACCGACGTGTTGGCGCGCCTATTCCATGCCATCACCGGTGATGGCGATCTGGTGCTGGATTTCTTTGCAGGTTCCGGATCCACAGGTCAGGCCATTTGGGAACAAAGTCCGCGCGATGGCAAAACCCGGCACTGGGTGCTGGTGCAGCAGCCGGAGAAGCCGGACGAAACCACCGAAACCGGCAGGAACGCCGTGGCCGCCGGTTACGCCAGCATCTTCGAGATCACCGCCGAGCGTCTGCGACGGGCGGCGGAAGGGATCGGCGGTGGACTGGGTTTCCGTGTGTTCCGCGCCCGCGAAACCGCGCTGGCTGTGGAAGCGCCGGTCGTGGCTCAAGCTGGGCAGGCCGAAAATGCCCAGTACAACCTGATGTTGACCCAGGCCGGGCAGTCCCCAGTAAAGGACGGCGCGAGCCACGACGCTTTGGCATGGGAGGTGGCCCTCAAGGCCAGCGCCACCAGGCTGGACGAAATGCTGACCCGCACTGAGGCCGGCGGGGCGACCGTTTACGCCTTCCAGAACGCCGCTGGCGAGCGCCTGCTGGTTTGCCTGGATCGCTTCACCTCAGTCACCGCCGCGGCAGTGAAACTACGCGAGACCGGTGACGACACGCTGATCTTGCGTGGGGATCGGGTCGAAGATGCCCTGACCCTAACGCTGGCCCCGCGGCTGCGCTCGAAGCTCATCATGCTGGAAAGGATGGCGCATGAAGTTTCGGTTTGACGACCAGCCGCATCAGGCCCAAGCCATCGAATCCGTCGTGGATCTGTTCGAGGGCGGCGCCTTGGTACCGCCTCAGGGGATGATCGGCCAAGCGCCCGGCGCGGCCGGCCACGCCGGGTTTCAGCTTGATCGCACGGTGCTGGCGCAGAACCTGCTGGCCGTGACCAACCGGGAAGCCGTCGAGGCGCAGGACACCCTGATCCTGATGGAAGAAACCGATCTGCTGGAACAGCCCCGGGACTTCCCCAACTTCTCGGTGGAGATGGAAACGGGCACCGGCAAGACCTACGCCTACATCGCCACGGCGCTGCGCTTGGCCGAGACCTATGGCGTGCGGAAGTTCGTGATCCTGGTTCACACCGTGGCCATCCGGGCCGGCGTGGTGAAGACCTTCGAACAGACCCGCGAGCACTTCCGGGCCAAATACCCCCATCTGGATTACCAGTGGCGCGTGCTGGGCGACAGCCAGGCAGTGCCGGACTTCGCCGATCCGTCATCCAACGTACAGTTTCTGGTGGCTGGCATCAGTTCGCTGGACAAGCCGGCGACCAACACTCTGTACGCTTCGCCGGAACAGGCCAACATCTGGAACGGAGGAGCTAGCGGGATCGCCCAGTTGGCCCAGTTGCGGCCGGTGGTGCTGATCGACGAGCCCCAAAACATGGGCACGTCCAAGCGCCGAAAGACCATTGCCACCCTCAATCCGCTGGTGGCCCTGCGGTACAGCGCCACGCACCGCGATCTGTACAACCTTATTCATCGCCTGTCCGCCAAACGCGCGGCGGAACTGGGCTTGGTGAAGCGTGTGAGTGTGAAGGGTGTGGTGGCTGGTGCCAGCGGCCAGCCATACCTCCACCTCAAGGGAATCAGGTCTCGAGCTTTGCGCGGCACAACGCGCTGGCTGGCTGAGCTGGTCATCGACGCGGCCGGTGGTGATCGTCAAACGGTGGTGTTGGCGCCGGGGGTCGACCTGCAGGACGAAAGCCGTGGGTTGGCCCAATATCAGGGCTACATCATCGAAAGCATGACCCGCTCGGAACTGCGGTTTGAGAATGGCGTGACACTCGCCATCGGCCAGACCTTGGGTGTGGATAGCGTCTCGGTCTGGCGCGATCAGGTGCGCCACACCATCCGCGCACATCTGCAAAAGCAGGCGGATGTGGAGCGGCGTGGTCAGGGCCTGAAAGTGCTGTCGCTGTTCTTCGTGGAGCGCGTCGCCGACTACATCGGAAATGCCGCGACCCTGCCGGCGATGTTCGACGCGCTGTTCCGCGAGGAATGGGCACGGTCTGGTCGGCCGGCCGATGCCATGCCCGATCCGGCGACATTGCGTGTCCACTACTTCCCATCAACGAAGACCGGGATTTACAAGGACACCAGCGGCAAGGCCAGCGAAGAAGGGTTCGAGGCGCGGGCCTACGACGAGATCATTGCCAACAAGGAAAAGCTGCTGGATTTGGCCAATCCTCGCGCCTTCATTTTCTCGCACTCGGCGCTGCGCGAAGGTTGGGATAACCCGAACGTATTCCAGATCGGATTCCTGCGACACACCCGATCCGACACCGAGCGGCGGCAACAAATCGGGCGCGGCCTGCGCTTGCCGGTGGATCAAAACGGCAACCGCGTCCAAGACGAAGCGACCAACCGCCTGACCCTGGTGGTGGACGAGAGCTTCAGCGAGTTCCGCGATGGCCTCAACGCCGAGTACGGCGGTGCTGGCGACCGGCCGGACGTGGAAAACGAAGATCACAGCGTCACCATCCACCTGCGACCGGACAAATTCCAAAGCCCCGAGTTTGCCGCGTTGTGGCGGCGTATTCGTTACCGGGCCGTGTATCGCATCGAGCGCGTGGACGAGGTCATACTGGCCGAAACCGTGGCCGAACATGAGCACTTGGACAACCTGCGAAACATTCAGCGGCGAGCCAACGTGGTTCAGAGTGCCGATCTGGTGTACGACGACCGCGGCAAGGTCATCACCACCGACGAAACTGTTGCGGAAACCTCCGGCGAGCGCGTGGTTCTGGCCGGGCAACGGTTGCCCAACGTGGTCCAGATGGTCGAAGACCAACTCCAGCACGGCAAATTTCCCCTGCAGCTGACCCGGCCGACCGTAGTGGCGATCTTGTCGGCCATTCCGACGCATTACCGGGCCGGCGCCATCCACGATCCGGGATACTGGGCGCGCATCGTCGCGCATGTGATCCGCACTGCGGTCATCGAACAGATGGTTCAAAACATCGAGTACGTCCCCGTGGACGAAGCCCACTGGTGGGACGCCAACGTGGTGTTTCTGGATAGCGAAACCAAGAACAAACCGCTGGCCGTATCAGGACAGCCAACGCCGTCGTCGGGTGTGGCAGAGGCACCGATCGACGGCGCCAACCTTCACGACTATGTGGACTACGACAGCTTGGTGGAAAAATCCTTTGCCGAACTGCTGGAAAACCACCGTGGCACGGTAAAGCTATTCACCAAGCTACCGCGCCGCTTTCGCGTGAAAACGCCGGTGGGCGAGTATTCGCCGGATTGGGCCATCGTGTTCGAACGCGACGGCGAGGAACACCTTTACTTGGTGCGCGAAACCAAGGACACGCTCAACCTCGACGACCTGGAATGGGATGAGGCCATGCGGATCCGGTTTGCGGCCAAACACTTCGCGGTGGCGCCGCGCGGTGCGGTGGATTTCACCAACACCACAGTCAATGCTGGGATCCGCATAGCAAATGGATAGCATCAACTAGGATGAAGTTACCGCCATTGGCACAGCTGCGGCAGTCACCTTCACCGCAGTGATGACTGATACTTGTCAGCCATGCGCGATATTGGGAATCGGCACCATGGCATTACGCGCTGGTGGGCGAATCCCTCTTCCACGATTGGCACGGCAAGAACGCGCGTTTGGCCGAGCTGTTGTCGATTTCCCGTATCCGTGCGCACCGGCCGCACAAGCGCAGGGTGATCTGGCATTGGGCGACGGCCTTCGAGTGCCGTCGCCCTTGGCAGGATGCGTGTCTAGGTCAGGTTGTACGCCCGCTCCTCGTGTTCGGCGATGTCCAGGCCCATCTGTTCCTGTTCCGCATCGACGCGCAAACCGATGGTGCGGTCGAGCAGTTTCAGGATGGCCCAGCTGAGCACGGCGCTCCAGACGATGGTGAAGCCCACGCCCTTGGCCTGGATCCACAGTTGCAGCAGCGGCGAGGTCACCGTGCCGAAGCCGCCCAGCTTCGGCGCGGCGAACGGGCCGGTGAGCAGGGCGCCGATGATGCCGGCGATCGCATGCACGCCGAACACGTCCAGCGTGTCGTCGTAGCCGAGCTTGTGCTTGAGCCGGGTGGCGGTGAAGAAGCACACCGTGCCGGCAACGAAGCCGATCAGCAGGGCGCCGGCGGGGCCCGCCGTGCCGGCCGCAGGGGTGACTGCGACGAGGCCGGCCACCGCGCCCGAGGCGATGCCGAGCACGCTGGCGCGCTTGTGGATCGCCCATTCCACCGCCGTCCAGCCGATCGCAGCGGCGGCGGTGGCGATCTGGGTCACCAGCATCGCCATGCCGGCATTGCCGTTCGCCGCCACCGCCGAGCCGGCGTTGAAGCCGAACCAGCCCAACCACAGCAGGCTGGCGCCGATCACGGTGTAGCCGAGGTTGTGCGGCGGCATGTGCGTTTGTGGCCAGCCACGACGCTTGCCGATCACCAGGCAGGCGACCAGTCCAGCGATGCCGGCGTTGATGTGCACCACTGTACCGCCGGCGAAGTCGAGCACACCGAGATCGCCGAGCAGCGAGCCGGGGCCGCTCCACACCATGTGCGCCATCGGCAGGTAGACAAAGGTCAGCCATAGGCCGCTGAACCACAGCATGGCGCTGAACTTCATGCGTTCGGCGTAGGCGCCGATGATCAGTATCGGGGTGATGATCGCGAAGGTGAGCTGGAACATCACGAACACGCTTTCCGGCACGGTCTGGTACAGCGAGCCGGGCTTCAGGCCGGCGAACATGACGCGGTCGAGGCCGCCGACGATCGAATGCCAGTTCGTCACGCCAGCGTGCATGCCTTCGGTGCTGAAGGCCAGCGAGTAGCCGTAGAGCATCCACAGCACGGTGACCAGGGCGGTGATCGCGAAGCACTGCATCATCACCGACAGCAGGTTCTTGGCGCGCACCATGCCGCCGTAGAACAGCGCGGCACCTGGTATCGTCATCATCAGCACCAGCATGCTGGCGACGATCATCCAGGCAGTGTCGCCGCTGTTGAGTACCGGGGTAGGCGAGGTCTGCGCCAAGGCAGGCGCGGCGAACAGGCCAGCCACGCACAATGCTGTGAGGCGGCGTACGCGCCGCTTTCCGACTCCCGATTCCCGACTCCCGATTCCCGTCTCAAAGCGCATCGGCATCGACCTCCTGCGTACGGATACGGATGACCTGGTCGAGCTCGCCGACAAAGATCTTGCCGTCGCCGATCTTGCCGGTGCGTGCCGCGCCGCTGATCGCCTCGATCGCGTGTTCGAGGCGGTCGTCACTCACTGCCACCTCGATCTTCAGCTTGGGCAGGAAATCGACCACGTATTCGGCACCGCGATACAGCTCGGTATGTCCGTGCTGGCGGCCGAAGCCCTTTACCTCGGTCACCGTCATTCCCTGCACGCCGGCCTCGGCCAGCGCCTCGCGCACATCGTCCAGCGTGAACGGCTTGATGATGGCCGTGATCCACTTCATGGCGTGCTCCTCGTGCTGGCTGGTATTGCAATGCAGCACGATGCGTGCCATCACGGCGATGCGCAGTACGGCTCATGATTTCAAGGGCTTGTCTCGTCGCGATGCGGTGAAATGCACGGGAAACGGGCAGGAATAGGGCGTGTTGCACTGTGTTGGTGCATTGAAACGGATTGACCACGTTGCATGGAATCAGTACCATTTTAGTCCCGATTCGATGGCTCCCCAGCCCGGCACCCCATGCTCCGCGTCAGCCGCCTGACCGATTACGCCACCGTGGTGATGACCTGCATCGCCGCGCACCCGGATGACGTGTTGAGCGCGGTACAGATCGCCGATGAAACCCGGCTGGAACTGCCGACCGTGAGCAAGCTGCTGAAGGCACTCGGCCATGCGTCACTGGTCGAGTCGTTCCGCGGCGTCAATGGCGGCTACCGGCTGGCGCGGCCGGCCAGCGAGATTTCGCTGGCCGAGATCGTCGAGGCGCTGGAAGGGCCGATCGGCATGACCGAATGCAGCGTGGCCGAGGGCCAGTGCGATCGCGAGTCGCAATGCGGCGTGCGCAGCAGCTGGCAGCGCATCAACAGCGTGCTGGACCATACCCTGCGCGCCGTCAGCCTGGCCGAGATGCTGAAGCCGTTGCCGCCCCGTCTGGCGACGATCAAGCCAGCAGCGATCAAGCCAGCAGCAATCAAACACATCGCCGTGACCGTGAAGACCGGCGAGGCCACCACCGAATGAATGACACCATGACCCGCGAAAGCACCACTGCCGCCACCACGCTGCGCGACAACGCCGAAGTGGCCGAGGCGCTCGGCCGTAGCTACGCCGCCGGCTTCGTTACCGAGATCGAGATGACCAGCCTGCCGCTGGGGCTGAACGAGGGCACGATCCGCGCGCTGTCTGCGATCAAGCAGGAGCCGGAGTGGATGACCGAGTGGCGGCTCGAAGCCTATCGCCACTGGCTGACCATGCCCAAGCCCGACTGGGCCAAGCTGAAGATCGATCCGATCGATTACCAGGCGATCAGCTACTACGCCGCACCCAAGGCCGGCCCGAAGTCACTGGCCGAAGTCGATCCGGCATTGCTGGAAACCTACGAGAAGCTGGGCATTCCGCTGCATGAGCGCGCGGCGCTGGCCGGCGTGGCGGTGGACGCGGTGTTTGACTCGGTCTCGGTCGGCACCACCTTCCGCAAGCAGCTGGCCGAAGCGGGCGTGCTGTTCTGCTCGATGAGCGAGGCGATCCGCGAATATCCCGAGCTGGTGCAGCAGTATCTCGGCAGCGTGGTGCCGACCGGCGACAACTTCTTCGCTGCGCTGAATTCGGCGGTGTTCTCCGACGGCAGCTTCGTGTTCATCCCAAAGGGCGTGCGATGCCCGATGGAGTTGTCCACCTACTTCCGCATCAACGCGCAGAACACTGGCCAGTTCGAACGCACCCTGATCGTGGCCGAAGAGGGCGCCCACGTGTCCTACCTCGAAGGCTGCACCGCGCCGAAGCGCGACGAGAACCAGCTGCATGCGGCCGTGGTGGAACTGGTGGCGCTGGAGAAGGCGCAGATCAAATATTCCACCGTGCAGAATTGGTATCCCGGTGACGAGAACGGTGTCGGCGGCATCTACAACTTCGTCACCAAGCGTGGCGACTGTCGCGGCGACGATTCGAAAATTTCCTGGACGCAGGTGGAAACCGGCTCGGCCGTCACCTGGAAATACCCGAGCGTGGTGCTGCGCGGCGATCGTTCGGTCGGCGAGTTCTATTCAGTCGCGCTGACCCATCACTATCAGCAGGCCGACACCGGCACCAAGATGATCCACCTTGGCAAGTACACCAAGTCGAAGATCGTCTCCAAGGGCATCAGTGCCGGGCGCAGTTCCAACAGCTACCGCGGCCTGGTGAAGATGGAGAAGGGCGCCGAGGGCGCGCGCAACTACACCCAGTGCGATTCGCTGTTGATCGGCAAGAAGTGCGGTGCGCACACCTTCCCGTACATGGAGGTGAAGAATCCCACGGCCATCGTGGAGCATGAGGCGACCACCTCGAAGATCTCCGACGACCAGATGTTCTATTGCCGCGCGCGCGGCATCAGCGCGGAGGATGCCGTGTCGATGATCGTCGACGGTTTCTGCAAGCAGGTGTTCCGCGAACTGCCGATGGAATTCGCCGTAGAGGCGAAGAAGCTGCTCGAGGTTTCGCTGGAAGGCGCGGTGGGCTGATGAATGCCTATGGCAAGCATGACCGGCGCGTCATGGCACCGTGGCAAGCACTTTCCAGCCCGGATACTGTCATGAGCTTGCCGATGTTCAACTCCTTCATGTTTCAGGCAACTCAAGGAAACGCAGCATGAAATTGTTTTTCAGCGTGTTGATGGTTGCTTCAGTCGCAGCACTTTCCGGCTGTATCCCGCTCAAGCACCATGATCTCGCTGCCCCGCAAATCAGCGGTACGGTGACCCGCGCCGGTGTGCCCGTGTCGGGTGTCCACGTGCAACTGGCCGATGTGCTCAGTGACACGGGCACTCCTGTGCCCGATGCACTCAAGGACGATGCGGTGACTGATGAGCAGGGACATTTCACCGTCGGGCCGATCTACCGCACGACGAAGCGGAAGACCTCGGTGCCACTGCTCAGCGTCGATTTGCATACCGTGCCGTGGGGCTTGCGCCTGTCCGCCGACAACAAGACCTGGCACGCCGGATGGCTTTCGGACTCGACCGTGTTGGGCGACGTGCCGAAAGCACCGGTTTCCGCCATGTGTGATCTCTCGGTGGACAGCAAGTCCAGCGCGATCGACGGTGCCCCCGCGGTCATGGGCAACGGCCCGTGCATCCTGCAATTGATCGAGAAAAAGAAGAAATGAGCATGCTCAAGATTGAAAACCTGCATGCCCGCGTCGAGGGCAAGGAAATCCTCAAGGGACTCAGTCTCAGCGTGAACGCGGGCGAGGTGCACGCGATCATGGGCCCGAACGGTGCCGGCAAGTCCACTCTGGGCAACGTGCTGTGCGGTCGCGACGGTTATGAAGTGACGGCGGGTACGGTGACCTACAACGGCATCGACCTGCTGGCATTGGAGCCGGAGGCGCGTGCCGCCGCGGGTGTGTTCCTGGCGTTCCAGTACCCGGTCGAGATTCCCGGCGTCAACAACACCTACTTCCTGCGCGCGGCGCTGAACGCGCAGCGCAAGGCGCGCGGCGAGAAGGAACTCGATTCGATGCAGTTCCTCAAGCTGGTGCGCGAGAAGCTGAAGGTGATGCAGATCTCCGACGAGCTGCTGCATCGCGCGGTCAACGAGGGTTTCTCCGGCGGCGAAAAGAAGCGTAACGAGATCTTCCAGATGGCCGTGCTGGAACCGCAGCTGGCGATCCTCGACGAGACCGATTCGGGTCTGGATATCGACGCGCTGAAGCAGGTGGCACAGGGCGTCAACACGCTGCGTTCGCCCGACCGTGCGTTCCTGATGATCACCCACTACCAGCGCCTGCTCGACTACGTGGTGCCGGATTTCGTGCATGTGCTGGCCGATGGACGCATCGTCGAAAGCGGTGACAAGTCGCTGGCCCTGAAGCTGGAAGAGCACGGCTATGCCGGCCTTGCCGAGGGAGCCGTGGCATGAGCCAGCCGGCGCCGCTGCCGTTGGTCGAGTCCCTGCTCGATGCACCGCTGCCGGCGAGCGGCATCGCGTGGCTGGATGCGGCACGGCAGGAGAATCGCGAGGCGTTTGCTGCCGGCGGGCTGCCCGATACGCGGGTGGAGGCGTGGAAGTACACCGCATTGCGTGCGCTCGGCCAGCGCCGTTTTGCGCATGGCGATGCCGATGCGGCCTCACGCACAGTCGATGCGTCGACGTTTGCGCTGCCTGGTGTCGATGGGCCGCGACTGGTGTTCGTCAACGGTGTGTTCCGTGCCGATTTGTCGGCACTTGATGCGCTGCCGGACGGGCTGACGGTTGAGCCGTTGTCGCAGGCCTTGCACGCTGACGCGGAGCTGCTGCGCTTCGTGCTGTCGCGGCCGGCTCTTATCAGGGATGCCCGCGAGGCGGGCGACGCGTTTGCCCGGATCAATGCCGCCAGTGCCGTCGATGGCGTGGTGCTGCGCGTTGCTGCCAATGTGAAGGTCGTTGCGCCGGTGCAGCTGGTATTCGTCGGTGCAGGCGCTGAAGTTGCCTCGGCTTGGCATCTGCGCAACGTGATCGAGCTGGCCGAGGGCGCCGAGCTGAGTCTGGTTGAGCAACATGTTTCCGACGGTGAGCCTGCGCAGCTGGCCACCCTGGTCAGCGATATCGAGGTGCGCGCAGACGCGCACCTGCACCATACGGTGCTGCAGAACGTCGCGACCGGGACGAACCTGATTCGCCGCAGCAGCCTGCATCTGCACGCGCAGGCCCACGCGATGCTGCATGTACTGGAGCTGGGTGGCGCGCTGGCGCGCCACGACCTGCAGGCCGAACTGGTCGGTGACGGCGCGCGGCTCGATACGCGCGGCGTGTTCATGCCGCATGGCCGCCAGCACATCGACACCCAGCTGGCGATCCGTCATCAGGCGCTGAACACCACGTCCGTCTCGACCTGGCGTGGTGTGGCCAATGACCGTGCACGCGGCGTGTTCCGTGGTGCGATCGTGGTGGCGCCCGGTGCCGACGGCAGCGATGCCAGCCTCGGCAACAAGAACCTGTTGCTGTCGCCGAATGCAGAGATCGACACCAAGCCAGAGCTCGAGATCTACGCCGACGAGGTGAAGGCCGCGCACGGCGCCACCGTTGGCCAGCTCGACGAGCGCTCGCTGTTCTATTTGCGCTCGCGCGGCATTCTGCTGGCGGAAGCGCGTGCACTACTGACGGCCGCATTCTGCCGCGCGGTGTTGGACGATCTGCCCAACGAAGCATTGCGCGAGCATCTGTCGGCCTTGCTGATAGCGCATCTACCTACCTGACTATCTCTCCCCGCGACCGAAGAGAGTCCCTTTTCGGGGCAAACAGGAGAGGGAACCCATCGGATCATCCTTGATGAACGCAACGGCCAGCACCCCCACGGTTTTTGATGTCCAGCGCATTCGCGCGGATTTCCCGTTGCTGTCGCGCAGCGTGCACGGCAAGCCGCTGGTGTATCTCGACAACGCCAACACCAGCCAGAAACCAGCATCGGTGATCGAGGCGGTGAACGCGCACTACCGCGAGCACAACGCGAACGTGGCGCGTGCGGTGCATCAGCTCGGTGAGGAAGCCACCGCCGCGTATGAAGGCGCGCGTGACAAGCTGGCGCGTTTCATCAATGCACCGTCGCGCAACGAGCTGATCCTCACTTCCGGCACCACCCAGTCGATCAACCTGGTCGCCTACAGTTACGCCTTGCCGCGATTGAAGCCCGGCGACGCGATCCTTACCACGGTGATGGAGCATCACGCCAACATCGTGCCGTGGCAGCTGGTCGCCGAACGCAGCGGCGCCACGGTCAAGGCCGCACCGATCAACCAGCGCGGCGAGTTGATCGTCGAGAAGTACATCGAGATGCTGACGCCGGAGGTGAAGCTCGCCTGCGTCACCCATGTCTCCAACGTGCTCGGCACGGTCAATCCGGTGCGCGAGATCGCGCGCGAATGCAAAAAGCGCGGCATTGCGCTTCTGGTCGACGGCTCGCAGGCGGTGCCGCACCGGCCGGTCGACGTGCAGGCGCTGGGCTGCGATTTCTACGCGATCACCGGCCACAAGATGCTGGCGCCGACCGGTACCGGTGCGTTGTGGGCGAAGCGCGAACACCTGGAGTCGATGCCGCCGTTCTTCGGCGGCGGCGAGATGATCCGCGAGGTGCGTTTCAGCGGTACCACCTTCGCCGCGCCGCCGCACAAGTTCGAGGCGGGCACGCCGAACATCGCCGGCTTCGTCGGCCTGAGTGCGGCGATTGATTACTACGAGTCGGTCGGTTTCGAGGCGATCCACGCGTGGGAGCAGCAATTGCTCGGTTACGCCACCGAGCGCCTGCGCGAAATTCCCGGCCTGCGCATCTTCGGCGAGGCGCCGGAGAAGGAACCGGTGATCTCGTTCCTTGTCGACGGTGCACAAGCCACCGATATGGCGACTCTGCTCGATCTACAGGGTGTCGCCGTACGCTCCGGCCACCACTGCGCGCATCCGCTGATGCAGTTCTACGACGTGCCCGCCACGTTGCGGGCTTCGCTGGCGTTCTACAACACGCGCGAGGAGATCGACGCGTTCATCGTTGCCCTGCTCAAGGTGCGCAAGCTGCTGATGTAAGCAGACAGTGTTGCGGTTGTCCGATCCGGCGACGCAGTTCGGTCAGCTGGCGGCCAGTCCGCGCAGGTCCACGCTGTCCGCAGTCACCCGCAGCACCGAGCCGTGTTCGTACCAGTCGCCGAGCACGATGCGCTCGGCGGGCTGACCGTCCAGCTCAAACGCGTGCACGGCGGGCCGGTGCGTATGCCCATGAATCAGCCGTGTCACGCCAGCGTGGCGCATGGCATCGGCCACAGCGCCGGCATTCACGTCCATTATGCTTTCCATCGTGCTGCCGGTGTGCTGGCGGCTGTCCTCACGCGCCTTGGCGGCGAACGCCCGGCGCGCCTCCAATGGCATCGACAGGATCTGTGCCTGCCACTGCGGCGTGCGTACTTGCCGGCGCACAGCTTGATAGGCGACGTCGTCGGTGCACAGCACGTCACCGTGCATCAACAAGGTCGGGCGGCCGCGGATATCGTGCACGGTGCCGTCGTCGAGCAGGGTCATGCCGGCACGCTGCGCATACGTCTTGCCGAGCAGGAAGTCGCGGTTGCCGACCATGAAATACACCGGTACGCCGGCATCGCGCACGGCGCGGGTGGCATCGGCGATGCGTTGCGGCAGTTCGGCATCGTCGTCATCGCCGATCCATGCCTCGACCAGGTCACCGAGGATGTACAGCGCATCGGCGTGGCGCACCTCGTCGCTGGCCAGGTAGTTTTCGAACAGCGAAGTGATCAGTGGCCGACTGGGATCGAGATGCAGGTCGGCGATGAACAGGGTGGTCATCTCGACGCTCAACCGTTGCTGGCAGGCTTGGCGGGTTTGCGCGCGCCCTTGGCTGCCGGTTTGACGGCGGCGGGCGTGGCAGCGCTGGTGGCCGGGGCAGGCGTTTCCTCGCCGACCACATGCGCGCTCTCGATCAGCACCAGCGGGTTCGGCACGTCGCCGGCAAACGGGCCGAGCGCGTGGGTGGGCAGGGCGGCGATCTTGTCGACCACGTCCATGCCCTTGATCACCTTGCCGAACACGGTATAGCCCCAGGTCAGGCCGCTCTGGTTGCCGACGAAATCCAGCCGCCGGTTGTCGACCAGGTTGAAGAAGAACTGCGACGTGCCGGAGTTCGGATCGGCGCCGCGCGCGACCGCCACGGTGCCACGCAGGTTGGACAGGCCGTTGTCGGCCTCACTGGGAATGGCCGGGCGCGTGCGCTTCGGCTGCAGGTCGCGCGTATACAGGCCGCCCTGCAGCAGATAACCGGGGATGGCACGGTGCAGCAGGGTGCCGTCGTAGAAGCCGTCGCGCACGTACTGCAGGAAATTCGCCACGCTCTTCGGCGCCTTGTCCGGATACAGCTCCAGTGTGATGTCGCCCTGCGAGGTATGCAGCAGTACCTGTGGCGTCGATGACGCGGTCGCGGCGGCGACCGGCTTGGCGGTTTGCGCCGCCAGGGTCAGTGGCAGGAGCAGGAACAGGGTGGCGAGCAGGGATTTGATCATGGGCATGAGAAAGTCTGGGCGTCCAGACATGATACGCGGCCACGGCTCGGCGTGGCTCGGGTGCACGAAACCGCGATCAGCTGGCAGATAGTTCCAGCCGCAGTCCCAGCTCGGCCATCGGCGCCTGTTCCTGCTGCAGGTCGGCCTCGCTGAGCGGATGCTGCTCGAGCCAGGCGATCGGCAGGCTCAGCCGCAGGGACTTGCTATTGGCGGCCAGCCGCATCGGTGGCAGCGACTCGGCCCGGCGGGCACGGCGGAACAGCACGGCCACGCGCAGCAGCGCGGTGGTATAGCGGGCCAGCTGGCGATAGCGCTGCGGCAGCGCCATGATCACCGCCCGGTCCGGCTTGCGTCGATGCATCTCGACCACGGCCGCCAGCAGTTGCTGCTCCTGCCGCGAGAAGCCGGCCAGGTCGGCATGGCGCAGGATGTAGGCACCGTGGTGGTGGTGCTGGCTGTGCGCGATGGCCAGGCCGATCTCGTGCACACGCGATGCCCACGACAGCCACTCGCGTGCGTCGGCGTCCAGTTTCCACGACTTGGCGGCCTGGTCGAACAGCATCAGGGCCGTCGATTCGACCCGGCGCGCCTGGGCGCGGTCCACGCCGTAGCGGGCGGCGAGGGCGTCGATGCTGGCGGTACGCGGGTCGCTGCCGCCAGCACGGCCGAGCAAGTCCCACAGCAGGCCTTCGCGCATCGAGCTTTCGCACACACGCATGCGCTCGATGCCGAGTGCGGCGAAGGCCGCCTCGAAGATCACCACGCCAGCAGCGATCACCGGTGCACGATCCTCGACCAGGCCGGGCAGCTTGAGCGTGTTGACCTGGCCCAGTTCAAGCAGCACGTCGCGCAGCGAAGCGAGCGAGGCCGGGGTGATGCCGTCATCGGAAAACTTCATCGCCTGCACTACTGCGCCGATCGACTTGGCCGTGCCGGATGAGCCGTACGCATCCTGCCAGCCTGATTCGCGGTAGTCCTCGGCAAACTGCTGCAGCAGCACGCCGATCTCGCTGCGTGCGCGCTGCCAGCGCTTGCGATTGAGCTTGCCGCCGGGGAAGAAGCGCAAGGTCGACGCGATGCAGCCAGCCTGCACACTTTCGGTGTGCAGCGGCGCCAGTCCGCGGCCAATGATGAATTCGGTGCTGCCGCCGCCGACGTCGATCACCAGCCGCGGTTCACGCGAGGCGGGCAGGTCATGCGCCGCACCCAGGAAAATCAGGCGACCTTCCTCGCGGCCGGACACCACCTCGATCGGATGGCCGAGCGCGGCCTCGGCGGCGGTCAGGAACACCTGCGGCGAGGCCAGTCGGCGCACCGTGTTGGTCGCTACTGCGCGCACCCGGATGGAGGGCAGGCCGGCGATGCGCTGGCCGAAACGCGCCAGGCAATTCAGCGCACGGGCGCGCCGCTCGGCGTCCAGCGTGCCGTCCGCGCGCAGGCCGGCGGCCATCCGCACGGTGTCGCGCAGGCGGTCGATCACGCGCGGCTCACCGTGTTCCATGCGCGCTACGACCATGTGGAAGCTGTTCGAGCCCATGTCCACCGCGGCGATCAGTTCGCCATCGCGGATCGGGGTCTGTTCGGCAGCACTCACGCCAACACCTCCGGAGTGGCGTGGCGCGAATGACCGCGCGCACGCACGAAATGGATGACATGCCGCCTCACGATGAGCCGGCTCACTGGCAGAACCGTTCGAGCAGGCCCTGCTGCGCGCTGTACGGCGGGTTGTCGCCGGGTTGCGCACGCGTATAACGGCCGTCGCTATCGAGCAGCCATGCCTGGGTGTTGTCGGCCAGTCCGTTGGCGAGGGTTTCCTCGAACACGCGTGCCGCCAGTTCGGGGTCGAGGATGGGAAACGCCACTTCGATCCGCCGCATCAGGTTGCGCTCCATCCAGTCGGCGCTGGCGCAGTAGAGCTCGGGGGCGCCGTCGTTGGCAAACCAGTACACCCGGCTGTGTTCGAGGAAGCGCCCGACGATCGAGCGCACGCGGATGCGCTCGGAAATGCCGGGCAGGCCAGGCCGCAGGGTACAGGCGCCGCGCACGATCAGGTCGATCTCCACGCCGGCCTGCGAGGCGCCATACAATGCCTCGATCACGTGCGCCTCGTTCAGTGCGTTGAGCTTGGCGACGATGCGCGCGGGCCGGCCGGCAAGCGCGTGCGCGGTCTCGCGTTCGATCTTCACCAGCACGCTGGTGTACAGCGTGAACGGCGAATGCAGCAACTGCTTCAGCTTGATCGTCGGCCCGAGCCCGGACAGCTGCTGGAATACCTTGTGCAAGTCCTCGCCGATTTCCGCGTTTGCGGTCATCAGGCCGATGTCGGTGTAGGTACGACTGTTGAGCTGGTGGTAGTTGCCGGTGGACAAATGCACATAGCGCCGCAGCAGTTCGCCTTCGCGCCGCACGATCAGCATCATCTTGGCGTGCGTCTTGAAACCGACCACGCCGTAGACCACCTGCACACCGGCTTCCTGCAGCCGGGTCGCCAGGCGGATGTTGGCCGCCTCGTCGAAGCGCGCGCGCAGTTCGATCACCACGGTCACGTCCTTGCCGTGACGGGCCGCTTCCACCAGCAAGTCGACCAGCGGGGTGTCCTCGCCGGCGCGGTACAACGTCTGCTTGATTGCCAGCACCTGCGGGTCGGCGGTGGCCTGGCGCAACAGGTCGATCACCGCGGCAAAACTCTGGTACGGATGGTGCAGCAGCACGTCGCGCTGGCCAATCAGGTCGAACTTGTTCTTGGCGCTTTCCAGTGCTGCTGGCAGCTGCGAATTGAAGCGGGGAAACTTCAGCTCGGGGCGGTCCAGCCAGTCGTAGATCAGGCCGGCGCGGATGATGTTGACCGGGCCGTCGCAACGGTAGACATCGGTTTCTTCCAGCTGGAAGTTCTGGATCAGCATCGCGGTGATCGCCTGCGGGCAATCGTTGGCGATCTCCAGCCGCACCGGGCGTGCATAACCGCGGCCGATCAGTTCCTCGCTGAGCGCGAGGGCCAGGTTCTCGACTTCGGCTTCCTCGACGATCAGCTCGCTGTTGCGGGTGACCCGGAACTGGTACGAGCCGACCACCTTGAAGCCGGGAAACATCAGGTCGACGAAGGCCTGCAGCAACTCGGCCAGGAACACGAAATGCTCGCCCGGCCCGCTGACCTCGGCCGGCACGCGGATGATTCGCGGCAGCGAGCGCGGCGCGCGTACCAGCGCCATGTGACCTTCGTGGCCGAACGCGTCGCGGCCCTTCAGTACCACGGCGATGTTCAGTGTCTTGTTGAGGATGCGCGGAAACGGGTGCGCCGGGTCCAGCCCCAGCGGCGACAGCACCGGCAGCACCTCATGCTCGAAATAGCCCTGCAACCAGCGTCGCTGGCGCGGATTCCAGCGCTTGCGGTTGAGCACATGGATCCGTTCGGCATCGAGCTGCGGACCGAGCTCCTGCCAGCAGGCATATTGCTGGGTGACCAGATCCAGCGCGCGGTTGCGGATGCGTGCCAGCAACTCGCCGGAAGGCAGGCCATCCGGCCCCGGTGCGGCTGAACCGTAGGCGTGGTGGTGCTTGAGCATCGCCACCCGCACCTCGAAGAATTCGTCGAAGTTGTTCGCCACGATGCTCAGGTAGCGCAGCCGCTCCAGCAACGGCACGGTGGCATCGCGCGCCATCGCCAGTACGCGGAAATTGAATTCCAGCGCGGCCAGTTCACGGCTGAGGTACAAGCCGGGGGCGGTCAGGTCAGGTTGGTTGGGTGGCGCAGGGGATGGCTGGTGCATGGGTCATTCTGGCCCAAGGCGCAGGCCAAGGAAACGCTGCCGCATCTAGCCCTCGTCGCTGCCGCCGGGTTGCAGCAGGCGTGCATGGCCGAAATGGCAGGTGAAGGTCGAGCCGGTGCCGGGGGTGCTTTCGATTCGAAGCTGGGCCTGATGCAGGTTCAGCACATGCTTGACGATCGACAGTCCAAGCCCGGTGCCGCCGCTGTCACGCGAGCGGCTGGAGGAAATCCGGTAGAAGCGCTCGGTGAGCCGTGCCAGGTGCGTGGCCGGGATGCCGAAACCGGTATCGATGACCGAGTACACCGCGCCATCGGGCGTACGCTGCCAACGGATGATGATGCTGCCACCGGTCGGCGTGTAGCGCACCGCGTTGCTGACCAGGTTCGACAGTGCGCTATGCAGATCCTTCGGTGAACCGAGCAGATCCGCCTCGGCGGTGGACTCCAGCGTGATCTGGTGGCGGCCCTGGCTGAGTGCCTCGGCTTCCTTGCGCACGGTGGCCAGCAACGGCGCCATCGGTACGCGTTCGTCGACGATCTGGTGTTGGGTCTCCAGCCGGGACAGGGCGAGCAGATCCTCGACGATCTGGCCCATCCGTTTCGACTGTGCGCGCATTTCGCCCAGCACCGGCGCCAGTTCGGGCACGTCCTCCGGGTCGATCAGCTCGAGGTAGCCGTGGATTACGGTGAGCGGCGTGCGCAGCTCGTGCGAAACGTTGGCCACGAAATCGCGCCGGACCTGTTCCAGTCGGTTCAGATGGCTGATGTCCCGCGCCAGCAGCAGTTGTTGACGGCGTCCGAACGGCAGCATGCTGACGTTGAGCTGGCTGTCCGGGTGACCCGGGGCCGCCACGTCGTTGAGCGGCTCGGTGGTGCCGTTGCGCAGCCAGTCGGACAGATCCGAGGTGGCTAGCCGTTGCTGCAGCAGGACGCCACGATCCTTCGGCCGACGCAGTCCGAGCAGATCCTCGGCGGCGTGATTGAACCAGCGCACCTGCTGGTTCTGATCGAGCAGCACCACGGCGTCCGGTAATTGACTGGCGGCGTTGCGCAGGTCGCGGAGACTGGAGGCGATGCGGCGGGAACGCGTCATGAAACGGTCATGCTGGAGAGGGCTGACAGAAGCCGGTACCGTCATCATGGGCTGCACTTGATGACGGATTCGGGTCAGCAGCAAGACGACTTCCGCCACGGCGACCACGGCGATCCCGCTGACAAGGTGTCCATGCACGAGCCAGCCCAGCAGAGCGCCCGCAAGCAGGGCGGCCGCGAGCGCGGCAGGCAGTTTCCAGGAGAATGCTGCAGGTTGGGCCATGCGGACGGAGTGCCGGTGGGCTCAAGGTGACGGGAACCCAGCATCGGCAAAAGGCGGTGCCACTGCAAGCCTGTTGAGCAGATCAGGCACTCAGCGAGAAGCGGTAGCCGGTGCCGCGCACGGTCTGCACCATGTCTTCGAGCTTCCACGGCTCCAGCGTCTTGCGCAGGCGGCGGATATGCACGTCGACGGTGCGTTCTTCCACATAGACGCTGCCGCCCCACACGTGGTCGAGCAGTTGCGTACGTGAATAGACCCGCTCGGCGTGGGTCATGAAGAAATACAGCAGACGGTATTCGGTCGGGCCGATCGGCACCGCCTCATCGCCGGCAAACACGCGATGCGCCGGGCCGTCGATGCGCAGCTTGCCCAGTTCGACCATGCCGGAACCGTCGTCGCCCTGGCTGCGCCGCAGCACCGCTTTGATCCGCGCGATCAGTTCGCGGGTGGAGAACGGTTTCACCACGTAATCGTCGACGCCGGCTTCCAGACCGTTGACGCGATCCATCTCCTCGCCGCGTGCGGTGAGCATGATGATCGGGATTTCGCGGCTGAGTTCTTCCTTGCGCAGGCGGCGGGCCAGCTCGAGTCCGCTGGTGCCGGGCAGCATCCAGTCGAGCAGAATCAGGTCCGGCACCTGCTCGGCAATCGCCAGCTGGGCGGCGCGTGCATCGGCGGCCTGCATCGCATCCATGCCGGCCTTGCGCAAGGCAAAGGCGATCATTTCGCGGATCGAGACTTCGTCTTCAACGATCAAAATGCGTTTGTGCACGCCGTGGTCCGCTGGTGGCTTGTGACGAAGATATTGCAGCGTATGAATGTTACGCGTCGATGACATCCATGCAAGTGTGCATCACGGATGCGTCAGGTTGGCACCGACTGGCCCGACGTCGGCACCGAAACAGAGCTGGCCACTGCAGGCGTCCTGCTGTCGCCACTGCTGCTGCCCGTCCGGGTTGTCGTCGGTCTTGATCCTGCGCTTGTGCAGCTCCAGCACCAGCGGGGTCAGCTCGGCGATGCGCGCCTGGATACGTACCCGCGCGTAGTAGTCCAGATCGTCGCGCTTGAGCAGCCGCTTGAGCTGCTCCATGGCGTCGAACGGTCGGCCGGAGTAATAGCTGGCGTCGGCAAACGCCTCGCCGGCACGGATCTTGTCGCCGGCCTTGTCGCTGGCGCGGGCGTAGGCACGGTAGATTTCCGGCTCGCTGGCATTGTCCAGCAGGGGGCGCAGCAGGTTCGCCGCCTGGCTGGCCTGGGCGGTGTCGCCGCCCTGGGTGAGCGCCTCGGCATAAGCCAAGGCCACCGCACGGTTGCGCGGGGATTGCGCGTTGAGGTCGCTGTAGATGGCCATGGCAGCGGTGCGCTGGCCGGCCTGCAGCTGGGCGTCGGCCAGCGCCAGCCGCAGGATCAGGTTGCCCGGCTGCGACTTCAGCAGCGGCTGCAGCTGTTCGACCGCCTGCGCACCGCGGCCGCTGCGGGTGAGCGCCAGGGCATAGCCGTAGCGGTTCGCGGCGGTGTCGAAGCCGTGCTGAGTGTGCAGGCTGGTCGCGTAATAGGTGGCCAGCTTGGGGGCGTCGCCCGCCAGCACGCGGACACGTTCGCGCATGAATGCCCAGGTGCCCTTGCGATCCGCCGCGGCCAGCGACTGGCTCAGTGCGACAGGATCTTTGACGAAGGGAATCGGCGCGGTGTTCTTTTCCCACTGGCCGCGATCCATGCTGGTGCCAGACGGGCGCAGCTTCTGTGCGGCGATCAGGGCGCCCGCGCGGGACTTGGCGTCGCTGATCCGATCGGTGGTCACCGGGTGATCCTGCAGCAAGGCCGGCACGTCCTCGCCGCCGGCGCCGGCGCTCATGGCATCTTCCATCCGCTCGAAGAAGCCGGCCATCGCGTTCGGGTCAAAACCGGCATTGGCCAGCGTCTGGATGCCGACGCGGTCGGCCTCGATCTCGTCGTGCCGGGTGAAGTTGATCGACTTCTGCGCGATCAGACCCTGGCCGCCGGCCAGCACCGCCATGGGCGCGTCGCCGCTGCGGCTGCCGGCGGCGCCCGCAGCAATCGCGCCCAGCAACACCAGCGCCATCAGCGGCGTATCTTTCTTGGATGCCTCGAATGCGCGCTGCAGGTGGTTCTGCGTGATATGGCCGATCTCGTGGGCGATCACGCCGGCCAGCTCGCTCTCGTTGTCGGTCATCGTGATCAGCCCCGAGTTCACCGCGATATAGCCGCCGGGTGCGGCGAACGCGTTGATCTCGGGATCCTTCACGATGAAGAACGCGAAGTGGTCCTTCGGCTTGTCGCTGTTGGCGACCAGCCGGTAGCCAAGGTCGTTGATGTAGTCGTCCAGCAGCGGATCGTCCACCACCATGTCCAGCGCGCGCATCTGGCGCAGCATGGCATCGCCGTAATCCTGTGCTTCCTGCGGCGAAATCAGCGCATTCGCCGAACTGCCCAGATCCGGCAGGCGCACGTCCTGCTGCGCGCCGGCGGCACACGACAGCGCGGCGGCGATCAGGGCCGTCAACAGGCGTGTGGCGGGTCGTCGTGGTGTCATGATCATGGCTGGGCGACAATACCACTGTGACCACCGGCAGCAGCATGGGTTCAGTGCTTGCTGTCAGTGTTTGCCATAAACGGTGGTGCGGGTTCAGTGCTTGAGTTGCCGGCTGGCACCCCCCATCTTGTTGGCGGTCTTTACCTGTTGTTGCGGAGTTGTCGTGATGTCCAAGATCGAGGTCTATTCCAGCGCCGTATGCCCGTACTGCGTGGCCGCCAAGAACCTGCTCAAGTCCAAGGGGCTGGAATGGAACGAAGTGCGCATCGATACCGATCCGGCACAGCGCGATGCCATGCTGGCGCGCAGCGGTGGCCGTCGCACGGTGCCGCAGATCTTCATCAACGACCAGTACGTAGGCGGTTTCGATGACCTCGTGGCGGCCGACCGCAGCGGCAAGCTGGCGCAACTGCTGGAGCAGCCCGCATGAGCGACAAACTTGCCGAATTCACCGCGTTCCGCCAGCGCATGAACGAGCGCATCCTGGCCGAGGACAATCAGGTCGTGCGGCGCTTCTTCGCGCTTGACACACAGACCTACAAGGCCGGCGCGCTGGACGTGAAGACCAAGGAGATGCTCGGTCTGGTCGCCTCGCTGGTGCTGCGCTGCGACGACTGCATCAGCTACCACGTGGCCCAATGCAAGGAAGCCGGCGTCGAGCGCGATGCGTTCTTCGAGGTATTCAGCGTGGGCCTGGTGGTGGGCGGTTCGATCGTGATCCCGCATCTGCGCCGCGCGGTGGATCTGCTCGACCAGTTGGAATCCGGCACCGCTACCGATGCGATGGGTTGCGCCGACCACGTTTGACGAAAGTTTTGTGGCAGCCTCCGTGCGCTTTTTTGCCATGCTGCGTGCGAGTATTTTCAACGTCTTGCGGGATGCCTGCACTGTTCGCCTGACAGCGCATCGGCGATAATCGACCGGTTTCCAGCGCGTGCCTGCTTCCCTGCCGCATGCGCTGCTCGTTAGTTTCCGTTCAAGGAGTTCCCTCATGAGCAAGACAATTGCCGTGATCCCGGGCGATGGCATCGGCCCGGAGATCATGACTGCCACGCTGCGCGTGCTCGACGCGCTGGACTGCGGCCTGGCCTATGACTTCGTCGACGCCGGCATGGTCGCGCTGGACAAGCATGGCGACCTGCTGCCGCAGGCCACGCTGGACAAGATCGCCGAGCACAAGGTGGCGCTGAAGGGCCCGCTGACCACGCCGATCGGCGGTGGTTTCACCTCGGTCAACGTAACCCTGCGCCGGCACTTCGACCTGTACGCGAACGTGCGCCCGGCGGTCAGTTTCCCGGGCACCAAGTCGCGCTACGAGAACATCGACATCATCACCGTGCGCGAAAACACCGAAGGCGCGTACCGCTCCGAGGGCCAGACCCTGTCGGCGGATGGCGAGGTCGCTGAGTCGGTGGCGCGCAATACCCGTACCGGCAGCAGCCGCATCGTGCGCTATGCGTTCGAGTTGGCCGTGAAGAAGGGCCGCAAGAAGGTCACCGCGGTACACAAGGCGAACATCCTGAAGACCAGCTCGGGCCTGTTTCTCAATGTGGCCCGCGAGATCGCCAAGGAATACCCGCAGATCGAGTTCAACGAGATGATCGTGGACAACACCTGCATGCAGCTGGTGATGAAGCCCGAGCAGTTCGACGTGATCGTCACCACCAACCTGTTCGGCGACATCCTGTCCGATCTTTGCGCCGGTCTGGTCGGTGGCCTCGGCCTGGCGCCGGGCGACAATATCGGCACCAGCGCGGCGATCTTCGAGGCGGTGCACGGTTCGGCGCCGGACATCGCTGGCAAGGGCATCGCCAATCCGTGCGCGCTGCTGCTGGCCGCTGCCGACATGCTCGACTACCTGGATATGGTGGCCAAGGGTGATCAGCTGCGCCAGGCGATCCGCGCGACCATGACCGACGACCGCGCCAGCGTGACGCCGGATCTCGGCGGCAAGGGCAGCACCGACAGCTTCGCCGACGCGATCGTGAAGCGCATTAAGGGCTGAGCCCGCTCCATCCAGGGTTGCTCGAAAAGCTGCGGCCATGTCGCGGCTTTTCGCTTTCTGGATCGACACGGCAGGGATTGCTAGCATCGTCGCTCCCGCTCGGTGTCGGCCTGCCCGCCTGTTGCCCATGCATATGTCGTTCTGGTCGTTCGTCTACATCGCCGCCGCCCTGCAGGCGGCCTTGTTGGCGCTGGCGTTGTGGCGGCGACCGATCAACTGTTCTGCGAATCGTCTGCTGGCCGTCTGGGTGGCGCTGAGCGGGATCGACCTGGCCGTGAAGGCGATCTACTGGCATCTGCTGTCGCCGGAGTGGTTCCGTGCCTATCGCTTCGTGGCGCTGTTCCCGTTTCTGTACGGTAGCCTGTTCTTCCTCTACGTGCGTGCGCTGACGGCGGGCAAGGGATTCCGGCTGCGCGATGCGATACACCTGCTTGGCTTTGGCGTGATGCTGGTGCTGAACGGCTATGTCCTGCTGATGGATCGGGCGCAGTTGCAGGCTTTGTCGGCACGCTGGATCGCAGGCGAGCGCTCGGTCGGGTTGTGGTTCGACCTGCCGTTGTTCATCTACAGCCTGTCCTATGTGGCGGCGGCGTTGCTGCTGGTGCATCGCTATCGGCGACGGTTGCGCGAGCGTCGCTCCGATGCCGACCGCATGCCGTTGCGCTGGATCGAAGTAATGGCGCTGTGCCAGATCGTCATCTGGGGTATCGCCATCGTGCAGGCGCTGGTGGATCTGCCGATCCTCAACTACGGACTGCTGTTCGGTGCGGTGGCGGCATGGATATGCATCGTGGGCTGGTTCAGCCTTGCCCAACCGCCGGTGATCAGCGAGCCGGAGCCGGGTGAAGCGGGCGATGCCGCGTCGCCGCCGGCTGGAATCGAAGCGGACGATGCGCGTTTCCCGGCAGTGGAAACACGGCTGACGCAACTGATGGACGGTGGGCAGGCGCTGTACCGCGAGCCGGCACTCACCATCGGCCAGGTGGCGAAGCGCAGCGGTTATCCCGAATATCTGGTGTCGGCGGTGATCAACCGGCGCCTCGGCGGCAGTTTCTGGGATTACATCAACCGGCTGCGGGTCGAGGCGGTGCGTGCGCGGCTGGCCGACGACAACGACACGCGCACCATTCTCGACATCGCCTACGACTGCGGCTTCACCTCGAAATCCACCTTCAACGCCGCGTTCAAGCGCCAGGTCGGCCAGACGCCGAGCGGCTATCGCAAGGCATCTGCCCTGTTCATGCCCGCGCCGGTTGATGGTGAAGCGCGGCGATGATCGCGGCGATCATGTCCTCGGTGCCTGTGCCGTAGTCGATCGAGATGCCCATGCGCACCACCACGAGGTGTTCCGACGGCACGATCACCACGTACTGGCCCAGCGCGCCGCGTCCGTAGTACATGTCCTTCGGCAACTTCGGCATGCCCCAGGGCGCATCCCACACCGGCACGTTGCCCTCGCTCACCAAGTTGGTCCAGAAGCCGGCACCGTACCCGGTCTTCAACGTCTGCGAATGGCTGTACGCGACCCAGCCTTCAGGCAGGATGCGGTGGCCGTCGACCACGCCATCGTCGAGATAGAGCTGGCCGAAACGGGCAAAATCGCGTGCCGAGGCGTAGACGTTGCTCGCACCGACCGGCGTGCCGGTGGCATCGGTCTCGATGACCGCATCGCGCATGCCCAGCGGCCCGAACAGCTCGCGACGCGCGAAGCGCTCGGCATCCACGGCGTTACCGCCTGCCGCATCGCGAATCACCCGGCCAAGCAGCAGATAACTGAGGTTGCTGTAACCCCATACGGTGCCGGGTGAATGGGAGAGCGGCATCTTGGCCGCATAACCGGCCATGTCCGGTTCCAGGAACAGCATGCGCGTCATCGGGCTGAGCGCACCGGCGGTTTCGTCGAACGGCAGGCCGCTGTCCATGCGCAGCAACTGGTCGACGGTGACGGCATGATGCGGGTCTGCCGGCGCGCGCCAGGCGGCGATCGGCGCGGGCTGGTCCAGCCGCAGCCTGCCCTGGCGCACCAGGATGCCGATCAGCGCGTTGACCACCGATTTCGTCAGCGAGTGGGCATAGATCGGCGTATCCGGCCCGTAGCCCGGCGCGTAACGTTCGGCGATCAACTTGCCGTCGCGCAGTACCACGACGGCCTTGGTCAGTCGCGGGTGTGCCGGGTCAGGCTCCGCGAAGGCGAGGTCGAGCGCGTGACGGATCGCCGGATCGGCCGACTCGACCACCTCCGCTTGCGGGAAGGCGCTGGCAATGGGCGCAGGCTGGAAGCCGGCGGCTTCGGGTGCTGGGCCTTCGCCATGCACGAGCAGGCAACCCAGCCCTTCGCGGAACACGGCCCGCGCGGCAAAGCCTCCGAGAACCGTGGTGCGCACTTCGCGCCGGGCACGGTCCACGTCGTAGCGGATTGCCCAGCCGATGCCGCGCATGAGCGGCAGCTGCTCTTCCTTGAACATGCGGTCCGGATCGAGCCGGGCAAGGAAGGCGGTTGCGCACAGCGAACTGCTGACCGAGCCGGTGGCGGTGCGAAAGAGATTCTTGCCGACGGTGCCGATCCAGATGACCGTGGCGAGCACGAGGACGAGCAGGGTGACCAGGGTGATTTTCAGTATGCGCAAAGCCATGATGATCCGCCGGATTCGGGTGAGTCGTGGCGATCAGCATGCGGCACACGGAGCCCGCCATCGTCCGATTCGGCGGAGTCGTACGCGGCGAATCACCCGTTCTGGTGCGATCCGCCGGGTTTGGACGCGATCGGTGTGCAATCGCGCGGACCGACGCGGGGCGCGCCCGTGTCGGTCCGAGCCTTCTCGATTGGGCTCAATGCGTGGCGGGCTTGTAGTGGCCACCTTCCGTGCGCACGGCGATGTTGAGCCGGTTCCAGACGTTGATCATGCCGATCAGCAGGATCAGGTCGATCACGGCAGCTTCGTCGAAGTGCTGGCGCAACCGCTCGTAGAGCGCGTCGGACACCGACTCGTGCGAGGGAAGTTCGGTGAGTTCCTCGGCGAAGGCCAGGGCGGCCTGCTCGGCCTCGCTGTACAGCTTGGTCTCGCGCCAGGCGGACAGCAGGTACAGGCGCTGCTCGGTCTCGCCGGCGGCGCGGGCATCCTTGCTGTGCATGTCGAGGCAGAAGGCGCAGCCATTGATCTGCGAGCAGCGCATCAACAGCAGATCGGCCAGCTTCGCGTCCAGGTGGCCGCGTGCGCGGACCTCCTCGCCGAGCTTGATCAGCGGCTGCATGGTGGCGTAGTAGCGCTGGATGGAAATGCGGGTCATGGGGATACTCCTCGGTCAGTGGGTGGACGGCGGCCGGAATGGACCGTTCAATGCAAGGACGTACCGGCCTGAGGATTCGTGACCGTCGCCGCCAAGCGCGCGAGCTTGCCCGGATGGCGCAGCGCGTGGATGGCGGTGATGTGTTCGCCGTCACTCTCGACCCAGATCGCGGTGGTCAGCGTGTTGCCGGACCAGGCCAGCAGGGCCGGCGCCCCGTTGAGCGTGAGCAGGCCGTAGCGCAGCGGCTGCAGGCGGGTGTTGTGGGCAATCTGCAGGTACAGCCGCGCCAGCCGCTCGCCGCCGTGCAGCGGATGCAACGTGGCGGACACCACGCCACCGCCGTCGCTGATGTGCACGGCATCCTCGGCGAACAGTGCGCGCAGCGACTCCAGCGTGGGCCGCTCCATCGCGGCGACGAAGCGTTGCAGCAGGCGCTGCTGGGTGTGCGCGTCCACGTTGTAGCGCGGGCGATCCTCGCGCAGCCGCGCCTTGGCGCGGTGTACGCGCTGGCGGCAGGCGTTCTCGGCGATGCCGAGGATGGCCGCCGCCTCGGCGTGGCTATAGTCGAACACCTCGTTGAGCAGGAAGGCGGCGCGCTCCTCCGGACCCAGCCGTTCGAGCAGCAGCAGGAAGGACAAGGTGAGCGTTTCGCCACGTTCCATCTGCGCATCGGGCTGTTCGGTCGCCTCGGCCAGAGGCTCGGGCAGCCAGGGGCCCGGGTAGTGTTCGCGCTCGGTCTTCGCTCGGCGCAGGCGATCCAGGGCAAGACGGGTGGTCACGGTGACCAGCCAAGCCTCCGGGTCGTCCAGTGCGGCGGTGTCCTGCGCGTGCCAGCGCAGCCACGCATCGTGCAGCACGTCTTCGGCATCGCCCGGTGTGCCGAGCATGCGATAGGCCAGCCCGAACAGGCGCGAACGATGTTGCTGGAACAGGGCGGTTTGCGGGTCCATGACGTTCTCCTCGAGGTACGCATCAAGGACGCGCGAGGGTCATGTGCCGTGACCGCTCAGCGGAAGATCGGCCACGGCGCCAGGAAGATCAGCCAGATCAGCAGCAGGATGCCGATGTATTTGCAGGCTTTGTACAGCTTCTTGTATCGACTCTTGAACACGGCCTTGAACGCATGGCCGGCGCCGCGCTTGCGCTGGCTGAGTGCAAACAGCCGGTTCACGAAACCGGTTTTCTCCGCTTCGCCCTCGGTGTTTGGTGAGGCGGTGATCTTGCCCATGAATGCGCCGACGCGATGGTTGATCGCATTCATCCAGCGTGTGCGCAGCGGTCGCTCGACATCGGCAAACAGGATCACGCGGGTCTGCTCGCTGGTGTTCTCGGCCCAGTGCACATAGGTCTCGTCGAACACCACGTCCTTGCCGTCGCCCCACGCATGTTCTTCACCGTCGACGAAGATGCGGCAGCTGCGCGCGTTCGGCGTGATCAATCCAAGGTGGTAGCGCAGCGAACCGGCGAACGGATCGCGATGCGGGTTGAGTTTGCTGCCCGGCGGCAGCAGCGCGAACATCGCCGCCTTCACGCTGGGGATCGACTTCAGCAAGGCCACCGTCTGCGGGCACAGTGCCTCGGCTGAGACCAGCGGCTCGCCGTACCACTTCAGGTAGAAACGCTTCCAGCCCTGCTTGAAGAAACTGTTGAAGCTGGCATCGTTGTTCTTCGCGGCGGCGCGGATATAGCCTTCGTCGAACAGGTGCGTCGCCTCGTCGCGGATGGCCTGCCAGTTCGCCTGCAGCAGATCCAGTTGCGGAAAGCCGCGCCGGTCCAGGATCGGCCGTGCCGGTACTGCCGAGAACGCATACATCAGCAGGTTGTAAGGCGCAAAAATCGCCGAGTGATCGACCAGCTGGCGATCGAAGCGCAGCCGCACGCGTCCACGCAGGTGCACCAGCAGCACACATAGCGCGAAGAAGGCGAACAGGGCCAGCAGGACAAGGCGGGGGGCAAGAATCATGTCGACGGGTACAACCGTGGCGGAGCGGGCAGGACTGCCATTCTACTCGCTTGCTCCGTGCCATCTCGCCCAATCGACGCCGTGCCGGGCCTCGTGTTCAGTGTCGCAACACATGCGCGGCACCGGCGCCGGGCCGATAACCGCGCTGCAGCGAGCGATGCACATAGGCGATCGCACGGCGCACGGCCGAGCGCGGCGAACGGCCGCAGGCAAGTTCGGCGGCGATCGCCGAGGCCAGCGTGCAGCCGGTGCCATGGCCTTCCAGCGACAGGCGCGGATGGCGCAGCTCCAGCACGCCGCGTGCATCGTAGTAGCGATCCACCACCTCGTTGCCGCTGGCGTGGCCACCCTTGAGCAGCACGGCGCCGGCGCCAAGCGCCAGCAGCGCTTCACCGGCCGCGTCGCATTGCGCGGCGGTCCGGATGCGGCGCCCGAGCAGCGCCTCGGCTTCCGGGAGATTGGGCGTGAGGATGTCGGCCAGCGGGATCAGCTCTTCGGTCAACACCTCGACCGCTGCTTCATCCAGCAGACGCGCGCCACTGGTGGCAATCATCACCGGGTCGACCACCAGCCATGCCGGTTTGCGTGCAGCCATTTCGCGCGCCACCAGTCGGGTGATCGCCGCACTGCCGAGCATGCCGGTCTTCACCGCGGCAATCGGAAAATCGTCGAACAGTGCGGCGAGCTGGTTGCGGATATGCGCCAGCGGCACCGCATGCACGGCGCTGACGCCATGGGTGTTTTGCGAGGTGATGGCGGTAACCGCCGAGAGCCCGTGCACCCCGTGCGTGTGAAAGGTTTTCAGATCGGCCTGGATGCCCGCGCCACCGCCCGAATCGGAGCCGGCGATGGTGAGGGCAATCGGAGGAGGCGTAGAGGCTGGCATGCAGGTGGATTGGCTTTGTGTGGGAGCGGCTTCAGTCGCGATTGGCGCTGTCGCGGCTGAAGCCGCTCCCACAGTGTAGTTGCCCGCCTCGCTACGGGTTACAGCGACTCCGCCGCGAAATCCGCCAGCCGTGAGCGTTCACCACGGCGCAGGGTGATGTGCGCCGAATGCTCCCATTGCTTGAAGCGATCCACCGCGTAGGTGAGGCCGGAGGTGGTTTCGGTGAGGTAGGGCGTGTCGATCTGCTCGACGTTGCCGAGGCAGACGATCTTGGTGCCGGGACCGGCGCGGGTGATCAGGGTCTTCATCTGCTTCGGGGTGAGGTTCTGCGCCTCGTCGATGATCAGATAACGCGACAGGAAGGTGCGTCCACGCATGAAGTTGAGCGAGCGGATCTTGATGCGCGAGGCGAGCAGGTCGTTGGTGGCCTGGCGGCCCCAGCTGCCGCCGTCCTCGGGATTGGCGAGCACTTCGAGGTTGTCGGTCAGCGCGCCCATCCACGGCGTCATCTTCTCTTCCTCGGTGCCGGGCAGGAAGCCGATGTCCTCGCCCACCGAGACGGTGGCACGGGTCATGATGATCTCGCGGTAGCGCTGCTGGTCCATCACCTGGGCCAGGCCGGCAGCCAGCGCCAGCAGGGTCTTGCCGGTGCCGGCGTTGCCGAGCAGGGTGACGAAGTCGACGTCAGGGTCCATCAGCGCGTTGAGCGCGAAGTTCTGCTCGCGGTTGCGCGCGCCGATACCCCAGACGTGGTGGTTGGCATGCGAATGATCGTCCAGCAGCACCAGTGTGGCGCCGGTATCGTTGAGATGCAGCACGCGCAGCTCGACACTGTTCTCGCCAGGCAGGAACAGACACTCGTTGGGATGCCAGTTTTCTTCCTCGTGACGATCCACCTTGTAGAAGGTGCGCCCGCGCTCGGTCCATGACTGCACTTCCGGATGCCGGTCCCAGAAGTCCTCGCTCAGCTCGGAGGAGCCGGTATAGAGCAGGGAAAAATCATCGAGCGCGCGATCGTTCTCGTAATCCTCGGCGACGATGCCGTTGATGCTCGCCTTGATCCGCAGGTTGATGTCCTTGGTCACCAGGATCACCGCGCGATCGGGATTCTGGTCGCGCAACTCGATCACCGCCGCCAGGATCTGGTTGTCGGCCTTGGTGTGGCCATTGCTGCTGGTGCGGTGCTGGAAGTACAACCGGCCCACCGAGCCGCCGCGCTTGAGCTTGATGCCTTGCGGATTGCTCAGTTCCAGCCCTTCGCTCAGGTCATGCCCTTTGCCCAGTTCGATCAGTTCGTTGAGGAAGCGGCTGACCTGGCGGCCATTGCGCGAAACTTCCGAGGCGCCCTTCTTTTTTTCGTCCAGTTCTTCCAGCACGGTCATCGGGATGAAGACGTCGTGTTCCTCGAAGCGGAACAGCGAGGTCGGGTCGTGCAGCAGGACGTTGGTATCGAGAGCGTAGATGCGCTTGCTTCCGGTCATGCGGAAGTGTCCTCGCTGGTGGGTGGATGAAAGAACCGCGGTGCACGTTGGACCGCGGAGGTGTGGCAAAAGTGCGCGTCGCCGGCCGGCTGCCGGTGCACGGTGCGGATAAAGACCGTGAATGGCGGGTGGGTCACTGGGCAGGAATGGTGTCGAGCACGGTCTGGGCGTGGCCTGGCACTTTCACCCCGCGCCATTCGTGGGCCAGCTTGCCTGCGGGATCGATCAGGAAGGTGCTGCGCACGACGCCGAGGTATCGTTTTCCGTACAGCACTTTCTCGTGAATCACATCGAATGCCTGGCACCAGGTCTCATCGGGGTCCGAAACCAGCGGAAACGGCAGTTCCTGCTTCGCGGCGAAGTTGGCGTGCGATTTTACCGAGTCGCGTGACACCCCGATGACTTGCGCATGACGCTTGCGGAATTGCGCGTATAGGTCGCGAAAATCCTTCGCTTCATTGGTGCAGCCGGGCGTGCTGTCCTTGGGGTAGAAGTACACCACGATCCACTGACCCTTCAGGCTGGCGAGCTTCAGTGCGCTGCCATCACCGGTAATGCCGCTGAGCGAAGGGGCCTTCTTGCCGATTTCGGGCATGACTACTCCTGCGCAGCGATGAAGAACCGCTGCGCATGGTGGTGGAATGGAGGATTCGGGAGTTGGCTGACGATGAACGCTGCGGGCGGTGCGCAGAAGGCGATCGGATTGGATCGACACGGTGACGGCAATGCAACGTTCCTCGGTAGTTCGGAACAAAGACTAGCGCGTGCGCGGCAGCGGATAACAGCCCTTGTCAGCGAGGCGTTATCGCGCGATGCTCAGAATTTGACCGGATCCATGATCGCGTCGAGATTCAGGCCGTCGCACAGCTCGAGAAAATCGTCGCGCAACGCGGCGATATGGATCTCCGCCGGGATGCCGATGGTGAACTGGGCCTGGAACATCTCCGCACCGGTCTGCATCGCCTGATAGCGGGTGGAATTGAGCTGCTCCACGCTGATGCCGTGCTGGGTGAAGAACTCCACGATGCGCGAGACGATGCCTGGCCGGTCGGCCGCCACCACCTCAACCAGATAGGGCAGCAGGTGCGAGCTGTTCTCGCGCGGGCTGGTGCGGTAGTGCAGCAGCCGCAGGCTTTCGTCGCGGGCCAGCTTGGTCAGCGCGGTCTCAAGCTTGGCCAGTGCATCCCACGCCCCGCTGGCCAGCAGCATCAGCGAGATTTCCGTGCCGATCGTCGACACACGCGACTCGGACAGGTTGCAGCCGGCATCGGCGATGCGCTTGGCCAGCGCCAGCAACGGCGACTTGTTCGCCGGTGTGAGCGCCTGGATCAGCAGCTGGTTGTCGTTGCCTGCGCGCGCAGCCGGGGCCGAAGGGACGGAAGTCGGTTTCAAGGTTCTACCTGTGGCGGCATGCCGCACGATGCGGAAACGACGAGATTACTCCGTTCGAGCTTACTTGCCCGTCTCGCGAGGCGGCAAGTAACATGCACGGCTTGATCTGGAGCGGAATCGAGTCTTGAACATTCGCGGAAGCATCTGCGCGCTGGTGACCCCGTTCGCGGCCGATGGCGCGCTCGACCTGCCAGCATTTGGCCGACTGCTTGACCATCAGTTGGCCGGCGGCACGCAGGCGTTGGTGGTGGCCGGCTCCACCGGCGAAGCGCACATGCTGGAGCACGATGAGTTCGATCGGTTGCTGGCGTTTGCGGTCGAACACGTGGCAGGCCGGGTGCCGGTGCTCGCCGGTACCGGCGAAGCGGGTACCGCCAAGACCGTCGCGCTGACCCGTCGCGCCAGCGCGCTGGGGGCCGATGCCGCGCTGGTGGTGACGCCGTATTACGTGCGCCCGACCCAGGAGGGCCTGCGTCGGCATTTCCTCGAAGTGGCCGAGCACGGCGCCCTGCCGGTTGTGCTCTACAACGTGCCCGGCCGCACTGGCTGCGACCTGCTGCCAGAGACCGTTGCCGCCCTGCGTGAACATCCGGCGATCATCGGCATCAAGGAGGCGCGCAGCGATCGCGAACGGATTTCGGCGCTGGCGGAACTTGTGCGCCCGGATTTCGTCTATCTATCCGGCGATGACGGCAGCGCCGGCGGGGCCATGCTGGCGGGGGCGGTCGGTACCATCTCGGTGGTGGCCAACTTGGTACCGCGGGCGTTTCGGGCATTGTGCGATGCGGCTGTCGGCGGGGATCATGCCGCCACGGCGCGGTGTCATGCGACACTGGAGCCGCTGGTGCAGGCGCTCAATTGCGCGCCGAACCCGATCGCGGTCAAGGCGGGCCTGCCATGGCTGGGGTTGGGGCTGGCCTTGCCGAGATTGCCCCTGGTTGAACTGAACGACGGTCCGGATCGCGCCCGATTGCACCAAGCGCTGTCCAGTCTGGCATCCTTGGCGACTGCGGCCGGTTGAAACGGTTGCCTGACTTACTTACGGAATCCCTTTACATGAAGAAAACCTCGCTCCTCGTGGCCATGTCGGCTGTGGCCCTCGGTGGCCTGCTGCTTTCCGGCTGCGGCATGTTCCGCTCGCACAAGGGGTGGGAGGCCGCTCAGCAGCAATCACCGCTGGAGATTCCGCCGACACTGGATCGTCCCACGACCAGTGATGCGCTGGTGATACCACCGCCAGGCGCGAACCAGCCGACCTCCAACGGTGCGACGGCCAGCGTGAGCGGCGCCCCCGGCCAGATGGGCCAGGTTTCCGATGGCTTTGTGCATGTCGGCGATGTGGACAGCATCTACAGCCGGGTCGGCGAGGTGCTGGCAGGCGGGACTCTGGGGCAGGTTGTCAGCCATGACGATGCCGCACACAACTATGTGGTTACGGTGACCGCCGCGGCGACCCAGCAAAAGAAGAAAGGTTTCTTCTCGCGCATGTTCGGAAGCAGCAAGAGCGACTCCGCCAGCACGGTAGGAACCCCGCATCAGGTCCAGATAAGCATCAGCAGCAGCGGTGCGACGGCCAGTGAAATTCGCGTACAAAGCGATTCCATTCCGGCCGTGGCCAAGGCGATCGACACGCTGAAGTCGAAGCTGGGCAAGAAGTGAGCGTAACGGTCGATTGACCGGCACAGAAAAACGCCGCCTCAAGGGCGGCGTTTTTTATGGATGGCCGGAAGTCAGCGCTGCAGCAGCTGGAGCTTGTCCGGTTTGCCTTCCCAATCCTTGGCGTCGGCCGGGCTGTCCTTGCGTTCGGTAATCACCGGCCAGTCCTTCGCCAGCTCGGCATTCAGCGCCACGAAGGCTTCCTGGCCGGCTGGCACGTCGTCTTCGGGATAGATCGCGTTGATCGGGCACTCGGGTTCGCACAAGGTGCAGTCGATGCACTCGTCCGGATCGATCACGAGGAAATTGGGGCCTTCATGGAAGGCGTCGACCGGGCAGACCTCGACGCAATCGGTATATTTGCACTTGATGCAGTTGTCGATGACGACAAAGGTCATGGAGCGAGGCTCTTGGTATGTGATGCAGTCAAGTATCGCCGCACGCGGGCTTTTGTGAGAAGTGCGGCCAGGGATGGCCGCTTCTGGTCTCTGCCCGGAGCGTGGACTGCGTTTTGCTGTCCGCTATCCGGGTCACAGCGATCACGGACGATCGCACAAACAAATGGTGCTCCCTACGAGACTCGAACTCGTGTTCCCGCCTTGAGAGGGCAGTGTCCTAGGCCACTAGACGAAGGGAGCGTTATCCTGCGAGGCGCGCTAGTATAACGGAATTGTTTTATCCGGCAACGCTTGGCACACATCGGCCAGCAGCGTTCGAAACACGCACGACGCCGGGCATCGCAACTTGTTGAACATCAGGGCGGCTTTGCCGCACAAGGATTCTGACCGCTTGAACCTCGAATCAGGGATCGACACCACACCGGCGCTGCGGATCATCCCGCGCGATCAGCACACCATTTCCCGCAAGAACATCAGCAAGGCGGCGCTGCGCGTGCTGTATCGCCTGAACGAGGCCGGTTATGCGGCCTATCTGGTGGGTGGGGCCGTACGCGACCTGTTGCTCGGGCTGCAGCCGAAAGACTTCGATGTCGCCACCGACGCCACGCCGGACGAGGTGAAGAAGCTGTTCCGCAACTGCCGCCTGATCGGTCGCCGCTTCCGGCTGGCGCATGTGGTATTCGGCCCGGAAATTATCGAAGTGGCGACGTTCCGCGGGCTGGGCGAGGAGGGTGGCGAGGGCGACCGCCACATCGTCGATGGCCGCATCGTGCGCGATAACATCTGGGGCACGATCGAGGAGGATGCGATCCGCCGCGACTTTCGCGTCAACGCGCTGTATTACGACATCAGCGATTTCTCGGTGCGCGACTACGTCGGTGGCATGCGGGATCTCCAGGATCGCGTACTGCGCCTGATCGGCGACCCGGTCACCCGTTACCGCGAGGATCCGGTACGCATGCTGCGCGCCGCGCGGCTGGCGGCGAAGCTCGACATGCGCATCGATACGGCTGCGATGGCGCCGTTCGAAAGCATCGGACCCTTGCTGGCCGATGCCGCGCCGGCTCGGCTGTTCGATGAATCGCTGAAGATGTTCCTCAGCGGAAATGGGTTGAAGAGTTTCCGCATGCTGGAACAGTGCGGTCTGTTGAAGTTCCTGTTCCCGGCGACCGCGCGGGCGCTCAAGCGTGGCGACGAGGCGCTGCGCTCGCTGGTCGAGCAGGGGTTGGCCAATACCGATGCCCGGGTGGTCGAAGGCAAGTCGGTCACTCCGGCGTTCCTGTTTGCCGTACTGCTGTGGGGTGAAGTGCGCGACGTGGCGCATCACTGGATCGCGCGCGGCCAGGATGGCACCGAGGCATGGGCCCGCGCGGCCGCCCAGGTGGTCGGCGAGCAATGCCAGCGGGTGGCGATCCCGCGCCGGTTCACCTTCACCATGGAGGAGATCTGGTCGCTGCAGCCACGCTTCGAGCAGGTGCAACGCAAGCGCGTGTTTCGCCTGATGACCCACCCGCGCTTTCGCGCCGCATTCGATTTCCTGCTGCTGCGCGCGGCCGAATCGCCCGCGATGCACGAGCTGGGCCTGTGGTGGGCACATGCGCAGCAGTTGCCGCCGGATGTGCTTTCGGCGGCGCTGCCGGTCGGCGGTGGCAGCACAAGTGACCATGTTCCCGTACCGGTGGCGAGCAAGGCGCCACGGCCACGTCGGCGCCGGCGCCGACCGGGTGGCGACAAATCGGGCTCCGTGTGACGCTGGCCTATATCGCGCTGGGCAGCAATCTCGGCGATCCGCAGCAACAGGTGCTCGATGCGATGGACGCGCTGGCGAACCTGCCGGATACCCGTTTGCTGCAGCGTTCGCCGCTGTATCGCACGCCACCGTGGGGCGTGCTGGAACAGCCGCCGTTCGTCAATGCGGTGGTGCAGCTGGATACCGCGCTGTCGCCGCACGCGCTGCTCGACGGCTTGTTGGACATCGAGCGTCGTGCCGGTCGGGTGCGCGCCGAGCGCAACGGCCCGCGCACGCTGGATCTGGATCTGCTGCATATCGATGGCGTGCAGCTTCATGATGCGCGATTGACCCTGCCGCACCCGCGCATGGCTGAGCGCGCCTTCGTGCTGCTGCCCCTGAACGATCTTGCGCCGACACTGCAACTGCCCGGACAGGCTGCAGTGGCGGAATTGCTGGCACGGCTCGATCTGGCCGGTTGTGAAAGATTGCCTTGAGCCTTGCTCGCGGCGCGCCGGATAATCGGCGTCCGCCACTCTCCCCAGGAATCGCCGTGTACGTGCAAAACGCCAGTACCCCCGAACGCAAGCCGGTGACCGTGCCGGGTCTGCACGCGATGAAGGCGCAGGGGCGGCGCATCGTCATGCTCACCGCCTATGACGCCAGTTTCGCCTGGCAGCTGGAGGCGGCCGGCATCGACATCGCGCTGGTCGGTGATTCGCTCGGCATGGTGGTGCAGGGTCATGCCAGCACACTGCCGGTGACGCTCGACCACATGGTCTATCACACCGCCGCGGTGGCCCGTGGGCTGTCGTCCACCTTGCTGGTCGCGGACATGCCGTTCATGGCCGATCGCGATGTCGCGTACGCGCTGGAGGCCGGTGCCCGGCTGGTCGGCGAAGCGGGTGCAGCGATGGTGAAGATCGAAGGCGCGGCGCCGCATATCCTCGAGGCGATTGCCGGCTTGACCGCGCGGGCGATCCCGGTCTGTGCGCATCTCGGGCTGACGCCGCAATCGGTGCACAAGTTCGGCGGTTTCCGTATCCAGGGACGCGAGCAGGCGGCCGCTGATCATGTACTGGCCGAGGCGCTGGCGGTGCAGGCGGCCGGCGCGGATCTGCTGGTGCTCGAAGGCGTGCCGACCACGCTGGGCGAGCGGGTGACCGCCGCGATGAAGATTCCGGTCATCGGCATCGGCGCCGGTCCGCATTGCGACGGGCAGGTGCTGGTGATCCATGACATGCTCGGCATCACCCCGGGCAAACGGCCGAAATTCAGCAAGGATTTCCTGGCGGGGCGCGATTCTGTCGGCGCAGCCATCGCGGCGTATGCCGCGGACGTGCGTAGCGGCGCCTTCCCGGCGCCCGAGCATTGTTTCAACTGATCAGCGAGTCAACGCACCATGCAGACCGTCCAGGATGCACCCGCCCTGCGCGCCGCGATCCGCGGCTGGCGCACCAAGGGCCAGACGGTGGGCTTCGTGCCGACCATGGGCAACCTGCATGCGGGTCACCAGTCGCTGATCAAGCTGGCGCGGGCGCGCACCGACCGGGTGGTGGCCAGCGTGTTCGTCAATCCCACCCAGTTCGGTCCGAACGAGGATTTCGAGCGCTATCCGCGCACGCTGTTGCAGGATCAGACCGCACTGGCTGATGAGGATTGCGACCTGCTGTTTGCGCCCGAAGTGGCCACAATTTATCCGTTTGGTGCGGAGCACAGTGTCAGCCTGCGCGTGCCGCAGATCACCGAGGTGCTGGAAGGGGCGCATCGACCCGGTCATTTCGATGGCGTCGCCACCGTGGTGTGCAAGCTGTTCAACCTGGTGCAGCCGGATCTTGCGGTTTTCGGCCAGAAGGATTTCCAGCAACTGAAAGTGATCGAGCGGATGGTGCGCGACCTGTCGTTGCCGGTGATGGTGATGGCTGCACCGACCTTGCGTGCCGACGATGGCCTGGCGCTCAGCTCACGCAACCAGTACCTGTCCGCCGAAGAGCGCGCGCGCGCCCCGTTGATCCACGACACTCTGCTGAAAATGCGTGAATTGCTCGGCAACGGCCATGCCTGGCGTGCGCTGGAACAGGTCGCCACGGCACGCCTGACACGTGCCGGATTCGTGCCCGATTATGCGGTGATCCGCCGTGCCGAGGACCTGGCCGAGCCCGCCGAAGGCCAGCAGGATGGCCTGATCGCCCTGATCGCCGCACGCCTGGGCACGACCCGCCTGATCGACAACTTGCTGTTCGACTGAGCGGCCCATACATGGTGGGTGGCTGCATTGATGTTGCGATGCAGCGTCAACGGTTCGATAATACCCAGCTTCGCAGCATTCCTGCCGGAACGAACGTCATGCACCTGAACATGCTCAAGGCCAAGATCCACCGCGCGACGGTGACCCACGCCGAGCTGCACTACGAGGGCTCGATCGCGATCGACGGCCTGCTGCTGGATGCCTCGGGCATCCGCGAGTACGAACAGATTCACGCCTGGAACATCAACAACGGCAAGCGTTTCGTCACCTATGCACTGCGTGCCGAGGAAGGTTCCGGCATCATCTCGGTGAACGGCAGTGCCGCGCATCGCGCGAAGCCGGGTGATCTGATCATCATCGCCGCTTTTACGTGGCTGTCGGAGGCCGAGCTGGAGCAGTTCCAGCCGACCCTGGTCTACGCGGATGCCGACAATCGCATCTCGCACACCAATCGCTCGATTCCGAAGCAGATGGCGACCGCGGCCGCCTGATACAGCGTCGGTGTTTCAGCAAGCTTGTCTGGCCAGCGCCCACTGCACGTGCTCGCGTACGACAGCGGAAGCATGTCCGCCCCGAGCTTGCAGCGCGGCAGTTACCGCTGCTGATGAGGGTGCGTTGCCCAGTGCCACCGCGATATTGCGCAGCCAGCCCTCGTAACCGGTACGGCGGATCGCCATGCCCTCGGTACGCTTGAGGAATTCCTCCTCGCTCCATGCGAACAGTTCGACCAGTTTCGCGCCGTCGAGACTGTGGCGAGGGGCGAAATCGGGCTCGGTGGTGTCCTGCGCGAACTTGTTCCACGGACACACCAGCTGGCAGTCGTCACAGCCGAAGATGCGGTTGCCCATCGGCGCGCGCAGGTCCTCCGGAATGCTGCCCTTGAGCTCGATCGTGAGGTAGGAGATGCAGCGCTGCGCGTCCAGCCGGTACGGCCCGAGAATCGCCTGGGTCGGGCAGATCTCGATGCAGCGGGTGCAACTGCCGCAGTGTGCGCTGGCCGGTGTGTCGATCGGCAGCGGCAGGTCGGTGAATAGTTCCCCGAGGAAGAAGTACGAGCCGGCGCGGCGGTTGATCAACACGGTGTGCTTGCCGATCCAGCCCAGACCGGCGTTGCGCGCCAGCGCCTTCTCCAGCACCGGGGCGGAATCCACATAGGCGCGATAGCCAAAGTCGCCGACCACGCTGTGGATGCGCTCGGCCAGCTTCTGCAACCGGTTGCGCATCAGCTTGTGGTAATCGCGGCCCAGCGCATAGCGCGACACGTAACCGGCCTCGCCATCTTCGAGCACGCTCCAGGCATTCGCGGTGCCTGGCGGGATGTAATCCATGCGCACCGAAATCACCCGCTGCGTACCTGGCTCCAGCTCGGCCGGACGGCTGCGCCGGGTGCCGTGGCGGGCCATGTATTCCATCTCGCCGTGATGGCCCTGGTCGAGCCAGCGTTGCAGGTGCTCTTCGTCGTCGCCCAGTTCGGTGCCGCTGATACCGGCCTCGGCAAAGCCGAGTTCGATGGCCCAGCGCTTGATGTCATGGGCCAGTGCGGCGTAATCGGGAGCGGTGCGGACATCAGCGATGGACATCCGCCTATTGTAGGCGTGGGCCGTGCCTATAATTCACGCATGCCAACCCATCTGCACAGTCGTGCGCTCTACACCGTTGAACAGGTACGCGAGATCGAGCGCGCGGCACTGGCGGCACTGGGCATCTCCGGTCATGACCTGATGCGTCGTGCCGCCAGCGCGGCCTTGCGCAGCCTGCGCCGGCACTGGCCACAGGCCCGCCATGTATGCATCTGCTGTGGTCCCGGCAACAACGGGGGCGACGGATTCCTGCTTGGCGTGCTGGCGCGCGAGGCCGGCTTGCAGGTCGAGATGGTGGTGCTGGGCGCGACATCGCACGGCGACGCGGCGCTGGCACGAAGCGAGTGGGCAGCCGGCGGTCGACTGCGCCTGTGGGATGCGGAATGCAGGCTGCCGGTGACGGATGTGCTGGTTGATGCGCTGTATGGCATTGGCCTCAATCGGGCACCCGAACCATCGGCCGCGCGCTTGATCGACGCCATGCATGCCACTGGCAAACCGCTGCTGGCGCTGGATGTACCTACCGGTTTGGATGCGGACAACGGCTATTGTCCCGGTGCCGTGATCCGTGCGGATGTCACCGTGACGTTTATCGCCGGCAAGCGTGGACTGCATACCGGGCGCGCGGCCGATCAGGTGGGCGAACTGGAGCTGGCCAGTTTGGGTGTGCCCGAGGGGGCCTGTGCGCATGTGCATCCCGATGCACAACTGCTGATCGCCGATGCGATGCCGCCGCGTGCCCGCTACGCCAACAAGGGCGACAACGGCCACGTACTGGTGATCGGCGGCGGCTACGGCATGGCAGGCGCCGCACGCCTGGCCGGTGAGTCCGCCTTGCGCGCCGGTGCGGGGCTGGTCAGCGTGGCCACCCGCGCCGATCACGTGTCGGCGCTGAATGCCGCCCGCCCGGAACTGATGGCCCATGCGGTCGACGAGCCAGCAGCGCTGGCTCCGCTGCTCAAGCGCGCCAGCGTACTGGCTCTCGGGCCGGGACTGGGGCAGGGCGATTGGGCGCATGCGCTGTGGCAGGCCGCACTGGACGCAGACAAGCCGATGGTGCTCGATGCCGACGGTCTGAACCTGCTGGCGCACAAGCCGTGCACGTTCACCGTGCCGACCGTGCTGACTCCGCATCCCGGCGAGGCGGCTCGCCTGCTGAGCGTATCCATCGCGGATATCGAGCGAGATCGTTTTGCTGCCGTGCGCGAACTGGCGCGCTGCTATGCGGCTACGGTGGTGCTGAAGGGTTCCGGCAGCCTGATCGCCGATCCGGATGGACGTCTGGACGTCTGTCCGTGGGGTAACCCCGGCATGGCTTCCGGTGGCATGGGTGATCTGCTTACCGGCGTCATCGCGGCACTGCTGGCACAAGGCTGCACGGCGTGGCAGGCCGCGTGTCTCGGTGTGGGTTTGCACGCGCGCGCCGGTGATCTGGCCGCGCAGCACGGCGAGCGCGGCTTGCTGGCCAGTGATCTGCTGGCACCATTGCGCGCGCTGGGCAACGGGATATCGAGCCAGATCCATGGGTATGAGTGACCGCTTTGACATCGAACGGCAGTGGCCGTTGCCCGACGAGGCAGCCACGGCCGCCCTGGCTACCCGAATGGCGAGGGTACTGGACGAGGGTCTTGTGCTGTATCTGCATGGTCCACTGGGCGCCGGCAAGACCAGCTTCGCGCGGGCCCTGCTGACTGCGCTGGGCGTAGGCGAGCGCATCAAGAGTCCTACCTACAGCCTGGTCGAGGGTTACCTGGCCGGGGAACAGCCCGCCTGGCATCTGGATCTGTACCGGATTGCCGATCCCGGCGAGCTGGAATGGCTGGGGCTGGATGCGCTGGCGGATCCGGCCGCCGTGGTACTGGTGGAGTGGCCCGAACGGGGCGCGGGTGCGCTGCCGGCAGCGGATCTGGAACTGCGTCTGGATTACGCCGGGCACGGTCGCCACGCCTTGCTGCGCGCTTTCAGCGCGCGTGGCAGGCAACTGCTTTCGCGGCTGTCCTGACCGGGGCTAAGTGCCGATTCCTCCTTGAGAAATTGCCGATCGGCGGTTCGGGCCACGATCTGTTCGGAATGCGTGACTTGCGGTCGATAACTTGATACGACCTGACGAATGATGCGCAGGCTATGGATATTGAAGGAAAAATGACCTTGCATTCGCCAGATGACTGCGCTTCAATGCGGCGCATGAGGGGTTACCTGAACAGCCTGGGTAGGTTTGTCGTCGCCGCATCGCTGGCGGCGATCCCGCTGTGTGCGGCGCAGGCCGCCGACATGCAGCGTGCACGCGTATGGGCCGGTCCGGAGTACACCCGCCTGGTGCTCGATGCCAGCGGTCCGCTGCAGTACACGATCAGCCAGAATGACGGCCAGATCGTGGTGGACCTGCCCGGCAGCCAGGCGACCCCCGGTTTTTCCGACCCGGCCGCCCAGGGGTTGCTGCGAGGTCTGAGTCACAGCCGTGTCGGTAACCGGCTGCAGCTGACGGCGAAGATTGTTCCGGGCAGCCGCATGAAGAGCTTCGTGCTTAAGCCGGTCGACGGCGTGGGTGCGGATTACCGGCTGGTGCTCGATCTCTACCCGGGCGACGGCAATACCGGCAAGTTCGTGGCAAGCGTCAAGCCCGATGCATCAGCGCAGCCGGCAACAGCCGTCGCCGTGCAGCCCGTCCCGGCCAGTCCGGTGGCGATGGTTCAGCCCCCGCGGCGCGGCAGTTCCTCGCACAGCAGCCGCGCAGCCACCGAACAGGCGGCGGCCCTGCTCAACGGCCAGCGCCAGGTGGTCGTGGCGATCGATGCCGGCCACGGCGGCAAGGATCAGGGCGCACACGGGCCCGGTGGCACCCTGGAAAAGAATGTGACGCTGGCCGTGGCCCGTGATCTGGCGGCGGAGATCAATCGCCAGCCCGGCATGAAAGCCGTGCTGACACGCGACGGCGATTATTTCATCGAGCTCAAGCGGCGCTACGAGATTGCCCGCGAGAACAATGCCGACCTGTTCGTGGCGATCCATGCAGATTCCTTCACCAGCGATGACGCGAAGGGCTCGTCGGTCTGGGTGTTGTCCCCGCGCGGCAAGACCAACGAGGCGGCGCGCTGGCTGGCCGACCGTGAAAACCGCGCGGACCTGATCGGCGGCACCACGCTGGACGACAAGGACGATGGCCTGGCCAAGGTACTGCTGGACCTGCAACAGGGTTGGGCCATGCAGGCCAGCGACGTGGTCGCCGGCAATGTGCTCAAGGCACTCGCCCAGCTCGGCCCGACCCATCGCGGCTACGTCGAGCGCGCGAACTTCGTGGTGCTGCGTTCGCCGGACGTGCCGTCGATCCTGGTCGAGACCGCGTTCATCAGCAATCCGGACGAGGAGCGCAAGCTGCGCGATCCGGCGCATCAGAAACAGCTCGCCGAAGCGGTGATGAGCGGCGTGAAGAATTATTTCGAATCCACGCCACCGCCGGGTACCTGGTTCGCCGCGCAGGCGGCGCGCCGCAATGGCATCCAGCTGGCGTCGGGCAAGTCGGACGGCGGCGCAGCGGCGAAGCCGGCTGATGTCACGCTGGCCGCCAATACGTCGCCAGCGGATGCCGGCGTGCGTGACCTGCATCGGGTCGGCCGTGGCGAAAGCCTGCGCAGCATCGCGCGGCAGTACGGCATCAGTGTGGGGGCGCTGAAGAATGCCAACCAGCTGAATACCGATACCGTGCATGCCGGCACCGTGCTGACCATCCCCACCGGCTGATTGCGTTCGCCTGCGGTCTTCCGGCAGCAGCGCCATCGGCGTTCGCTGCTAAAGTTGGCGGATGACCGTGATCCGCGTACTGCCCCCAGAACTCATCAACCAGATTGCCGCCGGCGAAGTCATCGAGCGTCCCTCCTCGGTGGTCAAGGAACTGGTCGAGAACAGCCTCGACGCTGGTGCCAGCCGCATCGAAGTCGATATCGAGGCCGGTGGTGCGCGGCTGATCCGTGTGCGCGACGATGGCGGCGGCATCCATGTCGACGAATTGCCGCTGGCGGTGGCCTCGCATGCGACCAGCAAGATCGGCAGCTTCGACGATCTCGAACATGTCGCCAGCATGGGATTCCGCGGCGAAGCATTGGCCTCGGTGTCATCGGTATCGCGTTTTGCGCTGACTTCCCGCGTGCGCGGAGAGGAAGGCGCGTTCCGCATCGAGGTCGACAGCGGCAGGCTGCAGGCAGCGCGCCCGGCGCAGCATCCGCAGGGCACCAGCGTGGAAGTGCGCGACCTGTTCTACAACGTGCCGGCACGCCGGAAATTCCTGCGCGCCGAGCGCACCGAGTTCGCGCATATCGACGACCTGCTGAAATCGCTGGCGCTGGCGCGCGGGTCGGTGGAGTTCCGGCTCAGCCACAACGGCAAGCCGGTGCGCGTGTGGAAGGCCGCCCGCGACGAACACGCCGCGTTGCAGCGCGTGGCCGAGGTGCTCGGTGAGGAGTTTCCGGCGCAGAGCCTGCGTATCGATCACGCCATGGCCGGCCTGCATCTGTCCGGCTGGGTGGGCTTGCCCACGGCGTCGCGCGCGCAGGCCGATTCGCAGTATTTCTACGTCAATGGCCGGCTGGTGCGCGATCGCATCGTCGCTCATGCCGTACGTCAGGCGTATGCGGACGTGCTGTTTCACGGGCGCCATGCCGCGTTCGTGCTGTATCTGGAGCTCGACCCGGCCGGTGTCGACGTGAACGTGCACCCGGCCAAGCACGAGGTGCGTTTCCGCGAGCAGCGGCTGGTGCACGACTTCCTGTTCCGCACCCTGCATGAGGCGCTGGCGCAGACACGCGCGGGACTGAATGCGTTGCCAGCGACCGGGCCGATGCCGCTCGCGCACGCATCGTACGCGGCGCCGACAACCTCGCCATCCGGCGCATCCGCATGGTCAGGCCAGTTCAGCCAGAGCCGGTTGAGCCTGGGCGTGCGCGATGCGCCACTGGCCGGATATGCTGCGCTGCTCGGTGAATCCCCTGGGTCTTCGGCTGCGAACGTGCCGATGCCGGCGACGGAAGAGGGCGAAACACCGCCACTCGGTTTCGCGATCGCCCAGCTGAAGAACATCTTCGTGCTGGCCGAGAATGCGCACGGCCTGGTGCTGGTGGACATGCACGCGGCGCACGAGCGCATCACCTACGAAAAGCTGAAATCCGGTCGTGCCTGCAGCAACCTGCGTTCGCAGATGCTGCTGGTGCCGCTCGGCATCGCGGTCAGTGCGAAAGAAGCGGCCGCCGCCGAGGAACATGCCGAAGCGCTGGCCGAATGGGGTCTGGAGCTGTCGCGCAGCGGGCCGTCAGCCATCGTGGTGCGGCGCATTCCCGCTTTGCTGGAAGGCGCGGATGTCGGACAACTCAGTCGCGACGTGCTGTCCGAACTGGCCCAGCATGGCAGTTCGCGGCGCCTGCAGGAGTTGGAGAACGAACTGCTGTCGACCATGGCCTGCCACGGCTCGGTGCGTGCAGGACGACGACTGACCATCCCCGAAATGAATGCGTTGTTGCGCGAGATGGAGGCGACCGAACGCTCCGGACAATGCAACCATGGCCGACCCACTTGGGTTCAGTTGAGCCTGGCCGAACTCGACAAGCTGTTCATGCGCGGCCGCTGACGACGCGGCTTGCCCTGCGTGCAAACGGACGGCCATACTCGGGACTCCTGTCCTGCGTAGATCCCTTTCCATGTGGCGTCATGCACTTTTTGTATTCGCCCTGTTTTCCGGAGTTGTTGCCGTGCACGCCGAAACACCAGCCGCCCCTGTGGCAAGCTACGAACAGCAGATCCAGCAATGGCGCAGTGGCCGGTTGGAACAGCTCACCGCGCCGGACGGCTGGTTGAGCCTGATCGGTCTGGAGTGGTTGAAGGAGGGCGACAACCGGATCGGCAGCGCCGCCGACAACGACATCGTGCTGCAGGCCGGGCCGGCACAGCTGGGCACGGTCAAGCTGGCGAAGGATGGCTCCCTGCGCATCGTCCTGGCCGCGAACAGCACGGCCACGATCGACGGCAAGCCCGTGACCGAAGCTGCGCTGATCGACGATGCGCACGTCACCGGTGACGCGTCACCGACCCTGGTGAGTTTCGGTGCGGCGAACTTCTACGTGATCGATCGCGATGGTCGCAAGGCACTGCGAGTCAAGGACAGCGATGCGGCTACACGCAAAAACTTCCTCGGCATCGATTACTTCCCGGTCGATCCGTCCTGGCACATCGTGGCGACTTGGGTGCCGTTCAATCCATCGCACACACTGGAGATCGGCTCGGTGATCGGCACGATCGACAAGGTCGACGTGCCGGGCAAGGCGGTGTTCCAGCACGACGGCCACACCTATGAACTGCTGCCCTATCAGGAAGAGCCAGGTGGCGAACTGTTCTTCGTGATTGCCGATCGCACTTCCGGCAAGGAGACCTACGGCGCCGCGCGCTTCCTGTACGCCGCGCTGCCGAAGGACGGCAAGGTGATTCTCGACTTCAACGAGGCCTACAATCCGCCTTGCGCGTTCACCCCGTTCGCCACCTGTCCACTGGCGCCGCCGGAGAATCGGCTGGATCTGCGCATCACCGCGGGCGAGAAGAAGTACCGCGGCAGTCATCAGTGATGAGCGGCTTGCCTCGCCGGCACATGCTGCATCACATCTCTCTCGGTGTGGCTGATCTCCAGCGCTCGGCCGCGTTTTACGATGCGGTGCTGGATGCGCTTGGCTATGTGCGTGCATGGGCCGATGACACCGCCATCGGGTACGGCGAGCCGGGTGGTGGCGACAAACTTGCCATCAAACTCCGCGGCAACGAGGTGATTGTCCCGGGCTCGGGTTTTCATCTGGCTTTTGCCGCTCCGGATCGCGACTCGGTCGGGCGCTTTCACCGGGCCGCGCTGCATCATAGTGGCCAGGACAACGGAGCGCCGGGCCTGCGGCCAGACTACGGGCCGAATTACTATGCGGCTTTTGTGGTTGATCCGGATGGCTACCGGATCGAGGCCGTTTTCAATCTGCCTGCACCGATAGTCAGCGTCCCTTGAACGTGGCCTTGCGCTTTTCCAGGAACGCACTGGTGCCCTCGCGCATGTCCTCGGTGGAGAACGCCAGCGCGAAACCCTGCGTCTCGAACTCCAGCCCCTGATCGATACTGGCCTCGCCGCCCTGCAGCACGGCGTCGAGGATACCGGCAGCGGCCAGCGGTGCAGCGGCGGCGAGCTGGTCGGCCAGCGCGTTCACTGCTTCATCCAGCGCTTCCACTGCGACCACGCGGGTGACGATGCCCAGTTCGTACGCGCGCTGCGCATGGATCGGTGCGCCGGTCAGGCACAGCTCCAGCGTGGCACCGCGTCCGGCCAGACGCAGCAGGCGCTGGGTGCCGCCGAAGCCGGGGATCAGGCCGAGGTTGATCTCGGGCTGGCCGAATTTCGCTTTTTCGCTGGCCACGCGCAGGTGGCAGGCCATCGCCAGTTCCATGCCGCCGCCGAGGGCGAAGCCCTGGATGCGCGCGATTACCGGTTTGCCGAGGCGTTCGATCGAACTCATCAGGCGCTGGCCGGTGCGCGAGAAGGCCTGCGCCTGCACCGGTGTGTAGCCGTTCATCTCGGCAATGTCGGCACCGGCGACGAACGCCTTCTCGCCGGCTCCGGCCAGCACCACCACACGCACGGCATCGTCCTGCGCGGCCTGGGCGAAGGCGAGGGTCAGCTCGTTGAGCGTGTCACGGTTCAGCGCATTGAGCTTGTCGGGGCGGTTGACGGTGATCGTGCGCACCGCGCCGCGGTTGCTGGTTTCCAGGTTGCGATAGGCCATGAACGGCTCCCGATGGATGCAAGGACGCGATGGTAGCAGCGGGAACCTTTGTCGCCAGCGGGTTTCTCAAGCCACGTGCGGCCACCGCTGCAGGAATCCGGCGAACCGCTTAGGATGGACCGTCTGGATCGACAGTCGCGATAGAGTAGGACTCGATGGAGATAGGCATGACACATCTGCGTTGCGTACTGTTCGGCATGTTGCTGCTGGGCGGTGTGGCGCATGCGCAGAATCGCGCAGCCGCCGACGCGCCCGTGAAGCTGGACAAGAGCAAGCTGTCGTACGCGATCGGCTACCAGATCGGCAGCCAGTTCGCCGATGGCCGGCCGGATGTGGATATACCGGTGTTGATGCGGGCGATCCAGGATGCGTATGCCAAGAAACAGCCCACGGTATCGATGCAGGACATGCATCAACAGCTGCGCAGCCTCGAACACCAGATGCACGCCAATGCACTGACCGAATTCAAGCACATCGCCGAGACCAACGCGCGCAAGAGCGCCGACTTCATGGCGCACAACCGGCAGCAGCCGGGCGTGGTGCAACTGCCTTCGGGCATCCAGTACGCGGTGCTGAGCAAGGGCAACGGCACGGTCAGCCCGACCGTGACCAGCACGGTCACGGTGAATTACCGCGGCATGCTGACCGACGGTACCGAATTCGACAGCACCTGGGCGCATGGAGCCCCGGTGAGTTTCCCGGTCAACGGGGTCATCCGCGGCTGGCAGGACGTGATTCCGCGCATGCACGTGGGCGATCGCTGGAAGGTGGTGATTCCGCCGCAACTGGCCTACGGCGAGGAAGGTGCGTTGCCGCGGATCGGGCCGAACGAAGCGCTGGTGTTCGAGATCCAGTTGCTCGAGATCAAGGCTGATCCGGCCAAGCCTTGAGCGGGCCGGTGGTAACATGACAGGGCATGCCGAACGATCCGAGCCCTGTCGAAATCCCTCCGTTGACCCCCTGCATCGGCATTTGCCGGCTGGATGAGCGTGGCTATTGCGTCGGCTGCCAGCGCACCGGCGAGGAAATCGGTCGCTGGCGCGTGATGAGCGACACCGAGCGGCGCTACGTCATGCAGGTGATCCTGCCAGCGCGCGAAATACCATGATGGACGCGTTGGTCAAGGCGCTGCTGCCGCTGTCGGCCCCGCCGACGGCACCGGGCTGGAACCACGCAGACATGACCGAACTGCTCGGCAACACGCAGCGCGAGCCGGCCGCCGTGCTGGTCGGTTTTCGCGAGGGCGTGCAGCCGCGGCTGGTGCTCACGGTGCGTACCGACCAACTGCAGTCGCATGCCGGACAGGTGGCGTTTCCGGGTGGTCGCAGTGATCCCGCCGATGACGGCGATGCGCTGACGACGGCCTTGCGCGAGAGCGAGGAAGAGATCGGTCTGGATCGCGCGCTGGTGACACCGCTGGGCTATCTGGACTGCTTCGAAACGATCAGCGGCTATTGCATCACGCCGGTGGTGGCGCGGATTGCCGCCGAGGCGCAGCTGTATCCGGCACCGGATGAGGTGGCCGAGGTGTTCGAAGTACCGCTGGCGTTCCTGCTGGAGCCGGCGAACCTGCGCCGCTATACGATGGAATTCCGCGGCCGCCAGCGGCCGATGGTCGAGTTCATCCACGGTGGTCACCGCATCTGGGGCGCCACCGCCGCGATGCTGTTCAACCTGCTGCAGAGGATGGGCCGGATATGAGCCTGAAGACCACCTTGATCACCGCGGCGGAACTGGCCGCGTTGTCGCCGCAAGAAGTACTGGTCATCGATTGCCGCTTCGACCTGGCCGATCCGGACAAGGGCGCGCGCGACTACCGGGACGGCCATGTTCCCGGTGCGGTGTATGCCAGTCTCGATCACGACCTGTCGGATCTGTCGCGTCAGGCCGAAGGACTGGGACGGCATCCGTTGCCGCTGGAGCCGGCCTTCAGTGCGCTGTTGTCGCGCTGGGGCTGGCAGCCTGGCCTGCAGGTGGTCTGTTATGACGCGGCGGGTGGAGCATTGGCGGCAGCGCGGCTGTGGTGGTTGCTGCGACTGGTCGGTGTGCGCCAGGTCGCCGTGCTCGATGGCGGCTATGCCGCGTGGCTGGCGTCGGGCTTGCCCGCGGAGGTCGGAGCAGCGGTCACGCGACTACCAACCCAGGTATCCCTGCGCTACGACGTGAGTCAGGTGTTGGTTGATCACGTGGGGCTGCTGGATGGCTTGGCCGGTCGGTTGCTGGATGCGCGCGCCACACCGCGCTATCGCGGCGATGTCGAGCCGCTGGATCGGGTTGGCGGGCACGTGCCTGGTGCATTGAGCCGGCCGTTCGCCGACAACCTGGGCAACGACGGTTGCTTCAAGCCGGCCGCGCAATTGCGCGACGAGTTCGTCGCGGTGCTGGGGGCGACCGCACCGGCGCAGGTGGTCCACATGTGCGGTTCCGGTGTCACCGCCTGTCACAACCTGCTGGCGATGGAGCATGCCGGGCTGCATGGCTCGCGACTGTACGCGCCGTCGTGGAGCGGCTGGGTCAGTGACCCATCGCAACCGGTGGCGAAAGGCTGATTCGTCCGCCATGGCAGCAACTGGGTTGCGATCTCCCGCCGGGACGGCGTAGGGCGGGCACTGCCCGCCGCACTTGCGAAGCGCATGGCGGCATATCGGAAAGCCGGCGGGCAGTGCCCGCCCTACGAAGCTGCCCTTGCAGGAGCTCGCCAGCGCACTCATGCGGCACGTTCACTTCTTCTCTTTCAACCGCGCTACCAGTTGCTGCAGCACGGCCTGTGTCTGCGGGTGGAAGAACGCTTCGACGAAATCGTCCAGGGGCAGTGCATCGGGGTCGGCGTAGGCGGCTGCGAGATCGGCGCGCGCGAGCTTGCGGGTGGCAAGCATCGCGTGGGATGGCAGCGCCAGCAGTTCACCCAGCCAGTGCAGCGCGCGCGTGGTGACCTGGTCGATACCAGTGAGTTCGTCGACAAAACCGCAGGCCAGTGCCTCGGCCGAGTCGATCATCGAACCGGACACCAGCAGCCGTTCGGCACGATAGGGGCCGACCACCCGGCGTAGTGCCAGCTGGATCGCCTCGGGCACGATCAGGCCAACCTGTACCTCGTTCAGGCCGATCCGGTACGCGCCTTCCGCCATCACCCGGTAATCGCAGAACAACGCCAGCACCGCGCCACCGGCCGGGCTGTGGCCGGTGATCGCAGCGACCAGCGGAATCGGTGCACGCGCCAGGGTGGCGCATACGGCGAAGAACTCGCGCCAGTATTCGCGCACACCGGCACGGTCGCGGCCGAGCAGGGCCGGCACGTCGACACCGGCGGAGAACAGACCCTGCGCACCGGACAGCACGATGCCGCGCACACCATCGCGCACGCTGTCGTCGACGGCGCTACGCAGGGCGCGCAGCAGATCCAGATTCAACGCGTTGACCGGCGGCCGGGCCAGCTGGATTTCGCGGATGCTGTAGTGATTGATCAGGTTGAGCATGGTGCACTCCGGGTGTGGTTATTGCGGCTGGTCGTCAGCGATCCAGCTGTAGCGCACGGCATAGTCCAGCGTGGCCTTGCCGTTGGCGGGTACCTCGACGCGGAACTCCAGCATGTCTGCTGCCTGCTGGCTGGGTTTGCTGCTGGACGATGTCAGTGTCCACTGTCGCCAGCGGCTCGGGTGTTCGCGCACGGTCACCGTGCGGGGGCTGTTGCCCGCATTGCTGAGGTTGATGTGGAAGGCTTCGTCCAGGGTGCGGCCGGCCTTGTCCACGCTGAAACTGGTCCGCGTGCGCTCGGCGCGCAGATCGAACGCGGTGCCCAGCGTGATCGTGGCGTCACTGCCTTTCGGCGTGTCATTGATGCGGCCTTCGCCGATGAATTGCGGGGTGCCATTGCGATCGGCGGTGAGTACGCGCAGGTAGCCGGCCGGCAGGCTGTCGAACGCCTGCAGCTTCAGGGTGCTGACGATGGTGTTGCTGCCACCCGGGTTGAAATCCCGCTCCAGTATCGGCCGCTGTGGCTGGAAGCTGTTGCCGTTTTCGTACAGTGCGGTGCGCTCGCAATCCAGCGTGCGGGTGGCGTACAGCGGTACCTGGCTGACGCTGCCATCAGGCAGGTCGACCGTCGCCGGCAAGGTGTAACTGCGGTAGTCGCCGATACTGTCTTGCTGCGGCATGGCGCTGTCGGCCTTGGCGCTGAAGCCGCGCGCCATCGCCATCATCGGCCGCGGTGCCGAGGCCTTGGCCATGTTCGGTTCGCCGGCAATCAGGGTGAGTTGCGTATCGCGCCAGTCGCGACCGCTGCGATTGGCGATGCTGGCACGCGATTCGAACTGCATGCGGCAGGCCGTGCCCGGTTGCAGCGTCGCCACGTAGGCAGCGCGCCAGCCGAGGCCAGAGGTGGGGTAGCTGAGCACGGCAGGAGTTGGACCGGCGTGCGCTGCATCCACCCGCAGGCTGAGGCTGGAGCCGGTGGGGAAGTCGCCACCCGCGGTGCGCACGGCGGCAAACTGGCGCACCAGTGAAGTGTTGCCGTCATGGTCGCGCACCAGCAGGCCGTCGCTGGCACGCAGCAGGGTACCGCTGGCCAGCGGTTGGCCACTGTCGCCGAGTACATCCACCGTGTGACCGACCAGGCCGGTCAGCGCGGCGTTCTGTCCCTGTGCTAGCAGCAGGCGCTGCGAGATGAGCTTGGCATTGCCGCCGGGAAAGCCCAGGGCGAGCGATTCGGGATCGAGAAAGATCGGGAGGTCGCCGATCACCACGTCATGGATACCCGCCGCCAGTGTCAGTGCACGCTGTTCGCGCACCACCGCATAACCCTCATCGACGTTGCCGTCGCCAGCGCTGGCATACAGCGCGGCGCTGTCGCTGCGATACAGGGTGAGTGCGGTGCCGTCGGCTGCATGTGCCGGCGACATGCCGGCGAAGGCAGCTGCACAGGCGAAGGCAAGGGCGGTGCGAGGTGATGTCGTCATCGGGCGCGTTCCATCGTGGGGGCCAGTGGCCATCATAGCGACGACACACGAACGCGGTATGTCGATGACTGTCATGCCGATTGCACGGTCGCGCTCGCGTTCAGTTGCCCTCGTGCCCCGTGACCGCCAAGCGGATCGCTGGCGGGAGCGGCACCGGCTTGCCGGTGGCCGGATTCATCCACACCATCACCACGTGGCCGCCGCAGTACAGGCGGCGGCTGTCATCCGCGTCGACGATGCGATGGGCAAGTGTCATCGAGCTGTTGCCCAGCCGCTCGCAGCGCAGTTCGACATGCAGCGAAGCCGGCCATGCGATCGACTGGCGATAATTGAGTGTGCTGGCGGCCAGTACCGGCATCGAGGTTTCGTTGAACCAGTCACGCACGTGTTGCAGCCATTGCAACCTAGCCTCTTCCAGGTAGGTGAGGTAGTTGGCATTGTTGACGTGGTTGAATGCGTCAAGGTCGCGCCAGCGCACGCCGAGCGTGGCGACGAACAGCGGCGCATCGCTGGCGGTCGTGGGTACGATCGATGCGGCGGCCATGACTTCGTGTGACACCGCTTCATCAGCAGGCGCGGTTTGCAGGGTGGACTTGCGCGGACTCATCAACGCTTTTTCCCGCGCATCGGCTTGTACTTGTCGGCAGAAGCGATGTGCTTGGTGGCTGCCTTGACCCGCTTGGCGGCACTGGGAGCACGTGCCGCCTTGCCGGCCTTGGTGGACTTCAGATGTGGCGCGAGGAAATGGCCGGTGTGCGACTCGGGTGTCGCCGCCACCGTTTCCGGCGTGCCGGCGACCAGGATGCGGCCACCGCCGGCGCCGCCTTCGGGGCCGAGATCGACGACCCAGTCGGCGGTCTTGATCACGTCGAGGTTGTGCTCGATCACCACCACCGTATTGCCCTGGTCGACCAGCTGGTGCAGCACGTCGAGCAACTGCTCGATGTCGTGGAAGTGCAGGCCGGTGGTCGGCTCGTCGAGGATGTACAGGGTGCGGCCGGTGTCACGCTTGGACAGCTCCTTGGACAGTTTCACGCGCTGCGCCTCGCCACCGGACAGCGTGGTCGCGCTCTGGCCGAGCTTGATGTAGTCCAGGCCCACGGCGCGCAAGGTATCGAGTTTGCGCGCGATGGTCGGCACGTTCTCGAACAGCTTCAACGCGTCTTCCACGGTCATGTCGAGCACATCGGCAATCGTGTGGCCCTTGTAATGAATTTCCAGCGTCTCGCGGTTGTAGCGCTTGCCGTGGCACACGTCGCAGGGCACGTACACGTCGGGCAGGAAGTGCATCTCCACCTTGATCATGCCGTCGCCTTCGCAGGCCTCGCAGCGGCCGCCGCGCACGTTGAAGCTGAAGCGGCCCGGCGTATAGCCGCGCGAACGCGCCTCCGGCACCTGCGCATACATTTCGCGCAACGGAGTGAACAGGCCGGTGTAGGTGGCGGGGTTGGAGCGCGGCGTGCGGCCGATCGGCGACTGGTCGATGTCGACCACCTTGTCGAACAGGTCCATGCCGGCCACCGACTTGTACGCGGCAGGCTGGGTGCCGGCGCCGTTGAGCTCGGTCGCCGCCAGACGAAACAACGTGTCGTTGACCAGGGTGGACTTGCCCGAGCCGGAGACACCGGTGACGCAGGTGAACAGCCCGGCCGGAATCGCCAGGTCGACGTTCTTCAGGTTGTTGCCACTGGCGCCCTTGAGATGCAGCCATGAGGCCGCGTCGACCGGCTGGCGCCGTTCCGTAGGCACTTCGATCGCGCGCTTGCCGGAGAGGAACTGGCCAGTGACCGAGCGCGGCGAGGCAAGCATGTCCTTCACCGAACCCTGCGCCACGATCTCGCCGCCGTGTACGCCGGCACCGGGGCCGATATCGAGCACGTGGTCGGCCATGCGGATCGCATCCTCGTCGTGCTCGACCACGATCACCGTGTTGCCGAGATCGCGCAGCCGGGTGAGTGTGCCGAGCAGGCGTTCGTTGTCGCGCTGGTGCAGGCCGATCGAAGGTTCGTCGAGCACGTACATCACGCCGACCAGGCCGGCACCAATCTGCGAGGCGAGCCGTATGCGCTGCGCCTCGCCGCCGGACAGCGAATCCGCCTGCCGGTCCAGGGTGAGGTAGTTGAGGCCCACGTCGTTGAGGAAGGTCAACCGCTCGCGGATCTCCTTGACGATCTTCGCCGCGATCTCGCCGCGCCAGCCGGTGAGCTTCAGTGTCTCGAAAAACGCCAGCGTGTCGTCGATCGAGCGACGGGTGAGCGCGGGCAGCGCGTGGTCGGCGACGAACACGTTGCGCGCCGAGCGGTTCAGGCGTTGACCTTCACAGGCGGGGCAGGGCTGGTCGCTGATGTACTTGGCGAGTTCCTCGCGCACCGCCGGCGATTCGGTTTCCTTGTAGCGGCGTTCCAGGTTCGGCAGGATGCCTTCGAACGCATGCTCGCGGGTGACCTTGCCGCCGCGCTCGGTGATGTAGCGGAACGCGATCCTGTCCTTGCCACTGCCGTACAACACGGCCTTCTGGACGTCCGCGGAAAGCTTCTGCCACGGCGTATCGACGTCGAAGCCGTAGTGTGCGGCGAGCGACAGGATCAGCTGGAAATAGTGCGCGTTGCGGCGATCCCAGCCACGCACCGCGCCACTGGCCAGCGACAGTTCGGGATGGCCGACCACCCGCGCCGCATCGAACACCTGGGTGACGCCCAGCCCGTCGCAGGACGGGCAGGCACCGACCGGCGAGTTGAACGAGAACAGCCGTGGTTCCAGCTCCGGCAGCGAGTAGTCGCAGACCGGGCAGGAATAGCGCGAGGACAGCAGCTGTTCCGGCGCGGACGGTGCATCCATGTTCACCACGATCACCAGCCCGTCGCCCAGCCGCAGCGCCGTCTCGAACGATTCGGCCAGACGCTGCTTGATATCGTCGCGCGGGCGGAAGCGGTCGATCACCACTTCGATCGTGTGTTTCTGGCGCAGCGTAAGTGGCGGCACCGCATCGAGGTCGAACACGGTACCGTCGACGCGGGCACGCACGAAGCCTTGTGCACGCAACTGGTCGAACACCTGCACGTGCTCGCCCTTGCGCTCGCGGATCACCGGGGCCAACAGCATGAAGCGCTTCTCCGGATCCAGCGCCAGGGTGGCGTCGACCATCTGGCTGATCGTCTGCGCCTCCAGCGGGATACCGTGGTCAGGACAGCGCGGCGTGCCGACGCGGGCGTACAGCAGGCGCAGGTAGTCGTACACCTCGGTGATCGTGCCCACGGTGGAACGCGGGTTGTGCGAGGTGGATTTCTGCTCGATCGAGATCGCCGGCGACAGACCTTCGATATGGTCGACGTCCGGCTTCTCCATCATCGACAAAAATTGCCGCGCGTATGCCGACAGCGATTCGACATAGCGGCGCTGCCCTTCGGCATAGATCGTGTCGAACGCCAGCGAGGACTTGCCGGAGCCGGACAGGCCGGTGATCACGATCAGCTTGTCGCGGGGGAGGTCGAGGTCGATGTTCTTGAGGTTGTGCGTGCGTGCGCCGCGGATGCGAATGGTGTCCATGGACGCCGGATATGGGGGGGATCTTTTACTATACCAAGGAGTTTCGATAGTTCAGCGTAGCGATCGGCAAAATGGCCGGCCGCCGCGTAGTCGGTGGCCATCGGGGACGCCGGCCGGGCCATTCGGGCGCAGTGGCGGGTTTCATGTGGTCAGTATTTGACCAGCGCGTAGGCGGGTCGTTATAATCCGCAGTTCGCCAGGCCTGAACAGGGTCATGGCGATACCCAAGAGAATAACGACAGAAGGGCATTCCCATGAGTTACGCAGTCATCAAGACCGGTGGCAAGCAGTACCGTGTGCAGCAGGGCGACGTGCTGCGCGTGGAGCTGTTGACCGCCGAAGAAGGCGCCACCGTGAGCTTCGACCAGGTGTTGCTGGTCGGTTCCGGCGAGTCGGTCACCGTCGGTGCGCCGGTTGTCGAAGGCGCCACCGTCAGCGCCACCGTTCGCAAGCACGGCCGTGCCGACAAGATCCGCATCATCAAATTCCGCCGCCGCAAGCATTACAAGCGCCAGCAGGGTCACCGTCAGCATTTCACCGAAATCGAGATCACGGGCATCAACGCCTGAGCAACTGGAGCATTGAGTCATGGCACATAAAAAAGGCGTAGGTTCCAGCCGCAACGGTCGCGATTCGAACCCGAAATACCTCGGCGTCAAGATCTACGGTGGCCAGGCCATCGAGGCCGGCAACATCATCGTGCGTCAGCGCGGTACCCAGTTCCATCCGGGCACCGGCGTCGGTCTGGGTCGTGACCACACGCTGTTCGCGCTGGTCGACGGTACCGTCAAGTTTGCAGTTCGTGGCGACAAGAACCGCCGTTTCGTCGACGTCGTGCAGGCGTAAGCCTTTCGCGACGCGATAGCGAAGGCCCCGCTTCGGCGGGGCTTTTGTTTTGTACCGCCGGGAATCGGGAGTAGGGAATCCCCAAGAGGGACTCTCTGATGGTCGTCGGGAATGGTAAAAGCGGGTCTGCCGCAAGTCCCGTACCATGCCCCTGATTGCCGCTCTTGCGATTCCCGATTCCCTACTCTCTATTCCCGGCCCCCCAATGAAATTCGTCGACGAAGCCAATATAAAAGTCCTGGCCGGTGATGGCGGCAATGGCTGCATCAGCTTCCGCCGCGAGAAATTCATTCCGTTCGGTGGTCCCGACGGGGGGGACGGCGGTTTTGGTGGTTCGGTCTGGCTGGTGGCCGACGAAGGCCTCAATACCCTGGTCGATTTCCGTCACCAGCGCAGCTTCAAGGCCCAGCGTGGCGAGAACGGCATGGGCAGCCAGATGTATGGCAAGGGCGGTGAGGACACCACCATCCGCGTCCCGGTCGGCACCATGATCACCAATGTCGATACCGACGAGGTGATCGGCGACCTCACCGGCCACGGCCAGCGCATGCTGGTGGCGCAGGGCGGCAAGGGTGGCCTGGGCAATATCCACTTCAAGAGTTCGGTGAACCGGGCGCCGCGCAAGGCGACGCCGGGCACGCCGGGCGAGGCGCGCGAACTGAAGCTGGAGCTGCGCCTGCTGGCCGACGTCGGCCTGCTCGGTTTCCCGAATGCCGGCAAGTCCACTTTCATCCGTGCGGTTTCCGCGGCGACCCCGCGGGTGGCGGATTACCCGTTCACCACACTGCACCCGAATCTCGGCGTGGTCAGCCTGGGCACCGATTCGAGCTTCGTGATCGCTGATATTCCCGGCCTGATCGAGGGCGCGGCCGACGGCGCCGGGCTGGGCATCCAGTTCCTGCGCCATGTGGCGCGCACCAGCCTGCTGCTGCACCTGGTCGATATCGCGCCGATCGACGATACCGATCCGGCCGGGCAGGTGCGTGCGATCGAGCAGGAACTGGCCAAGTTCAACCCCGAGTTGCTGGAGCGTCCGCGCTGGCTGGTGCTGAACAAGGCCGACATGCTGGCCGAGGACGAGCGCACGGCGGTTGCGGAAAGGATCGTCGCCGAGCTTGGCTGGACCCAGCCATGGTTCCTGGTCTCGGCGATTGCCCGCGAGAACACCATGGCGGTCTGCCAGCAGGTACAGCGCTTCTTCGAATCGCAGCGCGAGGCCAGCGTGGAACGCGTCGAGATGCTGCCCGGCGACGTGCGCCTGCGCGGCGAGGCGCCGCAGGACTGATCCGGCACGACGCGGTCGCCTGATCCAGATCAGGGGCCTGGCGATGTGCAGCTGCCAGAATCGCTGCACGGCACGCCGTTACGATCCAACCAAACCCGCCGGCCAAGGACCGGGCATGGGGCTGACTTGTGCTTATGAAATGAGAATGACTATCAGTCAATTTCTTGATGCGGAAACATCCCATGAAACGCCTGTTGCCCTTCGCTCTCGCCGTACTGCTGCCGTTGCTGGCCAGCGCGGCCGATGCACCCGGCTACACGCTGGTGCTGAAGAACCACCGCTACCTGCCCAATGAGTTGCGCATCCCGGCAAACACCCGGGTCAGGCTGGACGTGGTCAATCAGGATCCTTCGCCGGAGGAGTTCGAGAGCAACGATTTTCCGGCCGAGAAGATCGTCATGCCGAACAGCCGGATGAGCCTGTTCATCGGGCCGCTCAAGCCGGGGTGCTACGGCTTCTTTGGCGATTTCCACCAGCCCACCGCGCAGGGCGTCCTGATCGTGGAGTAGGCGCATGTGGACGATCGCCTTGCTGGTTTTCCGTGAAGTGCTGGAGGCGGCACTGATCGTCGGCGTGGTCGCGGCAGCAACCCGCGGCGTGCGCCGGCGCGGCTGGTTTGTCGGCGGCGGCATCGCGCTGGGCGCGCTGGGGGCGGTGCTCGTGGCACTGTCGGCCGACTGGCTGGCCGAGGCAGTCAGCGGCATCGGCCAGGAGTTGTTCAATGCCGGCGTGCTGCTGGCGGCGGTGTGCATGATCGGCTGGCATGTGCTGTGGATGTCCAGCCACGGACGCGAGTTGGGTCGGCAGATGGAGGCGATGGGCAAGGCGGTGCAAAGCGGTGCAAGCCCGCTGAGCATGCTGCTGGTCGTGGTGGCGCTGGCCGTGCTGCGCGAGGGTTCGGAGATCGTGCTGTTCCTGTACGGCATGCGTGCCGGCGGGGCGGGGCACATGTGGCTTGGCCTGCTGGTCGGCGTGGCGACTGGTACCGCGGTTGGCTATGTGCTCTACGCCGGGCTGCTGCGTATTCCGTTGCGGCACTTCTTCAGCGCCACCAATGCCATGCTGATGCTGCTGGCGGCGGGGCTGGCCGCCACCGCCGCGCGCTACCTGATCCAGGCCAACCTGCTGCCGGCCTGGGGCAACCAGTTGTGGAACAGCTCGTGGCTGCTCGGCAATGGTTCGCTGGCGGGGCAAACCGCACACATCCTGGTTGGCTACGACGCGCAGCCGGCCGGCATGCAGTTGTTGTTCTATGTGCTGACGCTTGTCTTGTTGTGGGGTGGCCGTATCCGGATACGCCGGGGCGAAGGTCTGGCACGGGCCACCGCAGCCGTGTAAGCAGGCCTGCGGCCGCACCGCGCGGCGCGCGGTCCGTCACATGCGGAACACGCCGTAGCGCTGTGGCTCGATCGGCGCGTTCATCGACGCGGAGATCGCCAGCCCGAGTACGCGGCGGGTGTCGGCCGGGTCGATGATGCCGTCGTCCCACAGTCGTGCGCTGGCGTAGTAGGGGTGGCCCTGGCGCTCGTACTGCTCGCGGATCGGCGCCTTGAACGCTTCCTCCTCCTCGGCGCTCCACGTCTTGTCGGCCGCCTCGATGCCATCGCGCTTGACGGTGGCCAGCACGGAGGCTGCCTGCTCGCCACCCATCACGCTGATCCGCGCATTCGGCCACATCCACAAAAAGCGGGCGCCATAGGCGCGGCCGCACATTGCGTAGTTGCCGGCGCCGAAGCTGCCCCCGATCACCACGGTGAACTTCGGCACGTGCGAGCAGGCCACCGCGGTGACCATTTTCGCGCCATCCTTGGCGATACCGGCCTGCTCGTATTTCTTGCCGACCATGAAGCCGGTGATGTTCTGCAGGAACACCAGCGGCACATTGCGCTGGTTGCACAGCTCGATGAAGTGCGCGCCCTTGAGCGCACTCTCCGCGAACAGGATGCCGTTGTTCGCGATGATGCCCACCGGATAACCGTGGATGTGCGCAAAGCCGGTGACCAGGGTCTTGCCGTAGCGCGCCTTGAATTCGTGGAATTCGGAGCCGTCGACGATGCGTGCGATCACTTCGCGGATATCGAACGGACGGCGGGTGTCCTGCGGGATCACGCCATAGAGTTCTTCAGCCGGATATTTCGGCTCGACCGGTGCGCGCAACGCCAGCGGCATGTCCTTCCTGCGATTGAGGTTGGCGACGATGTCGCGCGCTATCGACAGCGCATGCGCGTCGTTCTCCGCAAAGTGGTCGGCCACGCCGGAAATGGAGGTATGCACGTCCGCGCCGCCGAGCGTCTCGGCATCCACCACCTCGCCGGTGGCGGCTTTCACCAGCGGCGGGCCACCGAGGAAGATCGTGCCCTGTCCACGCACGATGATCGTCTCGTCGCTCATCGCCGGCACGTAGGCACCGCCGGCGGTGCATGAACCCATCACCACGGCAATCTGCGGGATATTCAACGACGACATGCGTGCCTGATTGTAGAAAATCCGGCCGAAATGCTCCTTGTCCGGAAATACCTCGTCCTGCAGTGGCAGGAAGGCACCGCCGGAATCGACCAGATAGACGCAGGGCAGGCGATTTTCCAGCGCCACTTCCTGTGCACGCAGGTGCTTCTTCACCGTGATCGGAAAATAAGTACCACCCTTGACCGTGGCGTCGTTCGCGACGACCACCATCTCGATGCCGTTGACCCGGCCGATGCCGGTGATCAGGCCGGCCGCCGGTGCCGCATCGTCGTACATGCCATGCGCGGCCAGTGCGGAAAGTTCGAGAAACGGTGAGCCCGGGTCGAGCAGGGCGCGGATGCGCTCGCGTGGCAGCAGCTTGCCGCGGGCGATGTGCTTTTCCCGCGCTTTGGTACCACCGCCTTCGGCACTGCGTGCCAGTTCGCGCTGCAGGTCGTCGACCACGCTACGCAGTTGCGCGCTGCTGGCCTGGAACTCGGGTGAACGGGGATCGATCTGCGAGGCGATAACACTCATAACGGCGGGCTCATGGGTTCGGCTCTGTCGGCATGAACAAACCACCGATGATAGCGGTGGATATCAGGGATCCAAAATGTCGGCTATTGCCGGGGTAGGGACGAAAAAAAACCGGCCGCACATGGCGGCCGGTTTTGATGGAAGCCGAACGGGTTCAGTGACCCGTGGCGTTCTTGGCGGCACTGGCGGCGTCCTTGGCAGCATCGGCAGCCTTGCCGGCAGCGTCGGCGGCGTTGCTGGCGGCGCTCTTCATGCTGTCAGCAGCGCTGGGGGCGGTGCCGGCAGCGGCCGGAGCAGCAGCGGTGGAAGCCGGAGCAGCTTCCGGGGCAGCAGCGGTGGAGGCCGGGGCAGCAGCCGGGGCGGCAGCCGTTGCAGACGCAGCAGCCTGCTGTGCCGTATCAGCAGCCTGCTGAGCGGTGTCAGCCGACTTCTGGGCGTCCTGCGCGGAATCCTGCGCGCCGTTGCTGCAAGCCGCCAGCAACGCGACGAGCGCGGAGGCGAGAAGGGTACGCGTAAACTTCATGGTGAATCTCCTATGCCGTGGAATGCCATTTGGCCGTGTATTAATAACGCTTTCGTGGAAATTGCGCCACATTTTTATAATAGCGCTTCAGTGCGCATTAAATCGGGATTCAACCGGCCGTCATGTGGGGGTAACGAAATGTTGCGGTAACCCGGTTTCAGTCGATGCATTCCACTGCGATGGCAGTGGCCTCGCCGCCGCCGATGCACAGGCTGGCCACGCCGCGCTTGAGGCCGCGCGTTTTCAGGGCATGCAGCAGGGTTACCACCAGGCGAGCACCGCTGGCACCGATCGGATGGCCCAGAGCACAGGCACCACCATTGACGTTGAGCTTGTCGTGCGCAATGCCGAGCTCCTTCATCGGGGTCATGGCGACCACCGCGAATGCCTCGTTGATCTCGAACAGGTCGACGTCGGCCACCTTCCAGCCGGCCTTGTCCAGCACCTTCTGGATCGCGCCGACCGGGGCGGTGGTGAACCACTCCGGCTCCTGCGAATGGGTGGCGTGGGCGACGATGCGTGCCAGCGGTTGCAGGCCACGCTTGTTCGCATCATCGGCAGAAAGCAGCACCACGGCAGCGGCACCGTCGGAGATGCTCGACGAGCTGGCGGCGGTGATGGTGCCGTTCTCCTTGCGGAAGGCAGCCTTCAGTGTGGGGATCTTGGCGATATCGGAACGACCGGGCTGCTCGTCGGTATCGACCTGCACATCACCCTTGCGGCCGCTCACGGTGACCGGGACGATCTCGCCGGCGAATGCGCCGTTCTGCTGCGCCGCCTGCGCGCGCTTGACCGACTCGATCGCGAACGCGTCCTGGGCCTCGCGGGTGAAGTGGTACTTGTCGGCGCACAGCTCGCCGAACACGCCCATCGACTTGCCGTCGTAGGGATTGGTCAGGCCATCCCAGGCCATGTGGTCGACCAGCTGGCCATCGCCGTAGCGGATGCCAGTGCGTGCATTGACCATGTGCGGCGCGTTGGTCATCGACTCCATGCCACCGGCGACCACCACGGTGGCCGAACCAGCCTTGATCAGGTCATGCCCCAGCATGATCGCCTTCATGCTCGAGCCGCAGACCTTGTTGATCGTGGTGCAGCCGACGCTGGCCGGCAGGTCCGCACCCAGCGAGGCCTGGCGCGCCGGCGCCTGACCCAGGTTGGCGGGCAGCACGCAGCCCATGATCACCTCGCTGACATCGGCGGGCGCGACCCCGGATTGCTCCAGCGCGGCACGGATCGCCGTGGCGCCCAGTTTCGGCGTGGGCACGCCGGTGAACTGGCCGAGAAAGGAGCCGATGGCCGTGCGCTTGGCACCGGCAATGACGACGCTGACATCCGACATGGGTAACTCCACTTGTAAGACAGTTGGGGCGCGAACGCCCGACAGATAGCCTTGGGATTATCGCAGCCCGCCGCAAACCACGGCAAATCGGGCGGCATGGCGTGCTGAACGGTCTTTCGCCGTATTTCATTGCGTTTTCGTTGTGCCAAGATGAATGCAGGGAGGTGTCTCGGGCGTGCCGGGCACGCACGTGGTACCGGGCTTGGGGTGCGGTAGCGGGGTGCATCATGAGAACGATCGATTCCGGGTTGCGGCGTCGTGAAGTGACGTTGCTGGTGGCCATGACGCTTGGCCTGAGCGCCTGCGGCGGTGGCGGTGGCAGCAAGCCGGTTCCTGCCGCACCCGCATCGCCGCCGGCGGCACCACCACCGGCGACATCGATCGCCCAGCCGCCGATCGACGCGCAGCTCTCGATCACCAATACCTACGCGGCGCACAACCAGGGCTATACCGGCGCCGGCGTGATCATCGGCATCGTCGACAGCGGCATCATGCCGAACAACCCAACGGTTGCCGGACGCGTACTGGGTGAGTTGATCTTCGTCGATCCGACACAGAACAACACCAGCATTCCCGACGTGGTCGGTCATGGGACCTGGGTGTCGGAGATTGCCGCAGGTGCTCCATTCGGGCAGTTTCCTGGAGGTATCGCGCCCGGGGCCGGCCTCGTCTCGGCACGCATCATTTCCGACAATGCACCGGACGATAATGGCTCGGCACCGCCAACCCCAGTGACTGCAGCCGATGCGGTGCCGCTGGGGCAGGTCAACGCTGCCTTGATCAGCTATGGCGTGAAGGTGATGAACAACTCCTGGGGCGGCATTTCCTGGAGCTCCACCGACACCGCGACCACGCAGGGTTTCGACGCGGCCTACAGTCCGTTCATCAATACGGCGGGTGGCCTCGTGGTGTTCGCGGCAGGCAACGATTCCGAAGCCAACCCGAGTTCGATCGCCGCGCTGCCCAGTCTTGCGCCGGATCTGCAGAAGGGCTGGCTGACCGTGGTTGCGGTCAACAGCAACAACCCGACCCAGCTGGACAGTTACTCCAACCGGTGCGGCATCGCGATGAACTACTGCCTGGCGGCGCCGGGCGACGTGATCGTGCTGGACAAGGACACCCTTGCCAACACCACCAACCTGACCTATTACATCGTGGAGGGTACCTCCCTGGCCGCTCCGCAGGTGTCGGGCGCGGCAGCGCTGGTGTGGCAGGCCTATCCGTATTTCACCAACGACCTGGTACGGCAGACACTGCTGGGCACGGCCGACCCGCTCGGTGGCTCGCAACCGAATCCGACCTTCGGCTACGGCGAGCTGGATGTCGGCAAGGCGGTGAACGGGCCCGAGCAATTCAACTGGGGCGATGTCACCGTGAGCTTCAGCGGCAGCTCCAGCTGGAACAATCCGATCCGCGGCGCCGGTGGCCTGATCAAGCAGGGCAGCGGCACGCTCAATCTGACCCAGCCATCGAGTTATACCGGCCTGACCCAGGTGCAGGGTGGCACGCTCACCGCCACCTCGCTGGCATCCAGCGTAAGCATCAGTGCCGGCGCCACGGTGAGTGGTACCCAGGCCATCGGCGGCAACGTGACCAATGCCGGCGTGCTCGGTGTCAGCGGCAGCAATGTCGCGGTTGGCGGCAACTATTTGCAGCAGGGCAACGGCCGGCTGGCGGTGTCGCTGGGTTCGGCGCTGACTGTCACCGGCACGGCCAGCCTGAGCGGTGGCGATCTGTACGTGACCGGCACGAATTCGGGTTATGTCGTCAGCTCGCATACCAGCGTGCTGACGGCCGCCGGTGGCCTCACCGGTACGTTCTCCGCAGTGAATGCGGCACCCAACGTGATGCTGACTGCCACCCCCAATTACGATGCCAACAGTGCCTGGCTCGATGTGACGCAGGTGAATGTCACCGCGATACAGGGTGCGAGTTATACGGCCGCCTCGTATGGCGCCGCGCAGCGCGTGCAGGGTGCGTTCACCCAGCTCAACAGCCAGATCACGCAAGGCACGTTGACGCCGACTTCTGCGGTAGTCGCCAGCGGTTTTCTCGCCGGTGCGGCAAGGCTGCAGCAGACCGCCACGCTGGTCGCCGCACAGAGTTCGCTCAGCAGCCTGTCGGGCCAGTTGCACGCGGCTAGCGCGGCGATGACGTTCGAGGCGATCGACGCCGGTACCCAGGCGTTGTCCAGTCGCTTCGACCAGTTGCTCGACGGCCCCAAGCCTGGTGGCTGGACGCAGAACCTGGGCTCCCAGGGCAGCATGTCGCGCAGCGGTTACAGCAATGTCGGTTATGACCTGAGCGGCATCATGGTGGGCGCGGACAGCCGCTTCGGCGTGAATGGCGTGCTGGGTTACGCGGTGAGCCAGAGCCAGGGGCTGGGCCGGCTTGCCGAAACGGGCGACCAGGGCAACAGCCACGCGCTGGAGGGCATGTTCTATGGCGGTGTGGTCAACGGCAACTGGTACACGATGGGGCGTTTCGGCATCGGCAGTTATCGCGAAAACATGCAGCGCGAGCTCGAACTTGGCAATGATTTTTCCAGGGTGTTCAGCGACAGCAACGGCCGTTACGGGCTGGCCTATGGCGAAAGTGGTTACCGCTTCTCGCTCGGCGGCATGCAGCTGACTCCCTACGTGAATCTGCAATACGCACAGATCCAGAGTGACGGCTTCAATGAAGGCGGCGGGGATGGTTTCGGCCTGATGTCCGACGCACAGAACATCGAACGCTGGCAGGCCGGTGTAGGCATGCGTGCCACGCATAGCTGGTCGTTTGTTGGCGGCACCAAGTTGACCTGGCAGACCCGATTGCTATGGCAGCGGGCGCTCGCCATGCATGGCGACATACCCGATGCCAGCTTTACCGGAATGACCCAGTGGGCGCCAGTAGGCGGTATCGGCCTGTCACGCTACGGCGGCGTAGCGGCCATGTTGCTCAACTGGAATTTTTCGCCCAAATCCAGCTTGCAGTTGGGTTACGAAAAGGACTACGACCAGTATCAGGACGGCAGCATGGCCACGATCAGTTACCGGCTGACGTTCTGATTGACGGCTAGATGATGGGGGCGTGACGGGAGTCAGGCGCTCCCGTCATCCGGCTGTGTCCGGGTCACACCAGCATGACTTCCACGCCCGTGGCGCGCAGGGCCTTGACGGTCTCCGCGGGCGCGCTGTTGTCGCTGATCACCATGTGCAGGTTCTGTACGGGCGTGATTACCGAGAGGCTGCGCTGGCCCATCTTGCTGGCGTCGAGCACGGCGATGGTCTGGCGCGAGACGCGGATCATCAAGGCATTCAGCGCCGCCTCGAGTGGATCGGGCGTGGTCACGCCGACTTCGGGGTCGAGGCCGTCGACGCCGAGGAACAGGCGATCGGCGGAGAGCTTCGCCAGGGCTTGTTCGGCATCCGGCCCGACCAGCGAATACGAGGTCTGTCGCAGCATGCCACCGAGCATCATCACCCGGATCTGCGGCAGGCCGGACAGCTCCATCGCGATATTCAGCGCATTGGTGATCACCGTCAGCGATTCGAACTTCATCTGGCGGATCTGCCGGGCGATCTCCACCGTGGTCGAGCCGGAATCGAGAATGATCGTTTCACCGTCCTGGATCATCTGTGCCGCGGCCTGACCGATCCGCAACTTCTGCGCGTGCCAGCGGGTTTCCTTGATGTTGAGCGGGGTGTCGCTGGTCGATGGTGCTACCGGCAAGGCACCGCCATGCGAGCGGGCAATTGCCGAATGGCGCACCAGCGCGTCGAGGTCGGCGCGGATGGTGACGGTGGACGTACCGAACCGGCTCGCCAGTTCCTCCACCGTGGCACGGCCCTGTTGTTCCACCAGTTCGACGATCAGGCGGCGGCGTTCTTCAACCAGCAGTCGGCGCGAAGCGGTGGGGATTGCACTCATGGGTCTATGTTTAGAAGTCGGGCGGAGTTGTCATGGTATATCTTGCGCAGGATCGTGTCCGACAATCCCAGCCCGTAGATCGACCAGCGCCCCTGCGGCGGCGTCGGTGCCGGCGCGTAATCGAAGTACTCGTCCTCGGTTTCCAGAAAGCGGTAGTAGATTTCGTACAGCTCGTCGCCGAACAACTGCTGCGGCACGTCGTCGCCCCAGGGCGACGGCACCGCGTCGGTACCGAACAGGATGCGGTCCTGATAGCGGTCGAAGAAGCGCTGCGCGATGCGCGGCTGGCGGCCGAGTTCACCGACGCGTGCGCTGATGTCGATCACGGTGTTCGGAAAGCGGTCCAGACAGGCGGCGACGGCGGCGAGATTCTCGGCGTTGTTGCCCACATGCAGCAGGGCGAAGGTGGTCTTCGGATGGCGCGCGATCAGGCGGTCGCGCGCGGCCAGTAGTTCCGCATTGCCGGGGAATTCCGGGCCGTAGAACGACCAGTCCGGGTGGTTGGCCAGTTCCTCGTAACGTTCGTTGGTCGGGTCGGTGGGCAGGAAGAACGCCTCCGGGTCGGAAACGTGCAGGAATACCGGCATGTCGTACGCAGCGCACGCCTCCCACATCGGATCGAAGCGGCGATCGTCCACCGCCACCAGCGGACCTTCGTCGATCCGCTCGCGCAGATACAGGCCCAACGTCTTCAGCAGTTTCAGGCCGCGCGCGCCGATACGTTTGGCATGCGCGATTGCATCGCCCTGCAGCTGCGCATAGTTCGGTTCAGGGAAGTATTCGTAAGACGGCTCGGTGAGCGTGAGGAAACGCCCCGGTGCGGCCTGGTCGAAGCTGCGGATGCTCTTTTCCAGGCCGGCGCCGATGCCGCCGGTGAGATTCACCAGGGTGCGGACGCCCTTGCGGTCCATCACCGGCAACAAATCCTCGGGCTGGGCGAACAGGGTGACCTCTTCGCCCACCGAGATGCCGTTGCGCACGTTGCTCGACCAGGTCAGGTGCGCGTGCACGTCGATCACCGGGAAGCGCGGACGCTCGATATGCGTCTTCGGCACCTGCAGCATGCTGCGCGGCCGGAAGTCCTTCAGCCGCAGCCCGCTCTTGCCGGCGTCGGGTTGGGTCTGCAGCGGATTCTTGCTGCTTTCAACGCGAACCGTGCCGGCACCCGTGGGTGGCGCGCAACACAGGCAGCCGGCCTGCACCGGACGCTGCTGCGGCTTGGAGGAGCTGTGACTCATCGGACTTCTGCCTTGCCTGCCACTTCAGCGCGGATACTTCGCCATGATGTCATGCACCTGCCGCGTCAGCGCCACGGCCTGATCGAACGGGCGCAGCCACATGTTGCGGCCGAACATCACGCCATTGGCGCCGGACTGCATGTAGAACTCGACCTTGCGTAGCACCGCCGCATCGTCGTCGTTCTTTTCGCCGCCGGAGAACAGCACCATGGTACGGCCGGCCGAACGCACCACGCGTGCACAACGGGCGGCGGCATCCTCCTGCAGCTTGTCGTACGGTGCCGGCACGTTGGCGACACTGTCGTTCGGCTCATGCAGCTTCACGATATCGGCACCCAGCTCCAGCGCCACGCGCGCGGCGTAATCCTGCGCGTACAGCGTATTGGTGCCGCCCTTGGCGTTGACGGCGCTGCCACGCGGGTACGACCACAGTACCAGCGGCATGCCGTAGCGCTCGCAGTCCCGGCGCACCTGCTCGAACTGACGGAATTCATCGTGCTGGCGCGGCGAACCCACATACATGGTGTAGCCCACCGCATCGGCGCCGAGACGTACCGCGTCTTCGACCGAGGCGAACAGCGGCGAGGTGGCTTCGGCATCGCTCGGGATATTGGTCTTGCCGTTGAGCTTGAGGATCAGTGGCACGCGGCCGCAGTACCTGGCCATGTACTTCTCGGCCAGGCCAATGCCCAGCGCGATGGCAGAAAAACCACCGGCTTCGGCGAGCTCGAACTGATAGCCCGGGTCGACGGCCGGTGGGTGGGGAAAGAAATCGGTGGGACCATGCTCCAGCCCCTGGTCCAGCGGCAGCACTAGCAGGCTGCCGTTGCGCGGACCGGAACCGTACAGCAGGCGCCACAAGCGGGTGCGCTTGCCGTGGGACAGGGCGAGCAGGTCGAGCTTGCTGCCCGTTTTCGAAACCCCTTGTAAGTTTTGTTTCATTTCGAATACTCTCGGTTCAGAGATTACATACTTTCACATTCAATCGAATTTGGCAAAATGTCAAAATTAAGCAAGAAAACGAAAGATATGGTCAGATTGAATGACCTGCTTGCGCTTCCGCTGGCGGAACAGCGGGAGCGCGGTTACGCCGACACCGTGCGCGAAATTCTGCAGCAGCCCGCCACCTGGCAGGCCACGGCCGAGCTGCTGCGCCAGCCGCAGGTGCAGCGGGAACTGCAGGCAGCACTGGCGCCACCACCGCGCCATATCGTGCTGACCGGTTCGGGCAGCTCGATGTATATCGGCGAATGCCTGGCGCCGACCCTGCAGCTTGGTCTGGGTGTGCCCACGCAGGCCATCGCCGCCGGTACCTTGCTCACGCACTGGCGCAGTGTGCTACCACCGGGCGCAGGTTTGCTGATTTCGCTGGCGCGCTCGGGCGACAGCCCGGAAAGCTGTGCGGTGGTGGACCGCCTGTTGGCCGATGCGCCCGACTATCGGCATCTGGTCATCACCTGCAATGCCAACGGCAAGCTCGCCACCAGCTATCGCCATGATCCGCGGGTGACCGTGCTGGTGCTCGACGAGCGCACCAATGACCGCAGCCTGGTGATGACCAGCAGCTTCACCAACCTGCTGCTGGCTGGCGCGGGCCTGGTCCAGCCCAAGGGCGGCGATGCAACAGCATTGGTGATCGAGCTGGCACGCAGCGTCCGGCGCGTTTTCGACGAGCAGGCCGACGCGCTCGCGGCGATCGCACGCAGGGACTTCGGCAAGGCGGTCTATCTCGGCAGTGGCGGTGCGCTCGGTGCGGCCCGCGAGTCCGCGCTGAAGATGCTGGAGATGACCGGCGGCGCCGTGATCACGATGGCGGAAACCTATCTCGGCCTGCGCCATGGGCCGATGTCCAGCCTGGACGGGCAGACCCTGGTGGTCGGTTTCCTGTCGCCGGATCCGGCGGTGCGTGCCTACGAGGCCGACCTGCTGCGCGAACTGTCGCGCAAGCAGCTGGGCCTGGCCCGGGTGCTGGTGGGCGAGGGCATCGCGAGCGACCTGCTGGGTCCGAACGACGTGGCGGTGGAGCTGGCAGGCCTGGGGGCCGTCGACGATGCATTGCCGTTGCTGGCCGATGTGGCGGTGGGACAACTGCTCGCATTCTTCCGCTGCCTGGCACTGGGCGGCACACCGGACACGCCTTCGCAGGGCGTGCTCACGCGCGTGGTCGAGCACTTTCCGATGCACCTTGAGCACAGCTCGAAAAATGAGCCTGGAGAGGGCGCATGAAGCGCGTTCTGGTCGTCGGCGAAATCAACGTCGATCTGGTCTTCAAGCATTGCCATGCGTTGCCCGCACCGGGCCGCGAGGTGCTGGCCGAGGACTTCTGCATGACGCCCGGCAGCTCCTCGATGATATGTGCGATGGGGCTGGCGCGGCTGGGTAATCCCGTGGCATTCCACGGCAAGCTCGGTGACGACAGCTGGGGCGCCTATTGTCTCGATGCGTTGCGTAACGCCGGCATCGACATCGCCGCCGTGCAGCCGGACGCGACATTGCGCACCGGCGTCACCGTATCGCTGTCGACGCCGCAGGATCGCGCGCTGGTGACGTTCCCCGGCGCGATCGCCGCACTGCGTGCGGACGAAGTGGACGACGCGTTGCTGGCCGGCGCCAATCATCTGCATGTTTCCTCGTACTACCTGCAGCGTGCGCTGCGGCCCGATTGCCGTCAGCTGTTCGCGCGTGCGCATGCCGCCGGTCTGAGCACCTCGCTCGATCCCGGCTTCGATCCAGAGCAGACGTGGGCGTCCGACCTGCTCGGCACGCTGGAGGAAGTTGACCTGTTCCTGCCCAACGAGATGGAGCTGGCGGCCATCACGGGCCGTGAGCAGGTGCTCGATGGCTTGCGCACGCTGCACAACGGACGCACGCAAACCGTGGTGAAGCGCGGACAGCTCGGCTGCGCCAGCCTGGATCAGGGACAGCTGCTCGAAGTGCCGGCGTTTGCCGTCAACCCGGTCGACAGTACCGGCGCCGGTGATTCGTTCGACGCCGGTTTTCTGCATGCGTGGCTGCGCGGCCAGACGCTGCATGACTGCATGCGCTGGGGCAGTGCGTGTGGCAGCCTCTCCACGCGACGCACGGGCGGTACGGTTGGCCAGGCCAGTGTGTCGGAAGTGGACGCCCTGCTGGCGAACGCGCCGTGATCACGGTCATCGGCTTCAACACGGCGATCGACCGGTTCATCCGGTTGGATACGCTGCGTCCCGGCGAAGTCAGTCGCGCACTCGACGAACAAGCGTACCCCGGCGGCAAGGGGCTGCACGTGGCGCAGACGATCGCCGCATTGGGCGAGCGCGTGCAATTGGTCGGCCTGGTCGATCCGGCTTATCGCAACATGATCGGTCGGCAGATGTGCGAGCGCGGCGTGCTGTTTCACGGCATCGAGGTCACCGACAACCTGCGCACCTGCATCGCTCTGCAGGATGCGAACGGCCAGATCACCGAAATCCTCGGCCAGGGGCCGCTGCTGGACGGTGCACAGCAGGAGGCGCTGCTGCGGGCGTTCCGTCGTGGCGTCGATGACAGCGACCTGATCGTGCTGTCTGGCAGCCTGCCGCGCGGCTTTCCACCAACTACCTATGCCGAACTGGCCGCGCACGTGTGCGATGCCGGCAAGCGTTGCCTGGTTGACGCCGGTGGCGAGCTGCTGCAGCACGCCGTGCAAGCTCAACCTTTTCTGGTCAAACCCAATCGCGACGAGATCACCGAATTGCTCGGTCGCCCGATTGGCGATCTCGCTGCGGCCGTGGGCGGGGTTCGCGAACTGCATGCGCGTGGCGTCGCGATGCCAGTAGTGACGATGGGTGCGCTGGGCGCGGTGGCTGCCGATGCGAGTGGCATCTGGCACGCCGCCATCGAGCTGGCGCAGGTGCGCAACACGGTGGGCTCGGGCGACTGCCTGTTGGCCGGCATGACCGTGGGCATGGCGCGGAACATGAATTTGGAAGAAACCTTGCGTCTGGGCGTCGCTTGCGGCGCCGCCAATGCGCAGGGTGAGGAAACCGGTTTCGTCGAACGGCGGGCGGTGGAGGTGTTGCTCTCTCAGGTACGAGTGCACCGCCTGGGTTGACTGAAAAGCAGGAGTCAAACCGGACCACCAACCGGTCCGGCGGGGACGCTTGTGCCGAAATTTTGATGCACGTGCAAACAAGTTCGTGGGCAGGAGGCGTTTCCACGGGCAACCACAACCGCCTGTAGCGGAGGGGAGAGGTCATTTCTGCGCAAGGCGATAACGAGCTACGTGAGGGGCAATTCAATGCGTACTGAAAAGAATGGTGGTTTTATCGTCAATGGCAAGGCTCGCGGTTTCAAGCGAACCATGCTCGCCATGGGTCTGCTGGTTGCGTTCGGCGCGAATGTTGCGCAGGCGCAATCCATCACGGGCGGCCTGTACGGCAAGGAGCCCGGTGGCAAGAGCGTGACGATCGAGGTAAGCGGTACCAACACCGGCTATCACCGTGAGTTGCACCCGGACGACAGCGGGCGCTACAACTTGGCGGGTCTCAATCCGGGCAAATACACGGTGACCGTATCGCAAGGCGGCAAAATTGTCGGTACACGTGCCATCACGGTGAATCCGAACGTGCAGACCCCGGTTCCAGCGGTTTCTGTCGCTGCGGCCGCTGCTGCTGGGTCGGACGCGAATGCGACCACACTCTCTGAAGTCCATGTCAATGGGCTGGGGCGTAATACGGATGTCATCCCGATTGACGTCAGCACGCCGGAGCTGTCCAGTAACTACAGCATGAGCCTGGTCAACCAGCTGCCGACCGGACGCAGCATGGAGAGCATCGCACTGCTGAAGTCGAATGTGCGCTACGACGACCAGACCACCGGTCGGGTCCAGATGGGCGGTGCCAGCCCGGCGGAGAACCGTTACTACTACAACGAATTCGACACCACCTACGACTACACCGGCGTGGGCGCAACCACCTTGCCGGCCGAAGCGCTGAGCTCGGTGCAGACATTGAGCGCCAACAGCAGCACCGGCTGGACCAATGCTACCGGCGGCATCATGTCGGCCACGGTACGGCAGGGCTCAAATAATTTTCAGGCGGGCTATTCGCTGTATTACACGCCACCCACGTCACGGCTGCTCGAGCCGCGCCAGCACAACTCGTACGCGTCCGATGGCAGCTACTACAACTACGACTCTGCCAATACCCATGGTACTGGCGCCACCCAGTATCTGTGGGCTTCGGGGGCACTGGTGAAGGACAAGCTGTTCTTCTTCGCGATGTTGGGCAATACCCCGCCGAACACATCGACAAGCAATGGGCAGAATTTCCAAGACGGTAATTCGAATCGCGACAAGAACGCACTGCTCAACCTGACTTGGAACATCACCAACAACCAGTCGCTGAACGTGGTCGGACAGAAAGACTGGAACAGCAGCTTCACCAACCAGTACACGCTTACTACCAACTATGACCCGCATTCGGTAGGCAGTTACTACGGCTGGAATGCAGCCAACGTCAAGAACCAGTTCCTGATCGGCAATTACCACTGGCAGATCAACGACGACATGGCTCTGCGCGTGATGGGAGGCTATCTCAGCCAGTCGTCCTTCAGCCCCACCTCGAGCTCGGGCACCGGTTTGCCTTACGTGACTGAAGTGGATCCGGTCACTGGCCTATCCCGCAACATCGGCATTTCCAATACCTCGGGCCAGGTCTTCCCGTTCCAGTATTACAAACGCGGTTTCAAGGGCGATTTCACCTGGAACATCGGTGACCACAAGATCACCATTGGCGCCGAGCATTACAAGCACTACATCAACAACACCGCCGCGACCACCGAGGGTGGCGACTGGACTTATTACGACCGGCCGGGAACGCAGTTGGGGAATGGCTCACCAGCGCCTGCAAATGGCGAGTACGTGCAGCAGTCCTACATAGCCAACGGCGGTGCGTTCAGCACGGTCAATAAGGCACTCTACGTTGACGACTACTGGCAGGTTGCCGATCGCTGGGTGGCCTACATGGGTGCGCGTTTCGACACGTTCATCAACAAGAACATCAATGGCCAGAATTTCCTGCGCATGCCGATCCTGTCGCCGCGGCTGGGTCTGGCGTGGGACGTCAATGGAGATAGTTCGACCAAGCTGGGCGTCAACCTCGGCAAGTACGCCTTGGCTATTCCGTCCAGTGTCAACAACGGCGCCGCCGGCTCGGCGTATACGTGGAACCGCTTCTACACTTATACCGGCATGGACCCGACCACCAAGGCACCCACCGGCCTGAGCCAGATCGGGCCGCAGGAAACCCTGGTCAATGGCCTGGCACCTACGAATTACAACGTCGCCACCTCGAATATCAAGGCGCCATACCAGTATGAGTTCCAGGTGTACCTGCAGAAGAGCCTCGGGCCGAGCTGGTCTTCCCTGGCAGAACTGGGCTTCAGCTCGCTCAAGCGCATCATCGACGACGTCTGCTACAACCAGGGCATTACCGATTACGCGCAGACGCACGGTTATCCGAACTATGTGGATGCCAGCGGCTGCCCGGAATTCAACCCCGGCATCGCGCAGGTATTCACCCGTGACTACGGCGGTAACGGCAAGCTGGAGCAGTTGACCATACCAGGCAGCGTGTTCGGACCTCCGCCAGCGCGCAAATACTCGCACCTCACGTTGGAACTCAGTCATCCGCGCACAGCGGACGAGCCGTACTTTGTCGATGTCAGTTATACCTGGGCGCATCTGTATGGCAATGACGATGGCCTGCTTAATCTTAGCGAACGTACTGGTGGTGGCCCCGGTGAGCAGACTTACTGGGACTTTCCCGGGTTGATGGAACATGGTTCGGGCGACCTGAACGCCGATCAGCGCAATGCGCTCAACATCAACGGTGTGTACTACTTCAATTCCGGCTTGCGCGTTGGCAGTACGCTCGTCATGAACACCGGCACGCCGTTGAGCTGTATCGGCACTTATCCGGATGTCAACAATCCGGCCTCGCAATACGGTGCGGGCAGCCACTATTGCAATGGCTTGCCGGCGCCGCTAGGCAGTGCGGGGCGACTGCCGTTCTTCTGGCAATGGAATCTCGGTGTGGGCTACGACTGGGCCATCAACAAGGACAACCACCTGAGCGTGGATCTGCAGGTGAAGAACATCACCAACCGCATGGGGCGCATCGACTCCAACCAGATCTACGACCTGGGCAGCGTGCCAAGCAATGGCAGCCCGTGGTTGCTCAACCCTTCTTATGGGGCGGCGACGTGGCAGGCTCCGCGCACCACGCAACTGGTGGTGCGCTACACGTTCCAGTGAGGCGTCGTCGAGTGGCGTGCCATGGCACGCCACTCGATTACATCCGTCGGTGCGGTATGTGGTAACGGTCGAATCAATCAAATGAAGAGGTAGCCATGTTCCGCTTTCGTTTCAGTCCATCAGTTATCAGCAGCGCGGCCGCAGCCACCACTTCGCAGCACACGTCTGCGCGCATTTCACGCATGACTTTGTGTCTACTGGTGGTCCTGATGGTCACGAGTACAGCGCATGCCGGCGATAGCGTGGCCGCCGGATCGCTCGTATTACAGCCCGGCGCGACGGCGTTCTCCGACCAGAACGGTACCGAGCGCTTCGGCAATGCAGCTATCGAGGCGAGCTGGAAGATCGATCAGCAACATCTGCTCGACATGCTTGTCGTCGATCACGTGCACCAGAAGTCGTTCAAGGTCACCGCGCCGTTTGCGCTGGTCATGGCCGACGGCAGCACGATCAAGGCCGTCGACATGCGTGTACTGGTCGCGCCGCACGAGCACGCGCTGTCCGTGAACGCTGCGGCATCGCGTATGGCCGAGCGGCTGCCGGGCAAGTCGGTCCAGGCCAGTTTCGGCGATGCCGATGGCCGCTTCCGCGTCGACTGGCAGCTGGTGCAGCGTGACGATTCGCCTTACCTGCGCGAGCTGGTGTCGATCACGGCGCTGAAGCAGGACGAGAAGATCGCTAAGGTCATGCTGCTGAAAACGCAGGTGCCGGATGCCGAAGTCAGCGGCGACGCGCAGGGTTCGCCGGTGATTACCGGCGATGTTTATCTCGGTTTCGAACATCCTCAGTCGGATAGCGATGTACATGGCAACGACGTCATGCTGAGCTTGGCTCGACAGCTGCCGTTGGAGCAGGGCAAGACGATCGATTATTCGGCAGTGATTGGCGTGACCCGCGACGGTCAGCTTCGCCGAGACTTCGCCAGCTACATCGAGCGCGAGCGCGCACATCCCTATCGCACGTTCCTGCATTACAACTCGTGGTACGACATCGGTTACTTCACGCCGTATACGGAAACGCAGGCGCTGGACCGGATCAATACGATTGGCATCGAGCTGCACGTGAAACGCGGCGTCACGCTCGACTCGTACCTGTTCGACGATGGCTGGGACGACCGCAGCGGCAGCTGGAACTTCAGCAAGGATTTTCCGCACGGCTTCGCACCGTTGCGCGATGCGGCGGCCAAGTACGGCGCAGCACCCGGCATGTGGCTGTCGCCGTGGGGCGGCTATGGTCCACCGGCGAAGGAGCGCGCAGAGCGCGGCGCCAAGTCGGGTTACGAGATCATCGATGGTGGACTCGCGTTGTCGGGCCCGAAGTACTACAAGCAATTCCACGATACCGTGATGAATCTAGTGACCAAGGATGGCATCAACCAGTTCAAGTTCGACGGTACCGGCAATGCCGAAAAGGTGTTTCCGGGTAGCATGTTCGATAGTGATTTCAGCGCAGCGATCCAGCTGATCAAGGACATTCGCGCGGCAAAGCCCGATACCTTCATCAACCTCACCACCGGTACCTGGGCCTCTCCGTTCTGGCTGCGCTACGCCGACACCATCTGGCGTGACGGCGAAGACGACAGCGAGACCGGCGTCGGCACCACGCGTGAGCGCTGGATCACCTATCGCGACGAGCAGGTCTACCAGAACATCGTGATCAAGGGGCCGCTGTTCCCGATCAATTCGCTGATGCTCCACGGCATCATCTATGCGAAGGAAAACCGCAAACTCAATACCGACCCGGGCAACGACTTCAGCAACGAAGTGCACTCGTACTTCGCCACCGGCACCGAACTGCAGGAGATGTACATCACCCCGTCGCTACTCAGCAAACAGAACTGGGACACCCTGGCCGTGGCGGCAAACTGGTCACGTGCGAACGCCGACGTGCTGCGTGACACGCACTGGATCGGTGGCGATCCTGGGCGGCTCGACGTGTACGGCTGGGCGTCATGGTCGCCGAAGAAGGCCATCGTCACCTTGCGCAACCCGGACGAAAAGCCACAATTCGCGGTACTCGACCTGCAACGCCAGCTGCAACTGCCACCGGATGCGGTGCATCGCTTCAGTGTGCACGACGTGTGGAGCAGCGGTGGTGCCAGCGTGCCGAAACAGCTGGACGCGGATCACCCCGGCACCGTCACGCTGGCACCGTTCGAAGTGCTGACGCTGGAGCTGACGCCGATGAAATCCGGCTCCTGAACGTAGTCTTGTACGGCGGACAGAACCTGGCGCCGTCCGCCGTTGGCCACGATGGGACCGAGGAAAAATCATGCAGCGACGGGATTTTCTGCGACTGACCGCATTGGCACCGTTGGCAGCCCTGAGCCTGCGTGCCGGCGCCGAACCCTTCATGCCCGTCGCGACGGTGGAGCACAGGCCGGACGGCAAGCCGCATCGCTTCACGCTGGGACGGCAGCAGTTCCTGCTCGACGACCGGCCGTTGCAGATCCGCAGTGGCGAGATGCATCCGATCCGGATTCCGGTTGAGTACTGGCGCCAGCGAATCCGCATGGCGAAGGCGATGGGGCTCAACACCATCGCGATCTATCTGATGTGGAATGCGCTGGAGTCGGAGCCCGGCGTGTTCGACCTGAAGACGGGTAATCGCGACTTCGCCCAGTTCATCGAGCTATGCCAGGAAGAAGGCATGTGGGTGTACCTGCGGCCCGGTCCGTATATCTGCGGAGAATGGGATTACGGCGGTCTGCCGCCATACCTGTTGCGTCATCCGCATATTCGCGTGCGCAACAAGGATGACCCGGACTATATGGCCGCGGTGCGGCGCTACATCGGCACCATCGCGCCGGTGGTCGCGCCGCTGCTGGTTGCCAACGGTGGTCCGATCCTGATGGTGCAGGTGGAGAACGAATACGCTTCGTTCGGCCATGACCTTGGTTATCTCGAATTGGTTCGCTCACTGTGGCAGCAGCATGGGGTGCACGGTCCGTTCTCGATTTCCGATGGGCTCGATCAGGTGCGCAAGGAAAACACGTATCTGCCCGGCACCGCGCTGGGTCTGGACGGCGACACCGAGTTCGCCGGGGCGCAGACGCTCGCCGGCGAGATGCCGGTGTGGATGGGCGAGGGCTATCCCGGCTGGATCACGCACTGGGGCGACAAGGATTTCGCGCGCGGCGATTTCACGACGACGCTGCGCTCACTGCTGCAGCAAGGTCGTTCATTCAACCTGTACGTGGTGCATGGGGGCAGCAACTTCGGTTTCGGCGCGGGTGCCAACGCGAACGGCGATTACTCGCACTTCCAGCCGGTGATCACCAGCTACGACTACGGTGCGCCAATCGATGAGCGCGGCGCGCCCACGTCGGACTACCACACGTTTCGCCAGCTGATCGCTGCCAGCGTGACGCAGTCGCTGCCTGATGTGCCGGCCACGCCGCCAGCCATCCGCTTTGCGCCGATCACACCCACGCCGCATGCCTCGCTGTGGGACAACCTGGCGTCGCCGAAGCATGTCGTCGCACCGCAGGCGAACGAGCTGCTGTTCGGACAGGACCACGGCCTGGTGCTGTACCGACGCAAGATCCCTGGCAAGGGTGGTGAGCTGCGTATCGATGGTATGCGCGACTACGCGACGGTGTTCAGCGATGGGCGCTATATCGACTACCTGTCGCGGATGCAGCATTCGGGCCTGCGCAGCGGCGATCGTGTTGATCTTCCCGTGGGCGACGCAGGGGCGGAAGTCGAACTGGATATCCTGGTCGACAGTTTTGGCCATGTCGGCTTCGGCCAGGCGATGGCCGACCGCAAGGGCATCGTCGGCAGCGTGCGGCTGAATGACGAAGAACTTCAAGGTTGGGACGTGCACAGCCTGCCGCTGGATGATGCATGGCTGGCCGGCTTGCAGCCACTGCGCGGTACCGCCACACGACCGGGCCTGTTCTTCCGGGCGCAACTGGCGCTCGATGAAGTAGGCGACAGCTATATCGACATGAAGGCGTGGGACAAGGGCTACCTGTGGGTCAACGGCCACTTGCTTGGCCGCTATTGGCACATCGGGCCGCAGCAGCGGCTGTATTGCCCGGCAAGCTGGTTGCAACGGGGCAACAACGAGCTGCTCGTGTTCGACCTGCATCGCACCGAGGCTGCGCCGATCGAGGGGGTGGAAACGCTCAGCGGTCAGGGTCGCGCGGCATAAACGACGAAGGCAGTCGAACTGACTCGACTGCCTTCGTCATGCGCGGTCCACTCGGCGCTTTAGATCGAATCACGCTTTGCCGTGGAACAGCTCGCGGCCGATCAGCATGCGGCGTATTTCATTGGTGCCCGCGCCGATCTCGTACAGCTTGGCGTCGCGCAACAGGCGGCCGGCCGGGAACTCGTTGATGTAGCCGTTGCCGCCCAGGGTCTGGATTGCCTCCAGCGCCACCTTCACCGCGTTCACCGAGGCGTTGAGCAGGCAGGCTGCAGGGTCGATGCGTGACTTCACGTCGCTGTCGAACTGCTGCGCCACCATGTAGGCAAATCCGCGCGAGCTCTGCAGCGCGGTGTACATGTCGGCGATCTTCGCCTGCATCACGCCGAAGGTGCCGATCGGCGCGTTGAACTGCTTGCGCTCGCGCACGTAGGGCAGGGCAAGATCCAACGCCGCCTGCATCAGCCCGAGCGGGCCGCCGGACAGCACCAGGCGTTCGGTGTCGAGGCCGCTCATCAGCACGCGCACGCCCTCGTTGACCTCGCCGACAATGTTCTCGGCGGGGATCTCGCAATCCTCGAACACCAGCTCGCAGGTGTTCGAGCCGCGCATGCCGAGCTTGTCCAGCTTCTGCGCGGTGGAGAAACCCTTCATGCCCTTCTCGACGATGAAGGCGGTCATGCAGCGACTGCCGGCCGGGCGCGGCGCGGTGCGCATGTAGACCAGCAGCACATCGGCGTCGGGGCCGTTGGTGATCCACATCTTGCTGCCGTTGGCGACCCACACGTCGCCGTGTTTCTCGGCCTTGCAGGTCATCGAACCGACCACGTCGGAGCCGGCGCCCGGTTCGCTCATCGCCAGCGCGCCGATGTATTCGCCCGTGCACATCTTCGGGATGTACTTGCGCCGCTGCGCCTCGTTGCCGTTGTGGAAGATGTTCTGCACGGCGAGGTTGGAGTGCGCACCGTAGGACAGGCCAACCGAACCGGACGCCCGCGAGATTTCCTCCATCGCCACCATGTGTGCGAGGAAGCCCATGCCGGTGCCGCCGTACTCGGTCGGGATGGTCATGCCGAGCAGGCCCATCTCGCCGAACTTGCGCCACAGGTCGGCCGGGAACAGGTTGTCGCGGTCGATGCGGTCCGCGCGCGGGGCGATTTCCTTTTCCGCAAACGCGTGCACGGTGTCGCGCAACAGGTCGATGTCTTCTCCCAGTGGAAACGGGCGCATGCGATGACACTCCGGTGGGTTCGAGCCTGGAATGATAGCGTGCCGGCGGCAAGGCTGGCCGTTTGGCGTTGCCGGAACAGTATGGCCATGAACGAAAACGCCGGCACGGGGCCGGCGTTTTCGTTCGCAGCGGCCCGCGGGCCGGGCGTTCAGGGCACCTTGGCGAGCTTGGCCTTCAGTGCGACGCCGGACATCAGGAAGCCCTTGTGGCATTCGAAGTTCTGGCTGTCGCGATATTCGGTGTTGTTGTAGTTGCTGACGATATCCACCACCGCGTTGGCGCCGGCCTGCTTGGCCTCGTTCTGCAGGTAGATGAGGTCAGTGGCAAGCACGTGGTTGCAGGTGTCCTCGTCGCTCTTGCCGAAGGCATTGGTCTTGCGGTTGATGGTGACATTGTCGTTGACGATCTTGCCCTGCGGGCCGTTGCCGGCGAGGTAGAACTTCACGCTGCCGTCGATCAGGCCAGCCTGTCTGGCGGCTGCCACGCCGGCTTCGAACGAGAGATGGGTCACCTTGTCAGCGGCCATGCTGACGGCCGGAACGGCCAGGAGCAATACGGTGAGGCCGAGAGTGAATGCTTTCATGCGTTGGTGTCTCCTTGGGTTGACAGTAACGAGTTGGCAATAACCGTCTGGGGTTTGAAAGGTCGGTGAAGTCGGCATCCTGCCATGGTCGGTCGCTTCAGCACAGACCACCATTCACCGCCAGCACCTGGCGGGTAATGTAGCCGGCGTCGGCGCTGAGCAGAAACTGCACCGCGGCGGCCACTTCCTCGGGCGTGCCGGTGCGTTCGGCGGGAATCATCCTGAGGATCTGCTCGACCGGCACCTCCGGGTCCAGCATGTCGGTATCGATCAGGCCGGGCGCCACGCAGTTGACGGTGATCCTGCGTTTGGCCAGTTCCACCGCCAGCGCTTTCGCGGCGCCGATGACGCCGGCCTTCGATGCGCTGTAGTTGACCTGGCCGCGATTGCCGATGATGCCCGACACCGACGTGATGCAGACGATGCGGCCCGGCGCGCGGCGGCGGATCATCGGCATGATCAGCGGATGCAGCACGTTGTAGAAGCCATCCAGGTTGGTGCGCAGCACACTGTCCCAGTCGTCGCCGGTAAGTGCGGGAAAGGCGCCATCGCGGGTCAGCCCGGCGTTGCAGACCACGCCGTAATACGCCGCATGCGCGGCCACGTCGGCCTCCAGGGCGGCGGCGCATGCGGCACGGTCGGCGATGTCGAACTGCAGGATGCGCGCATCGCGACCCAGTGCCTGTACTTCATCGCGCACGGCTTCGGCCTCGTCGCGGCGGGAGCGGCAATGCAGCACCAGGTCGTAGCCGGCGCGTGCCAGCCGCAGGGCGATGGCGCGGCCGATGCCGCGGCTGGAGCCGGTGACCAGGATGGTTTCAGGCATGGGTCTGGCCTTGTGTGGTGGAAGCGAAAAAGGCGTCGGCATCGAGTGGGCTGAACACGGTAAGGCGCGCCGCCGCATGCACGCCTGGAGCGTCGATGCGACAGGTGAACATGGCCATGCCGTTGTCGTCGTGAAAACTGCGCACAGCCTCGATCAGCAGTTCGCTGCCGAGCGGAAATGCATCGACAGCGCAACGATAATGACGCGTGCCAAGCAGGAAGCCCAGCCTGACCGGACGCTTCTCGCGCCGTGCCAGCCAGCCGGACCAGGCCGCCACGGCTTGCGCCATCAACTCGACCCCGCACCATGCGGGAAGATTGTCGTCGGCATCGTTGAACAGGCCGCCGGCGCGCACCGTGCGACGGCATACGATGCGTTCCTCCGCAGCCTCGTTCACCGCATCCAGCAGGATCATGTCGCCGGCATGCGGCAGCAGCGCATCGATCGGCCAGAGGCTCATGCCGCAGCTTCCAGCAACGCGTCGCCAAGGATCAGGCAGGCGTTGTTGCCGCCGAATGCGAACGAGTTGCTCATCAGCCTGCGCGTACCGCCTGCCCGCAGGCAGTCGCCGATGCGCGTGAACGCCAGCGGCGCCAGTTCGGGATCGGGCACGCCGTCCCATACATGCGGTGGCAGTCGGCGCGCGGCAGATCCGTCGACCAGACTCAGCCAGCAGAATGCCGCTTCCAGTGCACCGGCCGCGCCGAGCGTGTGGCCGGTCATCGATTTGCTGGACGAACACGGCACGCCGTGTGGAAACACTGCAGCCACTGCATGACTTTCCATGCGGTCGTTGTGCTCGGTGGCGGTGCCGTGCAGGTTGATGTAGTCGATCTGCTCGGCATCCAGTCGCGCGTCCGTCAGCGCCGCGCGCATGGCTTGCTGCGCACCGAGACCCTGCGGCTCAGGCGAAGACATGTGATACGCGTCCGAGCTGGCGCCGCCGCCCAGCAACTGCACCGGGCCACCGTCGCGCGTCATCAGGAACAGTGCAGCGGCTTCGCCGATATTGATGCCGCGACGATGCCGCGAAAACGGCTCGCAGCGCGTGGCATCGAGCGCCTCCAGCGCAAGGAAGCCGTTGATCGGCAGCCGCGCCAGCGTATCGACGCCACCGCACAGCACGGCATCGCACAGGTCCATCTGCAGCATCCGTCGCGCGCTGATCAGCGCGCGCGCGCCAGACGTGCAGGCGGTCGAAATGCCGTAGCAGGGCCCGGGCAGATCCAGCCACTCGGCCAGGAATTCGGCGGGCGCGCCGAGTTCCTGGTCCGCGTAGCGGTAGTCCGCCGGCCATTCGCCATCGCGGCGCAGCGTGCCGATGCCGTCGGTTGCCCGTTCGATGCCGGTGGTGCTGGTGCCGATCACCACGCCGATGCGCGCGCCACCGTAGCGCACGATCGCCGCGCGGATGTCGTTTTCGATTTCCAGCGCGGCGGCCAGCAGCAGGCGGTTGGCGCGATTGTCGCGAGTCGCGGCGAGTGCCGTTGGTACCGGCGGCAGCGGCACGCGCACCGCGCCCAGCGGCAGCGATCGGCCCGGCGCCCAGTCGGCTTCCGCGCGCAGGCCGCTGCTGTCGCCGGCGAACAGCGCTTCGGCCACCGCCGACTTGCCGGCGCCGAGCGTGCAGACCACGCCGAGTGCGTTGAGCGAAACCGTCATGCAATTGCCGGCTTGCGCGCGGCGACGTTGACCAGGGTTTCCTCGCGCTGCCCCGGCGGTGGCGGCCGGCGCAGGCCCCAGCGCTCGAGCAGGCCGAAATCGCGCGCGCGGCTCCACCACAGATACGGCAGCGAGACGTTGCGCTGGTCGAACAGGAAACCCTGGTCGCGCAGCATCTGCAGATAGCCGTCGGCGTTTTTCTGCACCTGCATCGGATGGCGGAAGAACCAGCGGATCACCCAGCTGTCGATGTATGCCTTGGTGGATTCGGCGAACAGCAGCCAGCCGCCCGGTTTCAGCACGCGCCAGAATTCGGCCAGCGCGCGTTCCTGTTCGACCAGGTGATGGAAGGTCTGGTGGCAGAACACGATGTCGACACTGGCATCGGGCAGGTTGATCTGCGCACAGTCGCCGGCGATCAGCTCCGCCGCGATCTGTTCGCGCTCGGCCTCGGTGCGCGACAGTTCGAGACTGTGCGGATCGGCATCCAGCCCGATCATCCGTTGCGGCTGGAACGCGTCGCGCAACAGGCGGAACGACTTGCCCTGGCCGCAGCCGACATCCAGCAGCACGCCAGCCTGTGGCGGCGCTTCGCCGCTCAGTCGCTTGAGGTCGTTGATGGCCACGCGCAGCACGTGGTGCTGCCAGGTGAAGCTGCTGAGGAAGCGGAAACCGATGCGGGTTTCCTCGACATAGGTTGGGCTTGCGTAGTTCATGCCGTCGTCATCGTGAAGTAGCGGCGTCGGCCGCGAATTGGGTCGTCGAATCATGTCGTGCGCTGTTCATGGCAGGTGGCGTTCGACGGCGTCGATCATGACCTGCGGCGAGACCAGTTGCATCGTGCCGTCGGCAAGGCTCACCGCAACCTGCACGGTGCTTGCGCGGGTCAGCCGCTGGCCGGTCTTCGCGTCGCTGATCAAGTAGTGGATCTTCAGCCGGTTGCGCCATTCGACAAGTTCCGCGCGGACGCGCAGCACCTGGCCAAAATGCGCGGCCTGCACATAGCGCAGCTGCAAGTCGATCACTGGCCATACATGGCCGCACGCCTTCATCTGCACGTAGTTGTAGCCGATGCGGTCGAGCAGCGCGCAGCGGGCAATCTCCAGATACTTCACGTAGTGGCCATGCCAGACCATGTTGACCGAGTCGACGTCGAAGAAGGGAACGATGACTTCGGTGTCATGGTGCAGCACGCCGTGGCTACGCATCGGATTCTCCAGCAGGCGGGCGGGATGAGTCGGCGGATGGCCAGTACGGATGAAAATTGAACCACTGCCGCGGCGCGAGCAGGCACAGTTGCGCGAGCCGGTCGGCGTAGCGTTGCGCCCAACCCTTGACCAGCGCCTCGCGCTGGCTGCGTTCCCACGCAGGCGCGTCAATGAACGGTTCGAGATAGATCCGGTAGCGCCCGTCGATCTTCAGGCAGCACATCAGGTTCACCGGGCAGCGCAAAAGCCCCGCCAGCAGCCATGGCCCCTGCGGGAACGCTGCGGGATGACCGAGAAAATCCACCACCACGCGGCGTCCGTCATGCAGCGGCACGCGATCGCCGGCGATCGCCAGCCATTCGCCACGATCCAGCCGTTGCGACAGTTCCAGCATCAGTGCGGCATCCATGTCGCTCACTTGCAGCAGCCGCAGCTGATGATCGCCGGCGGCGCTCTGCAGGCGATTGAAGTGCGCGACACGGTTGGTGTGCACCAGCACGTTCAGCGGAACCTGCTCGCCGAGTTCGGCCAGCGCGCGACAGACTTCCAGATTGCCCAGGTGCGTGCCGACCAGAATTTCACCGCGGCCGCTGTGCCGGCTTTTCAGCAGCCGCGCACGCATGCCGGAAGGATCGTGCAACTGCACGTCGCTCAACGGCAGCGTGCCGCGCCACACTTCGAGTCGATCCAGCAGGCTGTCGCCGAAGGCCATGAACTGGCCGAACACGCTGCGCAGGCGCGGACGCAAGTCGGGCCGGCCGCTCCACGCGGCGAGATAACTCTGGTACTGGCGCACATTGCGCCGCGCGCGTCGGCCGAACACGAAAAAATACAGCACGATCAGATACAGCACCGGCGTCATCGTGCGGCGCCCCAGCCGGCGCAGGCCGAATGCGGTGAGTCGCATCAGCATGAAGCTGCCGCGCTCCTTCTGCGCCGCCCAGTGCTGTCCGCGTGCGTTGGCGTCAGTCATGCGCGCGTTCGACCCGCAACCGCCCGGAGGAGCAGTGCGCACCATCCAGGTGATAGGCGAAATGCAGCTTGCCGTGCTCGCCGGCGATTTGACCGGCATCGAAATGCAGGCTGAGTTCGACGCGGTCGCCGGGGTGTAGCAGGTGCTGGAATTTCAGCGCCTCCATTTCGCGGCAATGCGTCGATGTACCGAGTCGCGGTGCGGCGAGTGCCAGTGCCCAGGCAATCTGCAACACGCCGGGCAACACCGGAGCCCGTGGAAAATGCCCATCGAAGTGGATCAGTTCCAGCGGCAGCTGCAACGTGAGTTTCCAGCCGCCGTCCTGCGCGTGTTCGGCCAGCAGCGTTGCGCGATCCGGCCGCGGTGTCTGCAGCAGCCGCTCGATCTCCGCCGCGTCGAGCGCAGTCGGCATGGCATCGAGCAGGCGCAGGTTGCGGACCGGGTCGATCGCATGCGCGGCGAGGTGGGCATGCAGATGATCCAGCAACGATTGTCGCCCCTCGCTGCGCAACGCGGCGTGGCCGGAAGGGTTGAGCAGCAACAGTGCGCCGCCGCTCCCGACGTATACCCCGGCAAGCCACGGATGATTCGCGAGGCATGCCGACAGGGCCTGCGGCGAGTTCACGCGAAGCTCCGCCGCAGGCGCCCGCGCAGCAGCCACTCGACGGCGAACAGCGTACCCATGATGAGGTAGGCGATCAGGCCGTTGTACAGCGTCCACCACGACAGCGGCGCCCACAACGCGAGTGCGACTGACATGCTGCCGTTGAAGGCGAAGAACGCCACCCACACCCAGGTCACCGCGCGCGTGTAGCGCACGGCGGCCGGCGGCAGGTTCGGCTCGCGCAGGCGCGCGATGCGTTCGACGATCGGCGGCCCGTAGATCAGGCTGAGCCCGAACGCCACCAGCAGCAGCGCACTGATCAGTACCGGATACCAGCGCAGCAAGGCGGTCTCGCCGGCGAAGGCGAGCAGCACGCAGTAGACCAGCGCGGCGCCGACCATCCAGCGCCCGCCCGGCTGGTGCAACAGGCTGGGCGCGCGGATCAGCCAGATCGCGCCAAGCACCATCGCGAAAATCGGTGGCGATACTTTCTCCATGCCGAAGTACACGGCAAACGGATACAGCAGCCCGGTCAGCGGCAGCAGGGTTGAGATCAATCGGCGCATGCGTTCCGTTGCCCTTCGACAAAGGCGGCGAGGCTGGCGACCGTGGCGAAATGCCGGCGCGAATCCTTGACGTCCGATTCGATGCGGATCGCATATTGCTTCTGCAACGCCAGCGCCAGTTCCAGCGCGTCCACCGAGTCCAGCCCCAGTCCTTCGCCGAACAGCGGCTGCTGCGCCGGAATATCGGCGGCGGTCAGGTGTTCCAGGTTCAGCGTATCGATGATCAGCTGGGCGATCTCCTGCTCCAGCGCGACACGGCCGCCGGCGGCTGGTTCCGTTGTCGTGTTGTCCGTCATGTTCACGATGCGTCGAGCTCCTCGAGAAAAAGTTGGTGCAGGTACTGGTTGAGCCGGCGCGAGCCGATCGGCAGCGGCGCGTCGTTGAATTGCAGCGGATCGATGTCTGCGCCCACGCGCAGCAGCACCACCATGCGGCGATCCGGAATGCTGTACCACGGCTCGGCCTTGGTCAGCGTGGTCGGCGTGATCGAGATGAACACCGGCGTGATCATGCGCGCGCCGCGCAGCGCAATCGCTGCTGCGCCGCGGTGGAACATCGGCGCCTGCCCGGGCGTGGTGCGCGTGCCCTCGGGGAACATCACCAGCGTCTGGCCTTCGCGCAGCACGTCCGCGGCCTGCTCGAGCATTTCAGGACTGCCGTTGTTGCTGATGTATTGCGCCGCACGAACCGCGCCATGCATGCATGGGTTGTTCCACAGGCTGGCCTTGACCACGCAGTTGGCATCGCGGATCTGCGAGATCAGGAAAATCACGTCGATCAGCGACGGATGGTTGGCGATGATGAGCTGCCCGGGCTGACCCAGCCGCTCGGCGCCATCGATGCGGAAATCCAGCACGCGCGTGCGGTACATGAACTGCATGTGCAGATGGAACGCCCGGCTGATTGCCGCGCGCGCGCGGCGCCGTCGCGCCGTCGCATCACCCGGCAGGATGGCCAGCAGCGGCAGGATCAGCACGCGCAGGATCAACCCGCCGATGCCGAAGAACACGAAGCTGGCGCCGGTGGCGAACAAGCGCCACAGCCACGCGTCGCGGCGATGAGTCAGAGGGTGCGCTGCCAGTTCCATCGGCGTGTCTTCCATGCGTGCTCCAGCGATCGCCCGGCGGTCTGCGTGGCACGCAGAAAGTCGAGCGCATGTGGCCACGCGCAGTGCGCGGCGCGGTCTTCGTTTCGATCCAGTTGCAGCTCCCAGCAGGCATCCGTCGGCAATCGTGCGGATGAATCGACGTTGCCCAGCCGCAGCGCCAGCGCATACGAGAACGGTACATCGACGATCCGTCCCACGTATGCCGGCGGCGGCATTTCTTCGGCGATCACGACCAGTGCTGCTGGCGCGCCAGTGCTCAGCACGGCAGCCGCCTCCAGCATCGCGTGTTCGAAAGTATCGGCTTCGCCGGCGATCGCCACCGACTCGCCGCGCTGGCCACGCAGGATCGACCACTGGCCGGCGATCGCGTTGTGCACCGACAGGCCGAACTGCGTCGGCGACAGCGATTGCTCGTCCGTCACGTCGCCGAGCAGGGCGAACGTGCGCGTGGTTTCGCCATGCCGCGAGCCGAACACGAACGGCAGCTGCTCGTCGTCGGCGCACAGCGGCGAGGCTACTTCCATCGTCATGCGCGCCAGCCGGCTCAGCCGGCGTCGCTGCATGGCGGGGAGCGACAGGCATTGCGGCTGTTCCTGTTGGTCGGGCATGACGCGCGGCGCCTGCGCCCATGACTGCCACGCTTCCGCGCTGTCCAGGCCGGGTGCCCACGCGCGCCACTGCTCGATGCGGAACGCCGTCACGCCGCGTTCTCCAGGTAGCGGCGGAACATCAGTGCGGCGCAGCTGCCGCCGAATCCGAAGCTGCTGGATAGCACGCTGTCGATCTGCCGTGCGTGGGTTTGCGTGACCAGCGGCATCGCGGCGAAAGCGGCATCGGGTACACGCACCGGACTGCCGGCAGCGACGAAACCGTGTTCCATCATCAGCAGGCTGGCGATGGCATCCAGCGCACCGGCCGCACCCGGCGCGTGTCCGCTCAGGCCCTTGATCGACGACAGCGGCGGCACCGTGGCGTGGCGCTCGGCGAACACGGATTCGATCGCCAGCCATTCCTGCACATCGCCCAGCGGCGTCGAGCAGGCATGCGTGTTGATGTAGTCGGGCAGGGCGCCGGCCTGGTCGAGTGCCTGGCGCAACGCCCGCGCGATGCCGTCGGCACCGGGGCCGACGATGCTGGCGGGATCCGTGCTGGCGCCGTAGCCGATCAGCTCGGCGAGGACGGTCGCGCCGCGCGCGCGCGCGTTGGTCAGCGATTCCAGCACCAGCATGCCCGCGCCCGCGGCCAGCACGAAGCCGTCGCGATCACGGTCGTAGGGGCGCGAGGCAAGTTGCGGCTGCGCTGCGCCGGTCGTGGACAGCGCGCCCATCGCGTCGAACCAGGTGGCGGTGCCTTCGAACAGTTCCTCGCTGCCGCCGGTCAGCACGATCCGCTGCCGGCCCAACTGGATCAGTTCCATCGCGTGGCCGATCGCCAGCGATGCGCTGGTGCAAGCCGAGCTCACCGTTACCGCGATGCCGCGCATGCCGAAGGCGTGCGCAAGCGTGGCCGACAATGCACTGCTCATGCCACGCGGCACCAGGAACGGCGACAGCCGGCCGACCCCCTTGTTGTGGTAACTGTTCAGCCCTTCCTCGTACACGCTCAGCGATGCGCCGCCACCAACCACCAGCCCGCAGTCGTCCGCCTGCAACACATCCGGCGGCAGTCCGGCTTGTTCGAGCGCTTCGTTCAATGCGTGCCATGCGTACAACACCGGTGGCGCCAGAAAACGGCGCAGCTTGCGCGGCGGTTCGGCCAGCGCGGAAATGTCCACCGGGCCACCGACGCGGGCATTCAGGCCGCGACCGGCGAAACTTTCCATCGCGCGCAATCCGCTGCGTCCATGGCGCAGTGCATCGAGCATTTCCGCACGGCCGTTGCCGAGGCAGCTGACCACGCCCGTGCCGGTGACCACCACGCGTGGCAGGCCGCGCGCATCGAGCAGGCGCGTCGGCATCAGCCGCACGCCCTGAAGATGAGCGAGGTGTTGATGCCGCCGAAGGCAAAGTTGTTGCTCATCACGCAATCAATGTCGAGGCGGCGGCCGTCGCCGGTAATGTAGTCGAGTTCGGCGCATTCCGGATCGACGTCGAGCAGGTTGATCGTCGGCGCGAACCAGCCGTCCTGCATCATGCGGATCGCCCACCACGCTTCCAGCGCGCCGCAGGCGCCGAGGGTATGGCCGACGTAACTCTTCATCGAGCTGATCGGCACGCGCCTGCCGAGCACCGACGCGGTGGCATGGCTTTCGGCCACGTCGCCGCGGTCGGTGGCGGTGCCGTGCGCACTGATGTAACCGATCGCTTCGGGCGGCAGCTTCGCGTCGGCGAGCGAAAGCCGCATCGCCGTCGCCATCGTTTCGCGGGTCGGCTGGGTGATGTGGCTGCCGTCGGAGTTGCAGCCGAAACCGATCACCTCGGCGTGGATCGTCGCGCCGCGTGCCTTGGCGTGTTCGTATTCCTCCAGCACCAGCGTGGTCGCGCCTTCGCCGACCACCAGGCCGTCGCGTGCGCGGTCGAACGGGCGCGGCGTCAGCGCCGGTTCGTGATTGCGCGTGCTGGTGGCGAACAGCGTGTCGAATACCGCTGCGCCGGGGCCGGACAATTCCTCCGCGCCGCCGCACAACATCATCGTCTGCTTGCCGTGCTGGATCGCCTCGAAGCCGTAGCCGATCGCCTGGCTGCCCGATGTGCATGCGCTGGAGGTGGGGATGATGCGGCCCTTGAGACCGAAGAACACACCCACGTTCACCGCCGTGGTGTGCGCCATCATCTGGATGTAGCTGGTGGCGGTGACGCCCTGCATCGAGCCGGTTTCGAGCATCTTGCCAACCACCCGCACCGGTTCGATGCTGCCGCCGGACGAGCCGTAGGCGACGCCCATGCGGCCGTCGCGGATCGCTTCGTCGTCGAGCAGGCCGGCATCGCGGAGGGCATGTTCGCTGGCGGCCACCGCGAGCTGCGCCACGCGACCCATCGAACGGGTCAGCCGGCGCGGCCAGTCGGGCAGGCGGAAGTCGTCCACCGGGCAACCGAGCCGGCCGTTCAACGCGTCGAAATGATCCCACTCGGGCATGCGCCGCACCGCGTTGCGGCCTTCGCGCAGGCGCGACTCGATCTGTATCCAGTCATGCCCGAGCGCGGTGATGCCGCCCATGCCGGTGACCACCACACGCTTCATCGCTGCGCCTTGCTGGAGATGAGAAACGTCATGCAGCAAGTTCCCGATGGCATGAGGAACGGGTCGGCAGTGGTATCAGCACGCAGCTGATGTCCGATGCCCGTCAGGCGATGCATGCCGGCTCCCTGCGAAAACGGCGCCACAGCAATTGCGGTGCGCGCGGCAGCATGCCCAGCAGCAGGCGGGTGTGCATCGCGGTGATGCGCAGGTTGTCGTGCAGCATGTGGAAATGCGAAAGGCCGTTTTCCGGATAGATCACGTGCGTCGGCAGGTTGCGTACCGGCACGCCGCGCCACAGCAGCCGCACCGCGATCTCGGTATCGAAATCCATGCGCGCCGGCAGCGGCGCACGTGCAATCTCGGCGCAGGTCGCCTGCAACGGGTACAGCCGGTAACCGCACATCGAATCGTCGATCGCCAGCGACAGCGTTTCCACCCATACGCAGACATGGGTGAGGTAGCGGCCATACAGCCGCGCTTTCGGCACGCTGTCGTCGTACACCGCGCGGCCGCAGATCATGGCCTGCGGGTGCGCACGTGCCTCGGCGATAAACCGCGGCGCATCGGCGGTGTCGTGCTGGCCATCGGCATCGATCTGCAGGGCGTGCGTATAGCCGGCATCGCGTGCGGCGAGCAGGCCGGCGGTGAGCGCGCGTCCCTTGCCCTGGTTATGCGGCAGGCGCAGCAGCTGGATGCCGGACAGTTCGCTGGGCAGCGCGTCGATGGCGTCGCGAGTGGCCGCATCGCTGCCGTCGTCCACGATCACCACTGGCAGCCCGTGCGCGCGCAGCGCATGTACGGTGCGGGCGATCGTGTCCTTGTGGTTGTAGATCGGAATCAGCGCGCACGGAGCGAAGCGCGCGGGCGTGGCCGGCATGGACGCAGCCACGCGACGTCAGCGGGCGAGCAGGGTGTGCACGGTAGCGACTACGTCGCCCACGGTGCGCACGCTCTTGAAATCCTCGGGCTTGATGCGCATGCCGGTCATCTCCTGCACCTGGATCGCCAGGTCCACCGCATCGATGCTGTCCAGCTCCAGTTCGGTGAACAGGTGTGCCGAAGGGGTGACCCGCGTGGGGTCGATCTCGAAGGTCTCGCGCAGCACTTCCCTGAGCCTGACCAGGATGTCCTCGTCGCTGATCCCTGCTGCCATCATCGTGCTCATAACTCGTCCGCCTGCTCTTGTCCCGGTCAATCCATGCGCCACGTTCTGCAGGATCCGCATGCCGGGCGCAGTGGCGCACCGGGATCATCGCATCCCCTGTTCTGGTTTCGCTGCTTCCGATGTTGCGGACCGGCCCTGGCCGGTCTTCCCGCGAAGCGGGTCCCCTTTCAACCTTGCCCTTGCCAAGCAACGGCTTACGCAAGAACAATTTGCTTGCCAGTGTAGCAGAACCGTTCCTTGCGTCAGCCATCAGGGGAGCCGCCGCAACAGGCCAGTCCAGCCTGTGGGCAAGAAAAAAGCCGCCGGTGTCCGGCGGCTTTTTCGTTACGTTGCCACAAATCGCTTACTGCCCGCGCATGCGGCCCTGGAAGCGGGTGCCGTTGTTGCCCATGTGCGGCAGCTTGATCTTGCCGATGGAAGCAATGCGCTCCTCGGCCAGGCGATCGGCAGCCAGATAGGTCGGCACGTTCTGCGTCTTGCTGATCTCGAAGATGCGGCCCAGGTTGTAATAGATCGTGCGCATCATGCGCATCGCGCGTTCACGGTTGTAGCCGTCGATTTCCAGCGACACGTTCATCACGCCGCCGGCGTTGACCGCGTAATCCGGTGCGTACAGCACGCCGCGCTTCTGCAGCTCGTCGCCGATCTCGTCGGTGGCCAGCTGGTTGTTGGCGGCGCCGCAGATGATCTTCGCCTTGATGCGATCGATCGTCTGCGCGTTGACGGTGCCACCCAGCGCGCACGGCGAGTACACGTCGGCGTCGACGTCGTAGATCTCGTCCAGGCCCACCGCCTCGCAACCCAGTTCGTCCACGCAGCGCTGCACCGCATCCTTGTTGATGTCGGTGACGAACACCTTGGCGCCCTGTTCGCGCAGCAGCTTGATGAACTCGCTGCCGACGTGGCCGGCACCCTGCACGGCGAAGCTGTACTTGCCCACGTCTTCATTGCCGTGCTTGAACTGCAGCGCGGCCATCAGGCCCTGCAGCGTGCCGTAGGCGGTGAACGGCGACGGGTCGCCTGAGCCGCCATGCACCTGGTGCACGCCGGTCACGTATTCGGTTTCACGGAACACGTATTCCATGTCGTTGACGTCGATGCCGACGTCCTCGGCGGTGATGTAGCGGCCGTTGAGCGAATTGACGAAGCGGCCGAACGCGCGGAACAGCGCTTCGGACTTGTCCTTGCTCGGATCGCCGATGATCACCGCCTTGCCGCCACCCAGGTTCAGGCCGGCCACGGCGTTCTTGAAGGTCATGCCGCGCGACAGGCGCAGCACGTCGTTCACCGCTTCCTGCTCGGTCTTGTACGGCCACATGCGCAAACCGCCGAGCGCCGGGCCCAGCACCGTGTTGTGGATCGCGATGATGGCCTTCAGGCCGGCGTCCTTGTTGTGGCAGAACACGACTTCTTCGTGACCGGTCTTGGCGATGGTTTCAAAGATCATTGGAACGGTGACTCCATGATTTACGGTGCCCGAGGGCATCTACAGAGGATTGGCGGGGCTGGGGATGGCCCCGTCAAAGGGCATGAAAGCCGGAAACTCAACGCCCCGACCGAAGCCGGGGCGATGAATCAAAGCGTCAAGTTTAATACGTCGCCCCACGAGGTGGTGATGCGACGCAACAAGTCGTTGGCGTATGGAGCGCGCGATACCGGGGCAAATCCGCTATGACGGCCCCTTATCCGGTCCGGCTCAGAGGGATACCCAGTGACCCGGGCGGAAGTGCCAGCCATCGCGATGCTGCTCCCAGGTGGCGGCCACATAACGGTAGTCGGTTTTTTCAGGTATCCACTGGCCCGGCACCGGCACATAGTCGTGACCGTCCCAGCGCGAGTAGCTGTGTGCCCAGACGTAACCAGGGCGCGGCTGCACCGCTTCGATGACAAACGGCGGTGGTGCCCGCGGTGCCACCACATCTCCCGCGTAAGTGCGATACATCAAGGGGTGATGCACCACCGGTGGCCGATCCGGTTGATCGGCGCAACCGGTGGTCAGTGCAGTGACGCCAGCGAGCAGGGCAAACGCAACAACGCGGTGAACCATGGAATGTTGCTCCGTATCGGGAAGGGATCGAGCGGGTGTCGTCACAACCGAGTTTACTGCTGAGACATGGCGTCGTTACGGATGGCCACGGCGAATATGGAAACGCCCCGACGGGCGGGGCGTTCCACGAATCAGGCGCAGGATCTGTCAGCCGACAACCCACACGCCGGCGCGCCAGTGCCAGCCGTCGCCGCGCTGTTCCCAGTGCGGATGTGCGTAGCGATAACCCGGCCGCATGTGTTCCCAGTGGCCGCGTTCCGCCACGTAGTGCCGGCCATCCCAGCGCCAGTAGCCACGGGCCCAGATAAAGCCGGGGCGTGGCTCTACATTTTCCACGAACATCGGCGGTGGCGACTGTGGCGCGACCACTTCGACGTACTCGCGTTGAACGACAGGCTGTTGTTCGTAAACGACCTGGCGCGGGCGCGGGGGCGGCTCCACCACACAGCCCGCAGCCAGTGCGGTGAGGGCGACGAGAGAAGCGAGTGCAACAAGGCGAATGGACATGGTCAACAGTCTTCCTGATCAAGGTTGAGGATGTGGCGCGGCGTTGCGTAACGTGGCGTTGCGTAGTGTTACGGGGCGGCAGCTTTCACGACAGCCGTCCGCCCTTCGCAGGTTGTTGCGCGTTCAGCGGCCCCAGTAGCCCTGGTGGAAGCGCCAGCCGCGACGGGCGTGCACCCAATACGCCGGGCGATAGTGGTAGCCCGGACGGGCACGCATCCAGTAGCCGCCAGCCCATACATGGCGCCGGCCATCCCAGCGCCAGTAACCCGGCGCCCATGCGTAACCCGCGCGCGGCGGTGGTACGCGCTCGAAGCGTGGTGCCGGCGGTCCGACGTTGATGCCGACGCCGACCGAAACCTGGGCCGCGGCGGGCGGTGCATAGGTCAGGCCGGCACAGGTCAGGCCGAGTCCGGCGAGCAGGGCCAGCTTGAGCGGTAGCGTGTTTTTCATGATGGTCTCCCTCAGTGCCGCAACACGCGGCAGGCAGTAGGAGAAAACGGGACGCGCTGAGAATTGTTGACCTCGCCTACTTGCCTTGTTCAGGTTCAGGTTTGGGTTGGGCTGTTGAAATAAAACGAACGATCGTGCTATTTTTAAGCCATGACGATCGCGACCCTATCCAGCAAGCGTGCCTCGACCCGCGAAACGATCCTTGAGCACGCCTACGCACTGGCCCGCAACGAAGGGCTGGAAGGCTTGTCGATCGGTACCCTGGCGACCGACGTCGGCATGTCCAAGAGCGGCGTGTTCGCCCATTTCGGCTCGCGCGAAGAGTTGCAGCTGGCGGTGCTTGAAAGCGGCCGCCAGCGCTTCATGGCCAAGGTGCTCGTGCCCGCGCTGGCACATCCGCGAGGGTCGCCGCGCGTGCGCGCGATCGTGGCGAACTGGTTCGAGTGGAGCCGCGAGCACCAGAGTGGTTGCGTGCTGCTGTCTGCCGCCAGTGAGTACGACGGCCGCGACGGCGCGCTGCACGACGGCGTGGTGCAGCAGCAGGCGGGCTGGCGCGGCGAGTTGCAGAAGGCAGTCGGTCAGGCCGTGCTGGAAGGTCATCTGGGAGCGCGCACCGACACTGCCCAGCTGGCCTTCGAGATCTACGCGTTGATGCTCGGCCTGCACCACGACGGCGGGCTGTTCGGATTCGACGAGGCGAGCCGTCGCACTGCGGCGGCCTTCGAGCGCCTGTGGCGCAGCTGGCAATCCTGAGGAACGCCCCGATGTCCTCCAAATCCACCACCATGACGAACCGTCCCGGTTTCGTCGCCCGCTTCAAGCTCGGCAGCGTGCGCGCCGGTTTCGCGCTGGGCAGCCGGCTGGCACCCGGGCGCACCGTGAATCGTGCCGCGCGCCTGTTCGCCACCCCGTTCGCCAGCAGCCGCAGCCGCGCGCAGGCGGTGCAAGGCGATGCCGAGATGCAGCGCGGCCAGCTGCAGATCAACGGCGAAACCATCGCCACCTACGTGTGGGGCGATCCATCGACGCAGCCGTATGCGCTGCTGGCGCACGGCTGGTCCAGCTTCGGTCTGCGCTTCCTGCCATGGGTGGCGAGGCTGCGAGCGCTGGGCTATGCCGTAGTCACGTTCGACCAGCCCGGCCACGGCCACAGCAGCGGCAAGCTGTGCACGCTGCCGGAATTCATTGCGACGATCCACGCGATCGGCCAGCACTATGGTGACGCCGCGCTGGCGATCGGTCATTCGCTGGGCGGTGCCGCGGTGACACTGGCGCAGAATGAAGGCTGGCGCGCACGCAAGCTGATCCTGGTCGCACCCGCCGCCGACATGGCCGCGGCGGCGGGCCGCTTCTTCCGCTTCGTGCGCTTGGGCGAATACCTGCGCCAGCCGTTCTACGCCTGGCTGCTGCGCCGCACCGGCGTCAGCGTTGAGCAGTTGCAGGTGCATCGCCATCTGCCCGCGCTAAGCCAGCCCGCACTGATCGTGCACGACCTCGACGACGCGGACGTGCCGTGGGGCGAGGGCGAGCGCTACGCCCAGTACTGGCCCGGCGCACGGTTGTTCACCACGCAAGGGCTGGGCCATCGGCGCGTGCTCGATGCGCCGGAGGTGATCGAGGCAGCGCTCGCCTTCGTGCGTGGCGAGCAAGTAGGCACACGCGTGATCGGCAGCCCGAATCTGGCGCTCTGCATGTAGGTTTCACTTCCTCCCTTGTGAACTTCGAAGAACCTGCTTTATTGCCGTCATCCCGGCCTTCGCTGGGATGACGGCCCGAGAGCGTAGGTTGGGCTGAGCAAAGCGATGCCCAACATCGGGGTGGCGGGGAGCTCGTTGGGCATCGCATCGCTCAGCCCAGCCTATACAGCCGACATGCAGCCGTACGTCAGCGTACGCACCGCACTCCGCGCGCTCGATGCCGAACCCCACTAGAATCACGGAGTTCAAGCATTGATGTCGGAGTTGCCATGAGTTCCCCCGCCAAGCACGTCCCCGCCGGCGCCACGCAGACCGAAGCCATCCCGCTGCGCTTCGTTACCGCCGCCAGCCTGTTCGATGGCCACGACGCGGCGATCAACATCATGCGCCGCATCATCCAGTCGCAGGGCGCGGAGGTGATCCACCTCGGCCACAACCGCTCGGTGGAAGACGTGGTGCGCGCCGCGCTGCAGGAAGACGCCGACGCGATCGCGCTGTCGTCCTACCAGGGCGGCCACGTCGAGTACTTCAAGTACATGGTCGACATGCTGAAGGAACGCGGCGCCGGCCACATCCGCGTGTTCGGCGGCGGTGGCGGCACCATCACGCCGGAAGAAATCCGCGAGCTGCAGGCCTACGGCGTCGAGCGCATCTATCACCCGAACGACGGCATGAAGCTCGGCCTCACCGAGATGATCGAGGACGTGATGCATCGCGCCCAGCAGGGCCGGGAATCGAGAATCGGGAATCGGGAATCGTCAAAGGCAGTCAAGCCGGACATCGACGACGAGATCAGCATTGGCCGTGTGCTGAGCGCATTGGAGGACGGCACTTACTCCGACACCGAATTGGCGAGTCTGCGAAAGTCATGGAAAGGCTCGACCGATTCCCGATTCCCGATTCCCGATTCCCGTACCCCGGTGCTCGGCCTCACCGGCACCGGCGGCGCCGGCAAGTCGTCGGTGGTGGACGAATTGCTGCTGCGCTTCCTGCACGCGTTCCCGAAGATGCGCATCGCCGTGCTCGCGGTCGACCCGACCCGTCGCCGTTCCGGTGGCGCGCTGCTCGGCGACCGCATCCGCATGAATTCGCTGCGCAGCCACCGCGTCTACATGCGCTCGATGGCCACGCGCCGCCAGAACGTCGCGACCAATGCGGTGCTCAAGGAC
>JBOHYM010000072.1:0-2928 GCA_050737735.1 Rhodanobacter sp. | reverse complement strand
CGTGCTCGGCCTCGGTGTGCTCGGGCACGGTCGGCAACATTTCTTCTGTCGTTCGCTCGCGCACCACCAATCGGCCGCTTTCCGTCAGGTGCCGGATCCGCGCGAACACCTCGCCACGACCGAACGGCTTCTTCATGAAATCGTCGGCACCGAAGCGCTGCACATAGAACTGCTCGGTCGCCTGCAGGTTGCCGCTGATCATCACAATCGGGATATCGCGGGTCAGCGGATCGTGGCGCAGTGCGCGCAACACGGCAAAACCGTTCATGCCCGGCAGCACGATGTCCAGAAAGATCAGGTCCGGACGTTCCTTGCGCGCCATCTCGAGCGCGATCTCGCCATCCGGTGCCTTCAACACCACATGGCTGTCCTGGTTCAGCATCTTGCCGAGTACGGCGCGGATCGTGGCCGAGTCATCCACCACCAGTACCCGCGCCCCCTTAGGTACGCCGCTGCGCGGTGCGGCGCGGCGTTCGGAGGGATCGCCGCCGAAGAATCGCCTGATCAGTTCGAAACTTGCCATGACAGGATCCCCTACCCGTGCATGAGTTGCCGATTAGTCTCGGCGCAGTGACGCCCCGGCGCAAGTCGCCATGGTTCCTAGGAGCGTGGGCGGCAGAAGCCGTCCGGGCTGCAAAGCCCTCTACGCGGTCCATTTTTTCGCCGCGAACGTTTCTACCGCCCACGCTCCTAGCCCAACAGGAGATTGCCCAGCGGTATGCTCAGCAGCGACAGCACGATGCCGGCACCCAGCACGGTGTTGGCCAGCGCCGGCTCCAGCTCGTATTCGTCGGCGAGGATCGCCGCGGAGACCATCGGCGCCATCGCCGCCTGCAACACGCCGACGGTCAGCACCAGTCCATGCACCCCAGCCGCCACGCCCATGCCCCAGCACAACAGCGGCGCCAGCAGCAGTTTCCAGCCCAGCCCCCAACTGACCGCACCCAGCTGGCGATTGCCCGGATGGAACTTGAACTGCAGGCCGACCGAGAACAGCGCCAGCGGCGTCAGGGTGACGCCGATCGGCGTAAACACGCCATCCAGCCACGCCGGCCAGCCACCGCACAGGCCGGCCACGATGCCGACGACCAGCGCGATGAAGGCGGGAAACGTGGCGATGCGCCGCAGGATCAACGCCGGCTCGGGCTTGCGCCCCGCATACAGCGAGGCCACCACGATGCCGGCCGAGGCAAGGATCGGAAACGCGCCCAGCTGGTCGGCCACCACCGCCAGCGCCAGCCCCGGCTGGCCGTGCAGCGCCTGCATCAGCGGATAGCCCATGAACGAGGTATTGCCCAGCCCGCAGACCAGGATCAGCGCGCCCGTGCGCTGCCGCGACCAGCCCAGTCGCGGCCCCAGCAGGCCGAACAACAGCCACGCACCAGCGAAGGTGAGCCACATCGCCGCCACCGGAAACCACAGTTGCGGGTCGAACTTCACCTTGGGGATCAGTTCCAGCACCAGTGCCGGCAACGCCACGTTGATCACCCACCAGTTGATCCCCGCCACCATGCCGGTCGGCGGCTTCGCAAAGCGCGTCACCAGCATGCCCAGGATCAGGCAGACGAACAGCAGCAACATCGCACTCATCGAACGCGGCACACCATGGGGAAAGACGACCCATTAGACGCGATGCCGCCCTTGTCCGAAAGCGTGCTCCACTCCCTTTCGGGGATAATCGCTGCCTGCTCATCAGCGCCAGCCCATGAACGACCCCATCCATCTTGCGCACGGACTGGCCGGCGACAGCACCCCTCCGGACTGGCCGGCGCTGACTGCCGTCGAGATCGACACGCTGCTGCGCGGCTATCCGCAACTCGGCACGCCGACCCGCATCGACTGGCACAGCCCACGCCCGTTATCGGCTGCCTGCCTGGTCGAGACGACCAGTGGTATCGTCTTCATCAAGCGCCATCATCAGAGCGTGCGTTCCGCCGCCACACTCGGCGAAGAACATCGCTTCATCGCGCACCTGCGCGCGAACGGCATGCCGATAGCGGCCGTGCTGCGCGATGCGCAGGGGCAAACCGCCATGGCGATCGGCGACTGGACCTACGAGGTGCACGAACGTGCTGCCGGCATCGACCTGTACCGCGAAGCGATCTCGTGGTCGCCGCTGCCGAACCACGAACATGCGCTCAGTGCGGGCCGCATGCTGGCCACGCTGCATGATGCAGCGACCGGTTACCACCCTGCCCAGCGCGACACCCACCTTCTGGTCGCGCGCAGCGAGCTGATCATCTCGCCCGATCCGGTCGCCACTCTGCAGGCGCAGTTATCACAGCGGCCTGCCCTTGCCGACTATCTGCATGATCGCGACTGGCCGACCGATTTCACCCGACTGCTCGCGCCCTGGCATGCCACTGCCCAACCGCGACTGGCGCAACAGCCGGCGATGTGGACACACGGTGACTGGCATGTCTCCAACTTGTGCTGGAGCGACGACCGTGCCGATGCACGCATCAGCGCCGTACTCGACTTCGGCCTGGCTGCCGCCAATTTCGCGCTGTTCGATCTCGCCACCGCGATCGAGCGCAACGCGATTGCGTGGCTGGAACTGGACACTTGCGATGCAGCCGTGCACTTCGATATCGCTCGCGCGCTGATCGACGGCTATCGGCAACAGCGACCGCTGGATGCTGCAGCAATCCATCTACTGGCTGATCTGCTGCCGCTGGTACATGTGGACTTCGCGCTGTCCGAAGTCGAGTATTTCCACGCCATCACCCACTCGCGCGCGAATGCCGACGTGGCTTATGACACCTTCCTGATTGGCCACGCCGCGTGGTTCCGCGCAGCGCCGGGACAGGCTTTGCTGCAGGCCATCCGCGACGCGACATGACCCCGACGCTTCCCTGCACTGCGCGTCACCTCCTGTAGGAGCGGCTCCTATGCGAGCGGCTTCAGCCGCGACGCTCTTGGCTGGTT
>JBOHYM010000071.1:0-127097 GCA_050737735.1 Rhodanobacter sp. | reverse complement strand
GGGCGCCCGCGACCACCACTCCTGCCGAAGATGTCACCGAAGATGTCGCCGAAGATATCGCCCACGTCGCCGAAACCGGCACCACCGCGGCCGCCCATGCCGTGCTCGAAAGCGGCGTGGCCATGCTGGTCGTACATGGCGCGTTTCTGCGCGTCCGACAACACCTCGTAGGCCTCCTTGGCCTCCTTGAATTTTTCCTGCGCGTGCGGATCGTCCGGGCAGCGGTCAGGGTGGAACTTCATCGCCAGTCGACGGAAGGACTTCTTCAGCTCGACGTCGGTGACGCCACGCTCGACACCCAGTACTTCGTAGTAATCACGCTTGCTCATTCATGCATCCACACTGCTTTGTCACGCGCCAGGACGGAACCGGTGGTTCCGTGTCCCGTATTCAGCAGACAGCCCACGCCAGGATAATCCCCGGCGCGGGCTGCTGATCTCGACCGTGCCGCTCTATCGGCTACCGGTTATTTCTTGTCGTCTTTCACTTCGGTGAACTCGGCATCGACCACGTCGTCCGGCTGGGCCGAACCGCCCGGCGCGGACTGCGCGCCGGCATCGGCCGGACCGCTGCCCTGGGCTGCTGCCTGCAACGCCTGCGCGGCTTGCTCCAGCTTCTCGACCTTGGAGTCGATCGCCGCCTTGTCCTCGCCGTCCTTGACCTTTTCCAGATCGGACAACGCGCCTTCGATGCTGCTCAGCTGATCGGCCGGCACCTTGCCGCCGTGCTCCTTCAACGCGCTGCGAGTGGCGTGCACCAACTGGTCGGCCTTGTTGCGGGTGGCGACCAGCTCGTGGAACTTCTTGTCTTCCTCCTTGTTCGCCTCGGCGTCGGCAACCATGCGCTGGATCTCGTCCTCGGACAGACCGGAGCCCGCCTTGATCTCGATCTTCTGTTCCTTGCCGGTCTTCTTGTCCTTGGCCGACACATGCAAGATGCCATTCGCGTCGATATCGAAGGTGACCTCGACCTGCGGCTGGCCGCGCGGCGCGGGATCGATACCGGACAGATCGAACTTGCCCAGCGACTTGTTCGCGCTGGCGCGCTCACGCTCACCCTGCAGCACGTGCACGGTCACCGCAGTCTGGTTGTCGTCGGCGGTCGAGAACGTCTGCGCGGCCTTGGTCGGCACCGTGGTGTTCTTCTCGATCAGCTTGGTCATCACGCCGCCCATCGTCTCGATGCCGAGCGACAGCGGGGTGACGTCGAGCAACAACACGTCCTTGACGGTACCGCCCAGCACGCCGCCCTGGATCGCTGCGCCGACGGCGACGGCCTCATCCGGGTTGACGTCCTTGCGCGGATCCTTGCCGAAGAAGTCCTTCACCGACTCCTGCACCTTGGGCATGCGGGTCTGGCCACCGACCAGGATCACGTCGTCGATGTCGGACACGCGCAGGCCAGCGTCATTCAACGCGGTGCGGCATGGCTCGATGGTGCGCTTGACCAGATCTTCCACCAGCGCTTCGAGCTTGGCCCGAGTCAGCTTGATGTTGAGGTGCTTCGGACCGGACGCATCCGCCGTTACGTACGGCAGGTTCACGTCGGTCTGATGGTTCGAGGACAGCTCGATCTTGGCGCGCTCGGCGGCATCCTTCAGGCGCTGCAGCGCCAGCGGATCCTTGCGCAGGTCGATGCCCTGCTCCTTGTTGAACTCGTCGACGAGGTAGTCGATGACGCGCATGTCGAAGTCTTCGCCGCCGAGGAAGGTATCGCCATTCGTCGCCAGCACTTCGAACTGCTTCTCGCCGTCGACTTCGGCAATCTCGATGATCGACACGTCGAAGGTGCCGCCACCAAGGTCGTACACCGCGATCTTGCGGTCGCCGCCCTTCTTGTCCATGCCATAGGCCAACGCAGCTGCGGTCGGCTCGTTGATGATGCGCTTGACGTCGAGACCGGCGATCTTGCCGGCATCCTTGGTCGCCTGGCGCTGACTGTCGTTGAAGTACGCCGGCACCGTGATCACCGCTTCGGTGATCGTCTCGCCAAGATAATCCTCGGCAGTCTTCTTCATCTTCATCAGCACTTTCGCAGCGATCTCCTGCGGCGCCATCTTCTTGCCGTCGGAGGTCTGCACCCAGGCGTCGCCATTGTCATGCGCGACAATGCCGTACGGCACGATGTGCAGGTCTTTCTGCACCTCGGCATCGGTGAATTTGCGGCCGATCAGGCGCTTCACCGCGTAGAAGGTGTTCTTCGGGTTGGTCACGCTCTGGCGCTTGGCCGAGGCACCGACCAGCACTTCGCCGTCCTTGTTGAAGGCGACGATGGACGGCGTGGTGCGGTCACCTTCCGAGTTTTCGATGACCTTGGCGGTGCTGCCGTCCATCACGGACACGCACGAGTTGGTGGTGCCCAGGTCGATACCGATGATCTTGCCCATGTGTACTCTCCAAAATTTTTTGCAGCCCCCACGGCCGCGATGGTTTTCAGATGGGGGTCTGCTCTGGCGATTCAATGCCGGCAAGGCCCCGGATGCTCTACGTCGTTTTCGCCGGCGCGCCATTCAGGCAGGCGCCGGCCAGTGGATCGCTCAATCCTTCGCCACCGCGACCAGCGCGGGGCGCAGCAGGCGATCGTTCAGCACGTAGCCTTTCTGCAGCACGCTGACCACGGTACCTGGCGCCTTGCCCGGCGCGTCGACCATGCTCACCGCATGATGGCGCTCCGGATCAAGCGGCTGGCCGAGCGGATCGACCTGCGACATGCCATTGTTCTCGGCCACCTTCAGCAGCGACTTCAAGGTGAGGCTGATGCCCTCGCGCATCGAGGCAACGTCGCCGCCCTCCACCGCCAGCCCGCTTTCCAGTCCGTCGTACACCGGCAGCAACTCGTTCAGCAGCTTCTCGTTGGCGAAGCGGCGCGCCTGTTCCAGGTCACGATGCAGGCGGCGACGCTGGTTCTCGATCTCGGCCTTCTCACGCAGCACGGTCTCGCGCAACTCGGCGTTGCTCGCCTCCAGTTCCGCCAAGCGTGCCTGCAGGCTGGCCATATCGTCAGCCGACGGGCCCTGCTCGAATGTCTCGTCGTGCGACTGCGGGTCGTTGTTTTGCATGCATCACTCCAAACGATTGTCATGGCCAGCACGCATGCCGGTCATCCTGTCTATTGCGGAAATCCCGTCCCCCGGCCCGGTTATAGGGTCGTCGCGACGCGATTCAAGGCGTCGCTGAGCAATCCGGCCGTCGCCTGCACCACCGGGATCACCCGTTCGTAGGCCATCCGGGTCGGCCCGATCACGCCGACCGCCCCCAGCACGCGCCCCTGCACACCGTAGCTGGCAGTAACCACGCTGCAGCCATCGAGCGCAGTGAAGCCGGACTCCTCGCCAATGAACAGCCGCACGCCCGGGGCGCGGGCACACACTTCCATCAGCTGCAGCAGCTCGTTCTTCTGCTGGAACGCATCGAACAGCTCGCGCAACCGCTGCAGGTCGGCCAGCTCAGAATAAGCCATCAGATTGGTCTGGCCGCTGACCAGCACATCGTTGCCGCCAACCTGTGGCGCGAACGAGGCGGTGGCCAGTTCCATCGTGCTGGACAGCAGGCGGTTGAGCTCGCTGCCCGCCTCGCGCAACTCGGCCAGCAGGTGCGCACGGATGTCGTCCACCCGGAAGCCGGCAAACTGGCTGTTGAGATAGTTCGCCGCCTGCTCCAGTTCGTGGCTGTGCAGCGGCTTGGCCAGCTGCACAATGCGGTTCTGCACCTGGTTGTCGGTGAACACCAGGATCACCAGCACGCGCGCATCGGGCAACGGCACGAAATCGATATGCCGCAGCGGAAAGTCCACTTGGCGTGGCACCGTGACCACACCGGCAAAATGGGTCATCGCCGACAGCAGGGTCGAGGCGTTGCCGAGCAGGTCGAGGGTCGTGGTCGGCCCCGGCGGCAGCTCGCGCTGCAGGCGCGCCATCTCGTCATGCGGCAAGGGCTGCAGCTCGATCAGGCTGTCGACGAACAGGCGCAGGCCACGCGGCGTCGGCACGCGGCCGGCCGAGGTATGCGGCGAGGCGACCAGGCCGGCATCCTCGAGGTCGGCCATGATGTTGCGGATCGTCGCCGGGCTCACGTCCAGTCCGGACGAACGCGACAGCGTACGCGAGCCCACCGGCTCGCCATCGACCAGATACTGGGCGATCAGCGTGCGCAACAGGCGGCGCGCGCGGGCATCGAGATCGTGGCCATGCGGATTGATCATGTGCTGCGGTGATCCATGTGTAGCAGTCCTTGAGACCCGACAGAAATAAGGTCTGCGCGCGTTGCTTGCAAGTAGAAGCGGTATTTTGCGGCCTCATGCTCCCGCTACAATCCCTCGACCCCACCAGTTTCCTGCCCATGCTCACTTCGCTCTACGTCCGTCAATTTGCCGTCGTCGAAGCCGCCGAGGTGGCGTTTGACCCGGGTCTGACCGTGGTCAGTGGCGAAACCGGCGCCGGCAAATCGCTGCTGGTCGATGCCCTGATGCTGCTGGCCGGCGCCCGCGCCGACAGCGGCATGGTGCGTGCCGGCAGCGACCGCGCCGAACTGGCCGCCGAGTTCGACCTGGCCGACCTGCCCGAGGCCCGCGAGTGGCTGCAGCGCGAAGAACTGGACGACGACGACAGTTGTCAGCTGCGCCGGGTGATCCGTACCGAGGGAAGCTCCAAGGCATGGATCAACGGACGCCCCGCAAATACCCGCCAGCTCGGCGAACTGGCTTCGCTGCTGGTCGAAATCCACGGCCAGCACGAACACCAGGCACTGCTTTCCCGCACTCATCAGCTCGCCCTGCTCGACGCCTATGCCGGCAACGACACACTGGTTGCACAGGTGCGTGAACTGGCCACGCAGTGGCGCGAACTCGGCCTGCGCATCCGCAAGCTGAGTGGTGGCGAAGATCGCGAACAGCGCATCGAACTGCTGCGCCATGAGCTGGATGAACTGGAAAAGTGGGCGCTGCCGGCAGCCGCGCTCAACGAACTGGAGGCCAGCCACAAGCTGCTCGCCAATGCCGGGCGGCTGGCCGAAGGCGCCGCCGGAGTGGTCGAGCTGCTCGATGGCGACAGCGAGTTTGCGATGCGCCGCGCACTCGGCCGCGCCCATGTGGAACTTGGCAAGCTCGCCGCGCTGGATGCCCGACTCAACCCGCTGCTCGAATTGCTCGACAACGCCAGCATCCAGCTTGGCGAGGCGACCGACGGCCTCGGCCGCTATGCACAGGATGTCGAGCTCGATCCGGAGCGCTACGCCGAGGTCGACACCCATCTCACCCGCCTGCACGAACTGTCACGCCGCCATCGCCTGCCAGTCGTCGAACTGCACGACAAGCTGGGTGACCTGCAGGTAGAACTGGCTGAGCTGGAAGGCGCCGGCGATGCGCTGGAACAGCTGACCGCCCGACGCGAACACCTGCGCAACGACTACAGCAAGGCTGCGGCCGCCCTGAGCAAGGCCCGTCACGAAGCCGCACAACGCCTGGGCGTCGAGGTCAGCGTGCTGATGGGCGAACTCGGCATGGCCGCTGGCCTATTGAAGGTCGAGCTTGAGGCCAGTGAGGGCGACGAACCCGACGGCCAGGGCCGCGAGCGCTGCGAGCTGCTGGTCAGCGCGAATCCGGGCCAGCCACCACGGCCGTTGCGCAAGGTCGCCTCCGGTGGTGAGCTGGCACGCATCAGCCTGGCCATCGAGGTCGCCACCTTGGGCAAGGACACCGTCGGCAGCATGATCTTCGATGAGGTCGACAGCGGCATCGGCGGCGCCGTGGCCGAAGTGGTCGGACAGAAGCTCCGTGCCTTGGGCGGACAGCGGCAGGTGCTGTGCGTCACCCATCTGCCGCAAGTCGCCGCACAGGGTCATGCCCATCTGCTGGTAAGCAAGCACAGCGATGGGGATTCCACCCGCACGCGCATCGATTGGCTCGATGCCAGCGGTCGCCGGGACGAACTGGCGCGCATGCTCGGCGGCGTCGAGATCACCCGCGAAACCCGTGCGCACGCGAAACAGATGCTGGAGCGGGCGCAGACCGCCTGACCCGCGACATCCCTCCGTTACCGGTTTAACCAGCGGGCGACAGCAGGCCGCGCTCGGTGGCCATCCGGTACAGGTCCAGTTCGGAGCCGGCACCCAGCTTGCCCATCAGGCTGGCGCGATGGATATAGACAGTCTTCTGGCCGATGCCCAGTTGTGCCGCCACCTGCTTCGGCGTGCGGCCACCGGCCAGCAGCAGGAACACCTCGTGTTCGCGCGTGGTCAGCCGGTTGATCGGATCCAGTGCGGCATTCGGCCGGTCGGCCCGGCGCTGACGCAAGTCCGAGCTCAGAAAACATTCGCCATGCATCACCGCGCGCAGGCCGGCTACTAGCTCTTCCGGCGCCACACCCTTGGTAACGTAACCGCTGGCGCCGCGACGCAGGGCTTCGGACACATACGGTTCGCCATCGTGCATGCTCAGCACCACAATGCGCGTCTCGCCAGACACGCTGAGCAGATGCTCGATCAACGGCAAGCCGCTGCCATCCGGCAGCGACAGGTCCAGCGCCACCAGATGGGGACGCCACTGGCTGACAGCCTCCACCGCATCATCGGCGTTGCGGCATTCGGCCACCACGTCAAGATCCGGTTCCATTTCGATCAGTCGCTTGAAGCCTTCGCGAACGATGGCGTGGTCATCGACCAGGACAATGCTGTACATCCCGCTACTGTACACAGGGACAAGCTGCCATGGCAGGTCGTGTCGCAGCATCCGTGCAGAGCACATGTACCATCGCGCCCATGCGCCTGAAACCACTCCGTTTGCCCGACTCCGGCCCGTTGCTCGGCGCTGGCTACCTGTTGTTGTGGCTGTTGCTGTGGCCAACCGTGCAACCCTACTGGATGCTGCCATACGGCCTGCGCTTCGGCGCCTTGCTGCTCACACCGGTGCGCTACTGGGGCTGGCTGCTCGGTGCCGAACTGGTGGCCACCACCGGTATCAGCATGGCCCACGGGATGCCGCTGGGCTGGATCGGCTTCGCCATCGATGAACTGCCCGAGCCGCTGGTGATGGCTTTCAGCTTGTGGCTGTTGCGGCGATTCAACCTGCACGCCAGCCTGAACAGTCCGCAGGAAGTGACCCAGTTGATGCTTTCCGTGGTGCTGATCGTGACCGCCACCACGGCGGTGGATGCAGCGTTGCTTGGACTGCTCAAGACACCGGGCTCGCCCGACCTGATGCTCAGCGTGCTCGGCGAGGCCTTGCTCAGCCATTACCTGGGCATCCTGCTGATCGTGCCGTTGATGATCATGCTATTGCGCACGCGCCTCGCCGACCGGGCACTGGCCGGCCTGCTGCGCGATGGCCTGCTGGTGATGCTGCCCTCCATGGTGATCCTGTTGCTGCTGTCCGAGCAGGCGGCGCCGCAACCGCAGTTCGCCCGTGTGCTGTCATTGGCGCCCGTGCTGTTCTTCGCGTTCCGTCATGGCTGGCGCGGTGCCAGCCTGGCGATGATTGTCTCCAGTCTGGGCATGACCCTGGTCGACCAGCACCTGGGACACGCACCATCGTCCGCTGCCGCCTATCTGTTCCTGGCCGTGGCGGGTACCGGTGCGCTGATGCTGGGTTCGGCCACCGACGCCCTGCGCCGCAGCAGTGAGCGGGTGGCCGAGCAGAACATCTATCTGGGCGCGGTAAACCGGCGACTGGATCAACTGGCCCATCAACTGCGCAGTGCCGCCCGCGGCAACCTGCAGGCGGACGAGAACCAGCGCCGGCATCTGGCCGCCGAACTGCACGACGAGCTGGGGCAGAACATCACGGCGATCCAGACCCACGTGAAGCTGGCCCAGACACGCCTGCACCACGCTGGCATGGAAGACATCAGCACGTCGATCAATGCCATCCTGGCCCACATGCGGCGCGCACTGCATCGCCTGCTGGACGACCTGCGTCCGGCGGTACTCGACGAATTCGGGCTGTTGCGCGCACTCGATGAAGGTCCGATCCGGGATCTGCTGAACACCGCCGGCATGACCTATCACACCGAACTGCACGGCGACCCGCGCCTGCTCGACGACGATACCCGCACCGCGATCTACCGGCTGGTCCAGGAAAGCGCGACCAACGCCGTCAAGCACGCCCAGGCCAGCGAATTCCGCCTGCGCCTGCGCATCGGCGAACGTCAGGGCATCGCGCTGGCGTTGCTGGACCTGCGCGACAACGGTACCGGCCTGCCCAGCCGCCTGCCTCGCGGCGGCCGTGGCCTGCAAGGCATGCGCGACCGGGTCACCTCACTGGGTGGCCAATTCCGCTTGCGGGCGGATCACGTCGGGGTTCACCTGCGCATCCTGTTGCGCAGCAACAATCATCCGGTCGAGTTGGGCCGGCAGAACTAGGAATTTTTCCGATACCCCTAACGTGAAGACATCGTTAGGATCGTTACATCGATGTGGGGGAGCCACCATCGCAAGATGGTGGATCCAGAGTTGTCGTGGGGACGGCGGCTCTGGAACAACGGCAGGATGCCGTTTCGCCGCTACCTGGCGATAACTGTGGCAATCGCGAATCTTTCGCCGTTGCCCAGTTGCAAGGCAGGTAGGGGAGCAGCCGCAGGCGGACAGGAGTCCTTCTTGCGGCTTTTTTTATGCGCGCTGTTCGGCAATGCTAATGACCCGGCCCCCGCCCGGCGGGCGGCACACCGGCTCAGGGTTTTCGCGCGCGCTGCTTTGGCCGGACGTACAGCACCAGGCTGTGATCCTCGATCACGTAGCCATGCCGCGCGGCAATCTCATGCTGCAGCCGTTCGATCTCCTCGCTGACGAACTCGATCACTTTTCCGCTGTCCACATCAATCATGTGATCATGATGTTTGCCGCGGTCGAGCTCGTAGACAGCCTGGCCACCCTCGAAATTGTGCTTGACGATGATGCCGGCCGCCTCGAACTGGGTCAGCACGCGGTACACCGTCGCCAGGCCGATATCCTCCTGGTGGGCAAGCAGGTTCTTGTAGACATCTTCGGCGGTGAGGTGCTGTACCCCTTCCTCGTCGAAGATCTGCAGGATCCGCATGCGCGGGTGGGTCACCTTCAGGCCAACCCGGCGCAGTTCTTTGGTTTCCTGTTCCATAGTCCACTCCGCACACGGTGTAACAAGACCGGTAGTGTATCATCCGACACCTTTACGATCCGGACGCAACACGCATGCAAAAGCTGATCACCCTGCTGGTTTTCGCCGTGCTGGCGCTTTCCATCGCCGGTTGCCACTTCGTCTATACGCCCGACGTGCAGCAAGGCAACCTGCTCGACAAGAAAACCGTGGATCAGCTGAAGCCCGGCATGACCAAGCGCCAAGTGCTGGTGCTGATGGGTACGCCATCGGTCAGCTCGCCGTTCGACCAGAGCCGCTGGGATTACGTGTCCACCCAGTCGCACCGCGGCGGCCCGATCAAGGTGCGCACGTTCACGCTGGCCTTCAACAACGACACCCTTGTGCGTACTGACGGCGACTTCTTCGCGCAGGATGCCGAACAGTTGGTGAAGGACAGCAAGAAGTACCACGCCAGCTATCCGGTCAATGAAACCGAGGGCGACAAGAGCAAGGCGCCGGATGACAACAAGAACAACGGCGGCTTCGGCACCGGCGACAACAAGGGCAGCAACAACGGCGACGACAACGGCCATTGACCGGCCTGGCCTGATCGGTAGGTGCACCGCTGATCGGACTCAGCGTGCACGCCGCCGACGCGCTTCCATCGGATCAAGCAACAGCGACCGGTAGATCTCGATCCGGTCGCCATCGTGCACTGGCTGATCCGGCGACACCTTCCGCGCGAAGATGCCCAGACGGTGTGGATCCAGCACACCGTCCGGGAGCATTCCGATGATCCCCGAAGCCTCGATCGCCTGCATGACCGTGCTGCCGGTAGCCAGTTCGACCCGGCGCAGGAGCTGCCCCGCGGCCCCAGCGTGAACCACTTCGACCATGACTGTGTGCTCAGCCATACACGCGCCCGGCTTCGGCACAGAAGTCGTCCACCATGCGCCCGGCCAATCCCTGGAAACCGAGCTTCAGGGCGCCACCACCGAGCCGGCCGGCGTAGTCGAAATCCAGCGCAAAGGCGACCTTGCAGCCGGCATCACCCAGGGCAATGAAATCCCACACACCTTCGAGGCTGCGGAACGGGCCATCGACCAGACTCATCTGCAGGCGCCGGGGCGGCTCGACCGTATTGCGCGTGGTGAAACTCTGACGCAAACCGGCGAACTTGAGATCCAGCCGCGCCACCAGCACATCACCCTGACGCTCGAGAATCTCGGCGCCGGCACACCAGGGGAAACGCTTTGGGTATGCTTCGACCTCATTGACCAGGTCGAACATCTGCGCCGGCGAATACTTCACCAGGGCGCTGCGGCGGATTTCGATCACGGCAGCCTCTTCACATCACGCTTGATCCGGCCCGATATGCGGCTGGAGCGGCATCAGGGCAACAAGGCCCGAGTTTAACGGACATGGCAAAGGCAAAGGACAACAAAGGCGGCAGCACCATCGCGCTCAACAAGCGTGCGCGTTTCGAGTACCACATCGACCAGCGCTTCGAAGCCGGCATCGCCCTGCAGGGCTGGGAACTGAAAGCACTGCGCGCCGGCCGGATCAACTTCGGCGACGGTTACGCGATCGTCCTGAAGAACGAAATCTTCCTGGTCGGCGCCTCCATCCCGCCCTTGATCAGCGCCTCCACCCACGTCATCGCCGAAGACCGCCGCACCCGCAAGCTGCTGTTGCATCGCAAGGAGATCGACCAGCTGATCGGTGCCGTCGAACGCAAGGGCTACACCCTGGTGCCCACCGCGATGTACTGGAAGAACGGCCGCGTCAAGGTCGAGATCGGCCTCGCCCGCGGCAAGCAGGAACACGACAAGCGCGACACCGAAAAGCAGCGTGACTGGCAGATCGAAAAGCAGCGCACGATGCGCTCGCACAATCGCAGCGCCTGAGCCCACCGCAGCGAATGTCATTGATGCCGTGGCCATCGGCCCCATATACTCGCTTGGTCATACCGTTTTCCCCGGGGGTGTACTGGCTTCGACGGGGGTAGTGAGATGACTTGGTGCATGCCGAGGGGGCAGCTTTCCTCGTTAATCCAGCAGCAAACTCATAGTTGCCAACGACGACAACTACGCTCTCGCCGCTTAAGGCGTAAGCCCCGAACCCACTTGTGCTCGTGCTCGTCGGTGTAGGGTCATTATCACGGGATCGCCAAAGACTGCCGCCTGGCGGTATTAGGTCAAATCAATCAGGCTGGTTCCGCGGTGCGCCTCGCCCATCGTGCTTGTCGCGGAACGAGATCGAACGGTGAGCTAAGCATGTAGATCCGGGCATTGAACGCCTTCGGACGCGGGTTCGACTCCCGCCACCTCCACCAACAAACTAAAAAGCCCTTGATGATCATCAAGGGCTTTTTAGTTGCGCGATACCCGGTACGCACTACGCAAACATCGACCGCATGCAAGCCGAGTGTTGTTCGCACGTGAACGCAACGTCTATACTTGGCGACTTACACCACCCTGTACCCGCCGCACTCGTGGGAATGATCTCGATGACTCGACTGCAATTGCTTGGCCTGGCTGCGGCCACAGCCCTCTTCGCCACCGCCAGTGCGCACGCTGAAGGCGACAAGGCTGCCGGCCGCAAACTGATCTACACCTGTGCTGGTTGCCACGGCGTGCCTGGTTACACCAACGCCTACCCGCAGTATCCGGTGCCGAAGATCGCCGGGCAGAACGAGCAGTACATCGTCAACGCGCTGCATGGTTACCAGAGTGGCGATCGCAAGCATCCGACCATGGATGCGCAGGCGCAGAGCCTGTCCGATACGGACATTCAGAACATCGCCGCCTACCTCTCCAGCCTCGCCAAGTAGTTGCCAAGGACTCTCGCATGAAACGTGCGCTTACCCTGATTTCATTCGGCGCCATGCTGGCGTTCGCATCCACCCAGTTGCTGGCCAGTGGCAATGTCGAGAACGGCAAGCAGAAGGCAGCCACCTGCTTCGCCTGCCACGGCACCGACGGTAATGCGGTCGATCCGCAATACCCGCGCCTGGCCGGCCAGTACAACACTTACCTGCAGCATGTACTGCACGAGTACAAAGACGGCCAGCGTGACAACCCGATCATGAAGGGCATGGTGGCCACGCTTTCTGACCAGGATATCGAGGACGTCGCCGCGTACTTCTCCAGCCTGCCGAGCAAACTCGATACCCTGCAGGGTCACATCAGCGGCGACAAGTAAGTCGATTGTCCCGTTGCATGAAAGCAAAGGCCCGCTCTGGCGGGCCTTTGCTTTTGGACGATACGGACCATCGACTCAGGCAATCGCAGACTTGCCTTCAGCCTTGTTGTAATAGGGCTTCTGGCCGGCGGCGTGATCGGTCGCATCCCGCACCGCGGTGATTTCCGGCACACGTTCGCGCAAGGTCTTTTCCACGCCCTGCTTCAATGTCACGTCGACCATGCCGCAGCCATGGCAGCCACCGCCGAACTGCAGCAGCACCGCACCGGCGGCATCGATCTCCAGCAGCGTGACCCTACCCCCGTGCGAGGCCAGCCGGGGGTTGATCTCCGATTCCAGCACATAGCGCACGCGCTCGATCACGCCGGCTTCCACACCCGGTACATCGCCCTTGATCCTGGGCGCGCGGATGTTGAGCTGGCCACCGGTGGCGTTGGGTTCGTAATCGATGGTGGCGTTGTCCAGCCAGCTGGCACTGTCACCATCGATGTGGAACAGGAAGCCGGCGCACTCGATCGTCCATTCACCACCGGCGAGATCGGCTGGCTCGCAGAACTCAAGCTCGCAGTTGGCCGCCGGGGTACCCGGAGCAGTCACGCGCAGACGGATGCTCAGGTCGTCGATACCCTGTTGTGAAAGAAGCCGCAGGAAGTGTTGCTGCGCGCGTTCGGAAATATCGATCATGCCTGCTCCGGTGTCACCAACGGGTGCCGGCCTACCTCGCCGGCGAATCAGCACCATTTTAGTCCTGTTTCAAGCCCGATGTGCGCTTTGACTTTTGCGCGCGCAACTTCGACGCTTCGCATCCGAAGACTTTCAGCCCATACGGAGATACGCATGAACGCCAACGACCTGGCCACGCAGCACTGCCAACCACGCAAGGGCAAGGAACATGCGCTCGATGCAACACGGGTAGCCAGCTTGCTGCTGCACGTGCCGGGCTGGCAGTTGCACGCCGACGGCCATGCCATGGTCAAGGATTTCAAATTCGCCGACTTCCACCACACACTGGGTTTCATCAACGCGGTCGGTTTCATGGCCAACCATGAGGATCATCACCCCGACATCGAAGCCGGCTACGGCCATTGCCAGCTGCTGTGGTCGACGCATGACGTGGGTGGGCTGTCGCTGAACGACTTCATCTGCGCCGCCCGGGTCGAGGCCCTGCTGGCACGTTGATCAGAAATCGGTACGTGACTTGTCGCGCGTGTAGACCAGCCGCTTGCCCTTGACGGCGAGCACGTCGAGGAAATCCTTCAGGTCATCCGGCAGCGGCGTGGAGAAGCTGTAGGCACGCCCATCCAGCTCGAAGCTCATGTGCGCGGCGTGCAGGAACATCCGGTTCAGTCCCATCTCGCGGTAACGCTTGTTCATCTCGCGATCGCCGTATTTCGGGTCACCGGCCAGTGGATGGCCGATATGCGCGGCATGCACACGGATCTGGTGGGTGCGCCCGGTACCCAGCGTGGCCTGCATCAGGCGGGCGCTGGGGTACTGTTCCATTTCATGGAAGAAGGTCAGTGACGGCTTGCCGTTGTCAGCCACCCGCACCATCCGTTCGCCGCCCTGCAGCACGGATTTCAGCAGCGGCGCATTGACGTCGAACTTCGCCTTGGACGGATGACCGAGCATCAGGCACAGGTATTGTTTGGTCACCTCGCCGGCGCGAATCGCCGCCTGCAACCCGGTCAATCCGGCCCGGGTCTTGGCAAATACCAGCACGCCACTGGTATCGCGATCCAATCGATGCACCAGCTCCAGATGCTCCTGCGGCCGTGCCGCGCGCAACAGCTCGATCGCGCCATGACTGACCCCGCTGCCGCCGTGGCTGGCCACGCCGGACGGCTTGTCGATGACCAGAAAGTGCTTGTCCTCGAAAATGATGGCATCGGCCACCGAGGCCACCAGGCCATTGGCCGGTGCCTTGCCCTCAGGCCGTTCAGCCACCCGTACCGGCGGAATACGCAGCATATCGCCGGCCGTGAGACGCGTATCCGGCTTCGCCCGCTTGCCGTTGACGCGCACCTGGCCGGTGCGCAACAGCCGGTAAATCATGCTCTTGGGCACCCCTTTGAGCATGGTTACCAAGGCGTTGTCGATGCGCTGGCCATCCCGTTCGGGGCCAATCTCGACTTGACGTACACCGTGAGGTGCGTCGGGGGAAGTTACCGTCTGCATTGAAAAAAACCTGCTGAAATAGGATACTCGGCGGGCGCTACATTCTGCCCATCGATGTCTGGATCGGGTCGAGTGCCCGCCCGTAACGTCGGCGAGGATTGCGCCGGTTGCCTTGGCGGCCGGTCGCGGCTCCCTTTCATCGTAACGGTTCGGGCTGCCGTTTGTCCGATGCCATTGAGGCATCGGGGCGGCAGGCGTAGCTGATCGAATCATCCCGACACCGGTAACGGTGCCGTTTTTTTGCCGCTTTTACCGCAGCGGCGCGATCCCCGGCAGGCCGCCATTGTGGCGCCACCGTGGCACGCGACGCGCGGCAAGCCGAGGATTACTAGCATGAAGCGTATGTTGATCAACGCGACTCAGCGTGAAGAGTTGCGCGTGGCCATTGTCGATGGCCAGAACCTGTACGACCTGGACATCGAAATCCCTTCGCGGGAACAGAAAAAGTCCAATATTTACAAGGGTCGAATCACTCGAGTTGAGGCTTCACTCGAAGCCTGCTTCGTCGAGTATGGCGCCGAACGCCACGGCTTCCTGCCGCTGAAGGAGATCTCCCGCGATTACTTCACGGCGGGCCTGGATCCGCACAAGGCGACCATCCGCGAACTGCTCAAGGAAGGCCAGGAAGTCGTCGTTCAGGTCGAGAAGGAGGAGCGCGGCAACAAGGGCGCCGCCCTGACCACCTTCATCAGCCTGGCCGGCCGCTACATGGTACTGATGCCGAACAACCCGAAAGCCGGTGGTGTCTCGCGCCGGATCGAGGGCGAGGACCGGCAGGCACTGAAGGAAGCGCTGGAACACGTCACCGTGCCCGACGACGTCGGCCTGATCGTGCGCACCGCCGGTCTCGGCCGCGATGCCGAAGAACTGCAGTGGGACCTCGATTACCTGCTGCAGCTGTGGAAGTCGATCTCCGAAGCGGCCAACAAGCAGAAAGCACCGTTCCTGATCTACCAGGAATCGAAGCTGTTCATCCGCGCCCTGCGCGACTACCTGCGCAGCGACATCGGCGAGATCCTGATCGACGAGGAGTCGCTGTACAACGACGCCCGCGATTTCATGCAGCAGGTGATGCCGAACGCACTGCGCAAGCTCAAGCTGTATAGGGACGACACCCCGCTGTTCACGCGCTACCAGATCGAGACGCAGATCGAGAGCGCGTTCGACCGCCAGGTGCGCCTGCCCTCGGGCGGCTCGATCGTGATCGACCAGACCGAAGCACTGACCGCGATCGACATCAACTCCTCCAAGGCCACCAAGGGCAGCGACATCGAGGAGACCGCGTTCAACACGAATTGCGAGGCGGCAGTGGAAATCGCCCGCCAGGCACGTATCCGCGACGCCGGCGGCCTGATCGTGATCGATTTCATCGACATGGACAGCCCCAAGCACCAGCGTGAAGTGGAAGATCGCCTGAAAGAAGCGCTGAAGCTGGATCGTGCCCGCGTGCAGATCGGCCGCATCTCGCGTTTCGGCCTGCTGGAGATGTCGCGCCAGCGCCTGCGTCCGAGTCTCGGCGAAGCCACCCAGATCGTCTGCCCGCGCTGCGAGGGCCATGGCCACATCCGCGGCGTGGAATCGCTGTCGCTGTCGACCCTGCGCCTGATCGAAGAACACGCGATGAAGGACAACACCGGCCAGGTGCTGGTGCAGGCGCCGTCCAGCGTGGTCAACTTCCTGCTCAACGAGAAGCGCGCCAGCGTGGTCGAGATCGAACTGCGCCACAAGGTGCATGTGATGATCGTGGCCGACGAGAAGCTGGAAACGCCGCATATCGAAATCCAGCGCATCCGCGAAGCCGACATGGGCGAGCACAGCAAGCCCAGCTATGAGCGGTTGACCACGGTGGACACGGCCGAACTGCCCAAGATGGGCCAGGCTCTGGGCAGCAGCGAACAGCCAGCGGTCAGCGGTATCGTACCGATGGGTCCCGCGCCGTTGCGCGAGGAAGTCGCCGCCCCGGTGGCCACCGCGCAACCCGCCGCTCGTCGCCAGCCAGCCGTTGCGCAGACGCCGTCACGGTCGGCCCCTTCCGGTGGCATCATTTCGCGTCTGTTTGGCTGGTTCCGCAGCGCCGAGGCCGCCGCACCCGCATCGGCTGACAAGCGCTCCGATGGCAATGACAACGCACGTGATCGCCGCGACGAGCGCACGGGCCGCAACCATGCCCAGAACTCATCGGCGCAACGACCGCCCCGACGCGAACAGTCCGGCCAGAACGCATCGAAATCGAACGCCGCACAACAGCCCAGGAACGCGCGCCCGCGCAATAACGAGCAGCCGCAGCGTCAGCCGCAACAGGCCCAAGCCGCCAAGGCCGAACGCCAGCCCAAGCCGGCCGTGAACGGGAACAACCCGGCACGGCCCGAGCGCAAACCCAATAACCCCCAGCAGCCGTCGAAGGCCGAGCGTCCGCCGCGTCCCGTCGCCAGCGAGCGCCCCGCCGCCGCATCACCAAGCGATGCCACCACGGAAGCCGAGCTGCTGATCGCACCACTGGCCGACTCGACGGCACCGGACTCCGCCGACACCGACCTCGACACTGACGGCAGTCAGTCGCGTCGCCGTCGTGGCCGTCGCGGCGGCCGTCGCCGGAAGCGTCACGACGACGCGGCGCCGAACGGCACGAATCTCGATGCCGTGCAGGCACTCGACGACGAAGATCGTGATGAGGCCGCCAGCGCGCCCGAGGCCAGCAGCGGCGTACAGCCGTCCGCAACTGCGGTCGTGGCAGCCAGCTCGCTGACTGCCGTGGCGAGCTCCGGTTCCGCGAACACCACCACTTCGGTGCAGACGCCGGCGGCAACCGCACCTACCGAAGCACACAAACCGGTCGCTCCGGTACCGGCAGCCGCAGAGAGCGCGACGCAGTCGGAGAAAGTCGCCGACGTCACCCATACCGTGGCGGACAGTCAGCCGCTGAAACCCGCCATCGCGCCGGCTGCGATGAACGTCACAGCCACCGCACCGGCGGCTGCCGCGTTCAACCTGCCCGCCCTGCCACCGATTCCCGAGCAGGCAAAACCGGAAGCTGGCGTCGCTGAAGCAAACGACGTTGCCAAGGTCACCGTGCAGGCTGTGCCGGCATCAGCACCGCCCATCAGCCGTCCGCCGCAGCCAACTACATCGGCTGCCCCCGTAACCGATGCCGCGCCAGCAGCGCGGCCAGCGGCAACAGTCACTCCGCCGGCCCCTGCCGCCGCATCGGCACCCCTGGTTCAGTCGGTAGTTACGGCCGTTCCGGCCAGCCAGTCAGCCAATGCGCCCGCACCCCTGGCCGTACCCGAGCCGGCCACCAGCATCCCGTTGCCCAAGCAGGGTGATCTGCTAGCTCACTCCGCCCATCCGATTGCGCCGCTCGACGAAGCGGTCAAACCCGCGGATGGTGCGGTGGATGAGGAACACCAGAGCGACTCGCACGGCTGAACCGCCAGCGCCTGGCTCCGATGATAGAAAAACCGGACTGTACGTCCGGTTTTTTTATTGCTGCAAACCTATCTCTTCAGATGGCCATACCGAGGGGCACCCGAGATCAGTTACCCACCTGGTGATTGGGTACATCGATCAGGCCATGCACCGTCATCAGGTGCGCCAGACTGAGTACATGATCCACATGCAGCTTTTCCATCAAGCGTTGCTTGTAGGTGGATACGGTTTTCGGGCTCAGGTTGAGCTGTTCGCCGATGATGGTCAGCGGCTTGCCGCGCACCAGCATCATCGCCACTTCCAGCTCGCGGCTGGACAGCACATCGAATGGTGACGTGCTGCCATCCAGGGTAGCCAGCGCGAGCTGCTGCGCGACGGCGGGCGCGAGGTACCGTCGGCCACCGGCCACCTGGCGCACCGCAGATACCAGTTCCTCGGCGCTGCAGCCCTTGGTCAGGTAACCGAGCGCGCCGGCATCAAGCAGCCGCTTGGGGAAACGCGCATCGTCGACCACGGTCACGATGACGATATGGGTGGACATCTTCGACCGGCATACGCGTTCGGTGAGCTCGATGCCGCTCATGCCGGGCATGTGCACGTCGACCAGGGCAATGTCGGGTGTCAGCGTACGGATCAGCCGGAGACCTTCCTCGGCACTCCCTGCTTCGCCACTGACACAGATATCGACCTGTTGCTGCAGGATCATCCGAAAGCCGGTACGTACCAGCTCGTGATCGTCCACCAGGACCACATTGATCACTTCACACCCCTCCCTAGAATTGGCCGCATGACACCAGGCTGCAAACGGCTCCGCGGCAAACCGACCGGCACTCCCTTCGAGCACACGACTTGTCCAACGTTCCACTTATTACAGATTACGTTCCATGGTACTGCGGCACCAACAACTTTTCCCTGTCGCCATCAGGCCGCAAGTACGTTGTCGTCACTCATCCCGGCACTCCCCGCATGACGAGCCAGCACGATCACCGAGATCGGGCCAGGCATTTCCACGCAGACGGGGTGGCCCGAGCGCCGATGCTCGTCGCGTGCCAGCTCCCGGGCCAGCTTGATCGCGGCCTCCAGCGGCAGATCGCTGAATAGCGCGATGTGGGCGCGGCAGACTCTCCAGTTGCCGGTCTCGGAAGGCTTGAGCGAAATGATCACCACGGCATCCACCCCATCCCCATGAGGAAATCCGGCGCGAGATCGCGGGCCAGGCCGGTCGATATCGACGCCACAAGAACGCAATGTGCCATGCCGATACCGGCTGATATGTCAGCCATCGCCTACAAACGGTGTACGGCAATCACGGGCGCGCCGCGCCGCGTAGTCTGCTTGCAAAGGCGAATGCTCGCGGCAGAGGTTCGAGTCCCCTCTTGGGCACCGAATTCCCCTTGCTGGCATCCAGAAACAGGAAAACCGCCATTCGGCGGTTTTCCTGTTTCTTCATGAATCCAGTGAATCCACTGGAATCCACTGGAATCCATCATTGGTGCCCAAGAGGGGACTCGAACCCCTACGACTTACGTCGCTACCACCTCAAGGTAGTGCGTCTACCAGTTCCGCCACCTGGGCAGGTGTGTTGCTCAGTGCTTCTCGGCCGGCTCCGTGGCCGGCACCTCGCCCTTGACCGGAGCGGGGGTTGTTGCAGGTTGTGCGACCGGTACGGCATTGCCGGTGGCGGCCGGCACAGCCGCCGGCACTTCCGAGCCTGCCGCCGGTGCGGTTGGCGTTGCCGGCTGGGCTGCCGCCTTGCTGGCCACTCCGGCCATCACGCCAAGATCATCGGCCTTGCCGTGCGGCGCACCGTTGATATGCAGGTAGATACCCATGCTGAGGCTGAGCAGGAAAAACAGTGCAGCCAGCACACCGGTGGCGCGGGTCAGGAACGTGGACGAACCACGCGCACCGAACACCGTTGCCGATGCGCCACCGCCGAAGCCGGACCCCGCATCGGCGCCCGCACCGTTCTGCAGCAGAATCAGCACGATCATCGCCGCAGCGATCAGGATGTAAAACACGCTGAAAATGACGAACATGATTATTTATTGAACCTGTAGCGCCTGGTGCGCCGCGGCGCAGATTCCAAGGAAGTCGGATGCGGTCAGAGAGGCTCCGCCGATCAACCCTCCGTCCACGTCCGCCTGCGCGAACAATTCCGCGGCATTGGCCGCTTTGACGCTACCGCCGTAAAGCAGTCGGGTCAGACGGGAGATTGTAACATCTTCCTTTTCCAGTTGGCTACGAATGAAGGCATGGACCTGCTGCGCCATGTCCGGCGTGGCAGTGCGGCCGGTGCCGATGGCCCAGACCGGCTCATAGGCGATCACCGCCGTGTCGACGAAGCTGGCGATCCCGTTGAGAGCCAGTACGGCCCGCAGCTGGTGGGTGATGACTGCTTCGGTCTGGCCAGCCTCGCGCTGCTCCAGCGTTTCGCCCACGCACAGGATCGGCGTGAGACCACCGGCACGTGCCGCGGCGAACTTGCGCGCGACCAGCTCGTCGCTCTCGCCATGATACTGGCGGCGCTCGGAATGGCCGACGAGCACCCACTGCGCACCGACATCCGCCAGCATCGCGGCGGAAACCTCGCCGGTGTAGGCGCCCTGCCCCTCGTGTTCGCTGACATCCTGTGCACCGATGCCCAGGCCGGAATCGGCATGCTGCCGGGCCAGCTCGGCAAGGTAGGGAAACGGCGGAAACACGGCCACGTCGATCGATGCTGGCTTGGCGGCAACGATGTCGTTCACCAAGGCGGTGGCCATCGAACGACTGCCATGCATTTTCCAGTTGCCGGCAATAAGTTTCTTGCGCATGGTCTGCTTCCGTTGCGATCAAAACCGCAAGCTTACCGATGGGTCCGAATATCGGCAAACATGCGGAACAGCTGGCGCACGCCTGCCACCCGATCGAGAATGATCCTTCGCCATCTGGAATGACCCATGTCGCCTACCCGCCCGCTCAGTCTGATCACCGGAGCCTCCGCCGGCATCGGTGCCGCCTTCGCCCGCCAGTTGGCCATGCTGGGCCACGATCTGGTGCTTACCGCGCGGCGGGTCGATCGACTGGAGGCTCTCGCCGGTGAGTTGCGTGAAAAGCATGGCGTCTCGGTAACCGTGCTACCGAACGACCTCGCCGATCCGGGCGCACCGCAGCTTCTGTGCGAAGCGCTGCAGCAGCGCGGCCTGCAGGTGGACTGGCTGATCAACAACGCCGGCTATGGCGTGCCCGGCTCGTTCCTGGCGAACGACTGGAAAACCCATGCGGACTTCCTCCAGGTGTTGCTGACAGCCCCCACCGAACTGGCCTGGCGGCTGCTGCCCGGCATGCGCCAGCGCGGTTATGGCCGTGTCATCAATGTGGCCTCGCTGGCCGGGCATGTTCCGGGTCCCGCGGGGCACACGCTGTACGCCGCGTCCAAGGCCTACCTGATCAAGTTTTCGCAGTCGCTGGCGCTGGAAAGCCGCGAGGCGGGCGTGAATGTCTGCGCACTTTGCCCGGGTTTCACCTGGTCGGAATTCCATGATGTCACCGGCACCCGCGACAAGATGAACCAGATGCCGGGCTTCATGTGGCTCACAGCAGAGGAAGTGGTACGCCAGGGCATCGCAGCGGTGGAACGCGGCCAGGCCGTGTATATCCCGGGCCGTGTCAACCGGGCCATCAAGGCCATCGTGCAGCTGATGCCGGACCGGCTGGCCATGCGGCTTTCGGCGCGGGAGTCGAAGCGCTACCGGAATGCGGACGCTTGAACGTGCGCCATGCGTCTGCCGCCGTGGCGCACACTTCATCGATGGGCACGACGCCAACTCAGATCAGCTTGATCTCGCGCAAACGCTGCATCAGGTATTCGTGCGAGCTGATTGAGGTGTCGTAGCGGCGCGGGTTGTCCGGCGTGATGCACGAATCGAGCGGGTCCAGCATCACGTCCGGATTCGGATGCAGGAAGAACGGCACCGAATAACGCGGCTTGCGCGCATTCTCGTTCTGCGGGTTCACCACCCGATGCGAGGTGGATGGATACACGTGGTTGCTCAGCCGCTGCAGCATGTCGCCGATGTTCACCACGATCGCATCGCCCTCCGTGGTGATCGGCAGCCACTCGCCATCACTCAACACTTCAAGACCTTCGGCGCTGGCGCCGACCAGCAGGGTGATGAAGTTGATGTCCTCGTGTGCGCCAGCGCGCACGTTGGGAACATTCTCCTGGGTAATCGGCGGATAGTGGATCGGACGCAGGATCGAGTTGCCGACATCGGTCTTGTCCTCGAAGAAATTTTCCGGCTGATCGATGTGCAGCGCCAGCGCGCGCAACACGCGCGTACCGAGCTGGTCCAGCGCCTCGAACAGACCATAGCCCTGCTGCTTGAAATCAGGCACTTCGGTCGGCCAGATGTTCGGCGGCATCACGTCGGCGAACTTCGAGTCACGCGGAATCTCGCGACCGATATGCCAGAACTCCTTCAGGTCCGCGTACTGGCTATCCTTGGCGGTCTCCACCTTGAACGGCGTGTAGCCGCGCGCTCCACCACTGCCGGCGATGTGGTACTTCATCTTGGTTTCGGTCGGCAGCGCGAAGAAGCGCTGGAACACGTCGTAGGAGCCGTCGATCAGTTCGCGCGCGATGCCGTGCCCGCTGATGCAGCAGAAACCGAATGCACGATAGGCCGCACCCAGTTCTGCGACGAAGGCATCGCGGTCGGTGTCATAGCGGCGGATATCAAGGGTAGGAACATTTTTCATGGCTGTAGTCCACTAGGTTGGGCGTGCGGTCGATTCATCCGCCACCGCAGGGGCGGTGCACGTCGGGCCTATCCATGGCGACCCAGTACAACTACAGGTTCACGAGCGTTCGGCGACGGATTTTACAGTCCCGGCCAGTTTTTCCGCCAACTGCTGCACTTCCGCCGCGTCCGCCGCCTCGATGGTGACGCGCACCAGCGGCTCGGTACCCGACGCACGCAGCACCACCCGGCCGCGACCGTGCAAGACCTGCTCCACCTCGGCCAGCGCCTGCTGTACCTCGTTGCTGGCCAGCGCCTCACGCGCGCCGGCAGCACGCACGTTGAGCATGACCTGCGGCAATTTCTGCAGACCCTCGCGGGCCGTGGCCAGATCCTGGCCGGACAGGGCCAGCGCCTCCAGCAACGCCAGCGCCGCGACGATCCCATCGCCGGTGGTGGCGCGATCCAGGCACAGGATGTGGCCGGACGTCTCGCCGCCGAGGATGCCGTCGTGCTGCTGCAGCTGCTGCATCACGTAGCGATCGCCCACGTTGGCGCGGATCAGCGGCACGTCGAGCCGCGCCAGCGCCAGCTGCAGGCCGTAATTGCTCATCAGGGTGCCGACCACCGGTCCCCTGAGCAGGCCGCGGGCACGCCAGCTGTGCGCCAGCACGTAGAGGATGTCGTCGCCGTCAGCGAGCACGCCGTGCCGGTCGACCAGCTGCACGCGGTCGCCATCACCGTCGAACGCGATGCCGATGTCGGCGCCATGCGCCAGCACCGCCTGCTGCAACGCCTGCGGATGGGTGGACCCCACCGCGCGATTGATGTTGAAGCCGTCCGGTTTGTCGCCGATCGCAATGACTTCGGCACCCAGTTCGGCAAACACTTTCGGCGCCACCTGGTAGGTCGCGCCGTGGGCGCAGTCCAGCACCAGTTTCAGTCCGCGCAGGCTGAAATCCTCCGCCACCGTCGCCTTGCAGAACTCGGCGTAGCGTGCCACCGCGTCACTGACGCGCGTAGCTTTGCCGAGCCGCTCGGAGGCCACCGTGACGAAGTCGGCATCGACCTCCTGCTCGATCGCCAGCTCGACCTCGTCGGACAGCTTCTCGCCATTGGCGGAAAAGAACTTGATGCCGTTGTCGTGGTGCGGATTGTGCGAGGCGCTGATCACGATGCCCGCGCTGGCGCGCATCGAACGGGTCAGGAAGGCCACCGCCGGGGTCGGCATCGGCCCGAGCAGGCCCACGTCGGCGCCCGCGGCGACCAGGCCCGCTTCCAGCGCCGCCTCGAACATGTAGCCGGAGACGCGGGTGTCCTTGCCGATCAGCACCTTCGGCCGTTCCTTGCCATCGCGCGCCAACACGCTGCCCACGGCGCGGCCCAGCCGCAGCATGAAGTCCGCGCTGATCGGCCATTGCCCGACCATGCCGCGAATGCCGTCCGTGCCGAAATATTTGCGTTGATTCATCGTGTGCCGCCGTTCCGAAGGGGTTCCCTGTCCCGACCGCGAAGCATAATGCCGCGCCGCCGTCCGTGGTAAATCGTGCTGCAAGCGTTCAATCGTCATCCGGCCAGCGCGGCGCGGCGGTTTTTTCATCGCGCCGCGGCACTGCGTCGACCGCATGCACCGCCTGCCACACGGCCAGCGCATCCACGCTGGCGGCCACATCATGTACACGCACCATGCGTGCGCCGCGCTGAACGGCGATCAACGCCGCCGCCGCCGAGCCGGCGGCCCGATCGACCGGATCGGTGCGCCCGGTCAGTGCACCAATCATCGACTTGCGCGACAGCCCGGCATACACGCCGCTGCCCAGGTTGGCGAAGCGCTCCAGCGCGCACAGCAGCGCCAGGTTGTGTTCCAGCGTCTTGCCGAAACCAAAGCCGACATCGACCATCACCTTGCGCCGGTCGATGCCGGCGAGCTCGCAGGCAAACAACCGATCGGTGAGGAAGCGGTGCACCTCGCCCACCACATCGTCGTAATGTGGCTCGGCCTGCATGCTGCGCGGCTCGCCCTGCATGTGCATCAGGCATACCGGCACGCCCAGCTCGGCGACGGCGTCCATCGCCCCCTCGCGGCGCAAGGCATATACGTCATTGATCATGCCGGCACCGGCAGCCACCGCAGCGCGCATCACTTCCGGCTTGGAGGTATCGATCGCGATCGGCAGCGTGGTACGCGCAATCAGCTGCTCGATCACCGGCAGCACACGTCGCAGCTCTTCATCGACCGATACATCGGCGGCGCCCGGACGGGTGGATTCGCCACCAACATCCAGCATGTCGGCGCCCTCTTCCGCCATGCGCAGGCCATGCGTCACGGCGCCCTCCACACTGTCATGCACACCGCCGTCGGAGAACGAGTCCGGCGTGAGATTGAGGATGCCAACCACCCGCGGGCGATCGAGCCGCAACGGGCGCCCGGCACAGTCCAGCACCGGCGCAAACAGATCGATCGACATGTTCAGTTCCTCTCTTGATCCGGCATGACACGCCCGCACCATGGCAGGCTCAGGACTCGACCAGGCCACCCAGCTCGCCCATGTAGCTGCGGTAATGGCGTAGCTCCGCAATGGAGTCGCGGATATCCGACAGGGCCGTATGCGCCGATTCCTTGCCGAAGCTCTTGGCGATGTTCGGCGCCCAGCGCCGGGCCAGCTCCTTGAGCGTGGAAACATCCAGGTTGCGGTAATGGAAATAACGTTCCAGCCGCGGCATCTGCCGATGCATGAAGCGCCGGTCCTGGCAGATCGAGTTGCCGCACATCGGCGACTTGCCCGGTGGCACCCACATGCGCAAAAAATCGACCGTGGCCTGTTCGGCCATCGCATGGTCGGTTTCCGAGATCAGCACCTGCCGCCACAGTCCCGACTTGTGGTGCTGATTGGTATTCCAGCTATCCATCGACTCCAGCCGATCGATCTCGTGGCGGATCGCGAATACCGGCCCGTCGGCCAGCACGTTCAGGTCCTTGTCGGTGACCACCGTGGCGATCTCGAGAATCGAGTCGTTATCGGTGTCGAGGCCGGTCATTTCCAGATCGATCCAGATCAGGTTGTCTTCGTGGGCGTGGCTCATGAGCTCTCCTTGTATGAGCGAGTTTATCAGTCTTGCCGGCTTCACCATGCCGGTGTGCTTGGGGCCATGCGATGATCGGGTGATGCAGACCTTCTTCTGGCACGATTACGAGACCTCCGGCGCCGACCCGCGACGTGACCGCCCGCTGCAGTTCGCCGGCATCCGCACCACCCTGGAGCTGGACATCATCGGCGAGCCGGTAATGTTCTACGGCAAGCCCTCGCTAGAAATGCCGCCGCACCCCGATGCGTGCATGATCACCGGTATCACCCCGCAGCAGGCTGAGCGCGAAGGCGCCAGCGAAGCCGAATTCGCCGCCCGCGTGCACGAGCAATTGGCCCAGCCGGGCACCTGCGGTGTGGGCTACAACTCCCTGCGCTTCGACGACGAGTTCACCCGGCAGATGCTGTACCGCAACTTCTACGAACCGTATGGCCGCGAATGGGAAAACGGCAATTCGCGCTGGGATCTGATCGACCTGGTGCGCCTGTGCCAGGCGCTGCGGCCGGAAGGCATTGTCTGGCCACTACGCGAGGACGGCACGCCCAGCTTCAGGCTGGAACATCTGGCCAGTGCCAACCAGCTCAAGCAGGAACGCGCGCACGATGCCTTGTCCGATGTGTACGCACTGATCGACCTGGCCCGACTGATCCGGGTGCGCCAGCCGCGGCTGTGGGACTGGTACTACGGCCTGCGCCGCAAGCAGAAGGTGTTCGAGCTGCTCGACGTCGTGAACATGACGCCGCTGGTGCATGTGTCCTCGCGCTATCCGGCCAGCCGGCATTGCCTTGCCGTGATCGCACCATTGGCGCCGCATCCGAGTCGCGCCGGCGAGGTGATCGTGTACGACCTCGCCACCGATCCGGCCACGTGGTTGGCGCTGGACGAGGACGAGATCGCCGATCGCATCTTCACCGCACGCGCCGACCTGCCTGAGGGTGTCGAGCGCATCCCGCTGCGCACGGTGCGTGCGAACCACGCGCCGGCGCTGGCGCCCTTGTCGGTACTGCAGGGCGTGGATCAGTCGCGTCTGCAACTGGATCTCGACCGTTGCGTGGCTCACCGCGACACGCTGCGCGCGGTGGAAGGACTGGCGGAAAAACTGCGCCGGGTGTTCCAGCGCGCCGCCGAACTGCCGCCGCCGGAAGATCCCGAATTGGCACTGTACGGCGGCGGCTTTCTGCCCGATGCCGACAAGAAGCTGCTGGCCCAGGTACGCGCCACGCCCGCCGCTGAATTGGGTCAACGCGCGTTTCCGTTCCGCGACAAGCGCTATCCGGAGCTGCTGTTCCGTTACCGTGCACGCAACTGGCCGGAAACGCTGAATCCCGAGGAACATGCGCGCTGGGAAAGCTTCCGCCAAGCACGACTGACCCGGCACACGGTGCTGACCGGTCTCACGCTGGAGGATTATTTCGCGCGCCTGGCCGAGCTGCGCAACGATCCGCAAACCCAGGACAAGCTGGCCCTGCTCGATCAGCTGCAGGCCTGGGGCGAGCAGCTCACTGCCAGCATCGACGATACGTAGAGCGGGCACCGCCCGCCTTCGCCGTACAACGAAAATCCGGCGGGCAGTGCCCGCCCTACCGCCTTTCGATGACCCGCCATGCCCCAAACCTATTTCACTCCCGCCACCTTCCGCTTCCTGCGCGCGCTTGACCGCAACAACAGCCGCGACTGGTTCGCTGCGCACAAGGACGATTACGAGCGTCATGTGCGCGAGCCGTTTCTGCAGTTGATCACCGACATGCAGGCGCCACTGGCGAAGATCAGCCCGCACTTCCGCGCCGATCCGCGCAAGAACGGCGGCTCGTTGTTCCGCATCTTTCGCGACACGCGCTTCTCCAACAACAAGCTGCCGTACAAGCCGTGGCAGGGCTCGCGCTTCTTCCACGAACGTCGGCACGAAATCCCGGCGCCATCGTTCTATGTGCACATCCAGCCTGGCGACTGCTTTGCCGGTGGCGGCATGTGGCATCCGGAACCGGAGGCCCTGAAGCACATCCGTGACTTCATCGTCGACAACCCCGCCGCATGGAAACGTGCCACGCAGAGCAAGCCGTTCCGGGAACACCTCGCGTTCTGGGGCGAGTCGCTGACCCGGCCACCGCGCGGCTTCGATCCCGCGCACGAGCTGATCGAGGACCTCAAGCGCAAGGATTTCGCGGTCGGCGAAGGTTTCGACGAGGTGCTTGCCTGCTCCACCGAACTGTTGCCATGGATCGTGGCGACGTTCAAGCGCGTCGCGCCGATGATCGACTACCTGTGCGCGGCGCAGGAACTGGAGTTCTAGGCCCCAACCTGCGCCACGCTGTTCACACGGCGCTGCGTAGCCATCGACCAGGCTGCCACGGCGATCCCGATCAGCGCGGTAAACGCCACGTAGTGCGCCGGCGCCAGCACGCCAAAGCGCTTCACCAGCAAGCCGATCAGCGGCGGTGTGAGTCCACCGAACAGCGCGTAGGCGATGTTGTACGAGAACGACAGGCCGGAGAAGCGCACCGCCGGCGGGAACGCCACCACCATCAGCACCGGCACCACGCCAACTACGCCGACGCTGAAACCGGCCAGCGCATACAGTGTGACGAAATGCACGCCGCCGGCCTGCAAGTCGAGATACAGCGCATAGCTGCACAGCAGCAAACCGATCGCCCCGAACAGCAGCGCACGCGGATAGCCGATGCGATCGGCCAGCCAGCCATAGCACAGGCAACCCAGTGCCAGCGCGAACGAGGCCACGCTGTTGCCGAGGAACGCACGCGCTGGCTCGATATGGAAGACCGACTGCACCAGCGAGGGCGTCATCAGGATCATCACCACGATCGCCGCGGTCAGCATCCAGGTCACCAGCATCGACTGCAGCACGCTCGGCAGGTGCCGCTCGAACACCTGCCGCAGCGGCAACCCTTCCGCCAGCTCGCGGCGCGCATGCATCGCCTCGAACACCGGGGTCTCGCTGAGCCACTGGCGCAACCACACCGCGAAGAAGCCGAACACACCACCAACCAGGAACGGCAGCCGCCAGCCCCAGTCGAGTACCGCAGCCGGCGCCATGTGATTGTTGATTGTGGCGGCAACCAGCGAGCCGATCAGGATGCCGACTGTGAGCCCCGACGTGAGGCTGGCACAGGCGAAACCGATCCGCTGCGGCGGCACATGCTCGGACACGAACACCCATGCGCCCGGAACCTCGCCACCCACCGCAATGCCTTGCACCACGCGCAGCAACAACAGCAGCAACGGTGCCAGCATGCCGATCTGCGCATACACCGGCAGCAGGCCGATGCCCAAGGTCGGCAACGCCATCAGGAACACGCTGAGCGTGAACATCCGCTTGCGCCCCAGTTTGTCGCCGTAATGCGCCATCACGATGCCGCCCAGCGGGCGCGCCAGGTAGCCCGCCGCAAAAATGCCATACACCTGCAACTGGGCCAGCCACGCCGGCGTGTCCTTCGGGAAGAACAGATGGCTCAGCGGAATCGCGAAGAACACGAACACCACGAAATCGTAGAACTCCAGCGCACCGCCAAGCGCGGAAAGGCCCAAGGTGCGCAGATCGCGGCGGTCGAGTGCGCGTGCAGGCACAGGAACATTCGACGGAGACGAAATGGCAGCATCGGTCATCGGCGGTTCCACGGTTCGTTCAGGCAATGATCTGCGCAACATAACGCATTGCCGCGCGATCTGGACGGCTCCGATATGGGGCTCGTACCGGACACAGGCATCGCTTATGCTGCGCGCGTCCGGCACGGATTCCGGGTGAAGTCGGGATGCGGCACGCATGTCCACCGACCTGCGTAGTTGCGACCCGCCGTGGTTCTGGGGAAAACGTCTTCGCATGTTGTGACGAATTGCGCACGTGGTGGCATCGCGTGCGCCTGCATTCAACCGACAAGGAGTTTCCTGATGAGCATGAGCAAGCGTTTGGCTGCCGAATTCTTCGGCACGTTCTGGCTGGTTCTGGGTGGCTGCGGCAGCGCCGTACTGGCCGCGGGGTTTCCCGAACTCGGCATCGGGTTTGCGGGAGTGGCGCTGGCATTTGGCCTGACCCTTTTGACCATGTGCTACGCCATCGGCCACATTTCCGGCTGCCACATCAACCCGGCGGTGACCTGCGGTCTTGCCGCCGGCGGCCGGTTTCCGGTGAAGGAAGTGGTCCCCTACATCATCGCGCAGGTGATCGGCGGCCTTGTCGCCGGCCTGGTGCTGTACACGATCGCCTCGGGCAAGCCCGGCTTCGACGCTGCCGCCAGCGGCTTTGCCTCGAACGGCTACGGCGCGCATTCGCCGGGCGGCTACTCGATGGGCGCCGCGGCACTGTGCGAGATGGTGATGACCGGCTTCTTCATCTTCATCATCATGGGTGCGACGCACAAGAGTGCGCCGGTGGGTTTCGCCGGCATCGCGATCGGCCTCGCGCTGACCCTGATCCACCTGATCAGCATCCCGGTCACCAACACCTCGGTGAACCCGGCGCGCTCGACCGGCGTGGCGCTGTTCCAGGGCGGCTGGGCGATCGAGCAATTGTGGTTCTTCTGGGTGATGCCGATCATCGGCGGCATCATCGGCGGCCTGATCTACCGCTATCTGTGGAACGACCGGGCGGCGCTGCCGGACATCGTTGGCGATCGGAGCTAAGCAAGTTCCTTGCGGGATGGCGCGTGGCCCATACGGGCGCGCGCCACGCCTCACAGATCGATTCAACCGGCCCGATTCAATCGGCCTGATAAAGCTCGATGGGCAAGCCGTCGGGGTCCGCGAAAAAGGTGAAACGCCTGCCGGTGTATTCGTCCACCCGAACCGGCTCGCAAATCACACCACGCGCTTCGAGCGTGGCAACCGCCGTATCCACGTCAGTCACAGCAAACGCCAGATGCCGCAGCCCCTGTGCTTCCGGTCGTGACGGACGCGGCGGTGGATCGGGAAAGGAAAACAGCTCCAGCTGCACGCCAGGGCTGATCTGCAGATCGCATTTCCAGGATTTGCGCGCCTCTCGGTAAACCTCGCGGATGACCGGCAACCCAAGAGTTTCGCTGTAGAACGCACGCGACCGCGGATAGTCCGAGCAGATCAGCGCGACATGATGGATCGTAGTCAGCAGTGGTTTGCTCATGGTCCGCTCAGGCCCGGTTGAACGGAAACGCCAGCACGTCGGCGATCGCATCGGTGCCAGCCAGACACATCAGCAAGCGCTCCACGCCGAGTGCCACGCCGGCGCAATCGGGCATCGCATCGAGCACGCTGAGTAGTGTCTCGTCGATGCGAATTTCGCGCAGGCCTCGGCTGCGGCGCACCGCGTTGTCACGTTCGAAACGTCCACGCTGCTCGGCTGCGTCGTTCAACTCGTGATAACCGTTGGCCAGCTCGTAACACCCCAAGTACAGCTCGAAACGCTCGGCCAGCGGCGGATCGCCGGGGCGGATTCTTGCCAGCGCACATTGGGTGGCCGGGTAATCGTGGATCAGCGTGATGCGATCACGCGGAAACGACGGTTGCAGCTTGTGCGTGATCAGCAGATCAAGCCAGTCATCGCGGCACAGGCCATCCGGATTGATGCCGAACTCGGCCAGCGCGGCACGCAATTCGTCGATCGGCGCGTGCAGCGGATCGATGCCCAGCTCGTCCAGAAACAGTTGCCGGTAACTCTCGATCAGCACCTCGGCCCGCCGTCCGACCATCGCCAGCGCAGCCTCGACCAGCGCAATCGTCTCCTGCATCAGGCGGCGGTGATCCCAGCCGACCCGATACCACTCCAGCATGGTGAATTCGGGATTGTGCCGTCCGCCGGCCTCGCCATTGCGGAACACCCGGCCCAACTCGTAGCAATCGCCGATGCCGGCGGCGAGCAGGCGCTTCAGTGGATACTCCGGCGACGTGCGCAGCCAGCGCTCGCGCGCACCGGCATCGACATGCCCGCTGAAATGCGTGGTGAAACTCTCGATGTTCGGTTCGGTATTGCCGGCGGCGGAAAGGATCGGGGTTTCCACTTCCAGCACATCGCGCTCGGCAAAGAACGCACGGACCAGTGCGTACAGGCGTGCACGTAGTTGGAACGATGCCACCGATGGCGCACGCATCAAGTCGTGCCCTCGTGCTCGGCCAGCAACGCCAGCAACTGTGCCTCATCCCATACCGACACACCCAGCTCGCGCGCCTTGTCGAGCTTGGAGCCAGCCGCTTCGCCGGCAACCACGATGCTGGTCTTCTTCGATACCGAACCGGACACCTTCGCCCCCAGCGCCTCCAGCCGTTCCTTCGCCTCGTCGCGGCTGAGCGAAGTGAGCGTGCCGGTGAGCACGATCGTCTGATCGGCCAGCGGTGCCTGCGTCACGGCCGCCGTGGCAGGGACCGCATCGAGCAGGCGCCGCATCGCCGCTTCGGCTTCACGCAGCCGGACCAGTGCGGCCGGGTCGGCAAGAAAGAGCTCCAGGCCCGTCGCCGCTGCCTGCGGCACACCAGCGGTGATCCAGTGCGCTGCCCCGCCCGTCTGCAGCCGGTTGAGTGTGGGGAAATGTTGCGCCAGCAGCTTGCAGCTCTTGGGGCCGAGCTTGCTGATCTTCGCCATGTCGAGCAATACGCCCAGATTCAGGCGCTCGCGCAGCAAGGGCGACGGTGCGGTCTCGTCGCTGAACACGATGCCGGCCGCAAGCAACGCATCGACGACTTGCTGATTGCCTTCCTGCGCAAAGAATCCGGCGATGGAGGTGGCCACTTCGTCACCGATATCCGGCAACGCGCGCAATACCGGTGCCGGCATGCTGCGTACAAAATCGAGACGTCCCAGCCATGCTGCCAGTGTCTTCGCCGTGCTCTCGCCGATATGCATGATGCCAAGCGCGAACAGGAAGCGCGCCAGCGTGGTGTGCCGGCTGGCCTCGATACCCGCGACCAGATTCTCGGCCCACTTGGTCGCCACCTTGCCGGCCTTCACCGTCTCCGGCGTGGTGCCGTCCCGCTCGTCGATCGCCTGTTTCATCGCGACAAAGCGTTCGACGGTCAGCGCGTACAGGTCGGCCGGCGTATGCATGATGTCCAGTTCCACCAGCGCCTCGGCGAAACGCTCGCCCAGACCCTCGATATCCATTGCCCGACGCGAGGCGAAATGGATCAGCGCTTCCTTGCGCTGCGCGGCGCAGATCAGTCCGCCGGAACAACGCCAGGCCGCCGCGCCCTCCTCGCGGATCAGGGCGGAGTTGCACACCGGGCAGCGTGTCGGCATCGTCCACGGCACGGTGCCGGCCGGGCGCTGATCCTCGATCACCCGCACGACTTCAGGAATCACGTCGCCGGCGCGGCGCACGATCACGGTATCGCCCACGCGCACATCGAGCCGGGCGATCTGGTCGGCGTTGTGCAAGGTGGCATAGGTCACCGTGACGCCGGCCACCTGCACCGGCTCCATCCGCGCGCGCGGCGTGGCGGCGCCGGTGCGACCGATCTGGATCTCGATGTCGAGCAGGCGCGTGGTCTGCTCCTGCGCCGGAAATTTGTGCGCGATCGCCCAGCGCGGCGCACGCGAGACGAAACCCATCTCGCGCTGGCCGGCGTAGTCGTCCAGCTTGTAGACGACCCCGTCGATGTCGTACGGCAACGCATCGCGCTTCGCACCGATGCGCCGGAAATACGCAATCAGGCCGTCGAAGCCGCGCGTGGTACCCACTTCCGGCGATACCGGGAAGCCCCACTCGCGCAACTGCCGCAGCGTGGCCGAATGGGTTGGCGGCAGCTCGCCACCCTCGACCACGCCGATTGCATAGGCAAAGAAACTCAGCCGGCGTTTCGCGGTGATCGCCGGATCGAGCTGGCGCAGCGAGCCGGCCGCGCCGTTGCGCGGATTCGCCAGCGGTTTCTCGTCGTGCGCACGGGCGTAGGCATTGAACGCCTCGAAATCCTTGCGCAGCATGATCACTTCGCCACGCACTTCCAGAACGTCGGGCCATCCTTCGCCGCGTAATTTCAACGACTCATCCTGATTTTTTCCATCGCGCAAGCGCAATGGAATGGCGCGCACCGTGCGCAGGTTGGCCGTCACGTCCTCGCCGGTCTCGCCATCGCCGCGGGTGGCACCCTGCACGAACACGCCCTGCTCGTAGCGCAGGCTGATCGCCAGGCCATCCAGCTTGGGTTCCACGGAGAACACCGGCTCGCGTCGATCCAGCGTCTGCTCGATGCGTCGTTCGAATTCGGCCACTTCGCGGAAGCGTTCGCGCTCCGTCTCGCCGTCCTGCTCGAAGGCGTTGCCCAGCGACAGCATGGGAATGGCGTGGCGCACCTCGGCAAAACCACCCTGCGCCCGCGCGCCCACCTTGCGCGTCGGCGAATCGGCCGAGGCCAGTGCCGGATGTTCGGCTTCCAGCGCCTCCAGTTTGCGCATCAGGCGGTCGTACTCGGCGTCGGTGATCTCCGGATCGTCGAGCACGTGATAACGGTAATTGGCCTGCTCGATCTGCGCCCGCAAGGTGGCGGCACGGACAACGATCTCGGCGGGGGCTGGGTGTCCGGTCATGCAGGTCTCCATCTCCCCCGAAGTTTAACGATAGCAGCCGCTTTCGGCGCGTATGCGATAAGCGAATCAAAAGCCGGCAGGAATAACTTTCGGATCTACAGGGGTGACCTGCTCCAGGAGGGCAAGATCATGCGCGCATGGCAATCTCTGGCAGCCTTGGCGACCATCTTCGCATCCGGCACCGTCATGGCCGGCGGCGGCCCGCTCGGCATCGATCATCGCCTGCATTACGACAACAGCGGCATCTGGAAGCGCACCAACCAGAATGTACTGATGTACGGCACGATTCTTACCGTGGCTGGCGGTGCACTGGCCTTCGGCGACCAGGACAAATTCGGCGATACATTGTGGCGTTCAGTCGATGCGATGGTGATCAGCGGCATCGGGGCGCAGGCGATGAAATACACGTTCCAGCGCGAACGTCCCTCGCAGACCAGCAACCCGAACGAGTTCTTCAAGGGCATCCATTCGCAGAGCTTCCCCAGCGGCGAAGTGACGGCCATCTCCGCCGCCGTGACGCCGTTCATGGCAGCCTACGGCGACGATCATCCCGCTGTTTATGCACTGGCGCTGCTGCCGGCGTATGACGCCGTGGCGCGGTTGAAGACACGTGGCCACTGGCAGAGCGATGTATTGGTAGGCGCGGCGTTGGGCACCGGAGTAGGCCTGTGGGCCGCGCATCGCCAATCGCCGCTGATCATCGGCTGGCTACCGGGCGGCTTCCAGGTCGGCTTCGTGCATCACTTCAAGCCCTGAATCCGTCAGCAGCCGGGTTCAGCGGTGGTAGTGTCCCGCCGCTTCTGGCTGGTAGCTGATCTCCAGTACGCGCAGGCGGCGCTGGCGGCCGTCCGGGGTCGGCCAGTCGATCTGCTGGCCGCGGGACAGGCCGAGCAAGGCACTGCCCACCGGTGCCAGGATCGATACGCTGTCAGGCGCGCTGGCCGCGGCCGGGTAGACCAGGGTCAGGGTCAGCCGCTCGCCGTTGCCCTCATCCTCGAACGTGACCGTCGAGTTCATCGTCACGATGTGATCCGGCATCGCCGCCGGCTCGACCACTTCGGCGCGATCGAGCTCGGCGCGCAAGGCGCTGAAGTGTGCCGCCTCGGCAGCGGGCAGACGCTCCAGCAACGCCTCGATGCGATCGAGGTCAATGCGGGAAACAGTGATCGGTGGCTTGCTGCTCATGGCTATTCCTGATGCTCGCGGCTCCTGCCGCACAAAAGCACACGCCGGAACGAAACCGCTCCGGCGCGTGTGGTCGTTGTATCGTTGCGCTGACCCCGTGGTTCCGGCCCGCAAATGAAATCAACCTGACTCTGCGCAAGCCCGCGACGAAAATCAAGCTGTCATAGCAGGTATTATACCACGACATGCCTCCCCAAGCCGCTGCGGATCCCCACGCTGCCGCCTCTGCTGACTCCACGCCAGCAACGGTTTCGACGGCCTTATCCGAGGTTTCCACGCGTGAGCGCTTTCGCGGCCTGCTATGGCTGGTCGCCGCCGCTTTCTTCATGCAGGCGCTGGATTCCACCGTGGTCAACACCGCGGTGCCGGCGATGGCCGAGGCCCTGCACGTCACCCCACTGGGCATGCGCACCGCGCTGACCAGTTACGTGCTGACCCTGGCGATCCTGATACCGGCCAGCCCGTGGCTGTGCGACCGCTTCGGCACGCGTCGGGTATTCGGCGCCGCGATCATCGTGTTTGGCGCCGGTTCGCTGCTGTGCGGCCTGGCGCAGACGCTGCCGCAACTGGTCGCGGCGCGCGTGCTGCAGGGCGTCGGCGGTGCATCGCTGATGCCGGTGGGACGTTACGTGCTGGTGCGCAGCATCGCCAAGCGCGAGTTCGTGCGTGCGATGAGCACGGTGGCCACGTTCGGCCTGCTCGGCTCGGTGCTCGGGCCGCTCCTCGGCGGCGCACTGGTCGAATTCACTTCATGGCGGCTGATCTTCCTGATCAATGTGCCGGTGGCGATCGCCGGCGTGTGGATGAACCGGCGTGACATGCCTGAGTACCGGCTGGATCACGCAAACCGTTTCGACATGCTGGGTTTCCTGTTGTTTGCCGGAGCCTCGGCCTTGCTGCTGACCGCGTCGGAACAGGCTGGCCTCACCCCGGTGCCATGGGACCGGATCGCCCTATACGGTGCGACCGCGGTTTTGCTGGGCGTGGTGTACGTGTGGCGCAGCCGTCGTATCGCCTATCCGGTGGCCGACCTCACCCTGCTGCGCGTGCGCAGTGTGTGGGTGTCGCTGGCCGGCGGCCTGTTCACGCGGCTCGGCATCTCCGGCATGTTCCTGCTGCTGGTGCTGTTCCTGCAGGTGGGCTGCGGCTGGTCGCCGTTGATGGCCGGCCTGATGATGGTGCCGCAGGCGCTGGGCTCGATCGCCGCCAAGTGGGCGGTCAATCGCGCCTTGGTCCACTACGGCTATCGCCGGCTGCTGCTCGGCAACACGCTGATCGTGGCCATCCTGCTGGCCAGCTTTGCCCTGCTCGGCCCGGGCACGCCGGTGTGGGTGATCGCCTCGCTGACATTCTGCTATGGCGGCTTCACCGGCCTGCAGTACACCACGATGAACACGCTGATCTACCATGATCTGGACATCAAGCACGCCTCGATGGCTTCGTCGATGGCCTCGACCGTGCAGTACCTGGCAATGAGTTTCGGCATTGCGCTGTCCACCCTGCTGATGGAAGGGATGCTGCAAGGCCACGCCCACGAAGACTACGTCATGGCCTTCCGCTGGACGGTGGTCCTGCTGGGCGTGATCACGGCCGTGGCCAGCCGGGTGTTCGGCCGCCTGCGCCATGACCGTCCGCTGGTCGCCGCCACCGTAGCCGAATAGGACTTCACTGCACCGGAGCCGCCGACATGCCGGCGCAGCCTGCATGTAGCATGCAGTCTCCGCCGACAGCCCGGGCGCGCCGCATGCACCACGCCAGCGACATCCTGTTCACCCTGTTCATCGTGTTCGTCGCCGCGCAGATCGGCGGCGAGATTGCACAACGGTTGAAGCTGCCCGGCGTGGTCGGCGAGATCGCCGCCGGCTGCGTGATCGGCCCTTCGCTGCTTGGCTGGATCACCCCCGAGCAGATCGCCACCGGCACGCCACTGGACGTGCTGGCCGAGATCGGCGTGGTGTTGCTGCTGTTCTCGGTGGGCCTGGAAACGCGGCTGGAGGATCTGAAAAAGGTCGGCAAGGTGGCCTTTCTGGTTGGCGTGCTCGGCGTGCTGGTGCCATTCGGCATGGGCAGCGTATGGGCACACGGCAGCGGCTTCGACTGGGACAAGTCGCTGTTCGTGGCCGCCGCCTTCGTCGCCACCTCGGCTGGCATCACCGCGCGCGTGCTGCAGGAACTGAATGCCCTGCAGCGCGTCGAGAGCAAGGTGATCCTCGGCGCCGCAGTGATCGACGACATCCTCGCGATGCTGCTGCTCGGCGTAGTGGTGTCAATGCAGGGTGGCGGTGGTTTCGATCTCTCGCACCTGCTGATGGTGCTGGCCGGCGCGATCGGCTTCATCGCGGTGGTCGGCCTGGGTGGCGCGCGCGTGATGCGCTGGAATTCCGGCTGGCTGGAAAAACCGCTGGCCCCGCACTCGCCGCTGATGATCGTGCTGGCGCTGTGCCTCGGCCTGGCCTACCTGTCCACCCTGTTCGGGCTGGCCGCGATCATCGGTGCGTTCCTGGCCGGCATGATCGCCTCGGAAACCCGCCAGCAGCACACGCTGGAGAAACAGACGATGCCGCTGCTCGCGCTGCTCACGCCGTTCTTCTTCGTGGTCACAGGCAGCAAGATCGACCTGCACGAACTGGCCAGTGCCGACGCGCTGCTGATGCTCGCCGTGGTCACCGTCATCGCGATCGTCTCCAAGCTGATCGGCGGCTGGCTCGGTTCGCTCTCGCTGGGCAAGCGCAGCGCCACCATCATCGGCTTCGGCATGGTGCCGCGCGGTGAAGTCGGCGTGGTGATCGCCAGCCTCGGCCTCGCCGCCGGCGTCTTCAACAACCGCATCTACGCCATCATCGTGGCGATGTCGCTACTCACCGCGATGGTCACGCCGCCAGTGCTGGCGTGGCTGTTGAAGCGCACCGCCAGCACTGAATCCACCGATCAGGTGCGCGAAGCCTGATAAGCGGCCAGTGCCGCGGCACGCGATGCGCCGAGCTCGACCATCGGCGCCGGATAGCCGCTGCGCTTCAGCAGCGCAGCATCCTTCCACGGCTCATGCAGCAGCGCGATCGGCGTTTCGGCCAGTTCCGGCAACCAGCGGCGCAGGTATGCACCTTGCGGGTCGAATTTCAGTGCCTGCGTCAGCGGATTGAACACGCGGAAATACGGCGCCGCATCCGCACCACAGCCGGCCACCCATTGCCAGCCCAGCGTGTTGTTGGCCAGGTCCGCATCGACCAGGGTGTCCCAGAACCAGCGTGCGCCATGCTGCCAGTGCTGACGCAGGTTCTTGGTGAGAAAACTGGCCACGATCATGCGCACACGATTGTGCATCCAGCCGGTGTGCCACAGTTCGCGCATGCCGGCATCGACCAGCGGAATGCCGGTGCGCCCCTGCTGCCAGCGCTGCAGCAGCACCTCGTCAGCGGCTGCCCAGCGAAAGCCATCAAAACGCGGATTGAAGTTCTCGGTCGGCGTGCGCGGAAAGTGATACAGCAGGTGATGCGCGAACTCGCGCCAGCCCAGCTCGCGCAGATACGGTTCGATGTCCGGCCGCCGCCGCGCATCCACGCGTTGCGCCTGCACATGCAGGGCGTGATGGATCTGCCGCAGCGAGATTTCGCCGAAATGCAGATGTGGCGACAGCCGCGAGGTGCCGTGTCGCGCTGGCAGGTCACGCGCCTGTGCGTAGTCGCCGATCGCGTCGTCGCCGAACAGCTCCAGCATCTCCTGGGCGCCCGGCTCGCCGGGCGTCCATGTCTCACGCAAGCCACTATCCCAGCCAATCCACGGCAACAGCGCCAGCAATTCCAGTGGCACGCTTCCCGCCGTCTGCACAAGGTGCAGCGGTGAAGGTATCGGCAATGGCGTATCCGCACCCAGCTGTGCGCGCAGATTGCGCCAGTACGGCGTGAACACCCGATACGGCTCGCCCTGCTGCGTCGCGATCTGCCACGGCTCGCGCCATAGCGCGGTGTTGCTGCTGTGCACCTCGATACCCTGCCCGCGCAAGGCCGCCTTGATCCGGGTATCGCGCGCAATGGCCATGGGCTCGTACAGGCGATCCCAGTACACCGCCGTGGCACCGCTCTGTTTCAGCAACGCCTGCAGCATGGCAAGACTGTCGCCTTGCCGGATATGCAACTCACCACCATGCGCACGCAGGCCGTGCTGCAACGACACCAGCGAGTGATGCAGCCACCAGCGGCTCGCCGCGCCCGGCGCCCAGTCACCTTCCTCGTCCGGTGCGTGGATGTAGAGCGGCAGCACATGTTCGTGTGCAGCGTGTGCAGCGGTCAGTGTCGGATTGTCGGCAAGCCGCAGGTCGCGACGAAACAGCAGGATGGCCGTAGTCATCCGGCGAGTTTACGGGAGTCGGAGGCTGCGGTTGGCGCGACCTTCCCACATTCACACCTTCACCGCATCGATGCGCCGATGCTGCAGCCCATCGTCCCGTGCGCCACGCCCGGCTCGCCACCTCACGCATCGGGAACGCCGCCATGGTCAGCCGCAGGAACACCGAAGATGGCGGTCTGGAAACACCCCCTGGACGAATCTGGGTGCCGGGCTGATCACCGGCGCGGCCGCCGTACCGCTAATGATCGTGATGATGCTGATGGGCTTCAGCCGCAAAGTGATGGACAAATTCACGATGCCGTGGCCGTTGAAGCTGTTCGGATGGCTCGCTACCGCAGCGATGGCTGCAGCAGCCGTGGTGATGTTTGTTACCTGGGGGAAATGAGAGGCCGTCCTATCGCCACTCGATAAAGTGACACCCCGACTGCGCTGACAGGGAATATGCTGCGCCATACGTGATTGGACTGGGGGTTGTGCGTGGATACAAAGAAAATGGTACTCATCGTCGATGACGATGTGTTGGTGCTGGAATCCATCGACCTGCATCTGTCCTCGGCCGATGGCTTCCAGACCATCTGCGCCCAGGGATCATACGGCGCCGCAAGCCACATGCTGAATGCGCAGGGCATCGACATCATCGTCGCCGATGTCGTCCTGACCGGCAGCATGAGCGGCATCGACATCTGCCAGAGGGCCATCGAGCAGTACCCCAAGATCGCCGTCGTCGTGATCACCGCCGACCCGGAAGTTCACTGTGCCGAGATTCCCGAGAGGGGCGTCTTTCTGCGCAAGCCGTTTGGCGGGGAGCAGTTGCTGGAGGCGATTAGTGAGGCATTGGGGAAGGCAGCAGGTTGATTGTCTGTACCACTGAAATGTGCGGACAGCACCTGGCTATTTCCGGACTGCTGCCGTCAAGGATGGTGGACACGCTCTAAAACCCCGACACCCGTCGGCGCATCTCACCGGGCCATGCACGCCCGACTGCCCTGATCACGAGGTCACCATGAAGCCCCTGCTCTGCGCACTGTTCGCCTTCGCTTTTCTGTGGATGCCCGTGAGGGCGCGTTCGGAACTGGTGCCCGGGTCGCTTGATATGCACTGGAGCGAAGGCTCCGCAGATTGCACCAAGCATCCGCAGCCGCCGATCGAAGTGCATCGTTACAACGCGCAGACCTTCATCCTGCGCGAGGGCCTGTGCGCCACCTATGAAGCACCGTTCATGTATCTGCTGGTGGGTTCCAGCAAGGCGTTGCTGATCGACACCGGCGATGTCGCGGATGCCAGTCAGATGCCCCTGGCAAAAACCGTGATGAGCCTGCTGCCCGATGTGGGCGCCACAAAAATGCCGTTGATCGTGGTCCACACGCATGGTCATCTCGATCATCGCGCGGGTGATCCGCAGTTCCTGCAGCTACCGAACGTGCAGGTGGTGCCGACCGACCTGGAGCATGTGAAGCAGTATTTCGGCTTTACGAACTGGCCCCAAGGGCTGGCACAGGTGGATCTCGGTAATCGCACCGTCGATGTATTACCCACGCCCGGCCACTATCCGTCGCACGTCTCCTACTACGACCGCACGACCGGCCTGTTCTTCTCGGGCGATTTCTTCCTGCCGGGGCGGCTGTTCATCGCGGATACCGATGCCGACAAGGCCAGCGCGCAACGCGTCGCGGACTTCATCAGGGACCGGCCGGTGAGCGCCGTGCTGGGTGGCCATGTCGAACTCGATGCAGACGGCAACACGTTCGACTGGGGTTCGAACTATCACCCGCATGAGCATGTGCTGGCCATGACGAAGAACGATCTGCTTGGGCTGCCGGCAGTCGTGGCCAGCTTCAATGGTTTCTACAACCAGCATGGCGTGTTTGTGATGTTGAATCAGATGCGTGTGCTGGTGGCGGAGGTGGTGGTTTTGTTGGTGGTGCTTGGGGGGATTGGATGGTTGGTTTGGGGGTATTTGAGGAGACGAAGGAGACGGCTGGCGCGATAGGCTGGCCGTCCCGGGACGATCTCAAGTCAACTACCTCCGTCCCTTTACTCGATATCCGCGATCAGGCGATCGAGCGTAGCAAGCCGCCCTCGACGCGCAATGCCGCTCCGTTGGTCGCAGCCGATAGAGGGCTTGCGAGATAGGCGACGAGGCTGGCGACTTCGCTGCCTTCGATCAGGCGTTGCAGCAGCGAGCTGCTGCGATGCTTTTCGAAGAACTCACTCTCCGCCTCGGCTGCACTGGCGCCGGGGGTGGCGATGTTCTTCAGAAAATCGACGATGCCTTCGGAGCGTGTCGGTCCGGGCATGACCGCATTGACGGTGACGCCGGTGCCCTTGGTCAGTTCGGCCATGCCGCGTGATACGGCGAGTTGCGAAGATTTGGTGACACCGTAATGCACCATCTCGGCGGGCGTCATGACGCCCGATTCGCTGGAGATGAAGATCACGCGGCCCCAGTTCTTCGCGAGCATGCGGGGAAAATAATGCCGCGACAGACGCACGCCGCTGAGCACGTTGACTTCGAAGATCTTCAGCCATTCCTCGTCAGTGATCTCGGCGAACGGTCTGACTTCGTAAATGCCCAGATTGTTGATCAGGATATCGGCGTCGGGAACCGCGGCGATCAAGGCCGCGGCACCTTCAGCCGTGGCGAGATCGGCCACCACTTTCTGCAGGTTGGCGCGCTCGCCAGGCAGGGCTTGGTCAAGCTTGGCCTGGCTGCGTCCGGGCACGACGACCGACACCCCCTCGGCCAGCAAGGTCTCGACGATGGCCAGACCGATCCCGGCACTGCCACCGGTGACGATTGCCTTGCGGTTCTTCAATTGCAGATCCATCGTGGTGTCCTCATGCGTGGCGTTGATGGGCTTTGGGTGGGCGACAAGCGTTGCCGCACGCGTCCTGCCTGTTCGGCCTATCGATCGGCCAGAAGCCAGTAGAGACATGTGCGTGCGGATCATGGCCGTTCAAGTGCCCAATGAAGACGATCATGCGCTGGTTTTCGCCACTTCGGGCAAGGCGTCTGTCCACGCTTGAGAAAAGTGACCGACCGGGAGTGCGGCGCAGACTGATTGAGGGCGTTGCCGATGAACGTGGAAGAACGGGCGGAGGTAGTTATTCCGGCTTGACTGCCTCCGTTCCGTTGGTTCTCCAAGGCCAGATGCTCGAAGCGCGCTGGCCGTGATCACCGAATCGGTGGAAATCCGAGCACGGCATAGATCACGTAGATCCATGACAGGAAGAAGTCGATGATCGCCCAGAAGAGCGAGTGGTTGTGCGACCAGCTGATCAGCACGGCCAGCAGACTGCCTAAGGTGATGCCGGTGCCGCCGTAGCGATTCATGTTGATGTCCTGTTCCGCGAAGGTGGAGCCACATCTTGGTCACTTTTCGCGTGGACGCAAACCAATGCTCAAGAACGGGGTCAGATTTACTTTCAGCCTTGAAGAAGTGAACCTGACCCCGTTAGCGGCCTCGACTTGGCAGGGTTGGCTATACGTAGCCTTCGTCATTGACGTCTATGCCAGGCGCATCGTGGGCTGGCGTGTCAGCAGCTCGATGCGCACGGACTTCGTACTCGACGCCCTGGAGCAAGCGCTCTATGCGCGTCAGCCCGAGCGTGACCACACCTTGGTCCACCACAGTGATCGCGGATCGCAATACGTCTCCATTCGTTACAGCGAGCGCGTGGCCGAGGCCGGCATCGAACCGTCAGTAGGTAGCAAGGGGGATAGCTATGACAACGCGCTCGCCGAGACCATCAACGGCCTCTACAAAGCCGAGCTGATCCATCGTCGAGCACTATGGAAAACCAAGGAGGCGGTGGAGCTGGCTACGCTGGAATGGGTGGCTTGGTTCAACCACCATCGACTACTCGCACCCATCGGCTATATCCCTCCGGCAGAGGCCGAGACAAACTACTACCGGAAACTCGCCAGTCAGACCGCCGCCGTGGAGGCCTGACTTAAACCAAACAGCCTCCACGAAATCCGGGGCGGTTCAATGCTCGAAGCAGTTCAATATGTTGGTATCTTGATTGCTTGCTTGGCTGGTAGCTGGTTCGGTAGCTTCTGCTTGGTGTACACCAAACAGAAGGGAAAGAACCTCGCTGACATAGAAGACGCGCCAACGATCACGCGGATCAAAAAAGCGGTCAAAGACGAGTTCGCCAAAGCCAATGCTGTCGCCGCCCATGAGCGCTCTGAGATACTGGAGAAGCTGAAAGCGCGAGAGGGACTACGTCAGCTTGCTGGAGAGCGCCGATTGGCTGCTCTTCAGGAGGCGTATGCGCTCTGGCGCCACTTGAGCATCGCGTCGAATGACAACCCCGCTCCGTACAAGAATGCCTGCAGATGGTGGCAAGAGAATTCCCTTTACCTTGACCCTATTGCGCGCGAGGCGTTCGCCTCTGCAGTAAACGCCTGGATGGCGAAGAGACTCTACGCCAAGATGGAAGAGTCCAACATCTCCTCGGCCGAGACCATCACAGTGGGGAGGAAAGAGGCTGCACAACGTCTCCACGATGCGGGCAATGCCATCGTGGAGGCCGCGGGTATACCTCCCTTGGCCGGAGGAGAAATTCCGCAGACAATCAAGACCGATGGTTTCGTCTGGCAGACGCCCTGGGGCGTGGAGCTGATCGTTGACGAGGTTGATTGAGCAGCCCGATGGTGATCTTGGCACAAGCACGAATGACTTCGATACATGTAGCACCGCGACGGTCAACTCAGCCGACCGACTGACTAAGGACACATAGAGCCAAGGTTAGGCCCCAGCCGGCGGCATCCAATCGGGGTCGCAATCGACGTTGTACTTTGCCGGATCGAGATTCAACTTCACCCATGCCATGAATGCGACGACGTAGTCCCTCTCCCGTCCGCCAAGCTGCGCGAGATTGGCGATCGCCTTAAGTATGGCGGCCATTGCGCACTCGTCGGGGTCTAGATCGACGTACGCGTCCTCCTCAGAATCCATGTGTTTGAGTTGGTTGATACGGAGCGTGTCATTAATCCCCTTGCCGAACGCTTCGCGGTTAGCTACCCCCTCCCCACGCTTCAGCTCGCGCCTCCATGTCGACTCAGTGAAGTTCTCTTGGCCGGTATTGATCACTAGACGGGAAAGAAGCACGTCGGCAGCACCCGCCAGCGTAATTACTGAAAAACGATCACCACCGCTCACGAAGAGGCCAACAGCTGCTCGAAGCTGATTTTCCGCGAGCTCTAAGCGGGTGTAAGCCCTCAGAGTCATCTTGGTCTCATCTTGGACGGAACGGATGCAAACCTCTTCATCAACGCTGGACCGTCCTTATCGTGCCAGGACCATTGCAGATATGCCTTGACGAAAGGCTCGTCCTGACCGTAGAGCGTGATGTAGTCACTAATCGCACGGCCCAGTGCGTTCGCTGCCTGTTCCTCAAGATCTAACTCAATTGTCGCAGGATCATCTTTCGCCAGATGTTTGTGGGTCGTAACACCAAGTCTCTTGTCGATATGGTGCGCATAAGCCTTTCGCTTAGGCGTGTAGCCAGTGAGCTCCCGGTGAACGCGTGCTGCGTAATCGACAAAAGCCTCTTTCCCGCTGAGCCGCACGAGAGTGTCGAGGATGCCAGCGGAGGCACCGGCCAGCGTAATGACAGACGAGAGATCCAGGCGTCGCAGGAAGATTTCCACTGCTGTTTGAAGCTGGCGCTTGGCGATGTAGCTCTTGTGGAACCGTGCCAAGTTGGACCTCGGGTGCCGGATGCCTAACTGAAGTTACGCCTCGAATCGGCAAATGCGCATCTGTGCATAACATGCGCACTACCTGTGTATAAGATGTGCATATCTATGTTGACAACAGAAAAAAATGCTGCAGGAACGGACTATTAGAATTTAACTAACCAGAAACTATGGCTCCGTTCACTAAGTTTACATCTAAGCACTTTACATCCGGTGGCGGCGAGGTTAACTTGAACCGTGATCCTTCTTTGCGCAACAACATCTTGTGGCACGCCCCCTGTATTCACACAAGATTTGGTGCTCGTAAAAAAGGGCTAGAAGTGCGCTAACACTTCTAACCCTGGAGGAATGGCAGGCTCGCTGAGACTGCCATGCACGTAGGACTCCCCGACAAAAGGTCTTCCCGCAATGCGCTCACCAAGCTACATGCAGAAAATCGCGATGGCAAGGGCAATTAGGCATAGAGGGTACGTGCTCACGACTTCAGCGCTAAGGAGTTGTGACAATGAGCTCAAACACAAGCGAAACCACGCCACCCCCGCCCGGACACAGTCTTGACGACGGCCATTACATCTATAGGCCGCACCGCGTAGACAAGAGGACAGGCAACGTACTTTGGGCCAAGAATTACGGGCTCAAGGCTTGGCGAATCTGGGTGCCAAACGACCGGCCCCCGGCTAACGACCCAGACTGAAGAGTGATGTAATGAAGTTGGCGCAGAAAGGCGCCAACTTCATCTTCACGCGCCCCTCTAGAAACGAAGTGAGTCGGCGCAGCCTGCCCTACCTCAGGGCTTGCAGTATTGGCGGAAGCGGTGGGATTCGAACCCACGAACGGTTTCCCGTTGCCGGTTTTCAAGACCGGTGCCTTCAACCACTCGGCCACACTTCCGTTATTCAATTACATCAAATTTCAAGACTGCTGCCTTAAACCACTCGGCCATCTCTCCAGAACTTGTTCGCGATGTTCCACGAGGGTCGCAATGCTATCAGGAACCTCGCTGCGGGTCGCGGTTTGTGCCCTTCTTCGACAACGCGATCAGGCAGCCCACCAGGATCGCGATCGGGATCAGGGCGCCGAGCAGGGGGAACAGCAGCACGGGTTCGCGGATCACCATCGGCACGATCTGGGTGGCGGTGGCGAAGGCGATCACCCACAGGCGCCAGCGGCGGCTGTGGCGGCCGAACCAGAAGGCGCCGAGTAGCAGCAGCATCGCGATGATCGAGAGCACGAAGTCGACCGTCGGCAGTTGCCACACGACGGCGAAGGACAGCCGGGTGCCGATGAAGGAGAGCAGCACCAGCAGCAGGAAATAGCTGGTGTAGAACTCGACCTTGTCCCACTTGCCGCGCACGGGTGCCGGCGTGTTCATGCGATGCGGTCCAGCCCGGCCATGTACGGACGCAGTGCTTCGGGCACGCTGATCGAGCCGTCGGCGTTCTGGTAGTTCTCCATCACCGCGATCAGGGTGCGGCCGATGGCGAGGCCGGAGCCGTTCAAGGTGTGCACCAGTTCGGGCTTGCCGGTGTCGGCGTTGCGCACGCGAGCCTGCAGGCGGCGTGCCTGGAAATCCTCGCAGTTGGAGCAGCTGGAGATTTCGCGGTAGGTCTGCTGGCTGGGCAGCCACACTTCCAGGTCGTAGGTCTTGGTGGACTGGAAGCCCATGTCGCCGGTGCACAGCAGCAGCTTGCGGTACGGCAGGTCGAGTTTCTGCAGCACCTTCTCGGCGTGACCGACCATTTCCTCCAGCTGGGCGTACGAGTCAGCGGCGCGGGCGACCTGCACCATCTCGACTTTCTCGAACTGGTGCTGGCGGATCATGCCGCGGGTGTCGCGGCCGTAGCTGCCGGCCTCGGCGCGGAAGCACAGCGAGTGTGCGGTGAAGCGCAACGGCAGTGCGTTGGCTTCCTGGATGGTGTCGCGTACCAGGTTGGTCAGTGAGACTTCGGCGGTGGGGATCAGGTAACGCTTCGAATCGCCGACCTGGGTGGAGAACAGGTCTTCCTCAAACTTCGGCAACTGGGTGGTGCCGTACATGCTGTCGCTGTTGACCAGCACCGGCACGTTGCATTCGAGGTAGCCGTGTTCGCCGGTGTGCAGATCGAGCATGAACTGGCCGATCGCACGGTGCAGCCGGGCGAGCTGGCCGCGCAGCACAGTGAAGCGCGCGCCCGAAAGCTTGGCGCCGGCATCGCCGTCGAGCCAGCCATGCCGCTCGCCCAGCTCGACGTGATCCTTCACCGCGAAGTCGAAGGCGTGCGGCGTGCCCCAGCGGCTGACTTCGGCGTTGTCGTTCTCGTCCTTGCCGATCGGCACCGACTCATGCGGGATGTTGGGGATCAGCAGCGCGATCTCGGAGAGCTTCGCCTGCACCTCGATGAGGGCCTGCTCGTTGGCCTTGAGCTTGTCGCCCAGGCCAGCCACTTCGGCCATCAACGCGGCGACATCTTCGCCTTTCGCCTTGGCCTGCCCGATCGCCTTGGAACGCGTGTTGCGCAGGTTCTGCAGTTCCTGCGTCTCCATCGCCAGCTGCTTGCGCGTGCTTTCCAGCGCCTCCATGGCGGACACGTCGAGCGCGTAGCCACGGGTTTGCTTGAGGCGTGCGGCGGTTTCGGCAAGGCGCGAACGCAACAGTGCGGGATCCAGCATGATCGAGTCCAGATGAAGGCTTGAACCGTGAATTATCGCTGCCAGGTGGCTGTTGTCGCAATGCAACTGACGGTTGATGTGAGCCCCCAGCTCTCCCCCGCTACACGCAAGGGAGGGAGTGGAACGGGTCAGCGCGCCAGCTTGCGCTCGCTGCGGCCCAGCCACCAGGCCATGGCGGCGCCGGCGATCAGCCAGCCGATCAACTGCTCGACCAGCGCGGCCCAGGTGAAATCGAGCGGAAAGCGGTACCAGTTCCAGTACGGCACCATCGTGCTCAACCAGGCGAATACCGCTGCCGCGGCCGCCACCGCGAGGCGTCGACGGAAGCCCAGTCCGGCAAGACCCATCACAAAGGCCAACGCCAGGGCGGACAAGGTGTCAGATGCCCATTGCCGTCCGATCTGTGGCCCCATCTGCATCATGTCGTCGCCTTGCGGGAGGTAGACCACCCAGGCGTACGGTGCGTGGATGGCTTTCTGCGAGTAGGCGCGAACCTTGTACGGGTCGTTCATCTGCTTGGGATCGAACGAGGGCAGCATGTACACACCGGCCTGTTCGCCAAGACCTTCGTGCAGTGTGGCCAGCACGACGTTTTCGTCGACGGGTTGATGGATGCCCACGTTGCCGAGCCCCAGCGCCATGTGCGCCGCCAAGCCCCAGATGAACATCACGATGCCGCCAATCAGGCCCGCCACGAGTACACGCATGATTCATCCCTCTCCCGACTGGTAAGACGAAATCTATGCGCGCGCCACGATCGCGGCAAGTGCGTGCGCAGCAAGGCGAGAGCGTGCCGGGATCTACTTGCCGCGAGCCTTCTCGCGGGCTGCGCGCAGGGCCAGCAGTTTCTCGCGCAGCTGTAGCTCCAGCCCGCGCTCGACCGGTTCGTAGAACACGCTGCCGACGAGCTCGTCGGGCAGGCATTGCTGGTCGAGCGCGATGCCGCCTTCGGCGTCGTGATCGTACTGATAGCCCTTGCCGTAGCCGAGACCCTTCATCAGCTTGGTCGGCGCGTTGCGCAAGTGCATCGGCACCTCCAGCGTGCCGCCCTCGCGGATCGCGGCACGGGCCTTGTTGTAGGCCATGTACGCGGCGTTGCTCTTGGGCGAGATCGCCAGCCAGATCGCCAGCTGGGCCAGCCCCAATTCACCTTCCGGACTGCCGAGGCGTTCGTAGGTATCCCACGCGTCCAGCGCCATGCGCCAGGCACGCGGCTCGGCCAAGCCAACATCTTCCACCGCCATGCGGGTCATGCGCCGGGCCAGATAGAGCGGATCGACACCGCCATCGAGCATGCGACACAGCCAGTACACCGCGGCATCCGGATCGGATGAGCGCACGGATTTGTGCAGTGCCGAGATCTGGTCGTAGAACTGCTCGCCCATCTTGTCGAAACGGCGGGTGCGATCGGCCAGCACCTGGGTCAGCGTGGTCTCGTCGATACGCTTGTCTTCGGCCAGCTCGGCGGCGATTTCCAGCAGGGTCAGCGCGCGGCGCACGTCGCCGTCGGCGGCCTGGGCGATCGATTCCAGCGATTCGTCGCCTACCCGCAGCTGCAACTCGCCGAGGCCACGTTCGCTATCGGCCAGCGCGCGCTTGAGCGCAGCCACGATGTCATCGGTGGAGATCGGCTCCAGCACGTGCACGCGGCAACGCGACAACAGCGCGGAATTCAATTCGAACGAGGGGTTCTCGGTGGTGGCACCGATGAAGATGATCACGCCTTTTTCGATATGTGGCAGGAACGCATCCTGCTGGGTCTTGTTGAAGCGGTGCACCTCGTCGACGAACAGCACGGTGCGCCGACCTTGTGCGAAATTCACCTCGGCTTCGGCCAGCGCCTTGCGCACGTCCGGCAAGCCGGACAGCACGGCGGATATCGCGCGGAAATCTGCGTCGGCATAACGCGCTACCAGCAACGCCAGCGTGGTCTTGCCGCAACCGGGCGGCCCCCACAACACCATGGAATGGATCTTGCCCGCCTCCAGCGCGCGGCGCAGTGCCTTGTCCGGACCGACCAGCCGTTGCTGACCGACGATCTCGTCGAGGCTGCGCGGGCGCATGCGCTCGGCCAGCGGCTTGAGCGCGTCGGGTTCGGCGAACAGGCCAGGAGCGTTGGATGAAACATGGGACGTCATGTACGGATGATAAGACATCCCGTCTGCTGCCCGCCGTGACGATCAGCGGTCCGGGCGTGCCGTACATGCACCTTTGATGGGAAAGGAGCGCCTGCGGGCATTTTAAAATTGCGCCGAATCACTGTATTTACCGCTCAATGAAAATACTCGCCATGCCTATTTTCAATTCACTTATGCGACCAATCTTAGATTCTGCTTAGCGCATTTATTTTCGATTATGACGCAAGATATTCATATAATCTGTTTGTTACCAAAATGTCATGTTGGATGACTAGGTTGGCGCCCCGCACAACGCCCCTATCCAACAACAACTTTGGGACAACCCATGACGCGGCTGACCTCGACCACCCGATTCCGCAAACCCGCCCTGCTCGCCTTCTGCATTGCCGCGGCATTATCCGCTCCGGCCTTTGCCGAAGACTCTGCGACGACAGGTGCCGCATCCAATCCGAACAGTTCCGCTCCGAATAATTCCGTTCCGAATACCGACGCTACCACGGGGACGTCGGTACAAAATGCCAAGAGCCTCGACGCCGTCCAGGTCACCGGCAACGCCACTACGGTGAGCAATATCGCGCCTACGCAAGGCTCGATGGTGGCCATACAGCCTCAATCAATCATTGGCAGCACGTACATACAGGAAAACATTGCGCCCACCGGCGACTACACCGACGCCGCTGCCATCGCACCGAGCGTGTACACCGTGACGCCAAACGGCTCCGGCCTGATGGAAACGTCAGTCGTTTCGATTCGCGGCTTCCAGGACGGCCAGTACAACGTGACGTTCGATGGCATTCCGTGGATGGACTCCAACGACTTCACGCACCATTCCACCTCGTACTTCACCAATCAGGAAACCAGCAGTGTCACCGTCGATCGAGGCCCTGGTACGGCCGGCACGCTTGGTAATGCCACGTTCGGCGGCACCATTTCGGTGGATTCGATCAACCCGCAGAGTCAGTTCAATGTCAGTCCGTACCTCAGCTTCGGTAGCTGGGATACCTTCGTGGAAGGCGCCCGTATCGACACGGGTCGCTTCACCAGCAGCGGCACCAGTGCCGTGGTGAATGTGCAGAACAGCGATTCGGACGGTTATCTCACCAATGCCGGCCAGCGCCGCCAGAGCGTGTTCGCCAAGGTCGTGCAGCCGCTGGGCGACAACACCACGCTGACCTTCGCCGCCATGTGGAACAAGCTCAACCAGTACGTGCCGTTCGGTGCCACCAAAGCGCAGATCGCACAGTACGGCGTGAACTATGGGCTGAGCAACGACCCGACCAGTCAGGCCTACTACCGCTACAACCAGGACAAGATCAACACGAACATGGCCTACATCGGCCTGCACTCGGAGTTCGCCGGCTGGACGATCGACAACAAGGCTTACACCTACGGCTATAACCACTTCGGCTTCAACGGCGAAGATCCGAATGGCGAAACGCCCGATGGCACCTACTACAGCCCGACTGACGTACCGGGCCAGCACATGCGCAATACCAATCGTTCGTGGGGCGACATCTTCCGTTTGGGCAAGGAACTGGGGCCGGGTGAGGTACGCACCGGCGTGTGGTACGACCACCAGGACGACATCCGCTGGCTGTATGAATACGACGACACGAATGGCCTGTTGAACCCGAATATCAATACCGGCGCGACGCTTGCAACCAATCCCCTGACGCCTGCGCAGATTCTGCAAGGCTCGACGGATCGCCGCATGACGGATTCGTTGCTCACGATCCAGCCGTTTCTCGAATACCAGTGGAACATCACCGACAACGCCTGGTTCGTCGGTGGCGTGAAGTACGACTACTTCAAGCGCAACCTTGACGCCACGGTGAACCAGAAGACGGAAACCCCATTGAGCTATTCCAAGGACTGGAACGCCACCCTGCCGTCGGCCGCGTTCCACTATGCGTTCACCCCGAACTGGACGGCCTATGCACAGTGGGCCAAGGGCTACCTGGCGCCCAACCTCAACCTGCTCTACGTGCCGAATCCCGCTGTCACCGACAGTGCCGTGCAGCCGGAAAAAACCACCAACATCCAGCTCGGCACGACCTGGAGCAGCGATCGCCTGTCGCTGTCGGCTGACGTCTACAAGATCGACTTCAACAATTTCGTCCAGAGCCACAAGGTCGGCGCCATCTCGGAGTTCTACAACGGCGGCGGCGTGCACTACAAAGGCCTCGAACTGGAAGGCACCTACATGCTGGGCGGCGGCTTCAGCGTCTATGCCAATGGCTCGTTGAACCGCGCAATCCAGACTGCCGACAACCTGTGGAATGCGAATACGCCACACAAGACCGCGGCGCTTGGCTTCATCTACAACAATGGCACCCTGTACGCTTCGCTGCTCGACAAGTTCGTCGGCAAGACCTACTACACGGCCAACGCCACCGACGACACACCGATCGGCGGCTATGCGATCACCAACTTCGCCGTCAGCTACAAGTTCGATCCGCACATCAGCAATGTGAAGGACTTCAAGATCGGCGTGCAGGTCAACAACCTGTTCGACAACACGAACATCAATGCCCTGGCTGGTACCACCGTTGCTGACGGTACGCCGCTGTACTTCACTATTCCGTCTCGCAACTACAGCCTCACCCTTACAGCAGACCTGTTCTGATGAGGCGCTGCGTACTGCTGTTGTCGGTGCTTCTGATCGGTCAGAGCGCACTGGCTGACGACGATGGTGCGAGACCTGCCATCGTCGAACTGTCGAATCTGCTGCCGCCTCCGCCGGTAGCAGGTTCGATGGCTGCCAAACACGACATGGATGTCGTGATGGCGGTCCAGCGTACGCGAACAGCCGCTGATATGGCTGCCGCCAAGGCGGATACGGAGCGTTCCGTATTCCGCTTCGCGGACGTGCTGGGACCGGCATTGAACGCCTCGAACTTGCCCAAGACATCGGCATTTTTCGCGCGCATGACAGATTTGGATAAAACCGAGGTGAAGGAGGCAAAAAAGTACTGGCTACGCCCACGCCCTGCGGTGGTTTCCAGCCTCGTGCATCCGCTTGCTAGGGAAAAACCCAACGACTGGAGCTACCCGAGCGGCCACTCCACGTTCGGCTACACCACCGCCGTGCTGCTCGCGACCATGGTGCCGGAGAAGCGCGCACAGATCTTCGCCCGGGCCGATACGTATGCCGAGCATCGCATCGTGATGGGCGCACACTTCCCGACCGACGTGGAAGCGGGCCGGATTGCTGGTACCGTCATCGCGGCACAACTGCTGCAGGATCCGCTCTGGCAGACGGATTTTGTCGCCGCGCGGAATGAACTACGGAAAGCACTGGCGTTGGAACCTGCACCCGGCGGATAAGACAGCCCCGACCGGCAACCTGCCTGGGGCATGGGCTTCCGGCAGGCTGTCGCCCGGCCCGAAGCCCATGCCCCAAACCAGGCGGAATTTGCCGCTATGATGCCCATCATTGCGGTTTCGATCCGCAATGCATGATCTGGGGGCAGGACGCACGTGAAGGGCCGGGCGCATATTCCGTTTGCATGGACAACCATGGCGACCAGGGATGTCTGCGCGTGCACCACCGGCACCGCGCAAACTGCATGAGCCTTCGGCATCGCCGCTTTCGCCGTTTCTGCCTGGGTTGGTTCGGGATACTTCTGCTGCTTGCCATCGGATCGGCGCACGCCGCGACCAGTGACCCATGGGCACCGTTCGACGCCCCCTGGTTCGACCGGGTGGGCAGCAGCGAGGGCGTGCCGCAGTCGATCATCACCTCGGTGGCACAGGATCAGCGTGGCCTGGTCTGGATCGGCACCATGGTGGGCCTGGCCCGTTTCGACGGCTATCGCACACAGGTATTCGATACCCGCAACAGCGGCGGCCAGGGACTGCCCGATGCCTATGTGCGCAGCCTGTTCGCGCTGCCCGATGGCAGCCTGCTGATCGGGACCAATGCCGGCGGACTGGTTCGCTTCGATCCCGTGACCAACCACCTCCGGACCTATCCGCTCGGTGCCGGCGGCACCTCGGACCGCAAGATCTACAGCCTGGCCGACGACCATGCCGGCGGGGTCTGGATCGCCACCGATGCGGGGCTCGATCACCTCGACCCGCGCACCGACACGATTACCCAGCTGAAAACCGGTGCCGACACGGCCCCGCGCAATTTCAGCGTGATGCAGGATCGCGCCGGCAATCTGTGGCTGGGCAACAACAACGGGCTGTTCGTGCGGCACGTCGGTTCGACGGCGTTCGTGCGACCGGAGCATCCGGCAGGCACCATCGCCACGGTCCTCGGCAACCAGATCTGGGCCATCCACGAGGATCGCGCTGGCCGGTTGTGGGTGGGCAGCGGCCAGGCCGGCGCGGTCTATCGCGACAGCGATGGCCAATGGCATCCCGTACCGGGTTTCAGCGGTTACCAGAACGGCAGCCAGCAATCCACCGTGCGCGATTTACTGGAGGTCACGCCAGGCACGATGTGGATCGCCACCGATGGCAGCGGCGTGCTTGTCTACACGGTGGGTGATACCCAACTGACCCGGATCGCCCACGATGCCGCGATCGACTCGTCACTGCCGGGCGACTCGGTACGCGGCCTGCTGCAGGACCGCTCGGGCAATATCTGGGCGGCCACCGACCTCGGTCTCGCACGGACCGACCCGAACGCCCGCACGGCTTTCTCGCTGCTGCCTTCACCACTGGAGCAGAACGCGCTGAGCGACTCCAGCGTACGCGGCATCTACGTGGATACGCGCGGCCGCATCTGGCTGGGGCTGGGCTCCGGCCGGATCGACATGATCGACCTCGCCGCCGGCCGCATGCAGCACCTGCAGCTGGGCGGCGACCAGATCCATCGTGCCGTGCAGGCCTTCGTCGAGACGGCGGACGGTTCGATCCTGGTCGGCACGCAGGGCCTCGCCCGGATCAATCCGGACACCCTCACGATCCAGCCCTCGCTGCTGCCGGCACTGGAGAACAAGCCGGTATTGAGTCTGCAACGGGATGGCCCGCGCATACTGATCGGTACCTATGACGGCCTGTATCGCTACAACACGTCTGCCGGCACACTCGACCATGTCGGCCACGACCCGAATGATCCGACCAGCCTCGGCAGCGACACCGTGCGGCAGATCGCTCGCGTGGGTGACCGCTGGTGGTACGGCATGACCCGTGGCATCAGCATTGCCGGCAGTACGCTGGACAATCGCGGCTTCGAGAACCTGAGACATCGTCAGGGCGACCCCGCCAGCCTGCCGCAGAATTTCATCAGCGCGATGACGCTGGATCCACAGGGACGGCTGTGGGTCAGTACGTTCGGCGGACTGGGCGTGATCGACCACTATGTGCCCGGCGGCCCCTTCCGCTTTCGCACCATCGGCATCGCGCAGGGTCTGGCCAGCGAGAAGGCCAGCGGCCTGCTGAGCGACGATCGCGGCAACCTGTGGGTCAGCACCTCCAATGGCGTGTCGATGATCGACGACGACACCCGGGCCGTGCACAACCTTGGCCTGCGCGATGGGTTGCACATCGCCAGTTACATCTATACGGGCGCAGCGCGTGCGCCGGGTGGTGAACTGCTGTTTGGCGGTCTCGGCGGGCTGACCGTGATCCGGCCGCACTGGCAGCCCCCGGCAACCGCCGCCGCACCGCTGGCGATTACCGATGCTGTCGTCAACAGCGACCAGATCCCGTTCGGCAAGCTACCCGCCGACGGCCAGAACCTCGAGCTGGAGCCGCGCAGCCGCAACCTGCGCGTGGACTTTGCCCTGCTCGACTACCAGGCGCCGATGGAGACCTCCTACAGCTATCGCATGGAGGGCCTCGACGACGACTGGACCCGGATCCCCAGGGGCAGCCTGCCCAGCGCCATCTATACCAACCTGCCCCACGGCGACTATCACCTGCACCTGCGCGCCGAGACCCATGGCATGCAGCCGCGCACGGTCGAGACCAGCATCGGCGTGGTGGTCAAGCCGCGCTGGTACGAGACTCTGCTCAGCCGGCTCGTTGCAGCCCTGTTGCTGATCGCGCTGATGGTTCTGCTGGTTCACCTGCGCACGCTCTATCTCAGGCGGCAAGCCGTGCAGTTGCAGAGGCAGATCGATGAACACACGCGCGAACTGCTGGCAGCCAACCAGCGTCTGGATGAACTCGCCGGCACCGACGGGCTGACCGGCGTGTACAACCGCCGCCGCTTCCTCGAACTGGCCGGCGGTGAATACGCACTGGCGAAGAATCGCTCCCTCTGCATCGCGTTGTTCGATCTGGACCGCTTCAAGCGGATCAACGACACGTATGGGCATCTGGCCGGCGATGCGGTGATCCGCTGTGCGATCGAGGTGATCCGGCAGCATTGCCGGAAGGCCGATTTTGTCGGCCGCTACGGCGGCGAAGAATTCGTGCTGTGCCTGCCCGACACCCTGCTGCCGGATGCGCTCGACATCGTCGAGCGCATCCGCGACGAACTGGCCATGGTGGCGGTGACCCACGAGGAGCGTTCGATCGGGGTAACCGTCAGCATCGGCGTCGCCGCGCTGCAACCCGGCGAATCCATCGAACAATGGCTGTCACGCGCCGACAAGGCGCTCTACGAAGCCAAGCACGAAGGGCGCAATCGCTGCGTCACGGCATCCTGAGATACCGCGGTCACTCCGCGTCGGCATGCGTTCCAGTACTGATCGCGTACTGGCTGTACAGGCCATACAGCATCCCGCATAGCCCGGTCAGCGCGGCCGGAATCAGCAGGGTACGTTCCTGCAGCACATTGAACAGCACCGCACCGGCGGCACTGCCGAGCATGAAGCTGCAGATCACCAGCACGCAGACGCGCACGCGCAACTTGTCCACTTCCAGTCCGCGCAGGCGCTGGCCGAGATAGATGCCGAGGTCGGTGAACATGCCCGAGACATGAGTGGTACGAAACACCATGCCGCTGTAGGTGCTGACCATGCCGTTCTGCAGACCGGCACCCATCGAGGCGAGGTACAGGCCGATCGCGTTGCCGGCATCGAGCAGCGGCACTGCGGCGAACAGCAGCAGCGATTCCAGCACCAGTGCCACGCCGTAGCGGCGACCGAGCTTCAGCGTGCGCTGTTGCACGATCAACCCGCTGAGGATGGCGCCGAACAGGAACGCGCCGAGCGACAGTGCCCAATGCATCGCCTCGCCGCCATCGGCGGTACCGAGCGCGATGCCGAGCAGGCTGGTGGAGCCAGTCAGGTTGGTGATCGACTGATGGCGGAACCCCATGTAGCCGGCGGCGTTGACGATGCCGGCGATGAAGGCGAGCACGCCGCCGCCGATCCATGCCCAGCGCGGCAACTGGCGTAGCACGGGCATCGCCGACTCAGTCTTTCAGCGGCTGGGTGGTGATCACCGGCACGTCACCGATCACGTCGGTGCCCTTCGGCGGCACGAAATTGAAGTCCGATGCCGGAATCGGCGCATTGCGCTGCCAGCCGGAGAAACGGATGTCGGTGGTGGAACCGAGCTGGTCGCGGAACGTCATGCGCACCAGGCCGTTCGCATCGAAGCCAAGGTCGGCATAGTCGAACTGCGGATCCTTCGCGGTGGAGCTGAGTCGCAACCAGACCAGGCCATCATGCTCACCCTGCTCGGCCACCTTGAAGTCCTTGTCCATCTGCTTGAGGTCGGTCAACACGGTGAGCGGGCTGTGCGACTCCTCGGTGCTCTGGATGCGCACGGTGACCTGTTCCAGTTCCGGGTCGTACAACCACACCCGGCTGCCGTCGGCAACGATGGTCTGCTTCTGCGGTTCCAGCGTGTCCCAGCGGAACTGCCGTGGTGCTTCCAGCGCCAGCGTGCCGGCGCTGGTCTTGCTGACCTTGCCATTGATGTCGGTCAGCGTCTGGGTGAAATGCCCGGTCAGCGAATGCAGCCCGGTGGCGAAGGCGTCCAGCCGCGCGCGTGCCGGACCGGTGGCGGCCTGGGCCACGACGCCCAGCGACAGCGCCAGCAAGGTGGTAAGGGCAAACATGAAGCGTTTCATCGGATTCCCCGGAACGTGACGATGGCGGTGAATTGTGAACAATCCCGGCTTAACGGAACGGTAGGGCGGGCACTGGCCGCCGCTCTATCGTGTCACCGGAGCAAGAGCCGGCGGGCAGTGCCCGCCCGACCAGATGCGCCCGATCTCAGTTCCTCGGCGGTGGCGGCGCCAGCACTTCGCGGTTGCCATTGTGCTGCGGGGCACTGACCACGCCGTCCTGCTCCATCTGCTCGACCAGCCGCGCGGCACGGTTGTAGCCGATGCGCAGGTGGCGCTGCACGCCGGAGATCGAGGCACGGCGGGTCTGCGTGACGATGGCGACGGCCTTGTCGTACAGCTGGGTGTCGGCATCGCCGCCGCCTTCCTCGCCATCCTGCGGCAGGCCGGAGTCGTTGATGAACTTGCCGTCGCTGGTCGGTTGGGCCTCTTCCAGCACGCCTTCGATGTACTGCGGCGCGCCCTGCGATTTCAGCCACGCGACCACGTGGTGCACCTCATGGTCGTCGACGAAGGCGCCATGCACCCGTTCGGGCGTGGCGGTGCCCGGCGGCAGGTACAGCATGTCGCCGTGACCGAGCAACGCCTCTGCCCCGGACTGATCAAGAATCGTGCGCGAGTCGATCTTGCTCGACACCTGGAACGCGATACGGGTAGGGATGTTCGCCTTGATCAGGCCGGTGATCACGTCCACCGACGGCCGCTGGGTGGCCAGGATCAGGTGCACGCCGGCGGCGCGTGCCTTCTGCGCCAGACGGGCGATCAGCTCCTCGACCTTCTTGCCGACGATCATCATCATGTCGGCGAATTCGTCGATGATGATCACGATGTACGGCAGCGGATCCAGCGGTTCGGCCGCGAGATTCGGCATCTCGGGATTCGGCCGGAACAGCGGATCCAGCAGGGGCTGTCCGGCGTTCTCGGCGTCCTTCACCTTCTTGTTGAAGCCGCCGAGGTTGCGCACGCCGACCGCGGCCATCAGCTTGTAGCGGCGTTCCATCTCGGCGACGCACCAGCGCAATGCGTTGGCGGCTTCCTTCATGTCGGTAACCACCGGCGCCAGCAGGTGCGGGATGCCCTCGTAGACCGAAAGCTCCAGCATCTTCGGGTCGATCATGATCATCCGCACGTCTTTCGCGCTGGCCTTGTACAGCAGCGAAAGCACCATCGCGTTGACTGCCACCGACTTGCCGGAACCGGTGGTACCGGCCACCAGCAGATGCGGCATCTTGGCCAGGTCGACCACGACGGGTTTCCCACCGATGTCCTTGCCCAGCGCCAGCGCCAGCGGCGACTTCAGCTGGTCGTACTTGTCCGAGCGCAGAATCTCCGATAGGTAGACGATCTGCTTCTTGGTGTTGGGGATTTCCAGCCCGATCACGTTCTTGCCGGGGATCACGTCGACCACGCGCACGCTGACCACTGACAGGCCGCGCGCGATGTCCTTGTCCAGGCTCGACACCTGGGAGCCGCGAATGCCCGGAGCCGGCTCCATCTCGAAGCGGGTAATCACCGGGCCGGGATACGCACCGACTACCTTGGCGTCGATCTTGAAATCCTTCAGCTTGAACTCGACCTGGCGCGAAAGCACTTCGAGGGTTTCCTCGGAATAACCCGGGCCCTGCTCCGGTGCCTCGTCGAGCAACGACAGCGGCGGCAGCTCGCCCGGCGTGGCGGCGCCGACGAACAGCGGGATCTGGGTCTCGAGTTTCGCCCGCTCGCTTTTCGCCACCGGCGCGGGCGGCGCCTCGATGCGCACCGGCTCGCGCTTGGCTTGCTTTACCGCGTCGGCCTTCTTGACCACCTCGCGCTCGGTACGCGCCTGCCGTGCGGCCAGCGCCTGCGGGGCCTCGCGCAGCTTGCCCTTGAACCAGCCGACCAGCCGCAGTACAGCCTGCCCGGTCCAGTCCATCACCTTGAACCAAGACAGCCCGGTCGCCAGGGTCACCGCGACCAGGAACAGCGCCAGCAGGAGTAGCGGTGCGCCCTTGTCGAGGGCCTCCGAAAGCGGGCGCCCGACCCACAGGCCGATGATGCCGCCGGCACCCTGCGGGGGCACCGGGTCATCGCCGAACTCGAGATACAGCAGCGCCGGGCCGGTGACAAAGAAGAACACGGAGCCGATCAGCCGCAGCGAGGGCTCCCACGCGTGCATCGTCCGCTCGCCGTGCTGGCGCAGCACCTGCACGCCCAGCAGCAGGAGCAGCAACGGGAAACAGTACGCCACGTAGCCGAAAATCCAGCGCAGCAGATCGACGATGTGCGCACCGAAGGTGCCACCGAAATTCTGCACCAGGTTGATCTGGTTGGCGTTGGTCCAGCTGGGATCGCGTGGATCGTAGGTGAACAGGCAGATCAGCAGGTACAACGCCAGCGGCAGCAGCAGCAGGGCGCCGGCTTCACGCAGCCGGCGCTTCAGCTCCTCGCTGAGGCCTTCCTTCGGTTGTTGTTTGACGTTCGCGCTTCGCGCCACCTTGGAGGGCTTCCTTTCTTGCGGGCTCGTCCCGGACAGGGTCAGAGCATACCCTGCAATGCCGGATGTACCAGCTTGCCGCCGTCGACATTGATGCCGCCGGCCAGCGGGGCGAACTCGCGCCACTCCTTGCCGCCGGCCAGACGCTGCACGTACGGCAGGATCGCGGCGGAAATCGCCACAGAGGAGGTCTGCGGCACGGCGCCCGGCATGTTGGTCACGCAGAAGTGCGTCACGCCATGCACGTCGTAGGTCGGCTCCTTCCAGGTGGTCGGCTTCGACGTCTCGAAGCAGCCGCCCTGGTCGATCGCGATATCCACCAGCACGCTGCCCTTTTCCATCGTCTTGACCATCGCCTCGGTGACCACGTGCGGCGCCTTGGCGCTGGGGATCAGCACGGCGCCGACCACGATGTCGGCATCGCGCACTTCCTCGGCCACGGACGATTCATAGGCATACAGCGCGGTGACGTTAGGGCCCATCGCCATCATTTCGGCCAGACGATCCTGGCGCTTGTCGAACACCACCACGTTGGCACCAGCGGCCGCAGCCAGCGCGGCGGCATTGCCACCGGCGGCGCCGGCGCCCAGTACCACCACCTTGCCACGCGGGGTGGAAGCCATGCCGCCCAGCAGCTTGCCCTTGCCGCCTTGCGGACGATGCAGCAGGGTCGTGCCGATCTGGGTGGCAATGCGACCGGCGATCACCGACATCGGATGCAGCAGCGGCAGGATACCGTGCTCTTCCACCGACTCGAACGCGATGCCGGTCAGGCCGATGTCGAGCAGGCTCCTGGTCAGCGCCGGCTCGGCGGCCAGATGCAGGTAGCAGAACAGCAGGTGATGCTTCTTCAGCAACGCCAGATCGCCAGCGACCGGCTCCTTCACCTTGACGATCAGCTCGCCCGCCTCGTACAGCGCAGCGGCATCCGGCACGATCTTGATGCCCTGTTTGACGTAGGCCTCGTCGGCGAAGCCGCTCTTCAGGCCGGCACCGGCCTGGAGGAACACTTCGTGGCCACGGCGCACCAGATCGGCAGCAGCGGCGGGAACGAGGGCAACACGACCTTCGAGGGTCTTGGTTTCGGAGGGGATACCGATACGCATGGGAGCAGTCCTGTGGGTTCGTAGCGGGGCGACTTGCGTGCACCGGGCTAGGGTTAATAAAGCAGCAATAGCTGGAAAGCTTGAATCGGGGTGCTCCCTTCCCCATCCTTGCGGATTCAAAGCTCCGCCTCGTCACCGCGAAACGGTCACCTGAAACCGCGGCAGGGGTTGAAGCGAATAACGATCAAAGCTGCCAGCAAACCCTAGGATTATAACCATGAGCACCCCCAAACACAGCCGCCTGCTGATCCTCGGCTCCGGCCCCGCCGGCTACACCGCCGCGGTATACGCGGCGCGCGCCAACCTGAAGCCGACCATGATCACCGGCCTGCAGCAGGGCGGCCAGCTGATGACCACCACCGACGTGGACAACTGGCCGGGCGACGTCGAGGGCTTGCAGGGCCCGGCGCTGATGCAACGCATGGCCGAGCACGCCGAGCGCTTCCACACCGAGATGATCTTTGACCATATCCACACGGCCGACCTGAAGCAGCGACCGTTCCGCCTCAAGGGCGATTCGGGCGAATACACCTGCGACGCGCTGATCATCACCACCGGCGCCACCGCGAAGTACCTCGGCATCGAAAGCGAGGAGCGCTTCAAGGGCAAGGGCGTCTCGGCCTGCGCCACCTGCGACGGCTTCTTCTTCCGCGACCAGGACGTGGTCGTCATCGGTGGCGGCAACACCGCCGTCGAGGAAGCGCTGTACCTGGCCAACATCGGCCGCAAGGTCTACCTGGTGCATCGCCGCGACAAGCTGCGCGCCGAGAAGATCATGCAGGACAAGCTGTTCGAGAAGGCCGCCGCCGGCAAGATCGAGCTGGTATGGAACCACAGCATCGACGAGGTACTCGGCGACGATACTGGCGTCACCGGCGTGCGCGTGAAGGACGTCAACTCGGGCGTCACCCGCGACATCGCCGCGACCGGTTTCTTCGTGGCGATCGGCCATACGCCGAACACCGGCATCTTCGAAAGCCAGCTCGACATGCACGACGGCTACATCAAGATCCACAGCGGCCAGCACGGCATGGCCACGATGAGCTCGATACCGGGCGTGTTCGCTGCCGGCGACGTCGCCGACCACGTGTATCGCCAAGCGGTCACCTCGGCCGGCTTCGGCTGCATGGCCGCGCTGGACGCCGAACGCTGGCTGGATCAGCAGACGCCGGCCGGCTGACTGTAGGAGCGCACCCTGTGCGCGATGCTCTTTGTGACATGACGAACAGCATTCGCGCATAGAGGGCGCCCCTGCGGGAACCCGGGTCAAAATCAACGCCATGCGCACCATCCGCTTCCATGCCGCGATTGCCGAACTGCCTGCCGCGGAGTGGGATGCGCTGCGCACCGACACCAACCCGTTCGTGTCGCATGCGTTCCTCGCCGCACTGGAACACAACGGCTGCATCCGTCCCGAATGGGGCTGGCAGGCCCACCACCTGGGTCTGTATGAAGACGGGCGCCTGCTCGCCGCCGCACCGCTGTACCTGAAAGGCAACTCGCACGGCGAGTTCGTGTTCGACTTTTCCTGGGCCAACGCTTTTGAACGCGCCGGTGGTGATTACTATCCTAAGCTGCTCGGCGCAGTGCCCTACTCACCCGTGCCGGGCCCGCGTCTGCTCGCGACGAACAACGCCGACAAGCAAAAACTGGTCGCGGCGCTGATCGCCGAAACCCAGCGACTCGGACTGTCGTCGGTGCACGTCAATTTTCTGTGTGAGGCCGATCTGGCCGCTTTCGACGAACGCTGGCTGAAGCGCTTCGACTGGCAGTTTCACTGGCATAACCAAGGCTACAGACATTTCGAGGCATTCCTCGCCACGCTCACCGGCAAAAAGCGCAAAAATATCCGGCAAGAGCGCCGTCAGGCCCGCGAATCCGGCCTGAAAATCGCCATGGAAGCCGGCAGCACGATCAGCGACGAGGACTGGTGCGCGCTGCACGCACTTTACGAAACCACGTTCGACATGAAAGGCAACCATGCCGCGATGACGCTGCCGTTTTTTCAGCATCTCGGACACACACTTGGAGACCGCGTTCAGGTGGCCACGGCGCGCCGCGTGGACGGCCGTGTTGTCGCGATGGCGCTGTGCCTGGTCGGCGACAGCACCTTGTATGGCCGTTACTGGGGCAGCCTGGTCGAAGTACCCGGGCTGCATTTCGAGCTTTGCTATTACCTTGGCATCGAGTTCTGCATCGCCAATCAGTTGCAGACGTTCGAGCCAGGCGCGCAGGGCGAGCATAAGATGGCGCGGGGCTTTTTGCCGACGCGCACGCATTCACGCCACTACCTGGCCAACGAGAGTTTCCATGAGGCGGTGCGCAACGCACTGGAACACGAGGCACAGTCGAGCGAGGCTTATTTCGACGAGTTGATGGAGCATTCACCGTACACGCCGACGGCGAAAGCATGATCGTTCTGCCGCAACTCGATGCGGAAATGCATGAGCCGTTTCCTGATCCCGTGCATGCGTTGCAGTATCCGAACGGCCTGCTCGCCTTTGGTGGTGATCTCTCACTGGAGCGACTGCTCGACGCTTATCAGCATGGCATCTTTCCATGGTTCGGCGAGGGTCAGCCTATCCTCTGGTGGTCTCCCGATCCCCGCTGTGTATTTCGCACTGTCGACCTGCGCATCAACCGCAGCCTGCGCCGGCAACTGAGAGGCAAACCCTGGCGACTGACTGTGGATCACGCATTTGCCAACGTCATGCACTGCTGTGCGATGCCGCGCGATGATGATGCAGGCACCTGGATCTCGCCCGCCATGATCGATGCCTATGTTCGTCTTCACGAATTGGGGCACGCCCACAGCATCGAGGTATGGGATGGGCAGCGCCTCGTGGGCGGTGTTTATGGTGTAGCCGTTGGCAAGCTGTTTTGCGGCGAGTCGATGTTCAGCGCGGAAAGCGGTGGCTCGAAGCTGGCCTTGGTCAGCCTTGCACAGTTGCTGCGCGATCAAGGCTACCCGTTGATCGATGCACAGGTAGCCAATGCCCACACACTTGATCTGGGTGCCGTCGAATTACCGCGCACGCAATTTCTTGAACAGGTGAGTTTGCTCACTGCTCAACCGGGCAACGTCGGAAGCTGGCGCGAGCTTACGGAGCGCTTGCAGCAGTCGTAGGTGGCGAATTGAAGAGAGTTGCCATGTTGTCTGGATCCACGCTATCGGCGCCGGTGAAATCGAAGAATCAGCAAACCATCAGAGCGCCTGCGATACATTTGGCTGACTCCACGAATCGCCCAGACATCGACGCGTGATGAGCAACGATCCTTCCCGTTACTTGTGCAGCTTGCTCCAGACAGACGCAACCATCCGTCTCATTTTTCGACGTACGCGTGTCTGTAGCCGCATGGCTTGATCAAGCCATGCACGCACGTTGCGTTGGCGGCTTTGAAGGAAGACAAGATCACAATGCTCCGTCGTAAGTGACTTCTTGAACTCGCTATTCCCTCGCAAAAAGTCATAGCGCGTCACGCCGCGATCAGCCAGCTCTGTCATCAGAAGAAGATTGGCCAAGGTGCCCGGGCTGTGTATGTTGGTTTCCACAATCGACGAAACACCCAACTGGTAGAGATCGAATTTGGCACCCGTCACGAAGCCATACAGCGCAACGTATGCTTTTCCATCGTGAGTCAAACGCGCCAGGATCAGGCGTCCACTCTTCAGCCAGTCTTGCAGCAAGCTTCGGTGAAACTCGGTGAACCTGGGTGCGGAAAAGCACCCGGGTTTGCCTTCCGCCATCCAGCGCGCCTGGTGCAACCGGGTCAAGTCACTGAAACAGGCTTCAGCATTCGCCTCAGTGGCCAGCTCAAGTACCACTCCCGCTTGCTTGGCTTTGCGGATTTCCTGGCGCGCTCGCATGCGCGTCTTTGAAGACAATTGCGCCAGATATCTTTCAAAATCGCCATCAATGTTCGCGATGGGGCAGCTACCGCGCGCGATAATTCGTGTGCGCCTGCGTTGGGGAAAAAAGCCAAGCCCGCGCATCAAGGGTGAATTCTTCGGAAGATCGAGAAGTTCCAGCGTATCCCACGCGATGGCGTCAATCGCAGCCCATGTCGCCTGCACGCAAGCCATCTCCTCACCCGGCAGATAAAGCAGGTCGAGATAGTCCGGACAGATTTCCTCATATTCCTCCTCCCCGGTCGACACGAATCGCAGGCAGCGTGCCGCAAAAGCACCGCCGTTTGCGCCGGCAATGTAAAGCGGAAGGGCCCCGACCAATACCGAGCCACGCCAGAGCGTGATGATCCGCAGACCGCCCGTACCGTAAACGGGTGCGTAAACGCGCCACCAGTTGCGCAACCAGATAAAATCCAAGGGCGTCGAGGCTGTGGGGCTGACCGCATAAAGCAGATCCCATTCCGCGCGGATATCATCCCAAGCTGCTGCGTCTTGAATGACACGTACAGTCAATGACTGAACGAACTGTCCATCATCCATGTCGTATTCGCTGTCCAACGCCGCGTTCGCTCGACTCATCGATCGCATCAGGCGATTGATCGATTCCGGCCTTCCTTCTTGTTTTTCCGCATCCGTGACATCGGGCATCCGGAGGTATTCACCATTCATGGGCAAGAGGGCTCGCGGTGGATCCATGTCTTTGTCATTCGGTAAAAGCGCCGCAGCCAGAAACGGACTCCTTGTGGAAGCAAGCAAGCAAGATAGAGCAACCATGCGCGCGGCTGCATGAATCGGTATTTCATGCTGAAAAGCAGATTTTCTCGTGCATTCGTCGCATCACTCATGTCGACTTGCACCTCGCCAATCCAGAGGTAGGCGTCGGCCAGCATCAAATCGATCATGTCTTGCGGCAAATTGATTTCTGCACGCGAATTTTCAATGTACGGCTTGACGGTTTTGAGGAAGTTGGTGGCAATGTGTATGCGGTACTCATCGCGCGTAAGCCGGTCCGGCATACCCCGCTGATACTGGATGGTTGCCAGATCGATGAAACCGACCGGACCCACTCGACAGGTTCTCAGGTGAAAATCGTAATCCTCGCCCGAGTAATGCAATGCTTCGTTGAAGCCCTTGACCTGATCCAGACATTCCCTGCGAAGCAGGACTGTCGATGTATGCACCAGATTGCCCATGATCATCTGCGAAAATATATAGCCCTTGAAAAATCTGGCGCCTTGCGCGACTGCGTGCAATGACGACACTATCTCTTCAAGCGGGTAGGACTCAGGAAACAGACTGCTCTCGGGGAAAAACTTGTAGGCGTCGTACATGGTACGAATATATTTTTTGTCGAATACCCGCCCCGAAGGATCGACGGCCTCCATGTCAGTCCATGTCATTACGACGTCGGGAAATGCGTCCATGCACAACACTTGCAGTTCGATTTTCCACGGCAGCCATGCATCGTCGGAATCCAGAAGCGCCACGAACGCACCGGTCGCCGCAGCGATCCCTGTATTCCGGGCCTTGGAGACCCCGCTGTTGGCTTGATGGAAATATCTGATCCGACCGTCATTCGCGTAGCGCGACTCGATCATCGCTCTCGTATCGTCAGTCGAGCCATCGTCTACGACGATCACTTCAATCTCGCCATACGTCTGTGCCAGCGCGCTGTCCAGCGCCTGCGCAAGACAATATGCCCTGTTGAAAGTGGGTACGATGACGCTCACGAGCGGCATAAAGGATCAGCCTTGCGGTATTGACGCGGCCCATGAACGCTCGGCAGCAAACGAAATGATCGTCTTGGCCTGAAAACGAGCTATCAGACGCGAAAGCCGGGAGCAAAAACTAGAACATACGTAATATCGTGCGATATGCAGTATCAGTTTTTACAGCAGCCCAAATCACTCCCCTTAGCCCGACTCTAGCGTGGTTTGGTACAACCTTCCAGTGACAAAGAACGCGGCAATTTTACCGGCTTACGCAAGTCTCATGACTGAGATCCGTCAGCACCACCTGATTGTCACGCGCGCCTGGGTGTGCATCGGCATGGGTAAAGTGCCAAGTACGTGATAACCGACATCGAGCCATCCGTCCCCGTGTCCTGCCAGCATCGAACATGGCGAGGCGCCTTCGACAAATGGCTTCGACCATCAGCCTGTCCGCGTGGCATATTTTGTCGCGACGTAATCGTCCAGGATGCCGACGAATTCATTGGCGATATTATCGCCACGCAGAGTCATCGCCTTCTCGCCGTCGATGAACACCGGCGCCGCCGGTGCCTCGCCGTTGCCCGGCAGCGAGATGCCGATGTTGGCGTGCTTGGATTCGCCCGGACCGTTGACGATGCAGCCCATCACCGCCAAGGTGAGGTTCTCCACGCCGTCGTACTTGACGCGCCACAGCGGCATCTTCTCGCGCACGTGTTCCTGCACGGTCTTGGCCAGCACCTGGAAGAACTCGCTGGTGGTACGGCCGCAACCGGGACAGGCGGTGACCAGCGGCGTGAACGAGCGCAGCCCCATGGTCTGCAGCAGTTCCTGCGCCACGATCACTTCGCCGGTGCGCGAGGCGCCCGGCTCGGGGGTGAGCGAGATGCGGATGGTATCGCCGATGCCTTCCTGCAGCAGCACGGCCAGCGCGGCACTGGACGCGGTGATGCCCTTGGAGCCCATGCCCGCCTCGGTCAGACCCAGATGCAGCGCGTAGTCGCAGCGCGCAGCCAGATCGCGATACACCGCGATCAGCTCCTGCACGCCGGAGACCTTGCACGACAGGATGATGCGGTCGCGTGCGAGACCGATTTTCTCGGCCAGCACCGCAGAATCCAGCGCCGAGCGAATCAGCGCCTCGCGCGCCACGTGCGAGGCTTCCCACGGCTCGGCACGCTGGTGGTTCTCGTCCATCAGGGTAGCGACCATGCCCTGGTCGAGCGAGCCCCAGTTGGCACCGATGCGCACCGGCTTGTTGTAGCGCAGCGCCTTCTCGATGATCGACGCGAACTGGCTTTCGTGCTTCTTGCCGAAACCGACATTGCCGGGATTGATGCGGTACTTCGCCAGTGCCTCGGCGCAGGCCGGTTCGCGCTCCAGCAGTTGATGCCCGTTGTAGTGGAAGTCGCCGATGATCGGCACGTCCACGCCCATCATCGCCAGGCGCTCGGCGATGCGCGGCACCGCGGCGGCCGCCGCCGGCGTATTCACCGTGATGCGCACCAGCTCGGAGCCGGCACGCGCCAGCTCGGCGATCTGTTTGGCGGTGCTGGCCGGGTCCTCGGTGTCGGTATTGGTCATCGACTGCACCACGATCGGCGCACCGCCACCGATCTTCAGCTTGCCGATCTGCACGGCCACGCTGGGGCGGCGCAGGGCTGGCTCGGCCGCGCGCGGGGCGGCCGGGCGTGAGGCGACCACATTCGGGAATGAAGAAGCGGTTTCGTTCATGGCAGGTATGACCGGATCGTACTGCCGCCATCACGCAGCGGCGAAGCTGCAAGGATAACCGAACCGATGTGACCGCTTCAGCGTCGCAACGCCGCCTGCAGCAATCGGCATTGCACGCGGTCGGCGAATGTACGGGGTGCGGACAGCCCCATTCGTGCCAGCGCCTCGGCCTCGCCCACCGCCACCGGACCGGGCCGGCAGGCCGCACGCAACAACCGGAATCTGCCGCGCCAGGTACTGCTGCCGGCCTTCAGCCAGTTCAGTGCCGGCAACAGGCGCTGCTCGATCTCGCTGAAATCGCTGCCGAACGGGAACATCGGGAACCATCCTTGCCGCTGCAGCGGGGCCAGCGCTTCCTGCAGGTGCTGCGGGCGGTGTCGACGCCATGCCTCCGGCACCACGAAATCCGCCGCCAACTTGCCGTGCGCCTTCGCCTGAGCACACAAGGCATCGAGAAAACGTGCATCGCAGATCGACAGCATCGCCTCGACGCATTCGCTGTCGCTCTTGCCGCGCAGGTCGGCGACACCGTACTCGGTGATGACGAGGTCGCGCAGGTGGCGCGGGATGGTGGTCTGGCCGTAGTTCCAGCGGATATTGCTCTCGATGCCGCCGCGACTGCTGCGGGTCGCGCGCAGCAGCAGCGCCGAGCGGCCGTCCGGCAGCTCGTGCGCCATCGCCACGAAGTTGTACTGGCCGCCGACGCCGCTGACCACCGCGCCGTCATCGAGCGTGTCGGAAACCACCGCGCCGAGCAGGGTCGCCATCATGCAGGTGTTGAAGAAACGCGCGCCGCGACGCTGCAGCATCGCCAGCGCCTGGTGGTCACCGTACAGCTGGTTGACATTGGAGACCGGGCACATGGCGATCGCCCCCGAATCGGCCGCCTCGGTGGCGGCCAGCCAGTCGTACAGCGCCTGCGAACCGAGGAAGAACGCACCGCGCAGGTAATGGCCACCCGGCACGTCGTCGGCCAACCTACCCGCTACTGAAGCGCGTTCCAGCGCGAGCTTGTCCCAGCTGCGCCGCTTGAGGATGCCGCCGCGCTGCAGGTGCATGAAACCATCCATCACCATCTCGCTGGCGCCGTACAGCCCGCTGCGGAACGGAGCCAGACCGCCGATCCGACCCGCCAGCGCATGGGTGGCTCCTATCGGATCCAGCGCCACCAGGGCCTTTCGCCAGTGCGTGTTGTCCTGCTGGCGCAGCAGCAGGGCCTTGACCAGCGCGTCGGACAGCGCGCCGATGCCGATCTGCAGGCAGCCGCCATCCCTGACCAGTGCGCTGGCGTGCAGGCCCAGCGCATATTCAACCAGATCGACCGGCAGACGCGGCAGCGCGAACAGCCGCGGCGAGGCTTCCGGCCACAGCTCCACGTCGAAGAATGCTTCCGCCACTTCGGCGTCGCCGCCCAGATACGGCAGCCCCGGGTGCACCACCGCCACGCATAGCGGGCGCTGCTTGCCGGCCATCTGGATCTGGCTGAGGAAATCCAGCGTGAGATCCGGATTGCACGACAGGCTGTAATGCACGCCGTCGGGCCCTTCGCGCCGGGCCACCAGCTGCACCAGCAGGTTGATCTCCTGCACCGCCAGATCGCGCGCGACGTGGGTGTAGTTCTGGCTGATGTAGCTGCGTTGGGCACTGCCCGAATGCAGCAACGCACCGGACTGCATGTAGAACTCGTGGACCTCGACGTTCGGCGGAAGCGCATCGCGCGCCTGGTCCAGTGCGTAGTGCGGATCGACCTGGTCGGCACCGAAATGGCGTTCCAGGAACGGTCCGAGAAAACGCTGCTCCAAGCCTGGTGCCGGTTGCGGCCGGGTCAGCGACAGCGCTGTATACAAGCGCAGCGAGCGGGCCGGATCGGTGCCGGTCAGCCGGTACAGCGCATTGAGCAATCCGTGCGGCTTGCCCAGGCCCAGTGGCGCGGCTATGCGCAGGTCCGCACCCAGCTCGCCAGCAAGATAGTGTGCGCAGGCCTCGGTATCGGTATAGCGGTGCTCGATCGGCATGCGCCGGATCATGCCAGAAGCGCACGATGACCAGAGCACGCTGACGGGACGTGGACTGGCCATGACCTACACTCGACCGATGCCACTACTCACCACCGACACGCTCAGCCGCCTGCTGGCACAGCAGGCGCTCAGCCGCACCGCCGGCGCCCCGCTGCTCGGTGGCAATGCGGTGGAGCTGCTGATCGACGCCGCCGCGCACTATGCCGCCTGGCTGACGGCGATCCGTGGCGCACAGCAACGCGTGCTGCTGGAGAACTACATCATCCGCGACGACGAGGTCGGCCGCGCGTTCCGCGATGCGCTGGTCGAACGGGCGCAGGCCGGCGTATTCGTCGCGGTGGTGGCCGACTGGCTCGGCTGTTTCGGCCAGTCGCGCAATGCGTTCTGGGCACCGCTGCGGGCAGCCGGCGGCCAAGTGCGCATCTTCAATCCGCCGCAATTGGGCCAGTCGTTCGGCTGGATCAGTCGCGACCATCGCAAGCTGCTGGTTGTCGATGGCGTACTGGGCTTCCTCTCCGGCGTATGCATCAGCGCGAAATGGCTGGGCGACCCAGCGCGCGGGATGCCACCGTGGCGCGACACCGGCGTGGCGCTGCGCGGCCCGGTGGTGGCCGAGCTGGAAGCAGCGTTCGCGCAGAGCTGGGGCGAGACCGGTGCGCCGCTGGCGCCGTTGGCCGCTGCACCAGAACCCGCCGTACCGCCCGGCGACGTGTCGCTGCGGCTGATCGCCACCACGCCGGCGACTGCCGGCATGTACCGACTCGATCAACTGATCGCCTCGATGGCGCGCAAGACGCTGTGGCTGACCGATGCCTATTTCGTCGGCCTCTCGCCGTACGTGCAGGCACTGATTGCCGCCGCGGGCGATGGTGTCGACGTGCGTCTGCTGGTGCCTGGCAGCAGCGATATCCCGGCGGTGGCGGCGCTGTCGCGTGCCGGTTACCGGCCGTTGCTGAAGGCCGGCATCCGCGTGTTCGAATGGAACGGCTCGATGCTGCACGCCAAGACCGCGGTCGCCGACGGGCAGTGGGCGCGCGTCGGCTCGTCCAATCTCAATATCGCCAGCTGGCTAAGCAATCGTGAACTCGACGTGGCGGTCGAGGATGCCGGTTTCGCCAGCGAGCTCGCAGCGCAATACGAGCGCGACCTCGGCAACGCCACCGAGATCGTGCGCGCCGCGCGCCGCCGTCATGGCAACGGTGAGCAGGTACCCAGCAGCGAAGCACGACCACCGCGGGTACGGCATGGCGGCGGCAGTTCCGGCCGTGCCGCCGCCGGCGCGTTGCGCATCGCCAACAGTGTCGGCGCCGCGCTGACCCATCGTCGCGTGCTCGGCGACACCTCCAGCGGTCCACTGCTCATCGGTACCCTGGCGCTGGCCCTGCTGGCCGTCATCGCGATCCTGTGGCCGGCATGGATCGGCTGGCCGTTCGGCGTGCTGGCCGCATGGTTCGCCTTCAACCTGGGCATCCGCAGCTGGCGCGTGCGCAAGCGCCACTGGCGGGCGCTACGCGAAGCAGACGACGACTGAAATGCCGCAGTGTGCGCTTGAAGCAATCTCTGCGCTTGCTTTCCCAAGCAGATGTTTTCTCACAACTTGATCCGGCCAGCATGCTAGTCTCGCGCTCCCATGCCTGCGCCGATCGACGACACCGCACCACGCCACGTCCTGACCCCCAGTTCGCTCAACCGGCTGGTGCGCGACCTGCTGGGCGACGTGTTTCCGCTGGTGTGGATCGAGGGCGAGCTGTCGAACGTGGCCAAGCCCGCCTCCGGCCACCTGTACTTCACCCTGAAGGACAGTGGCGCCCAGGTGCGCTGCGCGATGTTCAAGCCGAAGGCGGCCGCGCTGCGGTTTCGCCCGGTCGACGGCATGCAGGTCATGTTGCGCGCCAAGGTCGGCCTGTACGAGCCCCGTGGCGAATTCCAGCTGGTTGCGGAAAGCATGGAGCCGGCCGGCAAAGGTGCGTTGCAGCGCGAGTTCGAGCAACTCAAGGCACGCCTCGACGCCGAAGGCCTGTTCGCGCAGGCACGCAAGCGTGCCGTGCCCCGCTATGCACGGCGCATCGGCGTGATCACTTCGGCCACCGGCGCAGCGGTGCGCGACGTGCTGAGCGTACTGGCACGCCGCTGGCCACTGGCCGATGTCGAGGTGCTGCCGGTACCGGTGCAGGGGCGCGAGGCGCCACCGGCGATTGTGTCCATGCTGCGCAAGGCCTCGGCCAGCGGACGCTACGACGTGCTGCTGCTGACTCGCGGCGGCGGCTCGCTGGAAGACCTGTGGGCGTTCAACGACGAAGCCGTGGCGCGGGCGATCCACGCCAGCGCAGTGCCGGTGGTCTCGGCCGTCGGCCACGAAATCGACTTCAGCATCGCCGACTTCGTCGCCGACCTGCGCGCACCGACGCCCTCGGCCGCAGCCGAATTGCTGGTACCCGATGCGGCGGCCGTCAGCCGCCATCTGCAGCAACTGCAGCAGCGCCTGCTCACCTTGCAGCAGCGCCAGTTGCAGTCGCACGCGCAACGCGTCGATCACCTGCTGGCGCGGCTGCAGACACAGCGACCGCAGGCACGGCTGGCGCGCGATCGCGAACGGTTGCTGCATCTCCAGCACCGCCTGACCACCGTGCTGCGCGAACAAAGCCAGCTTCGACAGAGCCGGCTCGATCGACTGCAATTACGCCTGCTGACGCAACATCCACGCGCGCAACTGCCGCTGCTGGCGCGCCGGCTGGCCGAACAGGACCAGCGCCTGCGCCGCGCGATCGCGCACATCCTCGAACGTCGGCAGACCAGCCTGCGCCATGCCGGTCATGCCTTGCATGCGATCAGCCCGCTGGCCACGCTGGAGCGCGGCTACGCGATCCTTTTCGACGATGCCGGACAGGTCGTGCGCAGCACGGCTGCGGTCGCCGCAGGGGACAACGTGAAGGCGCGCGTGACCGACGGAGAACTCAAGCTGCGGGTACTGCCCGAGTAATCGACACGGTCAGCCAGTTCGCATCGCAGATCGAGCATTCCGGCACGGTCATCACTCACGAAGGCTGAACATGCCAGCCATCTATGCTGGCCGGCAACCTGTTTGCCGACGGTCGCCACGATGCTCAAGAAAACCTATCCCTATTACCTCGCCAACCAGCCACAGACGTCCAAAACCATGCTGGACGTGCTGGACAAGTACAACGGCAAGCTCGCCACGCGGGTCGCGGTACCGGATGCGAAGGCCACCGAAAAAGCGATTGCTGCCGCGGTGAAAGCGTCCACGCCCATGCGCGACTTCAAGCCATGGGCACGCCAGGCGGTGCTGCAGCATTGCGCGCAACGCTTTGCCGAGCGCCGCGACGAGCTGGCCGAGGCGCTGTGCATCGAGGCCGGCAAGCCGATCAAGGATTCGGCTGGCGAAGTGACCCGCCTGATCGAGACGTTCCGCATCGCTGCCGAGGAAGCCGTGCGCATCAACGGTGAAACGCTGAACCTGGAACTGGCTGCGCGCCTGGACGGCTATCACGGCTACACCCGGCGCGTGCCGCTGGGCCCGCTGTCGTTCATCGCCCCGTTCAATTTCCCGTTGAACCTGGTCGGGCACAAGGTCGCCCCGGCAATCGCTGCCGGTTGCCCGTTCGTGCTGAAACCTTCAGAGAAGACCCCGATCGGCGCGCTGATCATCGGCGAGGTGCTGGCCGAGACCGACCTGCCGAAAGGCGCCTTCTCGATCCTCACCCTGGACGGCCAGCATGCCGCGCCGCTGGTCGAGGACGAGCGCTTCAAGCTGCTCTCGTTCACCGGCGGCCAGGTCGGCTGGGAACTGAAAGCCCGCGCCGGCCGCAAGAAGGTTGTGCTGGAACTGGGCGGCAATGCCGCCTGCATCGTCGATGCGGATCAGCGCGCACATATCGATCGCGTGGTCGAGCGGCTGATCTTCGGCGCGTTCTACCAGTCCGGCCAGAGCTGCATCGGCGTACAGCGCATCTACGCGCATGCCGACATCTACGACGAGCTGAAAAAGAAGCTCGTCGCCGCCATCAAAAAGCTCAAGGCCGGCGACCCGAAAGACAAGAGCGTATTCCTCGGCCCGATGATCGACGAGGCCGCCGCCGAGCGCCTGCACGGCTGGATCGTGGAGGCGAAGCAAGCCGGCGGAAAAATCCTGTGCGGCGGCAAGCGTCACGGCAACATGCTGGAAGCGACCCTGATGGAAAACGTGCCGCACGCGGCCAAGGCCAACCGCATGGAAGCATTTGGCCCGTTCGCCCTGCTCGCCCCGTTCAAGAAATTCAGCGACGCCATCGCGATGGTGAACGACTCCGACTACGGCCTGCAGGCCGGCATCTTCACCGACAGCCTCGCCCACGCGATGCGTGCATGGAACGAACTGGAACAGGGTGGCGTAATCGTCAACGACATCCCCAGCTTCCGCGTGGACAACATGCCTTACGGCGGCGTCAAACTGTCCGGCCTCGGCCGCGAGGGCGTGCGTTACGCGATCGAGGACATGACCGAGATCCGCCTGATGGTGATGCACGAGCGTTGAGCAGGTACGGCCCAGCATGGCTGGTCGATCGCTGCGATGCCGCCGCGCTCACGGTGCGGCCGGGATCAACGGCGCCAGCACCGGCGGCGCGTTCCAGCCCATCGCGTTGTACACATGATACTGGGCAGCCCCCACGTACTCGTGCAAGGCGTCATCGCACAGCGCCAGGTTCGACGAGCGCGGCCATGCCGTGAGCATGGCCGCGACCGTATCGCCATGCACTGGTATCGGTCGCAGGCCGAAGTGCCTGAAATACAGCATGCTGCGTCGCAGATGGATGGCTGAACTCACCAGCACCAGTTTCTGTGGATCGTAGGCCTGCAACAGCGGTCGGCTGAACTGGGCGTTCTGCCAGGTATTCATGCTGCGTGTTTCCAGCTGCAGATCCTGCGCCGGCACGCCCAGCCGACGCAGCACCGGTTCGTAGACGACCGCCTCCGGCGCGCCGTGATGTTGCGAGTCGCCGCCGCTCACCAGCAGCAGGCACTGCTGCCCCGATGCCTTGCAGTCGCGATACAGCGTGACCGCCTGCACGATTCGACCATAGGCAATCAGCGACGGTTCCAGCGCGGCGCCCGGCGCGACGCGGGAGCTTCCCGCCCCCAGCAGCACGATCGCGTTGCGTGGAGCCCAGTCGCCGGAAACCGTGGCAGCATACGGAGCCTGCAGGTTGTACAACAGCCAACGCGGCAACGGCCCGCAGCCGACGGCCAGAAACAGCAGTAAGGCCAAGCCCGCCAGGCCGGACGCCAACCGGCGCCGGCCAGCCCAGGCCACCAACGCTGCCAGCAGCAGCAATACCACGAGCGCATTCAAGATCATGGCGAGGAGATTCGCATGAAGCTGCCTTCAGCGTAACCCAGCTCGTGCATTCACCCGAATGACAGCTTCACGCAGCAGCGGGCAGCTCGCGTCCGGCATTCCGCCTCATCAGTCATGCGAGCAGGTCAGCTGGCCTACCGCCATCCACCTGTTCATCCGGCATCATGAGCACGTCTCGCCTCGCGGAGTTGCATCATGACTACCCTTGTATTCGTCCATGGCTGGAGCGTCAGGAACACCTCGATCTATGGCCGGATGCCGCAGCAGTTGCAGCAAGGCGCCACAGCGGCAGGCCAGACGTTGACGCTGGCTGACATCTGGCTGTCCGAATACGTGAGTTTCGACGATGCAGTGACCAAGAGCGACATCGTGCGCGCGTTCGATCATGCGTTGCGCGACCTGCATCTCACCGACGCCAGTTTTGCCTGCATCACCCACTCCACCGGCGGCCCGGTCGTGCGCGACTGGCGGGAACTGGACAGCACCGAATCACCCTCGCTCAACCTCGACCACATGCATGGTCCGGATCCGGTCATATCCAACAACATTCCCCTTGATAGCGTCACCGTCAAGGGGAATGCGGTCAACACATCACACGCTTACTTGACGTTGACAAAGGCCTTCCAGGCCGTGAGCAGATTGTTGGCGTTCACCGAGCCAAGGCCATTGGCAAAGCTCCAGCCAGGTTGTGCGTCATAGGCTGCGGTGGTGCTGTTGTACTTCGAGGTACTGGTCGAGGTCAGCCCGACCTGGGCCGCACCGTAGAAACCCTCGAAATTCTTGAACGTTCCATAGAAGTAGCAATTCGGCGTGACCTCGCCCTGCAGTTGAATACACTGGGTGGAGTTGCCGCCACCGGTGATGTTGTGGAATACGCACTTGCTGGTGCCCGAGGTACCGTTGCTGGAATTGCATTGCGCAAGCGTAGACGGTGCTGCCCCCGTGGCTCCGCCGAATTCCGCATTGGCCAACGCGTACAGTGTCGGCGCCGCATTGCCCTGGTCCATACCTGCCCCTGCGCTGGACAGGCCCTGGTCGATCAGGGCCTGGATGCCGGCAAACATCGGTGATGACAGGGAGGTACCGCCCTCAAGCACGGTCCCGGTAGTGAAGTTGGGGGCACAGGGATACGCGCCAGTGCAGAGAATCACCCACGAGTAGCCACCATACGATCCGCCGAACAATGAGACATCCGGCAAATCGCGTGACTGGTCCTTGGCCGCACCATGAACCTGCCGCTGCCACGCTGGCTTCCTGTCAACTGACGAGGGGCCGCCGCTGCCGCTTTCAGAGGTGACGTAATAGCCGGAGGGATCGTAGATCAGTGCGTTCTTGCAGAATTGCAGCGCCGTCAGGCCCACCAGATCCTGCGCCGCCGTGGTGTTGCCGCAGGACTGGTTCCAGGTGATTTCCGGTACATAGGATTTCGCTGTGCCGTACAGTGAATTGGGCGCGCTGTTGAAATATTTGCTGCTGGTGCCCGCGAGAACGTCCGCCGTATCCGTTCCGCCGACACCCGTGTCGTTGGGTGAGGTGGCAAACGAGTTGGCATCAACACCGACACCATTGATGATCGAGCCGTTGAAACTCGGGTTGGAACCGGAATCGCCGGTGGATATGAATACCGAGATGCCTTCGGCATCTGCCTGCGCCCACATCAAGTCGATGGCTGCCTTGCTGGCTGCATCGGTGTAGCCTTCGCCGTAGCCGTAGCTCGCACTGATGATGTCCGGCCGTGCCGTGCCGTTGATCAGGTTGGCTGATGCCGTGAATACACCACCAAAGAAGTTGGTGGTGCTCGAATCATTGCAAGTGGCCACCCAGATGTTGGCGCCTGGCGCCATCGCCGTGGACCACTCGGCATCCAGCACCGTCTCGATGCTCTCTGAATATGGACTGGTACCACCGGGATCGGTGCAATTGCCTGTAGTTGGCGTCAACTGCGGCTGGAACTGGCGGTAGGTACCGCCGTAGCTGCCAAGGTTGAACTGACTGACAAAGTTGGTCCAGTCCGAGGTAACCATGTCCTGATCTTCCACCACCGCGATATTCACACCCTTGCCCGTGATCCCTTTGTTGTACAACGCCGTGGTGTTGTAGATCACATTCATGTCGTTCGGCACGAAGCCGCGCGCACCATTGGTGAAATTGATCGCCGCAGGATTCGCACCGGCTGCCTTCGCGCTGGTTGCATTCGCGCTGGCTGCAGAAGACTGCTTGATCTTGAAGTTGTGCGTGGAAGCGTTGTACTGCGCCACTTGCTGAGCCACGTGCAATGCCTGTGGCCGGATGTCGTTGAGACCAGCAACGCCCACCACCACGCTTCTCAGCGCCGATGGCACGCTGATATCGCCGGCATTGGCGATATGGCTGACTTTATTGATGGTGTAATGGTTTTCCTGCGTGTGGAACGCTTGCCGGACCTGGCCTGCCGTACCGCTGAAATCGATCTGCATCTTGTTCGGATACACACCATGGACGGTGAAGCCCTGCGAAGTCAGCCACGATTTCACCGCTTCGACGTCGGCATCGACCACGCCGAAAGTGGCGCCGAATTGAGCGGGCGTCACCCACTGATGGAATTTGGACGAGCCGGGATCGTGTTGCGCAGCACTCAAGGACGCCAGTGCCAATGCGCGCGACGCGCTGCGCTGGAGAATGAGCTGCATATGGTTCATGGGCATCGAGTCGGCCACGCTGCTGGTCGGCTTCAACGTGCTGATAAACGACAAGTGGGTGTTACCCACGGCGGACACGACGCGATTGTTGATGGTTTGGGTAACGCGGGAGGCTTCGGTCGTGTTGAGACCGGCTAACGCGGATGAAGCTTGGGCCAAGGCGGTGGCCGGCAGCGTTGCGAGCGCCGCGGCAATGGATACGCCTAACATCACATGCTCAGTTTTCACGTCTTTTCTCCGAAAAGTAAAATGAAAAAAACGAGTCCCCCTGTGATGAAGTTGCCGACTGATCGAATGGATCGTCGTGTAATAACCTCCGTTGTTTGAAAGGCGCGCCAACATAAAAAGGCATCGGATCACCGTACGGATCCGACGCAGCCACAGGCTACGATCGTGCTGACCGGATAAAACTCCCACTACCCCGCCCCCGGACGTCGGGGGTATTGATCGTGCTACCGACTTGGCTGCGCGGTCCAGTGCCGATGACAAAATAAATGTCGCATCGTGATCGTGTGTACAACTCGTGCGATGAGCGTGCGCAAAGGCTTGCGCAAGCGGGTGACATGGCCAGAGAAATGCATGCTTGCATCACCCTCGGGAAAGCTGACGGCATTGCAAGAATTTGCGCCGCCAAAACCTGTGGCGATTGGCGGCATCGGGTCCGTTCCCCCTATGGATTTCGGGTGCCGACGCCAGCAATCGCCGTGCACAAGGGGCCGCAAAACCTCTTCAGACATTTCCTCGCAAGCGCAAGGTCAGCCCCTTCAGGAAATTCCGCAGCAACTGATCACCACATAGCCGAAAGTTCTTGTGATCCGGCTGGCGGAACAATGCACTGAGTTCCGGCTTGGAGATCGGGAAGCCGGCGGCTTCGAGGATCTGGTGCATGTCGACGTCCTTCAGCTCGAACGCCACCCGCAGTTTCTTCAGCACCACGTTGTTGGTGACGCGCTTCTCCACCGGGCGTGGCGGCTGGCTTTCGTCACGACCGCGCCGATAGACCACCAGGCCGTCGAGGAAATGTGCCAGCACCTTGCCGCTGCATTCGACATGACCGGCCTCGTCGTCCTTCTTCAGGAACGCCTGCACGTCCTCCTTCGCAATCGGAAAATTCGCGTCCGCCAGCTGGGTGATCTCCACCACCTTGCCGTCGCTGAGGTCGAGCATGTAGCGGATGGCACGCAGTACGTCGTTGTTGATCATGGCGGGTCCGGCAAATCACTTGGGAAAGCGCCATGCTACCGCGTCGGTCAACCAGGCAACCGCCAACAACCCGGCACGACATGGGAAACTGCGCAGCATGAGTGAGTCGCTGCACACGCTGACCGGGCCGTGCCGGCATCAGGAAGAGATCCGGAAAAGCCGTTTCCTCGCGCTGGCCGCGCCGGTGACTTCCGTTGAACAGGCGCAGACCTTTCTACGCGAGGTGGGCGACCCGCTGGCCACGCACAACTGCTGGGCCTGGCGGATCGGCCAGGACTATCGCTTCAACGACGACGGCGAACCCGGCGGCACCGCCGGGCGGCCGATCCTGCAGGCGATCGAGGGGCAGGACATGGATCGCGTGATGGTGGTGGTGACGCGCTGGTACGGCGGCACCAAGCTCGGTGCCGGCGGGCTGGTACGTGCCTATGGCGGCACTGCGGCGGAATGCCTGCGCCGTGCCGAGCGCGTGCCGATCGTGGCGATGGCGCGGCTGGGTCTGCATTGCGAGTTCGCCGAGCTGGCCCTGCTCAAGGCACGCCTCAAGGAGCTGCAGGCCGAGATCGAACAAGAGGTTTTTGGCGCCGTTGGCGTGGATCTGCAATTGCGTCTGCCAGACGACCAGGTTGCCGAAGCGCAGCTGCGGATTAGCGACATCAGCCGCGGGCGCAGCATCGCGAAACGCCTGGATTGAAGCCTCATGTTTGGCCATACCCGAACAAGCCTCGAACCAAAATCGCATTCAACCTGAGCGTCGTCATCCCCGCGTTTCTCACTCCCCACCACTGGTTGTTGTTTATACCGGGACAAGCTTGTTGATCGACAACTCTGCCGCGCAGCTTCGCAGGGCGGGCAGTGCCCGCCGCTCCGGCACGGCCACATCACCAGAGAACGAAAAGCCGGCGGGCAGTGCCCGCCCTACGAAACCCAGTGCGCGAAGTCCGTCATCCCCATGGCTTTCAACCGTCGACTGGCTGCTCAAGCGGGGATGTCGACGCTTGAATCAGTGAGATTCCGACCTGAGCGCCACTGGAACGACGACTTGCTTAGAGGGCCCTCCGCAGCGCAAGGATTGAATCGAGCGCACCACGCCCCACCTTGAATGGCACTGCCCACGTCCGCCCGGGCCCGCGCCATTCCCCGATCCGTCCTGCGAGAGCTCATGAGCGACGCCACCATCGATACGCCACGCCCTGCCCGCCGCATCGGCGCCCTGCGCGGGCTCTGGCCCTTCCTCAAACCGCATCGCGCGCTGGCGATCGGCTGGCTGGTCTTCCTCGGGCTGTCCTCCGGCGCCTCGTTGGTGCTGCCGCTGGCGTTTCGCCACATCATCGACAAGGGGTTCGGGCATTCCAGCCAGGCGGTCATCAACGAGACCTTCATCGCGTTGTTCGGCGTGGCGGTGGTACTCGCCATCGCCACGGCCGCGCGTTATTTCTGCATCACGCTACTGAGCGAGCGGGCGCTCGCCTCGTTGCGCAATACGCTGTACGCGCAGGTGATCCGGCTGGACGTGAGCTTCTTCGAGCGCAGCCGCGTCGGCGAACTGCTGTCACGCCTGAGTGCCGACACCGAAGTGGTGCAGGCATTGATCGGTTCCGGCGTATCGGTCGCGCTGCGCAGTGCGGTGATGCTGATCGGCGCGGCGGTGGCGATGGTGTGGACGGCACCGTCGCTGGCCGGACTCACCGCGCTGGTGATCCCCGCCGTGATGCTGCCGATCCTGGTGTTCGGTCGTTGCGTGCAGAAACTCTCGCGCGCCAGCCAGGACCGCCTCGCCGACGCGGCAGCCATAGCCAACGAAACGCTCAACGCTTCCACTGCCGTGAAGGCGTACGCACGCGAGAACATTGAAAGCACCCGCTACAGCAATGCGATCCTGCGCGCACTGGCCACCGCACGCCGACGCATCGGTATGCGCTCGCTGCTGACCATGGCGGTGATCGTGCTGGTGTTCGGCGCGATCACCCTGGTGCTGTGGGCCGGTGCACGTCATGTGCTGGCCGGCACGCTGGACCCCGGCGTGCTGGGCCAGTTCGTGCTGTATGCGGTATTCGCCGCCGGCTCGGTCGCCGGCCTGTCCGAAGTGTGGGGCGATGTGCTGCGCGCGGCTGGCGCGATGGAGCGCCTGGGCGAACTGCTGGAAGAACGCGCCGAGATCGTCGATCCGGCGCAGCCGCTTGCGCTGCCCCGACCGGTCAGCGGTGCGCTGCGTTTCGACAGCGTCAGCTTCCACTACCCCACGCGCCCCGACGCCGCCGCGCTGCATGACTTCACGCTGGACGTGCGCCCCGGCGAAACCGTCGCCCTGGTCGGCCCGTCCGGCGCCGGCAAGAGCACGGTGTTCTCGCTGCTGCTGCGCTTCTACGATCCGCAGGCCGGCCGCATCAGCATCGACGGCATCGACCTGCGCGCGGTAACCCTCGCCGACCTGCGCGGCGCGATCGCGCTGGTGCCGCAGGAAACCGTGATCTTCAGCGGCAGCGCTGCCGACAACATCCGCTTCGGCCGCGAAGGCGCCAGCGACGACGAAGTGCGCGAAGCCGCCCGCGCCGCCGAGGCACACGACTTCATCAGCGCGCTCAAGGATGGCTATCAGGCCGAAATGGGCGAACGCGGCGTGCGCCTGTCCGGCGGCCAGCGCCAGCGCATCGCGATCGCCCGCGCGATTCTGCGCGACGCGCCGCTGCTGTTGCTGGATGAGGCCACCTCGGCACTGGACGCGCAGTCCGAAGCAGCGATCCAGCAGGCGCTCGAACGCCTCGAAAAAGGTCGCACCACCCTGGTGATCGCCCATCGCCTCGCCACCGTGCAACGCGCCGACCGCATCGTGGTACTCGACGGCGGCCGCATCGTGGCGCAGGGCACGCATGAGAGTTTGCTGGCCGAGGGTGGCCTGTATGCCGAGCTCGCGCGATTGCAGTTCGTGGCATGAACGGGCCGGCATGGCTGCGCCATGACAACCAGAAATGATGGAAGATCATAAAAAGTCGCTCGCCATGGCATGAAAACCTCGTGGCGCCTCGACGCGGCCGCTGTCCGGGAAACTGGATCACCCAACCCCGCATTGATCAACAGGGAAACAGCCATGAGCACAGTTCTGGTAACCGGCGGATCGGGCTTCATCGGCAGCCATGCCATCCTGCAATTGCTCGCCGCAGGCCATCAGGTGCGTACCACGGTGCGCAGCCTGAAGCGCGAGGGCGATGTGCGCGCGATGCTGAAGGTAGGTGGCGCCGAACCAGGCGACCGCCTGTCCTTTGTCGTCGCCGATCTCGAGAACGACGCCGGCTGGCCACAAGCCGTCGCTGGCTGCGACTACGTGCTGCACATTGCGTCACCCTTCCCTTCCAGCCTGCCCAAACACGAAGACGAACTGATCGTGCCTGCGCGCGAAGGTGCGCTCCGGGTTCTGCGCGCCGCGCGCGACGCCGGCGTCCGGCGCGTAGTGTTGACCTCGTCGTTTGCCGCGATCGGCTATGGGCAGAAGGTGCAACCGGCGCCGTTCAACGAGAGCAACTGGACCGATCCCGCTGCTGACGACGTGCAGCCCTACGCGAAATCGAAAACCCTGGCCGAGCGCGCAGCCTGGGATTTCATCGCCCGCGAAGGCGGTGCCCTCGAACTTGCCGTGGTCAACCCGGTAGGCGTGTTTGGTCCGGTGCTGGGACCGGACTATTCGACCTCGATCCTGCTGGTGCAGCGTCTGATGGACGGCGCCATGCCCGGCTGCCCGCAGCTCAGCTTCGGTGCCGTCGACGTGCGCGACGTCGCCGACCTGCACATCCGCGCAATGACCGATCCTGCCGCGAAGGGCGAACGATTCCTCGCCGTCGCCGGCGATTTTGTGTCGATACAAGACATCGCCAAGATATTGAAGAACCGCATGGGCGCAGCGGCCAAACGTGTACCGACCCGGCAATTGCCGAACTGGCTGGTGCGCCTCGCCTCGCTGCGCGACCCGGCGGTCAAACAGATCCTTCCCGAACTTGGCAAGCCGAAGAACGCCACCAGCGAAAAGGCTCGGCGCGTACTCGGCTGGGTACCGCGCTCGAACGAGGAGGCTATCGTCGCCACCGCTGAAAGCCTGTTGCGGCTCGGGCTGCTGAAGGAAAGCCCGGGTGGATCAGGGCAATGAAGCTGACATCTTTATTCGCCTAGCCGTCCTGCGCCAGGCCAGCAATCCACGACATGACTGATGTCGGGATAACTGAACCGGACCCCATTCTTCACTCCATGGTCACGGGCGTTTTCACGCCTTCGTTCCGAATGCGGTGATCCCATCGACGCATGAATCAGCGCGGGGTGTCAGCCGCAGGCCCACATCCGTTCGAACGACGCCCACGCACGCTGACGACGCCGTTTCAGTGCCACACCACCAAGGAGTTCATCATGATCAAGCGCATGCTTCCCTTATTGATTGGACTATCGATTGGCGGCGTCGCCCTCGCGCAGGACATGCCTGCCACCGCGCAATCGACGACCAGTACCACCCAGACCACCACCACGGTAAGTACATGGACGGCCCAACCGCCTACCGGCGCGTTGAGCGAGGACGCCATCAAGACCGCGATCGCCAACGCCGGCTACAAGGAAGTGAAGGGTCTGGAGTTCAAGGATGGTGTGTGGCGCAGCAAGGCCCGTGGCGGCAACAAGAAGTGGGTCAAGCTCGCGGTCGGGCCCGTCAACGGCAAGGTTTACCCGGCCGATGCACCGTCCAAGCTCAACAAGGACGAAGTCAGCGCCAAGCTGGTTGCGGCCGATTACCAGAGCGTCAAGGACGTGAAGTTCGACAACGGCCTGTGGAGTGCTGACGTCAGGACGGCGCATGGTACCGACGTCGACCTGCTGGTCGATCCCAACGATGGCAGCGTAGTGGCCAAGTCGCACGATTGACGCGTTATGTTTGCGATCGTCACAAAGAAGCCCGGCGCAGTGATGGCGCCGGGCTTCTTGCTGTACTCGCTTAGAGCGGGCGTATCCGGATCAGTCGACCGCAGTGGCATCCAGCCCACGACGCTGCAATAGCGGCTCGATCTTCGGCTCATGTCCGGTGAAGTCGCGGAACAGCTGCAGCGCGTCCTTGCTTCCGCCCTGCGAGAGCAAGGTGGCGCGGAAGCGGTCACCGTTGGCGCGAGTCAGGCCGCCGTTAGCCTTGATCCATTCCACCGTGTTCGCGTCCAGCACCTCGGACCAGATGTAGGCGTAGTAGCCGGCCGCATAGCCGCTCATGATGTGGCTGAAGTACGGCGTGCGGTAGCGCGGCGGCACCGGCGCGTAGTCGGTGCCGTTCGCCTTCAGCGCCGCGGCCTCGAACGCCATCACGCCAGCGGCCGCGGGGATCTTGTCGGCGCCGATCTGGTGCCAGCTCTGGTCGAGCATCGCCGAACCCAGGTACTCGGTGGTGGTGAAGCCCTGGTTGAACTTCGAGGTGGCCAGCACCTTGTCCAGCAGGGCCTTCGGCATCGGCGCGCCGGTCTGGTAGTGCTTCGCGTAGTTGGCCAGCACGCTGGGCCAGTCGGACCACATCTCGTTGACCTGCGAGGGGAACTCGACGAAGTCACGCGGCACGCTGGTGCCGCTGAAGTACGGGTACTGCACGTTCGAGAACATGCCGTGCAGCGCGTGGCCGAACTCGTGGAACATCGTGGTCACTTCGGCCCAGGTCAGCAGGGTCGGACCGTTGGCTGGCTTGGTGATGTTGAGGTGGTTGGCCACCACCGGCAGGTTGCCGGTCAGCGCGGACTGCTCGACGTAGGAGTTCATCCACGCGCCGCCGCGCTTGGACGGGCGCGCGTACATGTCGGCCAGGAAGATCGCCAGCTGGCTGCCGTCCGCAGCGTACACATCATACACCAGCACGTCAGGGTTGTAGACCGGCAGATCGGTGCGCTGCTTGAAGTTGAGGCCATAGAGCTGCCCGGCGGCGTAGAACACGCCGTTCTCCAGCACGTTCTTCATCTCCAGATAGGGTTTGAGCTGGCTCTCGTCGAAGTCGTACTTCTCGGCGCGCACCTTCTCGGTGTAGTACGCCCAGTCCCATGGCTGCAGCGCGAACGTCGGCTCGCCCTTCGCCGCCTGCTCCTTGTCGATCATCGCCTGGATCGCCGCACCCTCGCGCTTCGCGTTCGCCACCGCCGGTGGCGCCAGTTTGGTCAGCATCGCGTTGACCGCTTCGGGCGTCTTCGCGGTCTCGTCGGCCAGCACATAGGCGGCGTAGGTCGGATAGCCGAGCATCCTTGCCTTCTCGGCGCGCAACTTCAGCACCTGCGACACGATGGCGGTGTTGTCGTACTGGTTGCCGCGGCTGCCGCGGGCCACCGAGGTCTTGTGCAGGCGCTCGCGCAAGGCACGATTCTGCAGCTGCGCTTCCGACGGCTGGCCAGTGGTATTGAGCAAGGCAATGACGTACTTGCCGTCCAGGCCCTTCTCCTTGGCCGCGGCCGCGGCGGCGGCGATCTGCTCGTCGGTTAGGCCGGCCAGTTCTTCCCTGGTGTCGACCACCACGGCGGAGTCGTTCACCTCAGCCAGTACGTTCTGGCTGAACGTCGTGCCCAGCTTCGCCAGCTCGCCGTTGATCTCCTTCAGCTGCACCTTGTCGGCGTCGGACAGCCTGGCGCCGGCACGCACGAAATCGGTGTGGTAGCGCTCGATCAGGCGCATGCCCTCGGCGTCCAGGCCCAGGCTGTCGCGCGTGTCGTACAGCTGCTGGATGCGCGCGAACAGCTTTGGGTTCAGCGCGATCACGTCGCGGTGCGCCGCCAGCTTCGGCGCGTACTCGGCCTGGATCGCCTTGCGCGCGTCGTTGGTGTCCACGCCGACCAGGCTGAAGAACACGGTCGAGGTGCGGTTGAGGATCTGCCCCGATTTCTCCAGCGCGATGATGGTGTTGTCGAAACTTGGCGCCTCGGCGCTGTCGGCAACTGCCTGGACTTCCTTGAGGTGTTCGGCCATGCCGCGATCGAAGCCGGGCGCAAAATCGCTGTCCTTGATCTTGTCGAACTGCGGGTAATGCAACGGAAGTGGGCTTTCGCTGAAGAACGGATTGCCGGCGTCAGCCACGACCGCATCGGTCTGCGCCTGCAACGTGGCGGACTCGTTCTTGCCGCTGTCGGCATCGGTGCAGGCGGCCATGGAACCGGACAGTGCAATGGCCAGGGCCAGCGCGATGGGATGCTTCATCGGTACGGATCTCGTCGTGGGGTAAACCCCGATCCTACCCAAGGCACACCCTTTTCATGCATGACTAAAGCCATGGGTCGCGGCGATTCGCCGCAGCCATTCGGGTGCACAGGATGGCATGTCTGCGCGGCCGAAGTTTCAGTACGCCCGTCCGACCGGAACGACAACCGCCGTCTTGTGCATGCCGGCCATGGAACAGGCAGCTGATCTGTTCGATGGTGCCTTCGTGAATGCCCTTCTCTTTCATGATGCGGAAGGCGATCGACACGTACAGCGGGATCACCAGGATGGCGACGCTGGTATGCTCGCGAGCCCTATCCGGTATAATAGATTCCATGAAGTCCACCAAGCCGACCGCTGTCGCCAAGCCGCTCCGCGCCGCCAAAGCGCCAAGCCAGAAGGCCATCGTTCGTGCAGTGGCCAGCTCCACCGCCATCGAAACCGGCAAGAGCATCCGCCAGATCGAAAAGTCCCTGCTCAGCAAGAATCCCAAGCTCCGCAGGGTCGCACTCGCGCGCTGACGCACGACCCGCGCTCAGCCCACCAAGGCCGCTTCAATCAAGTTCTGCATTGGCAGGTAGTCGCCCACGATGCCTGCATGGATGGCGCCGAAATACGCTGTCTTGTCCGCGTCCCACGCACTGTAGTCCAGCGGTTCATGTCCTGCCTGTACTGCCATGACATCGGCCAGCAAGCGCGAAAGTCGTCCGTTCCCCTCGCGAAACGGGTGGATCAGAATGAATTCCACATGGGTCACGGCGATCGCCTCGACCAACGCAGCAGCATTGATGTCATGACAAGGCGTGAAGCGCGCCAGACAATCGCGCTCAAACACTGTCAACAAGCGCGGAATCTGCGCCGCCGCGGCAAAGTGAAAATCGCCCTTGCCCATGTTGACCGAGCGCTCCGCACCGGCCCAGCCATACACATTGCCGAGCCACCGCCGGTGCCAGTTCTTCATATCCGCCACACGCAAACGCCGATCGGGCAAGGCCCCAACCAGCACGGCCTGGTAGAGCTGTTCCAGCAGCAGCAATTCGACCTCATCCATCTCGTCGGGATCGGTCACGCCCAGCTTGTTGCGCAAGACCCGATCGCCCGAACCGGGCTCGTAGCTGCCTTGGGCCTCACCTGCGTCGTAACGGTCGCTCACGCAGATACGCCCTTTGCCACGACCTCGTTCCGTACACATTGCTCGAATTCGTCAGCATCGTTGAAGCAACGAAAACCGTCCACTGGGTGGCGACGATAAAGCGAGTCGAACCGACCGTGTACTTGGTCACGATTCCAGACATAACCGAGCTGGAACTCCGGTAAGGCCATATGCCCACTGTCGATACGATCGAAAATGCTGGATATCTTCATCTGCGGTGATTCCTTCCTGTCAACCATCCCTGTGGCGTGTGGCGCTTGAACTGGCCAGCCTTGGCCAGGCGAACTGCGGGTTCAGCGAACCTTGTTGCCAATGTTCCACAACTGCAAAGAATTGTCCCTGACATCTTCTCCGGTGCTCTAACGCGACTCAGTGCGTTGATGACTCCCGCTCCGCATCCAGCGCGTGCTTAACTGTCGCGACAAACTCGCGTCGCGCAGCGACAAGCGCATCGGACGTGGCATGGGGCCATGCTCCCACCTGGGCGATCACCAGCTGGCGCGCGGGATCGACGTAGACCATCTGGCCGAAGATACCGATCGCGGCATAGCTGCCATCGGCATCGGTCCACCATAGATAGCCGTAGCCACGATCCGGCTCATCGGTACTGGCCTGGCGACGCATCGCGCCCTGCAGCCAGGCCGCGGCGATCACCGGCTTGCCTGCAATGCGGCCACCATCGAGCATGAATTGCCCCAGCCGCGCGTAGTCACCCAACGTGGCCGACAGGCCGCTACCGCCGGTGTCGCTGCCATCGCATTCGTCCTTGATCCAGTACGCGTCGGCGGCCATCCCGTACGGCTTCCAGATCGTCTGCGAAAGGTAGGCTGCCAGCGAACGATGCGTGGCACGCTGCACCAGGATGCCGAGCAAATCCGTTTCCGCGGTGTTGTAGTTCCAGTGCGTGCCAGCGGGCCACTGCCGTGGCTGCTTCACCAGGTACGACAGGATATGCGCCCGGCCATCGACACAGGCATGGAGATACATCTGCGCCACATCCGAGTTCGCATCGGCGTAGTCCTCGTTCCAGTGCACGCCGGACGTCATCGTCAGCAACTGCTGCACCGTGACCTCGGCGTAGGCACTGCCACGCAACTCCGGAATGTAGGTGCCCAGTGTGTCGTCCATGCTGTGGATGTAACCCTGCTGCAGGGCGATTCCCAGCAAGGTGGAGGTGACCGACTTGGCCACCGAGAACGACTCCCAATGCTGCTCCGGCCCGAACCCCAGCGCATAACGCTGCAAGCGGACGCGCCCATGCTGCAGCACCATCACACCGGCGATGTGGTGCTGGTCCATGTAGCTGGTCAACCACGTCGCCCCATCCTGCCCGGCCAATGCAAGCGGCCGGCCCTGCGGCAACGCGTGGACATGCGTGCCGTGCGCAGCGCGGTCACTAGGAAACAGCTCGTACATCTTCCGGAACTGCGCTTCGCGTTGCGCCTGCGGCCAGAACAACACCGCCTCGCGTTGCTGGCCAATGGTCGGGGCACCCTGTTCGTTGGCGAGCAGCGGTAGCGAGACGGTCAAGCAGAGTGCGGCAGCGAGCAGGCGGGTGCAGAGGTTTGAACACATGGCGGTGCGGGTCGAGGCAGTCACGGAGTCACTATCTTACCGACTTGTCCCCCGACGCCTTTCCCAGCTTGATGCCAAGAATTGTTCCTGACACTTTATCGGCTCTCGGAATCTGAGCATTCCCACGGAAAGCTTGATCAGCGCATAGGCAGTCAGGAGAGCCGATCGAGCAGACTGGTCGGGAAATGTCCCTGGCACCGCTTCTCCTTGACAACCGTATCCACATGGATACACTGATCTCATGAACGCCATTCAGTAACTCAATGAATAACGTCCAACAGTCCGATGAATTCAAGGAATGGTTCACGGGACTGAGAGACCAGACCGCGAAGGCCAAGATTTTGGTGCGGATCAAGCGTCTTGCCGAAGGCAACATGGGTGACGCGAAGCACTTTGACGGTATCAGTGAGCTACGTATCGACTACGGTCCAGGCTACCGGATCTATGCCGCTAAGAAAGGCGACACTGTGTATCTATTGCTATGCGGCGGCGATAAGTCAAGCCAGCGAAAGGACATCGAGAAAGCAAAGAAGATGCTGGCGGCAAGTTCGTCGTCAGGCTAGTTACCCCAAGTCAAAAGCCACGCAATACGAAGTCAGTTAGTACCCAGAAAGGAGCGTGTCATGTCCACCAAGTTCTCGGCGTTCGACGTCGCCGAGTATCTCGACAGTGACGAAGCCATTGCCGCGTACCTCAACGAGGTCATTGACGAAAACGATTCCGATCTGTTCCTGTCCGCGCTCGCTGAGATTGCACGTGCGCGGAGTATGAGCAAGGTAGCCGAAGACAGTGGCCTCGGTCGCGAAAGCCTCTACAAAGCGCTTCGTCCCGGTGCAAAGCCAGGCTTTGCCACCATAGCCAGGATCATGGGTGCCCTTGGAGTGCGTGTGGTCGCCAGGCCGATCAAGACCAGGAGCGCCGTTACCGCGAAGACGGCCAAGGTTGCGCCCAAGCCTCGCCAAGCGAAGGCGCGTGCCAGCGCTTGAGCGCGCCTTACAAAAAATGGTGCCAAAGTGAGTTGCCAGCTATTGCTCGCCGCCCAGGCATTTCGACAGGATCTCACTAAGCGTGTAGGTGGTGTCGTCAGCCATGATCGCATACGCCGGACCGGCATAGAAAGGCCGGTAACCGTTGTAGCCACCCATGCCGTTGCGCGCGTTCACTTCGCCGCAGAGATATTGCACGCCACCGATTTTGCTGAAATAGAGCTTGCGGAATTTCGCCGACTCCGGATCTTTCAACGACTCGCGCAACACGTTCTGCCGGTCGTGGTACGACGGCCAGTACACCACGCCGTCGAGCAGACTGGCGGAGTGGCTGGTATATGCCGCTGCAGCGGTAATGCCCACGATGATCACGATGGCGAGAATCCCGCCCACTATTGGTTTGCTCATCCCTGTTCCCCTGGTTCGGTTGCATCCTGCGGCCGCAGCCGCGCCATCTCACCTCCGAGATTTCCTTACTTGCCGGATATCCGTTTCTGACCGGAACCGGATATCCCTCTGAGTACGTAGCTGCTAACGATCGACCCGTCAAAGCTCCAAACAATCAAACCGCCGATCCGCCTCAACTTCGGCGTCATAGTTCACATCCCCCCGATCAAACCCGAACAGCTGCAAAAACTCGTGCTTGTAGCCGGCGTAGTCGGTGATCTCGCGCAGGTTGTCGGTGGTGACGGTGGGCCAGAGGGTTTTGCAGGCGTCCTGCACGTCGTCGCGTAGTTCCCAGTCATCCAGGCGCAGGCGCCCTTCGTTGTCGGTTTGCGGGGCGGTGCCGTCGGCACGGTAGAGGCGATCGTGGAACAGGCGGTTGGCCTGCTCGATGGGGCCTTCGTGGATGCCCTTCTCCTTCATGATCTTGAAGGCGATCGACACGTACAGCGGGATCACCGGGATCGCGGCGCTGGCCTGGGTGACCACGGACTTCATCACGCCGACGTAGGCTTCGAGGCCTTCGGCGGCGTGGCGCGTGCGTAGTTCGCGCGCGGTGTTGTCGAGGTGCTGCTTGGCCTGGCCGAGGGTGCCGTGCCAGTACATCGGCCAGGTGATTTCGGTGCCGATGTAGCTGTAGGCGATGGTCTTGGCGTTCTTCGCCAGTACGCCGGCGCCGCTCAGCGCGTCGATCCACAGCGCCCAGTCCTCGCCGCCCATCACGGTGACGGTGTCCTTGATTTCCTGCTCGGTGGCCGGCTCGATGCTGGCCTGGATGACGGTGTCCTTGTTGGTGTCGACCGAGGTGTTGGTGAAGGTTTCGCCGATGGTCTTCAGCGCGGAGCGCACGACTTCGCCGGTGTCCGGCAGCTTGCGCACGGGCGAGGCCAGCGAGTAGACGACCAGGTCGATCGGGCCGCCCATCTCGTTCTTGATGATCTCGATCGCGCGTGCGCGGGTCTCGTGGGCGAACGCGTCGCCGTTGATCGACTTGCTGTACAGGCCTGCCTGCTTGGCGGCCTTGTCGAACGCGGCGGAGTTGTACCAGCCGGCGGTGCCGGTCTTCTCATGGCTGCTGGGCTTCTCGAAGAACACGCCGAGCGTGGCGGCGCCGTAGCCGAACGCGGCGGTGATGCGCGAGGCGAGACCGTAGCCGGTGGAGGCGCCGATCACCAGCACGCGCTTCGGGCCTGCGCTCGCATGTTGACCAGCCTGGGTGACCTTGATCTGGTCGAGCACGTTGTGCTCGCAGCCGACCGGATGGGCCGTGATGCAGATGAATCCACGTACTTTGGGCTTGATGATCACTCGATCGCTCCTGCTGACATTCGGCAATCCGTCATCTTAACCAAGTGGGGCATCCATGCGCTGCCGTAGGGACTCTCGGATGGTTCGTTCTTTGCTCGTCATCCCGGCGCAGGCCGGGATCGCACTTCAACATCGAGGCTGGTCATTCATATAGCTTTTCGCAACAGCGACATGCGATCCCGGCCTGCGCCGGGATGACGACATTGGGAGTTTTTTCGAGATTCCCCACAGGAATCGTCTCCGACTGAAACCCGCTCAGGTCCTAGTCGGGCTTTGCGCCATGGTCTGCAGCGCGGTGGCTAGTGCACACACCTGCTCGACATCGCTGCGTAGCTCGCCGCTTTCCATCTCGGACAGCAGCGCCCGCTGGTGCTGCATGCCGGACGGCAGCAGGTGCTTGGCCGACACGTGGAATTCTTGCGCGCCCGTGGCCGCGGCCAAGGCGACGATGTTCTGCGCCGTGACACCCGCGCCGGGCATCACCGCCAGACGCCCGTTCGCCTGCGCGACGAGATCGCGGATTAAGGCCTCGCCTTGCGCAGCTGTAGGCTGCGCGCCCGAGGTCAACACGCGTTCGCAGCCAAGCGCGACGATATCCTCCAGCGCCTGCACCGGATCGCGGCTGAGATCGAAGGCGCGATGGAAGGTCACGCCCAGCTTGCCGGCGGTTTCGATCAGCGTGCGGCAACGCGCGATATCCACGTTGGCCTCGGTATCGAGCACGCCGAGCACCACGCCATCGCAGCCCAGCTCCGCACAGGTTTCGATATCGCGCAGCATCACCTCGCACTCGATATCGCTGTAGAGGAAATCGCCGGCACGTGGGCGGATCAGGACATATAGCGGGATATGCAGGCGCTCGCGCGCCAGCGCGATCTGCGCATGCGAAGGCGTCAGGCCGCCGAGTTCCAGTGCGCTGCACAACTCGATGCGACCTGCCCCGCCCGCTTGGGCGGCCAGCGCGGAGGCGACCGAGTTCGCGGCGATCTCAAGCATCATGTGACCGGGATCATGAGTAGCTCGTCGTGTAGACACTCGGCGACGGGATCAGGCCATCCTGCTTCTTCGCATCGCACACGGCATAGGAGAAGCCGTGCTGGATCGCGTACGCGCCGACCTCGCCCGCGCGGTTCATCGCCAGGAAGCCGACCTGCAGGGTCTTGGAGGCTTCCGGGCGTTTTTTCACGATACGCATCACCGCCTCCTTGCAGGCTTCCTGCGGCGAGCGGCCGTGACGCATCAACTCGACCACCAGGAAGCTGCCGGCGTTGCGGATCACTTCCTCGCCGACGCCGGTGGAGGTGGCGCCGCCGATCTCGCCGTCCACGTACAGACCGGCGCCGATGATCGGGCTATCGCCGACGCGGCCGTGCAGCTTCCACGCCATGCCACTGGTGGTGCAGGCACCGGCCAGCCGGCCGTGCGCGTCCAGCGCCAACATGCCGATGGTGTCGTGATTGCCGGCGCCGCCCGGAAGTCCAAGAGCACCGTTGCCCGTCTTGCCGTAGTCGCGCACTTCGCTGTTGATCGACGGCTGGTAGCGTGCCGTCTTCAGCCATTCGTGCCAGGCCTGCTCGGATTCTGGCGTCAGCAGGTTTTCCTTCTTGAAGCCCTGTTCCAGCGCGAACTGCAGGGCGCCATCGCCGACCAGCAAGACATGCGGCGTGCGTTCCATCACCCGCCGCGCCACCGAGATCGGATGGGCGATGTGCTCGATCGCAGCGACGGCGCCGCAGTTGCCATCGGCATCCATGATGCTGGCGTCGAGCGTGACATGGCCATCGCGATCCGGGTAACCGGCCCTACCGACGCTATGATTCTTCAGGTCGGCCTCGGGCACCCTCGCACCGGCCTCGACTGCATCCAGCGCATGCCCGCCCTTGCCGAGGATGGCCCACGCCGCCTGGTTCGCCGCCACACCGAAATCCCAGGTCGAGATCACCCGCACACCTGCCGCCACCGGAGCCGGCGGTGCCGGCTCAGCAGACAGCTTGCCGCCCCACGCCAAGGCCGAGGCCGCGGTGCCCAGCAAGGAAGCCTTGAGAAAATCTCTGCGATCAGTCATTGCGTGCTCCATCGCCGAAAACAAAAAACCCCGCACAGGATGCGGGGTTTCATTCTTGCTGTGCAACGTTTGCCTGGCTGATCAGGCTGCTTCGACCGCCGAAGCCTGGGCACCCTTCGGCCCCTGGGTAATGTCGAACTTCACGCGCTGACCTTCCTGCAGGCTGCGAAAGCCCTTGCTGGTGATCGCCGAAAAATGGACGAATACGTCCGCACTGCCGTCCTCGGGTGCGATGAAACCGAAACCCTTGGCATCGTTGAACCATTTAACCGTACCGAAACTCATTGCGCGAACCTCTGGATCCATGGAATGGGTGCGCCAGGATCTGCGCTGAACCACCTAGCCCCCTAGGTTCGCCGCCCTGGCCAGCGAAAAGTATCAATATGTGAAGGCTCAACGCAATACGGGAGGCCCCCTGATGCACGCAAAGTAGGACCTTGCGCTCAGCTTTTCGGCATGGCAGCGAGGATGCGCGGCACCTCGGCGGTGGCTGCGGCCAGATGCGCGAAGATCTCGTCGATGCTGATTTCCGCCTCGTCGCCACAGCCGGCGGCAAAGTTGGCGACCAGCGCGAGACAGGCGTATTCCAGCGCCAGTTCGCGCGCCAGTGCGGCCTCGGGCATACCGGTCATGCCGACCAGGTCGCAGCCGTCGCGCTTCATCCGCGCGATCTCGGCGCGGGTTTCCAGCCGCGGTCCCTGCGTCGCGCCATAGCAGCCGCTGCCGATCACCGCGATCTCCGCCACACGCGCCGCCGCCAGCAACTGCCGGCGCAGCGACTCGGTATACGGTTCGCTGAAGTCGATGTGCCTCACCTCGGCGCCCTCGACATCGCAGAAGCTGGTGGTGCGGCCGTGGGTGTAGTCGATCAGCTGGTCGGGAACCACGATGACGCGCGGTCCCATATCACCGCGGATGCCACCGACCGCATTGACGCCGATCACCCGACGCGCGCCGAGGCTGTGCAACGCCCACAGGTTGGCGCGATAGTTGACCCGATGCGGCGGCAGCGTATGGCTCTCTCCATGACGTGCGAGGAAGGCCACGCGCTTGCCGGCAAAGTCACCGATCACCACGTCGCCCGAAGCGGGACCATAGGGCGTGTCAACGGTGTGCCGCGCCGTGTTTTCCAGCCCCGGAAATTTGTACAGGCCGCTGCCGCCGATCACGGCAAGGTCGATCATGCTCATGCAGCGTTCTCCTTCAGCGCATAGATGCCCGGCAGGTTGCGGCCCTGCTCGTGATAATCCATGCCGTAGCCGAACACATAACGATCCGGCAATTCGACGCCGTTGAAGTCGGACTTGATGCCTTCGACCAGACGATCATGTCGCTTGGTACACAGGCTGACGATCAGCACGCGCTTGGCGCCGCGCTTGTAGCAGTCATCGCGCACAGCCTTGAGTGTGTGGCCTTCATCGAGAATGTCGTCGACCAGCAGCACCACGCGACCGGCCAGCGGCACCAGCGGCTCGCGCAGCCAGTGCAGGTCGCTGCCCGAGGTGGCGCCGCGATAACGGGTCGCGTGCACGTAGTCGAATTCCAGGTCGGTGCGGATCGCCAGCGCCAGCTGGCCGGCGAAGATCAGCGCGCCGTTCATCACGGTGAGGAAGACCGCGCGCTCGCCGTCGAGGGCAGAGTCGATCTGCCGGCCCATGTCGGCGATCACCGTTTCCAGTGCGCTGCGTTCGTGCAGCAGCTCGGCATTCACCAGGGCATCGGCAAGCGAAGGGGTCGGAGTATTCATGCGTTTCCTTGATCGGCATGCAGGGCCGAAATGCGCGCGACGAAGCGGTCGCGCTGGGGATTGTCGGTAAGGCTGGCCCACCTGGCGCCAAGGGCACCGCGCATCGCGACAAGCTGTGGTGGCATCGTGGCAGCAGCACCCGACATCGAGGCAATCGCCTCATCCACGACTTCAGGGAAGCAGGCCAGCACCAGATCGCAGCCAGCAGCCAGATGCGCCTGCACCCGTGCGCCCACGCTGCCGGCAGCGCCCGCGGCGGCCATGCTGATGTCGTCACTGATCACCGCGCCGGCAAAGCCCAGCTCGCCGCGCAGGATCTGCCCGATCCACACTTTTGAGTAACCGGCCGGCTGGCTGTCCACCGCCGGATAGGTCACGTGCGCCATCATCACCGCCTCGACCCGCGCCTCGATGCATTCGGCGAACGGCAGCAGGTCGTCGCGACGGATCTCGTCGAGAGTACGCGGGTCGATCGCCTGCGCCTTGTGCGTATCGGTGGCAACCGAACCATGTCCCGGGAAGTGCTTGAGCACCGCCGCCATGCCGCCCAGATGCATGCCGCGCACATAGGCCTGCGCCAGTTCGGCGGTCACCGCCGGATCGGCATGGAATGCGCGCAGGCCGATCGCCGCATTGCCGCGGGCCAGATCCACTACCGGCGCAAAGCTGAAATCGACGCCGCTGGCGCGCAGCTCGCTGGCCATCACCCAGGCGTGCTCCTCGGCCAGCCGCACCGCCTCGCCGGGATCGCGGTCGTAGACCGCGCCGATCGTCGCCAGTGGCGGCAGTCGGGTGAAGCCTTCGCGGAAGCGCTGCACCGGGCCGCCTTCCTGATCGACCGCGATCAGCAGCGCTTCGCCGCCGGTGTCGCGGATCGACTCGCACAACACGATCAGCTGCTCGCGCGACTGGTAGTTGCGTGAAAACAGCAGCACGCCGGCAACACCCGGCGCAGTCAGCCAGCGTTGCTCGTGTTCGGCCAGTTGCAGACCGGCCACGCCGATCATCAACATGCGGCATCCTCGGCGGCGCGCTCGACCGGCGACCATTGCCGGTACGGATGCGCAATCAGGTTGACGTTGTAGTAGCGGGTCAAGCTACTCACCTCGCGCCCCAGCCATGCAGGCCGTGGAAACGGCGCATCGATGGCCGGCAGCTCGACCTCGGCCACGATCAACCCGCTGTTGTCGCCGAGAAACTCGTCGATCTCGAACAGCACGCCGTCGACCCGCACATGGTGGCGGATCTTTTCCAGCACGCCATCGCACAGCGTATCAAGCAAGGCCCTGGCATCCGCTGCCGGTATCGCGTACTCGAACTCGGCCCGCGCGATACCGATCGTGGCCGACTTGATGTTCAACCACGCCTGCTCGCCGGCAAGCCGCGCGCGCACCGAGGCACGTGCGCTGCCATCGCGCAGCGCCTGCGCACCGACCAGGTAGCTCTGCGCGATCGGTTCGCTGCGCTCGATGCCCTCGCGCCAGTCGTCATTGGCGAGTAGAAATTTGCGTTCGATCTCGATGCCCATCGCCGGATCAGGCCGCAGCGTGACACAGCAGGGATTTGCATGATTGGTACGATTTCACGGGCGAAGCTCCATATCGATCCTATGCATGCCGGGACCCCAACCGTCGTCGAAGGTACCCACGGCGACAGCCCCGAACCTGGCAAAGAATGGCGCGGATTTGTGGCTGGCGGCGATGGCGACCCAGTCCAGTCCAGCATCATGCGCCAGGCTAGCGACCCGTTCCATGATGGCCGAGCCGATGCCTGCTCCATGCGATGACGGACTGATCAAAATCCAGTTCAGCCTGCGATCGTGTGAACCATCCCCGCTCAGTCCGAAAGCGCCCACGACATGCTCATCGACCACGCACAACTCGTAGTTGGCAGGATGGCCATCCAGAAAACCTGCATAGTCGGCGCGCTCGTTGGGAGCGAAAAATTCCGGGCAGTTGGCATCAAAGATACCGAGACATGTTTCCTTGTCAGTGGAGGAGTATGGCCGGAAGGTCACCTGGGTTGCCATGATGTTTCTCGATGCGGATGGGTAGACCGGATGCGCGATGCAACCACCGATCAATCGCGCTCGAACAGCGCAATGGATTCGACATGCGAGGTATGCGGAAACATGTCCATCACCCCCGCCGACTTCAACTTGAAACCGTGCTGGTTGACCAGGATGCCGGCGTCACGCGCCAGCGAGGCCGGGTGGCAGGACACGTAGACGATACGACGGGTCTGCTTGTGCGGCAGGTATTCCAGTACCTTGTCGGCGCCGGCACGTGGCGGATCGAGCAGCAATTTGTCCCACGGCTGGCGTGCCCAATCGGTGCTGCGCTGATCCTCGAACAGGTTGGCGACATGGAAGCGTGCGTTGTCGATGCCATTGCGCGCGGCATTCTGCGCGGCGCGCTCGACCAGTCCGTGCTCGCCTTCCACGCCCACGACCTCGGCAACGCGGCGCGCGATCGGCAAGGTGAAATTGCCGAGGCCGCAGAACAGATCCAGCACACGATCGGTCGGCTGCGGGTCGAGCAGTTCCAGCGTGCGCGCCATCATGCGCTGGTTCATGTCGGCATTGACCTGCACGAAATCTAGCGGCTGGAATTCCAGTTCGACGTCATCGATGCCTGGATTGCCGCTGGCGATGCGGAAAGCGAGCCGCGGCTGTTCCGGCCACAGCGGATGCACGCTGCTGTTGCCGCCGGGCTGCAGGTAGATCGCCAGCGCGTGCTGCTGGCCGAAGGCAGTCAATGCAGCCAGATCGCGCTCGCTCAGCGGCTGCATGTGGCGGAACACCAGCGCCATGATGTCGTCGCCGGCAGCGAACTCGATCTGCGGAATGTCGTTGGCGGCGTCCATGCCGTTGAGCAGTTCGGCGAGCAGGCCGACTTTCGGGCCCAGTGCCGGATGCATCACTTCGCATTGCTGGATGTCGGCGACGAAGCGCGGGTTTTCTTCTTCGCGAAAACCCACCAGCACGCGGCCCTTCTTCAGCACGTTGCGCACCGACAGACGGCCCTTGCGCCGGTAGCCCCAGGGTTCGCCGGTGAGCGGCGACAACCACGACTGCGGCGTCACCTTGCCGATGCGTTCGAAGTTCTCGGCCAGCACGCGCTGCTTGGTGGCGATCTGCGATTCGGCGTCCAGATGCTGCAGCGAGCAGCCGCTGCACTGGCCGAAGTGGCGGCAGCGCGGCTCCACCCGGTGCGGCGAACGGGTGATCAGCTCGACCACTTCCGCCTCGTCGAAGTGACGATGGCGCTTGCGCAGGCGGGCCAACACCTGTTCGCCCAGCAGCGCGCCGCTGACAAACACCGTCTTGCCGTCGATGCGGGCCACGCCGCGACCGTCATGGCCGAGGTCGGTGATGTGGGCTTCGAACGGAGTCGACGGAACGGAGTTGGATCGGGACATGAGGCTCGGACGGATAAGGCTGCAAGGGGCTGGCCGCCGATTATCCCAGATCGGCCACGACGACGCCCGCAGGCGCCGCCGCAGCCGCAGGGTTTACTTCTTCTGCCAGGCGCCGGCAGCGTCCTGGTAATACCAGCCGGCGCGCGCCTTCTCGATCCAGCCCTTGGCGAAGGTGGCGCGGATCTGCGCTTCCCACTCCGGATGGTTGTTGGCATTGGCGATTTCACGGTACAGCGCGGCACGGTCGCGATTCTCGTCTGCCACCGTGGCATTGGCCTGCGCACGCTGGTTCAGCGGCACCTTCGCGGCGTCGCGCATGGCCACCATGCCGTCGTGGGTGAAGCCGACCGCCCCGCTGTCCAGCAACGCACCCAACGCTCCCTGGAAGCGCTCACGCGTGCGCGCGCCGATCGCCTCGGTGGTGCTGGTCTGGACGCGGATATTCGGCGTATCGGCGGCATAGGCGGCCGGGATCAGCAGGTCGAGCAGCATCGCCGACGGCGGCCGGTTGTTACTGTCTGCTGCGGGCTTCGGCGGCTTCGATGCCGGGGTCACGGTCTGTCCGGCGTCATCCAGCACATTGCCGATGAACTGGTCGGCCGCCTTCTGCGCCGCCGCTTCCGGGAAATACACGTTGATGGTCACGCAGCCGACCAGCGCCACGGCCAGCAAGGTCAGTACGGCGTAGACGAGCTTGCGCATGGCGGACTCCGGCAGATGAAAGAGATGAAGAAAACAGGCAGCACGCCCGTCAGTGGATTTCCGGTGCCGTGCCATTGATGGCCTCGCGCAGCCGCCGTACCAGAGTCGGCCAGTCGACCTGCGTCTGATGACCGATCACTTGCAGATGTGGAAGGCCACTCCCCTCGACGATAGTGTAGCCGTCGCCGCCCGCTTCCAGTCCACCCATCTGGCAAACCGTGCCCTGCAGGCTGCAGTTGAGGCCGATCCGGCTGTAGCCGAAGGTCTTGAACAATTTCAGCATGGCGCCCTGCAGCCCCCCGGCCACGCCGCCGCCGCCAACGGTGGTGAGGTTGTTCACGGCACGCTGGCTGATCCGGCCACCGCCGTCCGCGAGCAGGCTTGCCTTGAACGCCACTGGATTCCAGTTGACCAGGCGCAGGTCGTCGATCGTTCCATGCATGCGGCCAGTGATACTGCCGAAATCGAATACGCTGGTGATCGCGCCAAGATCGAGCTGGCTCAAGGCGATGTCGCCACTCAGCACCGGGCTCGCCCCGAACGGCTGTTGCAGCGAGAGCCGGGTGATGTCGACGAAGCCGCCGAACAGGCTGGCCGACAGGCCGCCCTGCAGCTCGAAGCGATCGTCGACCCAGCGCAACGACGGAATCGCACCGCCGAGCGTGCCGGGGAAGGCCGGCCAGCCCATCGCATGGCTGAAAGCGGCCATGTCGACGCCGGTCAGCACCAGCGAGGTTTCCAGGCGCTGCCCTTTCGCCGCCGCCGGGCGCCAATCCAGTTCGCCCACCCGCAGTTGGCCCTTCAACACCGGCACCACCAGCGGCTGGCGCAGGCTGAGCATGCCGTTGCGGCTCTGCCATTGCGATTGCGCCGCACCGTTGGCTATCCGATGGAACTGCAGGCTGCGCCAGCCCAGCGTGGTCGCCGGTCGCTCGCCCTGGGCCGCCCAGTCCAGCCCGCCACGCAGGCCGTCGATCGCCAGGCTGCCATTCGCATCGGCCAGATTCAGGCCCTCTGTATCGAATGCAAAGCTGTGCAGGCCGTCGGCACGCAAATCCACACTGCTGATCAACTGACCGGTGATGCTCATGTTGCGCAGGCCCAGCGTGTTCAGCCACGCCTGGCCGTAACGCTGGTAGGCGGCCGGGAAGCTGGCATGCAGGTGATCGAGTTTCAGCGTCTTCAACTCACCCTTGGCATCGAAGGCCAGCGCACCGTCGAGCTGCAACGCGTCAGCATCAGTCAGCCGCAGCCGGGGCACTTCGAATGCGCCACCCTGCACGTTGGCATGCAAGCCGAGCTGCACCGCATGTTCCGGCAATTTCGCGTAGAGCGAGCCGAGCAGCAATTCGCCCCCGTGCAGGCTGGCATCCAGGTCGATCGCTGCCGGACCACTGCTCGTGTCGAGACTGAACCGGCCATTGCCGCTCACGCCCTGCCCGGCCAGCGTACCGGCCGGCGTATCGAAGCCGATGCCATTGAGCGTGAACTGCCCGGACGACTGCAGACCCACGTCGCGCAGGTCCAGTGCCAGTTCCGCATCGAGCTTGCCGCTCGTGGGGCGACCCTTCCATACGGTGCCGAGCAGGCCCTGCAGCCAGCCGGCCGGCAGATTCTTCAAACTGATCTGCGCATGGCTGAGCTGATCCAGCGGCAACGCGGTATTCGCCTGGGTCTTGCCCTGCAGGATGTCGACCAGCAGGGTATTCGCCGACTCGCTGAGCTGGATGTTCACCTGGGCATCGCTGAGCGCCCCGCCCGGCGCGCCAGCCAGACGGGCCTTGCCGTCGAAGATCCAGCGCATGCGCTCGTCACGCTGCAGGCTGCCGTCAAGCATCAGGCCCAGTCGCTGCCAGCCCATCGCTGGCACGTCCGCCATGGCTGCACTCAATTGCAGGTGCATGCCGCCCACCGCGTCTTCGCCGATCCGGAGAGTCACCTGTTGCAGATGGGCACCGGGCACACTGACCACCTTGGCTGTCAGCAGTACATCCGCCCGCGCAGGCACGGCCCAGCCGATGCCCAGCAGCAGGCAGCAGCACAGCAAAAGATGGCTTGATGTGGAACGCATGTCAGGCCATTCTGCCAAAGAACGCTGAACGACACGGATTTCGTCATGCCCAGCCATTCAGATATGCCTGCCATCGGCCCCGCCAGCCGCCTGTATCCACGGGTGCTGGTGGCGGATGACGACCCCGCCAGCCGCCGTTTCCTGTGTGATGGATTGCGCTCATTGGGCGCGCAGGCCCAGGCCTGCAGCGATGGCACGACGGCGCTGGCGTTCGCCCGCGCCGAGGCTTTCGACCTGCTGCTGCTGGATTGCCGCATGCCGGGAGCCGGCGCGCTGGAGATTCTGACCACTTTGCGCACGACTTCCCGTGCAGGCTCGGTGGAATGCATCGCCGTGGCCACCACCGCCGAACTGGCGCCACGTGACCGTCAGTCGCTGCTCGCCGCCGGTTTCAGCGAGATCCTGCTCAAGCCCTGCGGACTGGCCGACCTGCAACGACTGCTGACGCTGATCCAGGCCGAACATGCCGATGCAGGCGTACTCGATGACCAGGCCGCCCTGAGCAGCTCCGGCGATGCCACCACGATGCATGCGCTGCGCTCGCTGCTGCGCGAGGAGCTGCTCCTGCTGGAGCGGGAACTGGAGCCGCTGAGTCTTGATCCGATGGCCTTCGGCGAACGCCTGCACCGGCTGCGCTCGTCCTGCGGATTTTGCTGCGCCGCCGCACTGGGGACCCGGACCGTCTGGCTGCAGCAGCAACTGGCGCAGCACGATGTGCCGCCGGCTGCGCTGAGCCGTTTCCACAAGACGCTGCTGGCGACCCTGCAGGCGCTGGATCGCTGATCGCCCGCTGCAGCCGGCCGGGTCAGCGGCGCGAGACCGCCATCGCCAGTACCCGCCACGCGCGCAGTTCGCCGCCGCCCAGGTGGAAGCGGATCACCTCGCGCATCAGGTCGCGCAGGCTTTTCAGGCCCGGGCTGTCGGGCGATTGGTCCTGCGCCAGTGCCAGCAGGTCGCTGCCGCGTAGGGCCTGCGCGTGGCTGGCGGCACAGCGCACGGCGCCCTGCTCGACCAGATAGCGATAGTGTGCGTCCGGCGCCAGTGGCTCGCCGGTGTCCGATTCGTAATGCAGCTGCAGGCCGTAGCCGATCGCTTCCAGCAGATCGCGCTCGAAACGACGCAGGCTCCACGCCAGCGGTTCGTCGCCAGCCAGCCGTGCGAGTGTCTGCGCGTAGGCATCGAACAGCAGCGGAAACGGGTCCTGCCGCTCGGTCAGGCGCACCACCAGTTCGTTGAGATACAGCCCGGCCAGACCGGCGTCACCGACCAACCGTGATGTCGTGCCGACGGCCTCGACCGCGGTCAGCGTGGCCAGCTCGCCGCGCAACAGCAGATCCATCGCCAAGGGTTGAAACGGTTCGAGCTGGGCGCGCCGCAGACGTGCCCGCTCGCCGCGCACGCCCCGCGCCACCACGCCAAGCCGCCCATGCTCGCGAGTCAGGCATTCCAGCAACAGCGACGTCTCGCGGTAGGGCCGCGCGTGCAGCACGTAGGCGGGTTGCTGTTCGAGGCGCATGGTTCAGCTAGTGGAAGCCGGAAACGGGGGCACTTTTCCGATTCCCCATTCTCGACTCCCTATTCCCGGCCTCAATCCGTATACCCGAATTTCTTCAGCATGTTCTCGTCGTCGACCCAGCCTTCGCGCACCTTCACCCACAGCTTGAGGAACACCTTGCGCTCGAACATGCGCTCCATGTGGCGTCGCGCGCTCGTGCCGATCGCCTTGAGCTGGGCGCCGCCGTTGCCGATCACGATCGCCTTCTGACCGTCGCGTTCGACCCAGATGATCGCGTGGATCTCCGCGATGCCATCGGGCCGGTCGCTGAACTGCTCGATTTCCACCGTGGTGGCGTACGGCAGTTCCTGATCGAGCCGTAGCATCAGCTGCTCGCGCACCATCTCGGCGGCCAGGAAACGTTCGCTGCGGTCGGTGATCTCGTCGTCGCCGTAGACCGGCGGCTGCACCGGCAGGCGTTTCAGGATCGCCTGCTCCAGTTCCTTCAGGCCCTGCTGCTTGAGTGCACTGACGTAATGGATCTCGTCATAGCTGTGCTTGGCGACCAGCTCAGCGACGAACGGCAGCATCACGGTCTTGTCCTTGTTCAGGTCGACCTTGTTGATCACCAGAAACCGCGGTGACGACTGCTCGACCAGGGCGGCGTACAGCGCCTCGTCCTCGTCGGTAAAGCGGCCGGCCTCGATCACCTGTACCGCCAGATCCACATCGCTGATCGCCGAACGCGCGGCGCGGTTCAGGCTGCGGTTCATCGCGCGCTTGGCGCCGCGATGCAGCCCCGGCGTGTCCACGTACATGATCTGCCCGGCGTCGCTGTTGGCGATGCCGAGGATGCGGTGGCGGGTGGTCTGCGGGCGCGGGCTGACGATCGACAGGCGAAAGCCGATCAACGCATTCAGCAGGGTGGACTTGCCCACGTTGGGGCGCCCGGCCAGTGCGACCAGGCCGCAGCGGAAATCCTCATGCGGCAGGCTGCCGGCCGTGTCTTCGGCGGAATCCGGTTCATGGTTCATCACAGGGTGTACTCGGCAAGTTGGATGGCAAGTGTAGTGCTTCGCCGGAAGCAGCATGGCACCGGCGAGCGGTGCACGCGCACGACGCGGCGGGGCGGATCGCCCGGACCATGCGCCGGCAAAGCGAGGGAATCAGGGCTTGCGCTGCTGCTCCAGCAGCTGATTCAGCACGATCTCCGCGGCATCCTGTTCGGCGGCGCGCCGGCTGACGCCGCGGGCTTCTGCGCTGACTGGCAGCGGCTCGACGATTGCGCAGCTGACATCGAACGTCTTGGCGTGGTCCTCGCCATGGCTGGCGGTCAACTGGTAATCCGGCAACGGCCAGCCGCCGGCCTGCAGCCATTCCTGCAGGCGGGTCTTGGCATCCTTGGAGGATCGTCGCAAGGCGGCGATCCGTTCGCCAAACAATCCCCGGAGAACATCGCGGCAGGCGTCGAAACCACCATCGAGATACACCGCCGCCACCAGCGCCTCGAACGCGTCGGCGAGGATCGAATCGCGCCGGAAACCACCGCTCTTCAACTCGCCCGGGCCGAGCTTCAGGCCATCGCCCAGTTCCAGTTCGCGCGCCAGCACCGCCAGCGCCTGACCATTGACCAGTTGGGCACGCAGCCGCGACAGCTCGCCTTCGCTGGCCTTGGGATGCACCTCGTACAGCATCTCGGCGATGACCGCACCCAGCAGCGCATCACCGAGAAACTCCAGCCGTTCGTTGTTCGGCTTGCCGATGCTGCGGTGGGTAAGTGCCAGCTGCGCCAGCGCCGCGTCGCGAAAACGATAAGGCAGATTCAAGGATTACTGACCCACATTACCCTGCAAGGGCACGCTCTTTTCGAAGTGCAGCAGGAAGGAAATGTTGTACATGAACGGGATCTGCTTGTCGTAACTCACGTTCAGCAGGCTGGTGGCACCATCATTGCGCTGAATGGTGATATCCGCCGGCTTGATGGTGGCGTCGTCGACATACTGGAAGTTCATCTTGAACATCATCTCGCGGCGGATGCCGTCCAGCGTCTTGCCGCCGGTACCTTCGGTAGCAACCTGGTTCATGGCCTTGACCACACCCATGTATTCGGAATACGACGGCAACAACTTCATCGCCATGTAGGCGAAAAAGCCCACCACGGCCATGACGATCAGAAACCCGATCAGGGTGATGCCCGACTGCCTCGATTTCATAGTCCCCTCGCTATGCCGACTGTGCGGCGTGCCCATCTGTATGGATCTGTTCTGCCGAATCCCCACTGGATCAACCCGGTGTACCGATTATGCCAGCGGATTCTCGCACTGTTGGCCTACCCGCGTGGGGGTTTTCGACCCTGTCACGTTTTGTCGCCTCGGGCTGGCTCAGTGGATCACCGTACCGATGCGCGAGAAATCCACGCCGCCGGTGCCCCAGCCCTTCCAGCTCATCCAGATCAGGAAGGCCTTGCCGGCCAGGTTCTGCTCCGGCATGCAGCCCCACCAGCGGCTGTCGAGACTGTCGTTGCGATTGTCGCCCATTACCAGATAACAACCCGGCGGCACCTTCGACGGCACCAGGTCGCCGGGAATGGAATTGGGCGTGTTGTAGGCCGGCATCAGCGCGATCGTGTGGTTGATCATGCTGCCATCCGGACGCGGCAGGTGCTCGTTCCAGACCGTGGCACCCATGTTCAGCATGATCTGATCCACGCTGCGCTGCGGGTTGCCCAGATACGGGCCGATTTCGTCGGCGGTCACCGGCCGACCGTTGACCACCAGGTCGGCGCCATGCACTTCAACCGTGTCGCCGGGCAGACCGATCACGCGCTTGATCCAGTTCTGCTGGGGCACCGGCGCATGCGGGTCGGCGCAGCTCATGTCGCCGCTGCGCACCATCTTGCCGTCGTCCTGACACAGATAGCCCGGAAAGCGGAACACCACCACGTCGCCGCGCTTCGGCTCGCCCAGACTCACGAACTTGTTGTTGAACGCCGGTATGCGCAGGCCGTAAGCGAACTTGTTGACCAGGATGAAGTCGCCCACGTCCAGCGTCGGCATCATCGAGCCGGACGGAATCCGGAACGGCTCGGCCACGAACGAACGCAGCAACAGCACCACCAGCACCACCGGAAACAGCGAGCGTGCCCAGTCGACCGGCATCGGGTCGCTGTACTCCTTGCCGGACGCATCCAGACGGGCCTTGCGCTGCTTGTACAGGAACAGACGATCCAGGCCCCACACCACGCCGAACAGCACGGTGAGGCCAAGCAGAATCGCCGAAAAATCGAATTCCATGCCTTAACTCCAGATTGCCTGACGGATCATCGCTGATCGTGCTTATTTGTCCACTTTCAGTACCGCCAGGAAAGCTTCCTGCGGAATCTCCACCCTACCAACCTGCTTCATGCGTTTCTTGCCTTCCTTCTGCTTTTCCAGAAGTTTCTTCTTGCGGCTGACATCGCCGCCGTAGCACTTGGCCAGAACATTCTTGCGCAAGGCTTTCACGGTGGAGCGCGCGATGATCTGCGCACCCACGGCCGCCTGGATCGCCACGTCGAACTGCTGGCGCGGGATCAGATCCTTCATGCGCTCGACCAGTTCGCGACCTTTCCGATCAGCGTGGCTGCGATGCAGGATCAGGCTGAGCGCATCGACGCGTTCGCCGTTGATCAGCACATCGGTGCGCACGAACGGGCCGGCCTCGAAGCGATCGAAGTGATAGTCCATCGAGGCGTAGCCGCGCGAGACGGATTTCAGCCGATCGAAGAAGTCCATCACCACTTCGGCCAACGGCATCTCGTAGCTGATCTGCACCTGGGTCGCCAGATACTGGATCGAGCGCTGCACGCCGCGCTTTTCCTCGCACAGGGTGATGATGTTGCCGATGTAGTCCGGCGGCGTGAGGATGTTGGCAACAATGATCGGCTCGCGGATTTCCTGCACGAGGCTGGAATTCGTCGGCAGCTTGGCCGGGTTGTCCAGCATCAGGATCGAGCCATCGGTCTTGAGCACTTCATAGACCACGGTTGGCGCAGTGGTGATCAGGTTCAGATCGTATTCGCGCTCAAGTCGCTCCTGCACGATCTCCATGTGCAGCATGCCGAGGAAGCCGCAGCGGAAGCCAAAACCCATCGCCTCCGAAGACTCCGGCTCGAAGAACAACGCAGCATCATTGAGGCGCAGCTTGTCCAGCGCCTCGCGCATCGCCGGATAGTCATCCGAGGACACCGGGAACAGGCCAGCGAACACGCGCGGCTGCATGGTCTGAAAACCGGGCAGCGGCTTGTCGGCCGGCTTGCCGGCATGGGTCAGCGTGTCGCCCACCGGAGCGCCGTGCACGTCCTTGATCGAGGCGTTGATCCAGCCCACCTCGCCGGCGCCGAGCTTGTCCAGCTTCTTGCGCTTGGGTGTGAACACGCCGACATCGCCGACTTCATGCGTGCGACCTGTCGACATCACCAGCAACTTGTCGCCGGGCTTGATCTCGCCCTGCATGACGCGCACCAGCGACACCACGCCGAGATAGTTGTCGAACCACGAATCGATGATCAGCGCTTGCAGCCGGTCAGTGTCGCGCGGCTTCGGCGGCGGGATGCGGGCGATGATCGCCTCCAGCACCTCGACTACGTTCAGGCCAGTCTTCGCGCTGATCGCTACCGCGTCGGTGGCGTCGACCCCGATCACCGCCTCGATTTCGAGTTTCACCTTCTCGACGTCGGCGGTTGGCAGGTCGATCTTGTTCAGCACCGGCACCACTTCCAGGCCCATCTCCACTGCGGTGTAGCAGTTCGCCACCGACTGCGCCTCGACACCCTGCGCGGCATCCACCACCAGCAGCGCGCCCTCGCAGGCCGCCAGCGAACGGCTGACTTCATAGGAAAAGTCGACGTGTCCCGGCGTATCGATGAAGTTCAGCTGATAGGTCTTGCCATCACGCGCCGTGTACGGCAGCGACACCGACTGCGCCTTGATCGTGATGCCACGCTCGCGTTCGATCGGATTGTTGTCCAGCACCTGCGCTTCCATCTCGCGGTCGGCCAGGCCGCCGCAGATCTGGATGATGCGATCGGCGAGGGTCGACTTGCCGTGGTCGATATGGGCAATGATGGAGAAGTTGCGGATCAATTCCATGGAGCGCGGATGGCCTGTCTGGCTTGGGTTCTGCCACCACGCACCATGCATGACAGCGCGCCGCCCTCGGGCGACGCTAACCCCCTATTATCGCATGGAACCCGCCGTTGCCACCGCATCAGGCCGCTGGCGCGGATGTCCCTGCCGGACACCCGCGCCAGGCCCGGTTACTTGTTGTCCGGTACGGTCAGGCCGATGAACTGGCTCTGCTCGCCGCGGCGCACCAGCAGCAGCACCGTGCTACCGCCCTTCACATCCCTGGTCGCGGCCTGGAACTCGGCCACGTTGCCGATCTTCTGCTGGTTGACCATCAGGATCACGTCACCGGTCTGCAGACCGGCCTGTGCCGCGACCGCGCCGCTGGCATCGCTGATCACCACGCCCTGCCCCGGATTCAGTCCGAGCTGCTTGCGGGTGTCATTGTCCAGCGGCTGCACGGTCAGACCCAGCGCGGCGGCACCGCCCTGTGCCGAGGGTGCCGCGCCCGGCTTGTTCGCTGCAGCCTGATCGCGCGAAGTTTCAGTAATGGTGACCTCGAGAGTGTGCTTCTTGCCGTTGCGCAGGAGCTCGACCGGTACCTTGCTGCCCGGCTTGGTCATGCCCACCAGCGGCGGCAGATCCGCGGACTGCTGCAGCACCTGGCCGTTGTAGCTGAGAATGATGTCGCCGACCTGGATGCCCGCCTTGGCCGCGCCACTGCCGGCAGTAACGTCGACCACCGCGGCACCAGCGCCATTGTCGAGCTTGAACGCCTTGATCATGTCGTCGGTAACCGCCTGCACGGTCACGCCGAGCATGCCGCGCGACACGTAGCCCTTGCTCTTGATCTGCTGCACCGCATTCATCGCCACATCGATCGGGATCGCAAACGACACGCCCATGTAGTCGCCGGTATTGGAATAGATCTGCGAATTGATGCCGACCACCTGGCCCTGCAGGTTGAACAGCGGACCACCGGAATTGCCACGATTGATCGGCACGTCGGTCTGGATGAACGAGGTGTACGCCTGGTCTTGCTCGCCCAGATTGCGCCCCACCGCGCTGACGATGCCCTGCGTCACCGTGTAATCGAAACCGAACGGCGAGCCGATCGCCAGCACCCACTGGCCCGCCTTGAGCGCGCGCGAATCACCAATGGACACCGTCGGCAGGCTGCCGCCGGCGTCGACCTTGAGCAGGGCGATGTCATAGGTGGGATCAGTGCCGATGACCTTGGCGGTCAGCGTACGGTGGTCCTGCAGGCGCACGGTGACCTTGTCCGCATGATCGACGACATGGTTGTTGGTGAGGATGTAACCGTCAGCGGAAATGATGAAGCCCGAGCCGAGCGAGGTATGTTTCTGTTCCTGCGGCGACGGCATCATCGGCATGCCGAAGAAGCGCCGGAAGAATTCGGCCTGCGGATCGTCCGGGTTGCCCTGCCCCGGCATCGACTGCCCACTTGCAGCCTGACTTTTCTGGGATGTTTCACCCGTATAGCGGGCCTCGACGTGCACCACGGCAGCCGCATTCTTCTCCACGATGCCGGTGAAATCCGGCAACGCCGCGGCGCTGGGTGCCGGTTGCGCCTGCACGCCACCGATGGCGGCAACGCTGATCAATGCCGAGCACACGAGGGTGCGCAAGATGGAACGATTCATGACTCCTCCTTGGTTGACTCGGCCCGGAAGATTTTTACGGTTGGATGACTTTCGGGCTCGATTGAATTCGGATTACGCGGTATCGCATCATGCGCACACCGCCACGCCCGACCGGTTTGACTGGCTGGGCGGAGCAGGCGATGGACGGGAACAACCCGCGGACAGACACACGCGGGTTCCTCTTACTGCGCGACGGTGGCAGCCTGGCGCGAGCTATTTGCCGGCGTGACCTGCTGCGCAGGATCCAGCAGCAGCAGATAACTGCCATCCTTGTTGTCGAGCGTCCGGTAACGGGGCAGCGACGGATACGCCGACAGGCGACGGGTATAAACCGGCTGGTTCACGTCGAACGGTGCACCCAGCGTGGCCGATGCCTGCTGGCTGAGCAGGCCGGCGGAATTGCCGCTCAGCCACGGCGGTACCGCCGCCGGGGTGGCCGGCCGGCTGGCTGGCACGGCTTGTGCGATTGCATGGGTCTGTTGCTGAGCGGGCAATGCTGCGGTGGTGTTGCGCTCGGTATCGCCGGTCGGCTGGGTGACCATCAGGGCAGCCACCGCTACGCTCGCGGCAATCGCACCGCCTGCGGACCAGCGCAGCCAGTGATGATGACGTCGGGGAGCAGCAACCGGCATCGATTCCTGCTCGATCGCCAGCATTACCCGGGCGGCAAAACCGGGAGCGGCCAGCGTCGGCAATTGCCTGCGCAAACCGTCACGGGCGAGGTTGTAGCGCGCCCACGCCTGTTGCAGCGACGCATCGTGGTCGATCCGACGCAGCAGAAAACGCAGCTGCTCGTTCGACAACTCGCCGTCGATGCCGGCGGAAAGGTCTTCCCGGACATTCTGATTCATATCTGCCTGGTTCATGCCTGCCTGCTTCATGTCTGATCCTCGCGGTCCGACAACAGGGGCCGCAGCTTCTCGTCTATTGCCTCGCGTGCCCGGAAGATGCGTGAACGCACCGTGCCGATCGGGCAGCCCATTGCTTCGGCGATTTCATCGTAGCTGAGGCCATCCACCTCGCGCAGCGTGATGGCTGTCCGCAGCTCCTCGGGCAGGGCTTGGACAGTGGAAAACACGGATTGTTCAATTTCCTGGCGCATCATCTCGCGCTCGGGCGTGGCGCTGTCGTGCATGCGCTCGGCACCGGCCATGAATACGGCGTCCTCGGCGTCGATATCGTCGGTGGGCGGACGCCGCCCCATCGCCACCAGGTGGTTCTTGGCCGTGTTCACCGCGATCTTGTACAGCCAGGTGTAGAACGCGCTGTCGCCACGAAACGAACCGATCGCCCGCCATGCACGGATAAACGATTCCTGCGCGATGTCCTCGCACTCGGCATAGCTCCTCACATAGCGCGACACCAGCCCGATCACCTTGTGCTGGTACTTGCGCACCAGCAGGTCGAAGGCCCGTTTGTCCCCATGCTGGACGCGTTCGACCAGCGCGCGATCCAGTTCGTTTTCGCCCATCCGGGCCGTATCCGTCGTCAATGCCGTCATCCGCTGCGGGAACTTGTTGGGAACTGAATGCGCCGTTCAGACCGCCGTCGATCGCGCAAGTTCAGCCCGCGCGCGACCGATTCAACCATAACGCACGGCCCGTTCACGGGTTGTCATGCCGGAACCCGGGCGCGTCCTCGCGCCCGGCAACAGGTCCATGCCTGTTATGGGGCCACCGGCCGGCGGCTCAAGCCGTTTCGGCGACCTGCACTTCCAGCAGACGCTGCCGCTCGGCCAGCAACTTGTCGAAGCTGACCGGCTGCAGCGGACGGCAGAACAGATAACCCTGCAACTCGTCGCAACCATGGCTGCGCAGGAACTGCAGATGCTGTTCGATCTCCACACCTTCCGCCACCACGGCACGCTTCAGCCGATGCGCCATCTCGATGGTGGCACGCACGATCGCCTCGTCATCGGGATCGACGCCGATATTGCGCACGAAACTCTGATCGATCTTGATGCGGTCGGCCGGCAGCCGGCGCAGGTAATCCAGTGATGCCGCGCCGGTACCGAAATCGTCGATCGCGATATGGCAGCCCAGCCGGTGCAGTCCATGCAGGTTCTCGACCAGGTTCGGTGCCTGCTTGATGCTGATGCTCTCGGTGATCTCCAGCTCCAGCAGGGTGGGATCCAGGCCGGTCTCGCGCAGCACCCGGGTCACGGTATCCAGCAGTTTCGCTTCCATCAGCTGCACCGCCGACAGATTCACGCCCAGCCGCAGGCGCAAGCCGTAACGCTGCTCCCACTCCCTTGCCTGCTGACAGGCGGTACGCATCACCCATTCGCCGATCGAGACGATCAGACCGCTTTCCTCGGCCAGCGGAATGAACACGGCCGGGCTGATCATGCCCTGCTCCGGGTGCTCCCAGCGCACCAGCGCCTCCATGCCGACAATGTCCTCGCTCTCGGCGTCGACCTGCGGCTGGTAGACCACCCGCAGCTCGCCATTGCCTTCGGCGTGACGCAGGCGGGTCTTCAGCGCCATGCCGTGTTCCTGCGCGTACTCCGGACTCACTTCGTAGATCTGGAAATTGTTGCGGCCGAGATGCTTGGCTGCGTACATCGCCTCATCGGCGTGTTCGAGCAGGGTCTGGGCATCACCGGCATCGTCCGGGAAGAAGCTCAGGCCCATCGACGCGGTGACCTGCACTTCAGTGCCGTCGTCGAGGTAGAGCGGCGCCTCCATCACCTGCACGATCTTCTCGGCCACGCGCAGCACATCGTCGTTCTTGACGATATGCCGCAACACGATGGTGAACTCGTCGCCGGCATAGCGGGCCACCGTGTCGGAGGCGCGGATGCTGCCGCACAGGCGCTGCGTCACCGTCCGCAGCACCTGGTCACCGGCGGCATGACCGTAGGTGTCGTTGATCGCCTTGAAACGATCGAGATCGACGAACAGCACCGCGAAGCATTCGCCGTTGCGAATCGCCTCGCGGATGATCGTTTCCAGCCGGTCATTGAACAGCAACCGGTTCGGCAACCCGGTCAAGGCATCGACCAGGCCTTCTGCACGGCCCTGCTCGCGCGTGCGCCCCAGCTCCAGTACCTGCGCAAAACGGGCCGCGGAGCAACGCAGCACCGGTTCGGTGATGCCCATTTCGCCGAATCCGCGACGGCTTCCGGCCAGCATGGCACCGAGCACGGTGTGCCTTTCGTCGTACAGCGGCAAGCCGGCGAAGCCGGCCAGATCGAGCTGCTGTACCAGTGGGTCGATCGGCAACAGCCGCTTCGCGTCGGCCCGGTAAAGCATGGACTTGCCACCCAGCACCAGCTGCAGCGAGCTCTGCAGTTGCGCCGGCGGCCATACCGGATCATCGCCGTTCCACAATTGCAGCAACTGCGCTGGCCCTTCGGCACCATCCTGACGTGCCGACCAGACAGTCAGATAGTCCAGCCCCAATTCGTCGAACAGCAGACGACCGGCCGCCCCCTGCGCATCGACGCCACTGCTCGAAGCGAAGATGCGCGACAGCAGCGACAGCGCCGCCTCGGCGCGCAGATCGGCGCGATCGCTGCGGAACATCAGCGCCAGTGCATCGTGTCCGCCATGACGAATGCGTCGCGCACTGGCCTGGCCGGTATCGGCACCCTGCACCGACTTGCGCTGACACGGATACCAGTTGCGATTGGCTTCGGCCAGCACCTGTGCGAGCGGGATGCCCTCGAATCGCAGCACGTCGGACAGCGGCAATCCTTCCCACTGGCTGGCATGCAGGCGACTGTGCCTGGCCACCGTCGGACTGACCTCCAGCAGGCAGCCGCTACCAGCGTCGACAATCAGCCATTCGCTGTTGCCTTCCTCGAACACATAGCGGTAGTCCTCATGCACGTCACTGACAGGCGCAGGCGCCTTGGGTCGGTTCGGCCCTGTCTGCTGCGAGCGGCGCCAGCGCGGCACCAGCTCGGTGCCGATCTGCGCGGCCGACAGCCAGTCGGTGATGCCGGGCGGCAGGTCGGCAGGGTTGATCGTCGCCTCCTCGGCCAGTACCACGATCAGCGGTGTATCGGATCCACCCGGCAACCGGCGCAACTGCTCACAGACGCTGCGCGCCTGCTGTTGATCGCCGGCCAGTACCGCCACGATCAATTGCAGCGGCGGCAGCGGCGGACGCCCTTCCAGCAGGATCGCCGCGTGCGATACATCGCGTGCACTGTGGATCTGCGGATAGCCAGCCTGATCGAGTGCATCGAACAGGTTGCGGCGCAATTCGCGCTGGGCGGCAACTACCAGAATGCCTGAATTCATGCGCCTGCCTGCCTGAAAGTATCCGGCTTCAAGGTATCCAGCTTCATACCAGCCAACGGCCATCGCGCAGGCGCAGGCGCCGCGGCTGGCTGTCCTCGCTGCTCACGCGGGCTGCCACGCTGCCCAGATGCTCGATCAGCGTCGCCGGTGCATCGATCAGCACCACACGCCGTAGATGCTCTTTCGGCGCACGGGCCAGCTGGCGCAGCAAGGTGGCGTCCATCGCCGACAACGGCAGTTCCAGACCAACCAGGAAATAGACGCCGAAATGCATGCTCTGCTGCATGTAACGCAGCGCATTGCCCAGCCTTTGGCAATCCGGTACCCGCACATGGGCATCGCGCAGGCTGCCCAGGCCGGTATCGGGCTGCCACAGGTAGACGGCCTGGCCGGTGTGCCGGGCCAGCGTGCGGAACTGGTCGATCAGCGCGTGCACATCCTTGCTGTCCAGCACGACCAGGCCGCTGGGTGCCGCCAGGATGCGATCAAAGATCTCAGCTCCGGCTTGCGGTGGGGCGGAGGCCATCACGGAAGTCATTGCGTCCCCGTCCTGCGGTGCCTGTGATAGTGAGGAAACCGGATCCATCCTCGACTGGCGGCCGGCCCATGGAATCCGTCCGGATCCTAAGCGTGGCTCATTGAACCACGCCGGACCGCTCCATTGTCCAGTCAGGCAGCCCGCGCCCGGATGCTCCGGGCCGGCCGGCCATGCCTGGCAGACCAGATTTCCGGCGATGGCGCGATTTCATACCCGCCTCACGGCCCGGTCAAGCAACGCCGTCACATCTCGCAATCGCGGCAGCAGGACGGTATGGTTCGGAGCTCCTCCATCACGCCCGTACCCGCCATGTTCGAAGGACTGCGCTTCAACCACTGGAAGACCAGCGAAGGTGACGATGGCATCGTCACGCTGGCCCTCGACCGTGCCGACAGCAGCGTCAACGCGATTTCCCGCGCGGTGCTGGACGAACTCGAACAGATCGTCGAACGGCTGGCGATCGAAAAGCCAGCCGGCGTCATCATTCATTCGGCCAAGCCGGCGGGCTTTGCAGTCGGCGCCGACATCAAGGCCTTCGTCGACTATGCGAAGCACGACACCGTGCTGGAAAACATCGAGCACGGCCAGCGCGTGTACGAAGCGCTGGCGCGCCTGCCCTGCCCCACGGTGGCGGCCGTGCACGGCACCTGCATGGGTGGTGGCACCGAACTGATCCTGGCCTGTCGCCTGCGCATCGCGGCCGATGACGACAAGACCCGGATCGCGCTGCCCGAGGTGATGCTCGGCATCCATCCAGGCTGGGGTGGTACGGCGCGGCTGCCGCGCCTGATCGGCGCCACCGAAGCACTGCCGCTGATGCTCACCGGCAAATCGCTATCGGCCAGGCGCGCGCTGGCACTGGGCGTGGTCGATCGCCTGGCCCGTCCCGAAGAGCTGCTGGTCGAAGCACGCTTGCTGCTGCGCCGGCCGCAGTCGCAGCCCTTCGCGCGGCGCGCCAAGGCCTGGGCCAGCAATACCTGGCTGGCTCGGCAGATCCTCGCCCCGATCGTGCTCAAGCAGACCGCAGCGAAGGTACGCAAGGAACATTATCCCGCGCCGTTCGCGATGATCGACGTGTGGAAACGCGGCGGCTCCAGCATCCAGCAGCGGCTGAAGCTGGAGGCACGTTCGGTGGCCAAGCTAGCGAAAACACCGACCGCGCAGAACCTGATCCGCATCTTTTTCCTGCAGGAACGCCTGAAGGCCCAGGGCAGCGGTACGGATCCAGGCATCAAGCATGTGCATGTGGTCGGCGCTGGCGTAATGGGTGGCGACATTGCCGCGTGGGCCGCGTTCAAGGGTTTCGAGGTGACCCTGCAGGATCGCGAGATGAAATTCATCCAGCCTGCGCTGGATCGTGCCCGCCAGCTGTACGAAAAGAAACTGAAGGCGCCGGAGCAAGTCGAGGCAACCGTCCGGCGCCTGCGCGCCGATGTCGAAGGCAAGGGCGTGGCCACAGCCGACCTCGCCATCGAGGCGATCTTCGAAAGCACCGAGGCGAAGGAGGCGCTGTACGCCAGCCTCGAGCCGCAATTCCAGAGCGACGAGATTCTCGCCAGCAACACCTCCAGTATTCCCCTGGACGAGCTGCGCAAGAACCTCAAGGCACCACAGCGCTTTCTCGGCCTGCACTTCTTCAACCCGGTGGCGCAGATGCCGCTGGTCGAGGTCGTGCGGCACGATCAGCTGGATCCGGCGATCGAGAAGCGCGCACTGGCATTCTGCAAGGCGATCGGCAAGCTGCCGGTGGCGGTCAAGGGCACGCCGGGCTTCCTGGTCAATCGCATCCTGATGCCCTACCTGCTGGAAGCGATGCGCCTGTACAGCGAGGGCGTGCCCGGCCCGGTGCTGGATCGCGAAGCGAAGAAATTCGGCATGCCGATGGGGCCGATCGAACTGGCCGACACCGTGGGACTGGATGTCTGTGCCTCGGTCGGCAAGGAGCTGGCGCCGTTCCTCGGGCTGGAAGTGCCAGCGGGCCTGGACGACAAAATTGAAGCCGGCAAGCGCGGCAAGAAGGATGGCCAGGGCCTGTACGTCTGGCAGGACGGCAAACCGCAGAAACCCGAGGTCGACAAAGAGTATGTGACGCCGCCGGACCTGCAGGAACGCATGATCCTGCCGATGGTCAACGAGGCGATCGCCTGCCTCGCCGACGGCGTGGTCGACGATGCCGACCTGCTCGACGCCGGGGTGATCTTCGGCACCGGCTTTGCGCCGTTCCGTGGTGGTCCGATCCAGTACGCACGCAGCGAAGGCGTCGACAAGCTCAAGGCAACACTGGAGCAGCTGGCCCAGCGCTATGGCGACCGCTTCAAGCCAAAGAACGGCTGGGATCATCCGGCGCTGGCGCAGAGCGGCTTCGAGTTGCCGACAGCGCCGACGAGCTGAGCAGTAGCGCAGACGTTCGCATCAAAACGCCCGGCCATGGCCGGGCGTTTTGATGGAAAGCGGCTACACGTTCCGACCTCTGAATGCACTCACCACATCAGATCGTCTGGCACCCCGTCGTCACCCACTCCAGCGGCGGCGGGGTCGACTAGCAAGGCAAGCTGGTGTGCATCGATATCGCGCACCTGCTCGGCGATGTCACGGCTGACCAGCAGATAACGGCCACCTTGTTGCACTACACCCAGTTCACCGGCATTGAGCGCAACCAGCTGCGCCGCATCGACGTGTACCCGGCGGATCTTGCCGCCGTATTCGAAATTGCGCGGTTGATCGGCCTCGGCCTTGTTCAGCGTCTTGCCATCGAGCAGTTGCTGGATCTTGAGCTTGCGCTCACGCCGCAGCCGGGCCTGCTCCGCCACCTCCTGTTCGGTACGCTTGCGCTCACTCGCCTCGGTCTGCGCGCGTATCGCATAGGCTTTGGCCAGATCGATGTCCTCCTGACTCTGCCGCGGTGGCCGTGAGGCGAACGGCGGGGCATGCGGCTTGCCGCCCTTGCGCGCAGGCTTGCCGGATGGTGGCGATGCAGGCCGCCGGTCTTCGCGGGGCCGGTCTGCGGCGCGGTTTGTTTGAACCTGTTTGACGATACCGCTCTTGAGCAGCTGATCGCGCAGGGAATCGGCCATGAGAATGATCCGTGGTAATCGGTTGAATCAGTAATGCGGGGGCGGCGGCTCGTTGTGCGGATCGTCCGCCTGTGCGACGCGCATCGCGGAGAGTTCGCCACGCAGTTCACGCAAGGCGCGCTCCAGCGCGGCAATGCGCAGCGACAGCTGGGCATCCGCGGTCGCCAGTGCCTGCACGGTGTCATCGATGAAGGTGAGTTTCACCTCCATCTCGTCGAGCCGTTGCACAACCGCATCGTTTGCGTTCATCGGGGCATCCGCAGGCTGCGGCCACGACCGATGCCGTAATAGGCCAGGCCAGCTTCTTCCACCGCTGCCGGATCGTACAGATTGCGGCCATCGAAGATCGCCGGCTCCGCCAGTGCGGCACGGATCCGCGCAAAATCCGGACTGCGGAACGCCTTCCACTCGGTGACCACGGCCAGCACATCGGCACCCTGCAGGGCATCGTAAGCGTGCTCGCACAGCACCAGGTCGTCGCGTTCGCCGTACAGCCGGCGGGTTTCCTCTCGGGCCTCGGGATCGAACGCGCGCACGTTCGCGCCTGCCTCCCACAACGCCTCCATCAGGCGCCGACTGGAAGCCTCGCGCATGTCATCGGTGTTCGGCTTGAACGCCAGCCCCCACAGCGCGACCGTGCGGCCCTTCAGTTGCCCATCGAAATGGCGCGAGATCAGTTCGAACAACTTGGCCTTCTGCTGCAGGTTCACTGCTTCAACAGCCTCGAGCAGGCGTGCGTCGTAGCCGTAGCTGCGTGCGGTACGTTCAAGTGCCTGCACGTCTTTGGGAAAGCACGAGCCGCCGTAACCGGCACCCGGATAGATGAAATGATAGCCGATGCGTGGATCGGAGCCGATACCCTGGCGTACCAGCTCCACGTCGGCGCCGACGCGCTCGGCGATATTCGCGATCTCGTTCATGAAGCTGATCTTGGTCGCCAGCATCGCATTGGCGGCGTACTTGGTCAGCTCGGCCGAGCGCTCGTCCATCACCACCATGCGCTCGTGGTTGCGATTGAACGGCGCATACAGCTTGCGTAGCACCGCCACCGCACGCTCGCTGGAAGCACCCACGATGATGCGATCCGGCCGCAGGCAGTCTTCCACCGCCGCGCCTTCCTTCAGGAATTCCGGATTGGACACCACATCGAACCCGATCGTGGCGTTGCGCGTGACCAGTTCCGACGCCACCGCCTCTCGCACCCGGTCCGCCGTGCCGACCGGCACGGTCGACTTGTTCACCACCACCGTGTAGCGATCCAGATGCCGGCCTATCGTCCCGGCCACCGTCAGCACGTACTTCAGGTCGGCGCTGCCATCCTCATCCGGCGGTGTGCCCACGGCGATGAAGATCACCTCGCCATGTGCGATCGCAGGAGCCGCATCGACGGTGAAATCAAGCTGGCCGCTGGCGTGGTTGCGCCTGACGATCGATTCCAGCCCCGGCTCGTAGATTGGGATCTCGCCGCGCTTCAGGCGCTCGATCTTGGCCGCATCGACATCGACGCAGATCACGTGATTGCCCATTTCGGCCAGGCAGGCGCCGGTGACCAGTCCGACATAGCCGGTACCGAAGATGGTGACCTTCATCATCGTTGCGATGATCCTTCAAGCGTAAACGCCCTATTCTAACCGCGCAGCGAACGCTACTGACGATCACAAAAACAGAAGGGCGCGGATGACTCCGCGCCCTTCTACTGCATCAGAACCGTAAAACGGTATTACTGGCCGCCACCCGGGGCGCCGCCCTGTGCAGCGCCAGCCGGCGTCGGACCGGTGCTGACCAGGGTCACGTCGAAGATCAGCGTCTGGTTCGGCTGCATCGGCGGCTGCGGCTCGGCACCGTAGGCCAGCGCCGACGGAATGAACAGCTTGTAATGGCCACCTGCCTGCATCAACTGCAGACCTTCGCGGAAGCCCGGAATCACGCCAGCCAGCGGGATCTTGGCGGCACCCGGCGGGTTGTGCTTGGCCGAGGCGTCAAACACTTCACCGTTGACGAAGGTACCGGTGTAATTGATCTCGACCGTGTCGTTCGGACCCGGACGGGCACCCGTGCCCTGGCTGAGCACCTGGTACTGCAGGCCCGAAGCGGTGGTCTTCACGCCCGGAGCGGTCTTGTTCTTGGCCAGGAAGGCGTCGCCATCGGCCTTGTTCTTGGTGCCGAGCCGGACCATTTCAGCCTGATACTTGGCCTGGATCTTGGCCATAAACGCGTCGTGCACCTGCTTGGCTTCGGCTTCGCTCATGCTCGGCTTCTGACCGGACAGCGCAGCCTGCACGGCACGGCCCACGGCCGCCGCATCCAGTTCGTCACGCATGATCGGCGGAACCTGGGATGCGATTTCCCAGCCCACCACATAGCTGGCCTTGGCCTTGTCGACCGTGCCTGCGGGGGCAGCGGCAGTGGTCTTGGCGGTCTGAGCGTACACGCCAGCAGTCATGCCAAGCGCAACGGCCATCGCGGCGGCCGTCAGCGTGGGACGCAGAAAATACTTCATTCGAAACTCCCTCGTGTTTGGATATGCCGGCGTTGCCGGCCGGGCCCCCCCGATGGAGGCAGGCCTCGCATTGTGCGGTGCTTGTACCGGTCTTGGCAACGTTGTGAGGCTCCGACCGTCAGGCAGCATAAAGGTTCATTGCAACGTTACCGTGACCGGCTGATCAGTCCTGACCGCCGGCGGACGGCCCGGGTTTGTCCAGGGTTTCCTTCAGTGCTGCCTGCAGGCGCGCATGCATCTGCACCAGGCCGCGCCACAGCATCACCGCGAGCAGCACGCCGATCACCACCAGCGACAGCGCAATGCTGCGCGGCGGCAGGATGGTCGAACCCAGCACGCTGACCAGCAGCGCCAGCCCCAGCAGGGTCACCAGCGGGATGATCCGGGCCAGCACGTTGCGGATGGCCTGCGTGTATGACCCGGCAAACCGTTCGCGTATGCCGATCTCGGCCAGCAGCATGCCCAGCGCCTCGGCCTTGCGGTACACCGCGATCAGCATCGGCAGGGACAGGAACAGGGCGCCGGCCCAGATCAGCGTGTGGCGCAGGTCACGATCGATGCCGAACGTCGTAAACCAGCTCCAGTTGTGCGCATTGATATAGGCCCCCGCCATGAACAGCGCGACCACCAGCAACACATTGACCGCGATATGCCACAGCAGCCGGCGGAAGATCGCCGCGATCGCCGCGTTCTCGTTGACCGGCTTGAGGTTTTCCAGCCAGCCGCTGTAACTGGTCGCGAGCAGCCGGAGCGAGCGCGGCGTCACCCGGTGCAGGCCGTTCGCCAACCCATCCGCCGAGCGCGTCAGGTAGGGCGATGCGGCCATGCACAGTACCGACACCGCCACCGCGATCGGATAGATGAAATCGCTGATCACGCCCAGCGAAAGTCCGAGCGTGGCGATCACGAACGAGAATTCGCCGATCTGCGCCATGCCCAGACCCGAGCGCAGCGCGGTGCGCGCATCGTGACCGACCACGAAGATGCCCAGGCTGCATGCCAGTGTCTTGCCGACAATCACGGCCACCGCGATCAACAGGGCCGGCAGTGCGTACTGCAGCAGCATCGCGGGATCGATCTTCAGGCCGATCGCCACGAAAAACAGCGCCGCAAACATGTCGCGTAGCGGTTCCACCAGATGCAGCACGCGCCCCACGCTGCGCGATTCGGCCACCACCGCCCCGGCCAGGAACGCCCCCAGGGCAACGCTGAAACCCATCCAGGCCGCCAGCAGGCTGGTGCCGAAGCAGATGCCCAGCACGCTGACCAGCAGTGTTTCATCGCGACCGAAGCCGGCCACGTAATCGACCAGTCGCGGCAACAGCAGCAGGCCGAGAATCATGCCCACCACCACGAACAGGCCCAGATGGCCGATCAGCGTGAATGCCACCTCCGCCTGCACCGAGCCGCCAATCGCGACTGCCGTCAGCAGGGTCAGCATGACGATCGCCAGCATGTCCTCGGCGACCAGCAGGCCCACCACGAGCTGGGCAAAGCGCCGATGCCGCTGGCCACTCTCCGCCAGCGTGCGGGTGGCCACCATGGTCGACGACAGCGAGATGATCGCGCCGAGAAACAACGCGTCCATGCCCTTCCAGCCGAACAGGCCGCCGATGCCGGCACCGATCCACAGCATCAAGCCGACCTCGCCCACCGCCACGGCCAGCACGCCGATACCGACCTCGCGCAACTTGCGCACGCTGAACTCCAGCCCCAGCGTGAACATCAGCAGCACCACGCCCAGATTGGAGATGTCATCGATCGCGCGCGGATCGGCCACCAGCATGCCCGGCGTATGCGGGCCGATCAGCACGCCGGCCAGGATGTAGCCCAGCAGCACCGGCTGACGCAGGCGCTGGAACAGGATCGTGGTGGCACCGGCCACCAGCATCACCATGGCAAGGTCGCGAATGAAACCGATTTCGTGCATGCATCAACTCGTCAGGCGCAGGATCACTGCAGCTTAAACGAACCATGATCGGCCTCCGCCCGATCATCGACCGCTGCCGCGATGACCCTCAATCTTTTCGTTCGCCGAACGTGAAAAAAAGCTTGACGGATATCGGACCCGGACCTATTCTTTCGGGCTTCCAGCGGCGGGGCCATAGCTCAGCTGGGAGAGCGCCTGCATGGCATGCAGGAGGTCGGCGGTTCGATCCCGCCTGGCTCCACCAACTTAAATTGTCCCCATCGTCTAGAGGCCTAGGACATCACCCTTTCACGGTGGCGACCGGGGTTCGAATCCCCGTGGGGACGCCAAGTTGGCCCGCAATCGCAGCGATGCGAAACAGGTTGAAGCTGGAAGTTGTAGCTGCAGGAAATGTGGAGCGGTAGTTCAGTTGGTTAGAATGCTGGCCTGTCACGCCGGAGGTCGCGGGTTCGAGTCCCGTCCGCTCCGCCACTAAACGGAAAGCCCGCCTTGTGCGGGTTTTTTGTTGTGAGTTTTACTTGTCTTGCTCGCGTAGTGGCTGCAGGGTGCCGGTGGAGTGCCCCTGCTCGACCAGGTATTCCAGCCAGCGCGAGAGAAACCCGTTCATGCGCAGTCGATGCTGGAACACCGTGTGTGCCGGCGTGAATGGCCCCAACACCTGCCACAGGTGTCGCCCGGGATGACAATGCAGCGCCTCGGCCACATGCGCATCGGTATACATGCGCAATTGTGCCGATGGCGCGCGCTGCCCCGTATGAGCGTCGACAAACCCGTAGGTAAGCTCCAGCTCCAACGTGTACGGGTGGCACTCCTGCACATGCAGATGCACGTCGAGCCCATCGTCCACGTCGGAGATATAACGGCCGGGCGCGAGTTGCTGCGGCGCGAACAAGCGCGTCAGCCGATGGTAGTTCTCCGCATACAGCCCCATCAGGAACTCGAACCGTCCCGGCAGCAGGCTGTTGCGATTGTCCAGTACGGCGCTCATGACAGGTGCGGCAACTCCATCAGCAATCAGAACATGGTCCGCTCGATACCGAAGCGGTCAAAGATCTTGCTGGCGATCTCCTCGATCGATACGTGCGTGGTGTTGAGGCTGGGAATGCCGGCCTGACGCATCAGACGGTCGGCCTGCTCCAGCTCCCAGCGACATTGCTTCAAGGTGGCATAGCGGCTGCCTGCACGGCGCTGCTCGCGAATCTGCGCCAGTCGCTGCGGATCGATGGTCAGTCCGTACAGCCGATCCCGATACGGGCGCAGGCGAACCGGCAGCTCCAGCTTTTCGAGATCCTCGTCGGTGAGCGGATAGTTGGCGGCGCTGACGCCATAATGCAAGGCCATGTAGAGACAGGTCGGCGTCTTGCCCGAACGCGACACGCCGACCAGGATCAGGTCGGCCTCGGCGTAATTCACGTCGATGCCGTCGTCATGCGAGAGCGCGTAATTCGTCGCGTTGATGCGCGCCTCGTACTTGTCGAAATCGACCATGCCATGCGAACGGTTGACCGCACCGGAACGCTTGGTATGCAGTTCGTCCTCCAGCGGGCCGATGAACGGTGCGAACACATCCAGCATCAACGCACCGCTGGCGGCCACGATGTCGCACAGCGCCCGCTCGGCCATGGTGTTGACCACGATCGGGCGCTGCCCGCTTTGCGCGTAATTGGTCTTGATGCGCAACGCAGCCGTCTCCGCCTTGTGGGCGTTGTCGGTGAACGGCAGCCGGTGCTTGTCGAACTGCACGCCCTCGAACTGCGCCAGGATGCTGTTGCCGATCGTCTCCGCGGTAATACCAGTGGAGTCGGAGATGAAGAAAACCGTTCGGTGCATACAGGAACCCGAGGACTGGAAGGCGTCTGTCTGCACCTTAACTCAAGCGCAAAACGCTGTCGTCGATTGACCGCAGGCTGACTGGTATGTCGTTGGAATGACATTCTGCGGCAATGGTCTTCTTGTGCTGTGCATCATCGGCAGCGGACAATACCAGTCCTTTGCAGCCTGCCCAGCGCCGGCTAGCAGCACCCATTGCGATGTCTTTATCCATACAACCATCAAAAGCTCTTGAGGAGACACCCTTGAACGATCTGGTGCTTTGGCTCGACCAACTGCGCATGACTGACCTCGGCAAGGTCGGTGGCAAGAACGCCTCGCTGGGCGAGATGATCGGCAACCTGGCCAAGCTCGGTGTCTCCGTGCCTGGCGGCTTCGCCACCACGGCCGACGCGTTCCAGCAGTATCTGGAGAAGAGCGGCCTCGCCAAACGCATCCAGGATCGCCTGGCATCACTCGATGTCGATGATGTCGATACCCTGGTCGCTGCCGGCAAGGAAATCCGCGGCTGGATCGTCGATACCGCCCTGCCCGCCGAGCTCGAACACGCGATCCGCGCGGCCTACATCAAGCTGTGCAAGGACGCGGGCGCCGACGATATTGCGGTGGCCGTGCGCTCTTCCGCCACTGCCGAAGACCTGCCGGATGCCTCGTTCGCCGGCCAGCAGGAAACCTTCCTCAACGTGGTCGGCATCGACGACGTGCTGCACAAGGTGAAGGAAGTCTTCGCCTCGCTGTACAACGACCGCGCCATCGCCTACCGCGTGCACCAGGGCTTCAAGCACGAGGACGTGTTCCTGTCCGCCGGCGTGCAGCTGATGGTGCGTTCGGACGTGGGCGCTTCCGGCGTGCTGTTCACGCTGGACACCGAGTCGGGCTTCCGCGACGTGGTGTTCGTCACCGGCTCCTACGGCCTCGGCGAGATGGTCGTGCAGGGCGCGGTCAATCCGGACGAGTTCTACGTGTTCAAGCCGACCCTGCGCGCCGGCAAGCCTGCCGTGCTGCGCCGCAATCTCGGCGCCAAGCAGCTGCGCATGGTCTATTCCAGCGCACCGGGCGAACGCGTCCGAACCGAGGACACCCCGGCCGAGCTGCGCAACAAGTTCTGCATCAACGACGAGGACGTGCAGGAGCTCGCCCGCCAGTCGCTGATCATCGAGAAGCATTACGACCGTCCGATGGACATCGAGTGGGCGAAGGACGGCAACACCGGCAAGATCTACATCGTGCAGGCGCGCCCGGAAACCGTGAAGTCACGCGCGCATGCCACCCAGTTGGAGCGCTTCAGCCTCAACGAAAAGGGCAAGGTGCTCGCCGAAGGCCGCTCGATCGGCCAGAAGATCGGTGCCGGCAAGGCCCGCGTGATCCGCTCGCTGGCCGACATGAACAAGGTGCAGCCGGGCGATGTGCTGATCGCCGACATGACCGATCCCGACTGGGAGCCGGTGATGAAACGCGCGAGCGCGATCGTCACCAACCGCGGCGGGCGTACCTGTCATGCGGCAATCATCGCGCGCGAGCTCGGCATTCCTGCCGTGGTCGGCTGCGGCAACGCGACCCAGGCGCTCCGCGATGGGCTTGCGGTGACCGTCAGTTGCGCCGACGGCGACACCGGACACGTGTACGCGGGACTGCACGAAATCGACGTGGTCGACGTAGCGCTCGACCACATGCCCACTCCGCCGACCAAGATCATGCTGAACGTAGGC